>NZ_BOQN01000072.1 GCF_018332695.1 Paractinoplanes toevensis
CGGCGGCAGCACGACCACGCCCACCACGCCGCCGACGACCCCGACCACCGCACCCACGACCCGGCCGCCGACGACCGCACCGACCACCGCGCCGCCGGCCTCCGGCACCTGGAAGGCGGGAACCGCCTACCAGGTCGGCAACGTGGTCACCTACAACGGCATCTCGTACCGCTGCCGCCAGGCCCACACCGCCATCGCCGGCTGGGAACCGCCGAACGTCCCCGCCCTGTGGCAAGCCGTCTGATCCGAATGGCGCTGCTGTTGACGCTGGTCGCCGGCTGCTCCCCGGAGCAGCCGGCGGCCACGCCCCTCTTCAACGGCGCCGACGTGATGTTCCTGCAGATGTCCCTGGCCCAGATCGCCGAGGGCGACCAGGTGGCGTCGCTGGCCGAGAGCCGGGCGGCCGACCCGGCGCTCCGCGCGCTGGCCACCGAACTCCGCACCCAGTGGCGCGAGGAGGACGGAACGTTCCGCCGCTGGTTGCTGGGCTGGCAGCAGCCGCTGACCGCCGACCCGTCGGCCGACGCCCACGCGGGCCACGGCGCGCTGCACATGCTGCGCCCGGCCGACATCACCGAACTGAGGGACGCCAACCCCTTCGACCGTACGGCGGTGAGCCTGCTCCTGGGCCACCTGGGCAATTGCGTGGAGACCTCCCGGATGGAACAGTCCGCCGGCGCCTACCCACCCGCCCGGGCCCTGGCCACCACCGTGACCACCCGCCGCCAATCGCAGATCCAGCAGCTGCTGAAGATCGCCGCGTCTCCGACCTGAGTCGGAGACGAAGTGTGGTCCGTGGGCTGACGACCGAGGCCACCCGCGAGCGCGACCCTGGTGCACATGACAAAACCACCTCCGCGTCCCGCGGTGCTCACGGCGGAGCAGCTCACCAAGCGCTACGGCCGGCTGACCGCGGTCGACGACGTCTCCTTCGGCGTCCGGCCGGGCGTCGTCACCGGGTTCCTCGGGCCCAACGGGGCCGGTAAGACCACGATCCTGGCGATGCTGGCCGGCCTGGTGCGCCCGAATTCGGGCCGCGTGCTGCTCGGCGGCACGCCGCTGCGGGAGCGCCCGCCCGAGGCGCGCACGCTCGGCGTGGCGATCGAGGCGTGTGGTGCCCACCCGGGCCGCTCGGCCCGCCAGCACCTGCGGATCCTGGCCGGGTTCGCCCGCTTGCCGCAGACCCGGGTCGAGGAGGTGCTGGCACTCGCCGGCCTGACCGAGGCGGCCGGTCGGCGGGTCGGCACCTTCTCGCTCGGCATGCGCCAGCGGCTGGGCCTCGCCGCCGCCCTGCTCGGCGACCCCGAGGTCCTCCTGCTGGACGAACCGGCCAACGGCCTCGACCCCGAAGGGATCCGCTGGCTCCGCACGCTGCTGCGCGAGCGAGCCGAGCGGGGCCGGGCGGTGCTCGTGTCCAGCCACCTGCTCAGCGAGGCGGCGCACACCGTCGACGAGGTCATCGTGGTGTCGCAGGGCCGGGTGGTCCATGCCGGCACGATCGCGGATCTCACCCCGGCCGGCGGCGTGTGGATCCGCACCGGCGATCCCGGACCGCTCATCGAGGCCGTGGCCCGCGCGGGTGGCCGGGTCACGCCGGACCGGGCCGGCGGGCGCTACCTGGTCGAGGGCCTGGACGCGCCCGCCCTCGCCGACCTCGCCCGCCGGGCGCGGGTGGACCTGCACGAGCTGACGCCGCAGACCACCTCGCTGGAGGACGGATTTCTCAAGCTGATCGGACGGCAGTCATGACCTTGATCCTCGGTGAGCTGCGCAAACTCCTCACGATCCGGACCGCGCTGTGGTTCGCTCTCGCCTCGATCGCCCTCGCGGCCCTCAACGTCCTCCTGGTCTCGTTGGCCTCCGGCACGCTCGACGAGGTGGCCGAGAAGGAGGAGGCGCTCGGCGGGATGCCGCTGCTCCTGCTGTTCTTCGGCGCGGTGGCCGTCACGGCGGAATACCGGCATCGCACCGCGGCCTCGGCGGTCCTCGTGTCCGGCCGCGATCCGGGCATCGTCGCCGCCGCGCGGCTGGGCGCGACCGTGGTCGTCGGGCTGGGCCTGGCCGTCCTCACGACGGGAGCGTCGTTCACCCTCGGGGTGCCGATCCTCGCCTCGCACCAGCCGGGGCCCGACCTCACAGCGGCACAGCTCATCCCCCTGGCCGGTGGTTGCGTTCTCGCCGGGACGCTCACGGTGCTGGTCGGCGCCGCCCTCGGTGGTCTGCTCCGCAACCAGATCGCCGCCGTGGTGGCCGGCATCGTCGTCTACTTCGTGGCGCCGTCCCTGATCGGGACGATCAGCACCTCGGCGGTCGACTACACCCCCTTCGGGAGCCTCCAGGTGCTCACCGGGGGTGTTCACGGCTCGGCCCATTCACTGCCGGCGTCGGCCCTGGCCCTCGCCGGCTGGGCGGCCGCGGCGGCGGTTCTCGCCGTTCTCGCCGAGCGACACCGCGACCTAGGATGACGGTCATGACCTGGTTCACCGCCTCCGGCCGGCGGGCCCGGCCGGGAGGCGGGCGGTGGATCACACCCCAGGCCGAAAGAGTGCTGGTCGATTTCCTCGCCGTCCTGGTCGGCATCGCGGGCGAGCTGTCGCTGCTCTACGACGACGAATCCCCGGTCCGCCCGGGGACGGTGCTGCTCACGGTGGCGGCCGGGGCGGCACTGTTCGCCCGGCGCCGGCATCCGGTCCTGCTGCTGGGGGTCATGCTCGCCACCACCGGTCTCCTCTTCTCGCTGGGTGAGTCCCCCGGTGGCGCGCTGGTCTGCGTCGCCCTGTTCACCGTCGCCGAGCGCTGCCCGGCCCGGGTGTCGGTGGTGACGCTGGTCGGCGCGACGGTCGTGCTGGTTGTCCTCTCGGTGACCTCGGTGCCACCGCCGGTGGCGGCGTGGGCGGTCGGTGCCGCCCTGCGCGGGCGCCGCCGGCACCACGACGACCTGCGGGCCCGGGCCACCGCCGCGCGTATCGAACGGGACCAGCAGGCGGCGATCGCGGCACACGAGGAGCGGGCCGCGATCGCCCGGGAACTCCACGACATCGTCGCGCACTCGGTCACGGTGATGCTGGTCGGCGTGCGCGGCGCGCGGGATGTCCTGCCGACCGCGCCCGACGTGGCCGGCGACGTGCTGAGCCGGGTGGAGTCCAGCGGCGAGCAGAGCATCGTGGAACTGCGCCGGCTGCTGGCCCTGCTGCGCTCCGGATCGCCCACCGCGGCCGCGCCGAGGGCACCCCACCGGCCATTGCCGGGACTGTCCGACCTGACCGAGCTGGCGGCCACCTTCCGTACCGTCGGCCTGTCGGTCGGCCTCGAGATCGACGGCGAACCGCCGCCTCTCGACGAAGGGGTCGGCCTGTCGGTCTACCGCATCGTCGAGGAAGCCCTCACCAACGTCCTGCGGCACGCCGGAACCGATCAGGCGCTGGTCCGGCTCACCACCGGGCCGGGCCATCTCGATCTCGAGGTGTCCGACCGTGGGGCGGGCCGGCCGGAACCGAACCCGTCCGGCGGCCACGGGCTCGTCGGCATGCGGGAACGGGTCCACCTCCTCGGCGGCACCTTCACGGCCGGGCCCGGTCCCGGCGGCGGTTTCCGGGTCGCGGCCCGGGTGCCGACTACGGTGGGCCTGTGAGCATCCGGGTTCTGCTGGCCGACGACCAGGAACTGATCCGCACCGGCCTGCGGCTCTTCCTCGACACCCAGGAGGGCATCGACGTCGTCGGCGAGGCGCAGGACGGCGAGGACGCGGTGGTGCGGGCCGCCGAACTGCGACCGGACGTGGTCGTCATGGACATCCGGATGCCGATCCTGGACGGGGTCGCCGCGGCCGCGCGCCTGACCGCGCCCGGACGCGACCACACTCCGCGAATACTGATCCTCACCACGTTCGATCTCGACGAATACGTCTACGGGGCACTGCGCGCCGGCGCGGCGGGATTCCTCCTCAAGGACGCGCCCCGCCATCGCCTCCTGGAGGCCATCCAGGTGGTCGCGGCGGGCGACGCGCTGCTCTCGCCGACCGTCACCCGCCGGCTGATCCAGGAATTCGCCGCCCGCCCGTCCGTCGTGGCACGCCCGTCCCCACTGCTCGACTCGCTCACCCCGCGCGAGCGTGAGGTGCTCGTCCTCGTCGCCCGCGGACTGACCAACGGGGAGATCGCCGAGGAGCTGATGGTGACCGAGGCGACCGCGAAGAGCCACCTGGGCCGAGTGCTGACCAAGCTCGGCGCCCGCGACCGCGTGCAACTGGTGATCTTCGCCTACGCCAACGGCGTCGCCCCCGCCGGCCAGTGACCCGGCCCGCGGTCAGACGGCCCGGCGCATCACCACGCGGCGGGCCGACGGGCGGGCCACCTCGGTGAAGCCGCAGGCGGCGAAGAGCGGCTCGGTGCCCAGATAGCGATCGTCCCGGTGCGGGCCGGGTCCGGCCAGCGGGAAACCCTCGACGGCCGTGGCGCCGTGCCTGCGGGCCAGGTCCACGGCGGCCGACAGGAGCTCATGGGTGGTCCCGCCCCGGCGGTGGCCGACCCGGACGAAGAAGCACGGCACGAACCACACGTCGTCGTCCTCGGCGGGGTCACGCGCGGTCTTCAGGATCGGCGACCGCAGGATCTTCGCGTAGCGGCGGCGCGGACCCACCGCGCACCAGCCGACCGGACGGCCGTCCTCGTCGTAGGCCAGCACGCCGGCCGGTTCCCCGGCGGAGTTGACCATCTCCTCGAAACGCGCGCGGTTGCCGGCACCCCAACCGGCCTCCGCCGCACCGCCCCGCAGCAGGAACCACATGCAGTAGCAGCCGCGCGTGGTGCTGTTGCTGTCGAACAGATCGGCGATGTCGGCGAGCTGGGCCGGGCCGGCCGGGCGGATGTCCACCGGCTCAGCCTACGAGAGCATCGACGGGCAGACCCACGAGTAACTCAGCCCTTCCGCCGTACACGCATTGATCGATATCTTTCCGGCCATGAAGCGTGCCGTCGCCGTCCTCGGCGCAACCGCCCTCGCCGTCGCCCTCGTCGCCGTTCCGTCCGCCGCGCTCGCCGCCGACGCCTCCTACCGGAGCCTGAGCACCGCCACCAACCCGGACTGGATGCGCGGGCTGCCCGATTCCCGCAGCCTGGCCGCGCTGTCCATCCCGGGCACGCACGAGACCATGTCGATCCACGGCGGGGCGTGGACGCAGACGCAGGAGGACTTCGGCGACTCCGGCGGCACGCTCACCGCGCAACTCGCCGCCGGCATCCGGATGATCGACATCCGGGCCCGGGTGAACAGCGGGAACACCTTCACGATCCACCACGGCGCGAGCTACCAGAACGCGAACTTCGACGACGTGCTCACCAAGCTCGGTGACTTCCTGGCGGCGCATCCGGGCGAGACCGTGGTCGTGCGGCTCAAGCAGGAGTGCACCGGGGAGATCGGGTCGTGCACCGATGTGTCGGGGCAGTCGAGCTTCGTCGACATTTTTGACGCGTACGTCGGCAAGCGCCCGAACCTGTGGTGGTCCCCCAGCGTGAGCCGATCGTCGGCCGCGGCCATGCCGGCGCTCGGCGCCGTGCGGGGCAAGGTGGTGCTCGCGGTGATGAACGGCGCCCGTGGCGGACGGTATGCGAACTACGGTCTCGCCCAGTTCGACGGCTGGAACGACGGCAACTCCACGTACGTGCAGGACAACTACAACGTGCCGAACGTCAACGCGATCGCTACCAAGCGTGACCAGGTGCGCCGCTTCCTCGACGCGACCAGCGCCGGCGATCCCACGAAGATGTACGTGAACTTCGCCAGCGGCTCCAGCGTCTTCGCCCAGCCGCAGCAGGTGGCCGGTGGCGCGCTCGGTGTGCAGGGCGTCGACCCGTTCCTGTTGATCTACCTGAACGAGGGGCCCGAGGTGCACGCCCCGGTGGTCCGCACCGGCGTGCTGATGCTCGACTTCCCGGGCGGTGGCCTGATCAACAAGGTGGTTTCCCTCAACTGAGCCGGATCGCGCCGATAGGCCGCTCCGGGAGGGCCGATGAGCGAGATCACGCAACAGGCGGCACGGCTGCTTGAGTTGGCGCAGAGCGGCGGGGCCACGGCCGCGCTGGCGACCGCCGACGCGTACCTGACCGATGGGGGGCCGGCCTGCATGCACTTCGTGCGGGCCCTGGCCCTGACCAACCTGGGCGACCCGCAGGGCTCGGTCCCCGCCCTCGATCTGATGGCCGAGGCGGCCGTCCGGGAGAACAGTCCGGGCTGGCTGGCCTGCGCGCTGGCCACCCGGGCCTCGGTCCAGCTGCGCCTCGGGGAGGGCGAGGGCGAGACCGGCGTCCTGCAGGACCTGGTCACCGCGGCCACCGCGGTGGCCGGCGAGACCGATCCGATCGCCGCGGTGAACGGGCGGGTCGCGGTCGCCATCGGCTACTTCGAGCTGCGACTGTACGAGCTGGTCGGCCCGCACTACGACGCCGCGTACGAGATGAGCCCGGCCGACAACGGCAACCGGGCGATGTGGCTGTACAACCAGGCCGAGCTGCACCTGTTCTGGGCGCTCGAGCTGTACCAGATCGGCCAGGTCGCCGAGGCGGAGAGCCACACCGCAGAAGCCGAGCGGTACGCGCTGCGGGCCGCCGACGAGGCCCGCGGCCCGGACGCCCAGGCGTGGCGGGACACCGCCCTGCTCGCGGCGGCCTGCGCCCGGGCCGACCGGGACGATCCGGCCGGTGCCGCCGTCGACATCGAGCGCTACCTGGCGAAACTCAGCGAACGCGGGATGAGCGCGGCCACGCTCGCCTACAGCCGGCCGTTCCACGCGGTCGCGCTGCGCCGCTCGGGCCGGCCCGACGAGGCGTACGCGGTGATGGAGCACGCCATCGCGACCCTGCCGCCGGACGCCGGCTGGCTGATCACCGCGGCCACCCACCGCACCAAGGCGCTGCTGCTGGCGGCGCGCGGTTCCGCCGAGGCCGAGGCCGCCATGGCGTACGGGGACACCCTGGCCGCCGCGATGTGGCGGCACCGGCTGCGGATGCTGCAGTCGGTCGAGGTGATGAAGTCCCTCGAACTGCTGCGCACCCAGCACGAGCAGGCGTCCCGGGCGGCGGCGCTGGACGCGCTGACCGGCATCGCGAACCGGGGCGCCTTCGACCGGGCGGTCCGGCAGGCCCAGCTGCGCCCGGCCGACAAGCTCACCGTCATGGTGGTGGACACCGACAAGTTCAAGCAGATCAACGACACGGCCGGGCATGCGGCCGGGGACGCCGCCCTGCGGGCGATCGCCGATGCGCTCGGCGCCCAGCTGCGCGAGGAGGATCTGCTGGCCCGGCTGGGCGGGGACGAGTTCGCGGTGCTGCTGCCGGGGGTCGGCCCGGCCGACGCGCTGCGGGTCGCTGCGCGCATGGTGGAAGCGGTACGGGCGATCCCGGACTGCCCCGCCACCGTGAGCATCGGGGTGGCCGCGGCGTACGCGGCCGACCTGCCGGAGGCGCTGCGCCTGGCCGACGAGGCGATGTACCGGGTCAAGCGGCGGGGCGGCGACGGCGCGGGCGAGTGGGCCGAGGCCGCGTACGCGGCCTGAGATCGGGTATAGCCGACCCTATGCATTCCCTGGGCGCCCGGCTGACCGTGGCCGCCGCCGTCGCGGTCGCGGTGGTGATGCCGGCCGCGATGGTCGGCGTGCTGGTCGTGGGCAACGTCGACTGGCTGTACCAACTCGACGCGACCGTGACCTCGTCGTTCCACCGGTTCGCGCTGGACCATCCCGGCTGGGTGTGGTTCATGAAGGCGTGGAGCCTGGTGTTCGATCCGAACACCTGGCGGGTGGCCGCGGTCGGGCTGGTGATCTGGCTGGTCCGGCGGAAGGAGACCGGGCTGGCCTGGTGGGTGGCGATCACGATGGCAGTCGGTGGGCTGCTCGGCGTACTCCTCAAATTGATGGTGAGCCGGCACCGGCCCGCCCTGCTCGATCCGGTCGCCCGGGCGACCGGGTATTCGTTCCCGTCCGGCCATGCGCTGAACAACGCGCTCGGGGCGGCCGTGCTGCTGCTCCTGCTGCTGCCCTACACCCGGGGGAAGCCCCGGTGGCGGGCCGCGCTGTGGGCCGGCGCGATCGGGATTCCGCTGATCACCGCGATGAGCCGGGTGGCACTCGGCGTGCACTGGACCAGTGACGTGGTGGCCGGCCTGTTCGTCGGGGTCGCGGTCGCGGCGATCACCGCCGCCACCTACCTGGCGCGGGACGCACGCATGAAAGATTCTCTATCCGGGTAGTGCCCCGCCCATGCTGGAAAACCGGGTGGCAATCGAACATCGGGCGGCGTATTACGCCAAACGGATCCTGCCGTGGCTCATCGCCCTGTTGCTCGGGATGATCGGTCTCGGCCTGCTGATCACCAAGGTGCTCAACCATACGTGGCCGTTCACCGTCGAGGACGGCGTCAACCGCGGGTTCGCGGCGCACCGCACTCCACCGTGGAACGTGGTCACCGAGGTCTTCAGCCTGATCGGCAGCACCCCGGTCATCATCGGGGTCACCGCGATCGCCGCGCTCATCCTGCTGAAGACCCTGCACAGCTGGTACGAGCCGCTCTTCCTGTGCGCGGCGGTCAGCGCCCAGGCGATCGTCTTCTTCTTCACCACGCTCGTCATCGACCGGCAGCGCCCGCCGGTCAAGCACCTGGACGACTCGCCGCCCACCTCCAGCTTCCCGTCCGGGCACACGTCGGCCGCGTTCGCCCTCTACTGCGGGCTGGCCCTGATCCTGGCCGGCCTGGTGCACCGGACCTGGCAGAAGTGGCTGTGCTGGGCGCTGCTGCTGATGCCGGTCGGGGTGGCGCTGTCCCGCCTCTACCGCGGCATGCACCACCCGAGCGACGTGACCGCGTCCTTCATCAACGGCGCGCTGTGCGTCGCCCTCATGTCCTGGGCGATTCTCGGCTCCAAATCCCTCAGCTCAAGGGGCCGATCTTCAGTTTCGTGATCGCGACCGGGCCCACCGAGGAACGGATCAGCACCTGGTCGACGCCGCCGTGCGCGGCGGCGTCCTCGCCCGAGACGGACAGCGTGGTCGAATCGGCCCGCTGGAAGTCGCGGAACGTGACCTCCATGATCAGCGTGTTCGGCGTCAGCGGGGTGACCTTGACCGCCCCGACCGGCGGGCCGTCCGACAGGAAGTCGATCAGCAGCGGCACCTCGTGACATCTGGCCGGGTCGTCGGGCGAGCTGGACGTCAGGAACTTGCCGGTCGGCTCCTCCACCACGGCGGCGCTGCGGGCGTTCTCGCAGCCGGCCACCGCGACCGCCTTCGGGTCCCCGCTGACCAGGAAGCCCTGGTTGCGGAAAACGTCGCTGCCGACCACGCCGGGCGGCGGCGTGGTGAGGTCGATCTCGCGCTCGCCCCCACCGGCCGGTGCGCCGGTGGTGGCCGCCGCCGACGTCGCGGCCGCCGAGCTGGCCTCCACCGGCGGCGGGACCTGCGAGGGCGCGGCCGCCGAGGCCGCCGGCGGGGCCGCGCTCTGCTGCTGTTGCGCGGCGGTGGTCGCCGCCGCGGTGGGAGCCGCGGCCGTCTGGTTCACCGCGGCCGGATCGGGCTTGTCCTTCGCCCGGTTCAGCAGCGCCGGCACCGCGATCGCCGCGGCCAGCACGATCACCCCGGCCGCGATCCCGGCGACCTTCGCGAACTTCGACGCGATCCGCGGCTGCTGCACGAACGTCGCCGTACCCGTCACCGGCGTGGCGTTGGGCAGGTCGGGGGTGGCCGCCAGGGTGAGCTGCCGCTGCTTCTCCTTGTTCCACGGCAGCGGCGCCGACACGTTCAGCAGGGCCCGGCCGTTGCTGCCCGGCGGCAGGTCGAGCCAGGCCGGCTGGAAGGTGGCGCTGACCCGCCGCTCCGGATCGGTCGCGGTCAGGTAGAGCCGCACCGGCGCGTTACCGCCGTTGGCGATCTCCAACGTGTACTGCCCCGTGCGGCCGCCGGTCACCACCTCGGGCGTCGTGCGCAGGGTGATCTGCTCGACGCTGGCCAGCTCGATCGGCACCTCGACACAGCGCGACACGTCATGCCGGTACTTCGACCGCACCAGCGCGCCCACCACATAGGTGCCGGCCGGGGCCGGCGGCTGCACCGGCAGGTTGACCTTGACGATCAGCGTGCCGCTCTCGGCCGGCCGCAACTTGGCGACCTCGGGCTCGGTGCGCACGGTCGCCCCGTCGGGCAGCCCGAGCAACTCGACGCCGTAATGCTCCACGATGTCACTCGCGTTGCGCACGGTGACATCGAATTGGAGGTTGTCGCCGGGCGAGGCATCCGCCCGCTCCGGCGCGACATTGACACGCAGCGGCAGGGTCACGCGCTCATGCTGTCACTCCGCGACAACCTGGAGCTATACGATTCCCGACACGAGATCTTCGAGGGTCGCTCGCGCTCCCTTGTGGTGCAGGCCGGCGAGGACCGAGGTGTACGCCGAGACGAAGCGCTCGCTGTCGATCAGGTCCCCGAAAACCTCCCGGTTCGCGATGAACGCCAGTGGTTCGTCCCGTTGTTTGCGCGCCGCGGCCATCAGCGGCTCCCGCAGCCGGTCCACCACCTCGATCGGCCGGCCCTGCTCGTCGACACCCTCGTCGTAGCGAGCCCAGGACGCCACGATCGCGGTCGAGAGCAGGATGTCGCCGCCGGTCTCCAGGTTGCGGCGGATCACCGGGAGCAGCCATTTCGGGATCCGGTCGGAACTCTCCGCGCACAGCCGGGCCACCGTGTCGCGGACCTGCGCGTTGGAGAACCGGTCGATCAGCTGATGCTGGTATTCCCGCAGGTCGACGCCCGGCACCGGCTCCAGGGTCGGGGTGGCCTCGCGCTCCATGTACGCCAGCAGGAACCGGGCGAACAGCGGATCCTGCGCCACGTCGTGCACCAGCCGGTAACCGGCCAGCCAGCCGAAATAGCAGAGACCCTGGTGGGAGGCGTTGAGCAGGCGCAACTTCATCAACTCGTACGGTTCGACGTCCGGCACCACCTGCACGCCGACGTCCTCGAACGGTGGCCGTCCGTTGCCGAACCGGTCCTCGAGCGCCCACTGGGTGAACGGCTCGCACACCACCGGCCAGCCGTCCTCCAGCCCGAACTGCTCGCGCACCTGGTCGCGGTCCTCGTCGGTGGTGACCGGCGTGATCCGGTCGACCATGCTGTTCGGGAACTCCACGTGCTCCGCGACGTAACTTGCCAACGCCGGGTCACGCAGCCGGGCGTACGCGACGAAGCTGCGCCGGGCCGCCTCCCCGTTTCCCTGGATGTTGTCGCAGCTCATGATGGTGAAAGGTGCTTGGCCGCGCTGCCGTCGCCGCTCGACCGCCTCGGTGATCAGCCCGAACGTGGTCCTGGGCTGGTTGCCGATCGTGAGGTCGTGCTGCACGTCCGGGTTGTCGGCCATGAACTCACCGGTGACCGAATGAAAGTTGTAGCCGCCCTCGGTGACGGTCAGCGACACGATCCGGATCTCCGGCGACGCCATCTTCTCGATGACCGCTTCGGGGTCGTCCGGCGCATAGAGGTATTCGACGATCGACCCGATCACCCGGGCGTCGAGGTTGCCGTCCGGCGCCTTCACGACCAGGGTGTAGAGCCCGTCCTGCGCGGCCAGCACCTGCCGCATCCGCTCGTCGGCCGGCATCACCCCCACCCCGCAGATCGCCCAGTCGAGGGCCTTGCCCTCGTTCATCAGGCGATCCAGATACATCGCCTGGTGGGCGCGGTGGAACCCACCGACCCCGAAATGCACGATGCCGGCCCGCAGCGCGGCCCGGTCGTATTGCGGAACGGCGACCTCTTTCCGCCCCTCACTGAGGGACGACAGGTTGGCATTGCTGAGCGGCAGCATCTTCGGTGACCTCCCGGCGGTGGATCGGGGATAACAGACAGCATCCCACCGAAGCCCCTAGGTCACCGCCGACCGACTCCCCCGATCTTCTGCCCGCTCCCGGTCACCCTGGGGAGTAACGCTGGTACCTCTCTCGGCGGCCGTGGGCGATCTAGCGTCGAGGGCATGACCGCAGAACTTGTTCTCAACAACGGCGTACGCATGCCTGCTCTTGGTCTTGGGGTTTTTCAGAGCCCGCCCGCGGAGACCGCGGCCGCGGTCGAGGCGGCGCTGCGCGTCGGTTACCGGCATGTCGACACGGCCGCCGCCTACGGCAATGAGCGGGAGGTCGGCGAGGGCATCCGCCGTTCCGGCGTCGTCCGCGGGGACATCTTCATCGAGACCAAGGTGTGGGTCAGCGATTACGGGTACGACGAGACCCTGCACGCGTTCGAGAAGGCGACCCGGAAGCTCGGCGTCGAGCAGCTCGACCTGCTGATCCTGCACCAGCCCGCCCCGGACCGCTTCGATCGCACGGTCGCCGCCTACCGGGCGCTGGAGAAACTCCTGCAGGACGGCAGTGTGCGCGCGATCGGGGTCAGCAACTTCATGCGGCACCACCTGACCGACCTGCTCGCCCGGGCCCAGGTGGTGCCGGCGGTGAACCAGATCGAGCTGCACCCGTACTTCAGCCAGCCGGACGTGGGCAAGGCCGATGACGAGCACGGCATCCTCACCCAGGCCTGGTCGCCGATCGGCGGCATCACGTTCTACCCGGGCTGGGGTGAGCAGCGCCGCAACGTTCTGCAGGACCCGGAGATAGGCCGGATCGCCGCCGAGCACGGCCGGACGCCGGCCCAGGTGATGCTGCGCTGGCAGCTGCAGCACGGCCGCTCGGCGATCCCGAAGTCCACCGACCCGGGCCGGATCGCGGAGAACTTCGACGTCTTCGACTTCGCGCTGACCGACGGCGAGGTGGCCCGCATCGACGCGCTGGACACCGGCGTACGCAATGGCCCGGACCCGGATGTGGCCCGCCCGGAGATGTTCGACCGGGTGATTCCCGAGGACTAGACGCGGAACTGTCCCACCAGCACCCGCAGGCCGTTGCTCAGCTGGGAGAGCTCCTGCGTGGCCTGCTTGATGTCGATGACGCCGCTGGTGGTGGTCTGCGCCTCCGACGAGATGGTGGCGATGTTCGCGGCGATGTCGGCCGAGGCGGTCGTCGTCCGGGCGATGGTGCGGCTCATCTCGTCGGTGGCGGCGGTCTGCTCCTGGACGGCCGAGCCGATGGTGGACTGGAAGCCGCCCAGCCGGCCGGCGATCTCGACGATCTCGCCGATCGCCTCGGTGGCCATCGTCGTGTCCTGCTGGATGCTCTGCACCTTCGCGATGATGTCGTCGGTGGCGACCTCGGTCTCCCGGGCCAGGTCCTTCACCTCGCCGGCCACCACCGCGAACCCCTTGCCGGACTCGCCGGCCCGGGCCGCCTCGATGGTCGCGTTGAGGGCCAGCAGGTTGGTCTGCTGAGCGATCGCGGTGATCGCCTTGACGATGTCGCCGATCTCCTGGCTGGAGGTGGCGAGCCGGCCGATCACGTCCTGGGTGGCGCGGGCCGCCTGCAGGCTCTGCTCGCAGACCCGGCCCGCCTCGGCCGCGGTGCCGGCGATCGTCTGCAGCGACCCGCCCATGGTGGAGGTGCTCGCCGCGGCCGTACGCACGGTGGCCGCGACCTCGTCGGCGGCCAGCACCACCTCGCCGGACTGCCGGGAGGTGGCCTTGGCGTCCACCATGATCTGGATCGCGGTAGTGGTGAGGGTCTCGCTGGCGTGCGCGACCGTGGTGGCCGAGGCGCCGATCTCGCGTACCGTCGCGGCGATCTTGTCGACGAACCGGTTGAACGACCGGCTGACGTCGGTGAACTGGTCGTTTCCGCTGGTCTCGAGGCGCCGGGTCAGGTCGCCCTCGCCCTCGGCGATGTCGGCGAGGCGGTCCTGCAGGGCGCTCAGCGGCCGGATGATCGACAGTGCCAGCAGGATCGCGAGCACCACCGAGATGATCAGGGTGAGGCCGCCCACCAGGTTGGCGACGTGGGTGGTCCGGCTCGCGGTGTGGTCCGCCCGCCGGTGCGCGACGGCTTCGTGCTGCCAGGCGCTGTTGAGCAGCCGGTCGACGCCGCCGGCGATGACGGCGTACAGGTCGAGGCCGGTCTCGGCGACCAGGTCGTTGGCCTTCTCGATCTGCGCGGGGGTCCCGGCCCGGTAGGCGGCGATCACCTCGCCGTCCATGGCCTCGAATTTCTCGAACGCGGTCCGGATCGTCGCCACGTCCGACTGCTCGGCGGCGGTCAGCGGGAGCGCCGCCATCGCGTCGAGCTCCTTGACGAAGCTGTTCATCGACGCGAGGAACGCGGCTCGTTCCGGTGCGGTGTCCGCGGTCGCGTTCGCCGCCCCGCGCACGATGTTGAAGGCGTAGCCGGCCTGCCAGCCGCTCACGTCGGTGACCCGGAACTTGAGCTGCTGGGCCGCGTCGAGCTTGGCCTGCGATACGGCCAGGGCCTCGGCCGTGCTCCGGGTGCTGTTCGCCGACCACACCGCGGCCATCCAGATGGCCACGACGCACAGGGCCAGCAGGAGGAAGCCCGCCACCAGCCGCGTGGTCACCCGCATACGCCTAAGCACCGTCACGTACGGCGATCTTAAACAGGAACAACGGGCCAACAGCGGACTTCCAAGAAATGCACAGCTAAGACGACGATACGGACCCGTCCGAACGGATGATCCCGCGATCGACCAGATGATCTTTAAGCTGCGGCTCGCATCAAGATCAAAGAGCTATGGGGGATCTTCCGCATGAACCGTGTTCTGGGCCGGCGCGTGCTCGCCGCCTGCGCCGCAGCAGTCGCCACCGCGGCCGTCGCCGCGCCCGCACAGGCCGCCGGCCCCGCCGTCGACCTCCTGCTGCCGGACGTGACCGTCGCGGCCGGTGGGAACACCTATGCCGCGCCGCTGCTGTTCGCCGCGGAGGACGACGCCCTGACCGGCGGGAAGATCGTCTACGAGCTGAGTGGCGATCTCGACGGTGTCGCCCTGGCCACCGCCGACGCCGATGCCGGCTGCGTCAACGAGGGCCCGGCCAAGCTGGTCTGCACGAACGACTTCTACACCTTCGTCGGCCCGGACGGCGGCCTCACCGACTACGCCGCGGTCACCGCGACCAAGTCCGCGCTCGGCGAGAAGGGCAAGCTCACCGTCACGTTCAGCGCCGACGGGATCGCCACCTCGACGCGTACGGTCGACGTCACCGTCGCCGAGGGTGTCGACCTGGTCGCCGGCAAGAAGCAGAGCGTCTCGGCCAAGCCGGGCGGCGGCTTCACGGCGTCGCTCCAGGTCACCAACAGCACCGACGCGGTCGTGCACGGGACGGCGCTGCTGGCCGGCACCGACTACGCGATCGCCGGGGTGAAGCAGTTCTCCAACTGCTTCTACGCCGACGGCGTGCTGAACGCCTGCACCTTCGACGAGGAGTTGCAGCCGGGCGCCACCTACCAGGTCGAGCTGCCGTACCAGCTGCGCAAGGACACCCTCGCGCCGGGCCGGGTGGCCGGCGAGTACGAGTGGCTGACCGCCGGCGACTACGACGACCTGATCAAGTTCGTCGGGGACAGCGGCTTCGACGGTCCCGGCAACCCGGGCGCCGACGGCAAGCTCACCCTGAAGCAGGTGTCCACCCCGAAGTCGGCGGCCAAGCAGACCGACCCCAACCCGGAGAACAACTGGCAGGACCTCGACGTCACGGTCACCGGTCAGCAGGCCGCCGACCTCGCCGCGGTCGGCGCGACCGCGACCGGCGCGGCCGGCGCCACGGTCACCGTCCCGGTGGGCGTGAAGAACCTCGGCCCGGCCACCCTGGCGTCGCAGTTCGGGCTGCCCGCGGTGGCCGCCCTGGTCACCATCCCGGCCGCCACCAAGGTCACCGGGGTTCCGGACGCCTGCTTCCCGAACGGCGCCGACGGCATCCTCAAGGGCAACCCCAAGGCCGTCCAGTACGCCTGCTTCACCGACGAGGTGCTCCCGGCCGGCTCCACGGTCACCTGGAAGTTCACCCTGAAGATCACCAAGGTGGTCCCGGGTGCGCGGGGTTCGGTCCAGCTCAACCCGAAGTGCGAGTGCGACGCGTTCAAGCCGGACGCCAACAAGGCCAACGACACCGCCCAGATCGTCCTGAACGGCACCGACACCAGCGGTGGCACCGGCGGGGGCGAGAACACCGGCGGTGAGGGCGGCGGCCTGCCGATCACCGGACCGCAGACGGCCTTCATCGGCGTCGCCGGCGCCGTACTGATCGCCGCCGGAATCACCGGTTTCGTCGTCACCCGCCGCCGGCGGACCCGCTTCGAGGCCTGACGGCGAACGACGACATCGCGCGGCGCTTGCACCTTTCCCCGCTGACCGTCAAAACCCATGTCAACCGTACGATGATCAAGCTGCAGGCCCGTGACCGCGCACAACTGGTCGTCATCGCCTACCAGAACGACCTGATCCGGCCGGGCGACGTCCTGCCGGAGGTTTGACGCCTACCGCACCTGCGGTAACCAGAACACCGCGTCGGGACGATTCGCAGCGACGGGAATCTCGCGACCCTTGAGCTTGCAAGCGAGGGCGAGGGAAGGAAGTCCCATGACCATCCGGGTACTGGTAGCCGACGATCAACCACTCATCCGGCAGGCCCTGCGCACGCTGATCGACGCCGATCCGGACATGGCCGTCGTGGCCGAGGCCGCCACCGGGGTGGAGGCGGTCGTGCGCTGCCGGGCCGGCCTGGCCGACGTCGTCCTCATGGACAACCACATGCCGGACCTCAACGGCGTCGAGGCCAGCCGGCAGATCACCAGCGACCCGGACCTCGCCACGGTCCGGGTCCTCATGCACACCGTGTTCGTGACCGAGGAACTGGTCACGGCGGCACTGCCGGCGGGCGTGGCCGGCTTCCTGAGCAAGGGCGTCGACGCCGGCACGCTGCTGCAGACCATCCGCGACGTCGCCCCGCCCCGGGCTCGTGAGGTCAGCGCCGCCGGGCCACGGCCTCGAGCGCTGGGCTGACCCAGCCGTTCTCGGCCGGGTTGATGGTCACGCCGGGCGGCACGATCGCGTCGATCCGGTCCAGCACGTCGTCGGCGAGCACCACGTCGGCCGCGGCCAGCTGCGATTCGAGGTGTTCCATGGTGCGCGGCCCGATGATCGGCGCGGTGACCGCCGGGTGCCGCAGCACGAACGCGAGGGCCAGCTGGATCAGCGTCAGCCCGGCGTCGTCGGCCAGCTGGGAGAGCTGCTCGACCGCGTCGAGCTTGCGCTGGTTCTCCGGCAGCGACAGGTCGAACCGGTTGGCGAGCCGCTGCCGGGCCGGCGACATCGGGCCGTCCTGCGAGTCCTTGCGGTACCGCCCGGAGAGCCACCCGCCGGCCAGCGGGCTGTACGGGATGACGCCCATCCCGTACCGCTGGGCGACCGGCAGCACCTCGTTCTCGATGTTGCGCACCAGAATGTTGTAGGGCGGTTGCTCGGTGACGAACCGCTCCCGCCCGCGCCGCTCGGCAACCCACTGAGCTTCGACGATCGTGGACGGCGGATAGGTGGAGTGCCCGATGTAACGGACCTTCCCCGCCCGTACCAGATCGGTCAGTGCTCCTAGTGTCTCGTCGAGGTCGACGGGCGGGCGGTGCCGAGCCGGCGCAGCGAGTTCTCCACCGACTTCATGATCCACCGCCGCGAGCCACCCCGATGCTGCGGATCGTCGTCGAACGGCATCAAGAACTTCGTCGCGAGTACGACGTCATCGCGCCGCCCGGCCAGCGCCTCCCCGACGATCTCCTCGGACTCCCCCTGCGAGTAGACGTCGGCGGTGTCGACGAAGTTGATCCCCGCGTCGAGCGCCCGATGAATGATCTTGACGCTCTCGCCGTGGTCCTTGGTCCCCCACTGCCCGAACATCATGGTGCCGAGGCAGAGCTTGCTGACATGGACGCCGGTGCGCCCGAGCGGTCTGAGTTCCATGCTTCCGACCGTAGGCACCCGGGCCGCCCCGAGGCAGGTAACAGCGGAACCCCCCAGCCGGCCGGTCGAACCGGGAGAACAGATGTGGGACGGCGGCACGGCGAGTGCGAGGATCGTGCTATGAAGCGACGCCGCCCGCTTGCCGTCAGCATGGGGAAGCATGAGTGAGCCCACGCCGGCGACACGGAGGGCGGTCGGGGGCGACACCTTCCCGGCGCTGCTGGAGGACGACATCGACGACCTGTACGACAACGCGCCGTGCGGTTTCCTCTCCACCCTGCTGGACGGCACGATCGCCAAGGTCAACGCCACCCTGCTCGGCTGGCTCGGCCACACCCGTGAAGACCTGGTCGGCCGGCGCCGTTTCGTCGACCTGCTGGCGGTCGGCAGCCGCCTATACCACGAGACCCATTGCGCGCCCATGCTGCGGATGCAGGGCAACGTCAGCGGAATCGCGATGGAACTGCGTTCCGCCGACGGAACACTCCTGCCGGTCCTGATCACCTCGACCGTCAAGACCGGCGGCGACGGTGAGCCGTTGCTGATTCGCACCACCGTCTTCGACGCCAGGGAACGGCGCGCCTACGAGCAGGAGCTGCTCAGCGCCCGCCGCCGCGCCGAGCAGGACCGGGCGCGGCTGCGGCAACTCGTCACCGGCCTGCAACGCAGCCTGCTGCCGGCCGCGCTGGCGGTCCCGCCCGGGATGGCCGCGGCGGCCCACTATCACATGGCAACTGCCGACGAGGTGGGCGGCGACTTCTACGATCTGTTCCCGCTGCCCGGCGACCGCTGGGGATTCTTCCTCGGCGACGTACGCGGTAAAGGCGTCGACGCCGCGGCCGTGACCGCCGCCGCTCGATACACGCTGCGGGCCGCCGCCGTCTACGATCCCGAACCCACCGCTGTGCTGGCCAACCTCAACGCCGTGCTGTTCCAGGAGTACCGCAGCCAGGCGCACCGGCATTGCACCGTCATCTTCGGTGTCCTCGAGCGACGAGACGTGGGCTGCATCGCCACGATCGCCGCCGGCGGGCACCCACCGGCCCTGCTGGTCCGGGCCGACGGCAGCACCGACTACCAGCACACCGAGGGCGGCACCCTGATCGGCATCCTGGCCGAACCCCGCCTGGCGACCCGCACCATCCGACTGGATCCGGGTGACACCCTCATCCTGTACAGCGACGGACTGACCGAGGCCCGCACCGGGCCGGACGGCGACCGCTACGGCGACGACGCGTTGCGGGACTTCGTCCGCAACCAGGGACCCACCGAGGCGGCCGCAGCCGTCGATGCCCTTGTCGACCTGCTGGCCACCTTCGACGAGGTCGACGACGACGTCGCCGTGATGGCCCTGAGCGTGCCCCGCCGCGGTGATCAGCTGTGAGAACGGCGCGGCCCAGTGCCGGGACCGCGCCGTCCTCTCTACCGCTCAGGCTGCGACAGTGGCCTGCTCGGTGGTGGCGGGAGTTCCCGATCCGCCGGACATGTGCCGCAGGTAGGCCGGCAGGGTGAGGAACTCGGGGCAGGTGCGCTCGGTCAGCAGGACGGTGAGCAGGGTGCGGGCCTGGCCGAACCGCCGGGCCGAGTCCTCGTCGAGGGCGCCGGTCTCGCTGAGCACGTCGAGCTCCTCGCGCAGCATCCGGGTGACCAGGGCGGCCGACACCGGAACGCCGTAGTCGGTGGGGGTGCCCGCGTGGATCCACTGCCAGAGCTGCGCGCGGCAGATCTCGGCGGTGGCGGCGTCCTCCATGAGGCCGCCCAGCGCCACCGCGCCCCGGCCGCCCAGCCAGGCCGCGATGTAGCGCAGCGCGACACTGCTGTTGTTGCGCAGCGCCACCTCGGTCACCTGGACGCCGAGGGTCTTCACGTCCAGCAGGTCGGTGGCGGTGACCCGCACGTCGTCGCGCTTGCGCACGATCTGGTGGGGTTCCGCGCCGAGCCACTGGTCGAACACCTCGCGGCAGGTCGCGACCAGCCCGGGGTGCGCGACCCAGGAACCGTCGAAACCATCGCCGACCTCGCGCCGCTTGTCCTGCCGGACCTGGTTCAAGGCCCGCTTCGCGGCCACCGGGTCCCGGCTGGGGACGACGGCGGCCATGCCGCCGATGGCGTGCGCTCCGCGACGATGACAGGTACGGACGAGAAGCTCGGTGTACGCCCGCATGAAGGGTGCCGTCATGGTGACCTGGGAACGTTCCGGCAGCACGACGTCCGGGCGGTTCTTGATCATGCTGAAGAGGTAGTCCCAGCGGCCCGCGTTCAGGCCGGCCGAGTGTTCCCGCAGCTCGTACAGGATCTCGTCCATCTCGAACGCCGCGGTGATCGTCTCGATCAGGACCGTGGCCCGGATCGTGCCGCGCGGGATGCCGAGCTGCTCCTGGGCGAAGACGAAGACGTCGTTCCAGAGGCGGGCCTCGAGATGCGACTCGAGCTTCGGCAGGTAGAAGTACGGGCCGCTGCCCCGGTCCAGCTGCCGCTGGGCGCAGTGGAACAGGTAGAGCCCGAAGTCGAACAGCGACGCCGAGACCGGCCGGCCGCCGACCCGCAGGTGCGCCTCCGGCAGGTGCCAGCCGCGCGGCCGCACCATGATCGTCGGTAGGTCGGCGCCGACCTTGTACTCCCGGCCGTCCGGCGCGGTGTAGTCCAGCTTGCCGTCCAGCGCGTCGCGCAGGTTGGCCTGGCCGAGGACCACGTTCTCCCAGGTGGGCGAGGTCGCGTCCTCGAAGTCGGCCATCCAGACCTTGGCGCCGGAGTTGAGCGCGTTGATGGTCATCTTGCGTTCCGGCGGCCCGGTGATCTCGACCCGGCGGTCGGTCAGATCGGGCGCGGCCGGGGCGACCTGCCAGCTGGAATCCTCGCGCACCGCAGAAGTCGACGGCAGGAAGTCCAGTTCGGAGGTGCGGGTGGTCCGGCGGCGCCGGCGGCGCTCCAGGATCTGCACCCGCCGGGCGCCGAACTCACGGTCCAGGGCCACGACGAACGCGATGGCCTCGGGGGTCAGAATCTCGGAGTAACGGCCGTCCGTGGTGCCCGTGATAGTGACCTCTTCGCCGCCCATGTCAGAACTGCTCCGTCTCGGTCGAGCCCTTGAGGGCGGTGGTCGAGCTGTCCGGGTTGAGCGCGGTCGAGACGGCGTCGAAGTAGCCGGTGCCGACCTCGGCCTGGTGCTTGGTCGCGGTGTAGCCGTCCGCCTCGGCCGCGAACTCGGCCTCCTGCAGCTTCACGTACGCGGTCATGCCGGTCTCGGCGTAGCCGCGGGCCAGCTCGAACATCGAGTGGTTCAGCGCGTGGAAGCCGGCCAGCGTGACGAACTGGAACTTGTAGCCCATCGCGCCGAGCTCCTTCTGGAAGCGCGCGATGTCGGCGTCGTCGAGGTTCTTCTTCCAGTTGAACGACGGCGAGCAGTTGTAGGCCAGCATCTTGCCGGGGTGCTCCTTGTGGACAGCCTCGGCGAAGCTGCGGGCGAACTCGAGGTCCGGCTTGCCGGTCTCCACCCAGAGCAGGTCGGCGTAGTCGGCGTAGGCAACCCCGCGGGCGATCGCCGCGTCGGAACCGGGCCGCACCCGGAAGAAGCCCTCGGCCGTACGCTCGCCGGTGATGAACGGCTTGTCGCGCTCGTCCACATCGGTGGTGAGCAGGTCGGCCGCCAGCGCGTCGGTGCGGGCGATGACCAGCGACGGAACGCCGAGGACGTCGGCCGCGAGGCGAGCGGCATTGAGCGTACGGATGTGCTGCTGGGTCGGGATGAGAACCTTCCCGCCCAGGTGGCCGCACTTCTTCTCGCTGGCCAGCTGGTCCTCCCAGTGCACGCCCGCGGCACCCGCCACGATCATGGACTTCATCAGCTCGAACGCGTTGAGCGGGCCACCGAAGCCGGCCTCCGCGTCGGCGACGATCGGGGCGAACCAGTCGCGCTCGTAGCGGCCGGCCGCGGTGTCGATCTGGTCGGCGCGCATCAGCGCGTTGTTGATTCGCCGCACCACGGCCGGAACCGAGTTGGCCGGGTAGAGCGACTGGTCCGGGTAGGTGTTACCGGACAGGTTCGCGTCCGCCGCGACCTGCCAGCCGGACAGGTAGATGGCCTTGAGACCGGCCCGCACCTGCTGGACCGCCTGGCCACCGGTCAGCGCGCCGAGCGCGTTGATGTAGTCCTCGCTGTTGAGCAGTTCCCACAGCCGCTGCGCGCCGCGCTCGGCCAGGGTGTGCCGCTCCTGGACCGTGCCGCGCAGCTTGACCACGTCGTCCGCGGTGTAGGTGCGCTTGATGCCGGTCCAACGGGGATCGCCGGCCCACGCCTGAGTGAGGTCCGCTGCGGTACCGCCCCGGGTCAGCTGATCAGTCATCGAAATCCCTTTCCTACCCTGTCGCCGTGTTGCTCGGTGGAAGAATTCGACTGTCGCGCACTTCGCAAGGGGCTCGGGAGGCATTTGTGAGCAGAAGAAACGCAGAATTTCTGTTAGCGTCAAACCCGTGACCGCTTCACCTTCTGTCGACCTCGTGACCCTCGGCCAACGGCTCCGCCACCTGCGGAAATCCAAGAACATGACGCTCGAGCAGCTGAGCGAAGCCGTCGGAAGAGCGCCGTCCCAGCTCTCGATGATCGAGAACGGCAAGCGCGAGCCGAAGCTGTCGATCCTGCAGGCCATCGCGACCGCCCTCGGCGTACCCCTGCAAGATCTTCTGCGCCCGGAGGCGCCCTCCCGGCGCGCCGGCCTGGAGATCGACCTCGCGCATTTCCAGCAGGAGACGGCGTACGCCGCCCTGGGTCTTCCGATCGTCCGCGGCGGCCGCAGGCTGCCGGCGGACGCGCTCGAATCCCTCGTCGGCCTGCACCGCGAGCTCAACCGGGTGCTCACCGCGCAGAGCGCGACCCCCGAGGTGGCCCGCAAGGCCAACGCCCAGCTGCGGGTCAACATGCGCGAACGCAACAACTACTTCCCGGAGATCGAGGCGGCCGCGGCCAAGGTGCTGCAGTCGGTGCGCTACACCACCGGCCCGCTGTCCCAGCGCGGCATCCTCGACATCGCGGCGTCACTGGGCTTCTCCCTGCACTACGTGAACGACCTGCCCGGCTCGACACGCTCGGTGACCGATCTGAAGAACCGGCGCATCTACCTGCCGCAGGTCGCCAGCGGCAAGGGCCACGACCCGCGCGCGGTGGTGCTGCAGACCCTCGGCCACTTCGTGCTCGGCCACAACGACCCCAGCGACTACGGCGACTTCCTGCGGCAGCGGGTCGAGGCCAACTACTTCGCGGCGGCGCTGCTGATGCCGGAGAAGTTCGCGGCCGGCTTCCTGCGCGAGGCCAAGAACGACCGGGCGCTGGCGATCGACGACTTCCGGGACGCGTTCGGCGTCTCCTACGAGACCGCGGCGCACCGTTTCACCAACCTGGTCACCCAGCACTTCGGCATTCCGGTCCACTTCACCCGGGTGCACGAGAGCGGCATCGTCTACAAGGCCTACGAGAACGACGGCGTCCGCTTTCCGTCCGACGTGACCGGCGCCATCGAGGGCCAGCCGATCTGCCGCAAGTGGGCGTCCCGCACGATCTTCCAGGCCGACGACCCGTACTCGTCGTTCTACCAGTTCACCGACACGTCCGCGGGCACCTACTGGTGCACCGTCCACATCGAGTCCACCCGCTCGGGCGAATTCTCGGTAACCGTCGGAACGCCGTACGAGCACGCCCGCTGGTTCCGCGGCGGCGACACCACCCGCCGTACGATTTCCCGCTGCCCCGACCCGGACTGCTGCCGCCGCCCACCCACCGACCTGGTGCAGCGCTGGGCCGGCTCGGCCTGGCCCAGCGCCCGAGTCCACTCCCACCTGCTGGCGGCGCTGCCACCGGGCACCTTCCCCGGCGTCGACAACCAGGACGTCTACGAGTTCCTGGACCGCCGCGCCTAGGTCGGCGGTGGTTCGATGTCGCCCTCCAGACGCTCTCCCGCGACCGCCGCGCGCACCTCGGGATGCTCCGCCCCGAGTACCGCGGTCAGTTGCTCCACCGCACCGTCGAACAGCTTCGCCGCCCGCTCCTCGTCGCCGCACGCCCGCACGTCGTGCGCGAGATTGACGGTTCGCATCAGGACGT
Source organism: Paractinoplanes toevensis (assembly GCF_018332695.1). Lineage (GTDB taxonomy): Bacteria > Actinomycetota > Actinomycetes > Mycobacteriales > Micromonosporaceae > Actinoplanes > Actinoplanes toevensis. The sequence goes on from NZ_BOQN01000072.1 coordinate 23,970, forward strand.
ACGGGTGATCGGCGCCGTCGCGGACGGCGAAACCGTCTGCGTTGGCCTCCCGGCCGAGCTCCAGCATCCGCTCGGAGAGGGCCAGCGCCTCCGGCGCCCGACCCTGCCGGGCACGGTCGGTGGCCAGGGAAGTTCCGGCACAGATGGTGTACGGGTGCTCCGCGCCGAGCTGTTCCAGCAGCCGGCGGAAGGCCGACTCGCCGATTGCGGCCGCCCGTTCGTCCTCGTTGCGCGAGCGCAGCAGGATGGCGTGGTTCACCTCGGCGGCGATCGTCGACGGATGATCGACGCCGAGATCCCGGTGCAACCGCCCGAGCGAGTCCTCGACGAACTGCTCCGCCTCGTCGAGGTTTCCGTCCTGCCGGAGCAGGTTGACCAGGCTCATGGTTGCCGCCAGCGCGTACTCGTGGTCGGGGCCGAAGCGCATCACCGTTCGCGTCCGGGTGTCCCGCATCAGATCGAGCGCCTCCGTCACCCGGCCCACCTTGCGCAGAGTGATGGCCCGGGTCCGGTCGGTCAGCAGGGCGTGCGAGTGGCGCGCCCCGAGCAGCCGTTCGACCGTCGGCATCCACTCCTCGAGCCGGGCCAGTGCCGCGTGGTAGGCCCCGAGACCATAGAGGTCTCGAGCCAGGTCGATGTTGACCCGTGTGGCGTCGATCCCGAGCACTCCGACGTCGCCGTAGTGTGCCGCGATCTCCTCGTCGAGGCGCATGGCGTCGGCAAACCGGCCGAGGAGCCGATGATCGGATGCGAGACTGCCGATGCTCCGCAGAATGTAGATCTCCTCGCCGGCGAACACCTCGCGGTGTGCGGCCAGGCTGTCCTGATCGAACGCGAGCGCCTCGGCGTACCGGCCCTGAATGCGCAGGTCATAGCCGCGCTGACTGCCGGTGATCACGGTGTACGGGTGCCGGGGCCCGAAGTCCTCGGCGATCAGGAGGCGCTCGTAGACGTCCGCCAGGATGGCCGCAGCCTCCTTGCTGTCGCCCAGGGCGCGGGTCGCGTTCGCGAGACAGGCCCGCGCCAGCAACGTCGACTGGCCGTTCTCCCCGACGTCGGGGTCCGCGCTGTCCGCCGTGGTCCAGGCCGTGACGGCGCCGTCGGCCAGCGCCCGGCTGTTCTCGTAGTCCCCGACCACGTATAGGTACCTCGTGTAGTCCAGGACGGCCTGGCGGCCCTGACGGTGATGAGCATGGATCATGTCGGCGGGCACGAGATGAGGTCCGATCTGGCCCTGCAGGTCCAGCTCGCCGATCTCGTCCGGGTCCCCCGGCGCCGCGGCGGCCAGTAGATTCTGCGCGTTGCGCAGGGCCTGCTCGCGCTGTTCCGGGGCGAGCGTGTCGCGCAATACCCGCTGCACGAGGCGGTGCACCTGGATGCCCGACGCCCGGTCCGACCGATCCGGACCGGTCGAGGTCCGCGCCGCCGTGACCTTCCGGGCCAGACCGTATCGGTGCAGCTCACGGACCAGACGACCGAACCGGATCGGATCGCGGAGCGCCGCGCCCAGCGACGGCGACAGGTCGGCTCCCCGGCCGCCGCGCCGCAGCAGCGACTGCGGGATCCCGTCGCCGCCGAGGAAGGCGAAGAGAGCGAACAGCTCAACGAGGGCCTCGTCGAGCTCGCGCAGGTTCTCGATGGCGAGCGCCACGAAGGCCGCGATGGTGAAGGGATAGTCCGGCGGGCGTCCCTCGTCGAGCAGCTCCAGCAGGTGCGCCTCGAACACATCGAGGTACTCATCGATCGACATCCCGGTTGCCAGCATCCACGCGGCCGCCTGATCCAGGGCGAGCGGAAGGTCACCGAGCTTTGCGGCCAGTTCCCCGGCCTCGGCCTCAGAGACCGTGGGAGCGCGATCTTGCCGTCCCATCCGGCCGACAAGGAATCGGATGCTCTCCGTCCGGGAGAAGACGTCGACCTCGATCGAGTCGCCGATCCGCCCCCACTCCTCGTTCCTGGTCGTCAGGATCACGTGCCCACCGGTCGTGGGGATCAGCTGGGCAAGAGGGGCGATCTCGTCGGCGTTGTCGTAAATCAGCAACCATTCCCGGTCGCTGCCCGCCAGCCAGTTCAGCACCGTCCGCGCGGTCTCCTGTTGATCGTCCGCCACCGGCAGGTCGAGACGATGCGCTATCTGGGTCAGCGAGGCGAGCACCATGGAGGTCTGCTCGGCCGGGATCCACCAGATCAGGTCGTATCGGTCCAGGTGGCGATGGACGTACTCGATGACCAGTTGGGTCTTGCCAACACCGCCGAGCCCGTACAGGTTCGGCAGTAGAAGCGAGTGCCTGCCCGGCTCCAGAGCGCGGTCCAGGGCGGCGAGAGCCTCGTCGCGACCGGAGAAGTTGCGATTGCGGATCGGGATGTCCCCGATGATCCGCTCCTCCGGCCGGTACCGGTGCCGCCGCGCGCCACTGCCGTCCCAAGCCGCCACAGGTTCTCGTTTCCGCAACGGGTGAATCCACTGCGGTGAAGGATATCGCCGCACTCCACAGGCGATAGTTCCGGAACGCCTGATCGTGAACTCGTCGCTTGACCTGAAGTGCGGTTCAGGTCGCAGGGTGGGGCCATGGACATCGACGCTTACCTCGGCCGGATCGGTGCGGACCGGGGCACCTCGCTGCATGACCTGCACCGGGCCCACCAGGAGCGGGTGCCGTTCGAGAACCTCAGCATCCATCTCGGGGAGACGATCTCGCTGGCGCCGGACGATCTGTTCGACAAGATCGTGCGGCGGGGGCGGGGTGGATTCTGTTACGAACTCAACGGGGCCTTCGCGATCCTGCTCGAAGGGCTCGGGCACCGCGTCGACCGGATCGGGGTTCGGGTGTTCGGCGGGGAGCGGTTCGGGCCGATCTTCGATCACCTGGGGCTGATCGTGGACGACGAGTGGCTGGTGGACGTGGGGTTCGGAGCACACTCGACGTACCCGTTGAGCCTGGGTGAGCGCGGCGACCAGAAGGACCCCGGCGGGGTTTTCGTCGTCGCCGACGGCGGCGACGGTGATCTGCTGGTCAGCCGGGACGGGCAGCCGGTGCACCGGATCGAGCGACGGGCTCGCGACCTGATCGACTTCGGGCCGGCCTGCTGGTGGCAGCAGACCTGGCCGGGCTCGCACTTCCGCAAAGGTACGGTCTGCACCCGGCTGGACGGGGACGGGCGCATCACGATCTCGGGGCGCACTCTGATCCGTACCGGTCAAGCGGGCCGGACCGAGACGGTGCTGGAGTCGGACGCCGAGCTGCTCGCCGCCTACCGTGATCTTTTTGGGGTGGTCCTGGAACGTGCCGTGTCATAGGCAATGCCGATGACCGCGAGTGCGAGATGGCCGCTACCGGCGCGGCCCGGGGCGCCGGACGCTGAGAGGTGTGATCGTTCTCCTGCTCGGCCTGGCCGCGGTGCTCTGCGGCACCCTCGTGCCGGTGCTGGGCGTGCCGGTGTTCGCCGTGGTCGGCGGGGTGCTGCTCAGCCGGGTCACCACGGTCCGGCAGCCCACGCTCGACCTGGCGAAGGGGCCGGTCCTGCAGGCGTCCGTGGTGATGCTGGGCGCGCAGCTGTCGCTCGGTGAGGTCGCCTCGGTCGGCCTCGGATCGGTTCCGGTCATGCTGGGCACCCTGGCGGTGTGCCTCGGCCTTGCCTGGCTGGCCGGGAAAGCGCTCGGCGTGCCGGGTGACCTGCGCACGCTGATCGGAGTCGGCACCGGCATCTGCGGGGCCTCGGCGATCGCGGCGGTCACCCCGGCGATCCGGGCGCGCAGCGGCGACGTCGCGTACGCGATCTCCACGATCTTCCTGTTCAACGTGGCCGCCGTGGTGGTGTTTCCGCCGCTCGGGCATCTGCTCGGGTTGAGCCAGGAGGCGTTCGGGCTGTTCGCCGGCACGGCCGTGAACGACACCAGCGCGGTCGTGGCGGCGGCGACGGGCTACGGGCCGGTGGCTGCCGAGCACGCCGTCGTGGTCAAGCTCGTGCGCACGCTCATGATCGTTCCGGTGGTGCTGGTGCTGGGCGGGCGCTCCGGCGGCCGGCAGCTCTCGTTCCTGGGCGCGTTCGTGCTGATGGCGGGCCTGCACACGATCGGGTTCGTGCCGGCGATCGTGCTGCCGGCACTGCACTGGCTGGCCGTCGGGTGCGTGGCGGTCGCGCTCGCCGCGGTGGGTCTGTCCACCGACGTGGCCGCGCTGCGCCGGGCCGGGCCGCGGCCGTTGCTGCTCGGCTTCGTGCTCTGGGTGTCGGTCGCCGCAACCAGCCTTGGCCTGCAGCAACTCACGTAGGATCGAGCACCGATGCCCCTGCCGCCGTGGATCAGCGATCTGCCGGCTCTCGACCTGCTGCTGTCGGTCGCCGAGACCGGCAGTGTCGGGCGTGCCGCCCGGCGGCACGGCATCAGCCAGCCGACGGCCAGCGAACGCCTCGCGAAACTGGAGCGGCGGCTCGGCGTGCCGCTGCTGGTGCGTTCCCGGCGCGGGAGCCTGCTGACCCCGGCCGGGCAGGCGGTGGTGGTGTGGACCCAGCCGGTGGTGGAGGCCGCGCACGCGCTCGCCGACGGTGTTCGCACCCTGCGTGACGATCAGAAGGCCCGGCTGCGGGTGGCGGCGAGTCTCACGGTGGCCGAGTACATGCTGCCGGCCTGGCTGCTCACCCTCCGCCGCACCCATCCCGACCTGGAGATCTCTGCCCAGGTGGCGAACAGCCAGGGGGTCTGCGAGGCGGTCCGCGGCGGTGCGGCCGACCTCGGCTTCGTGGAGTCGCCGGACATTCCGGCCGGCCTAAGCTCACGCCAGGTGGGCGAGGATCGCGTCGCTCTCGTCGTGTCGGCGGGCTATCCGCTCGCGGCGCGCGCCGCGTTGACGATCGCCGACCTGCCGGAACAGCCGTTGCTGCTGCGCGAGCCGGGATCGGGCACCCGCGACACGTTCCTGAACGCCGTCGGTGACGTCGCGCTGCCGCACGCCACCAGCCTCGGCTCCACCACGACGATCCTGGCCACGGTCCGGGCGGGCGGCGGCATCGGGGTGGTCAGCGCCCGCGCCACCGACGCCCTGGTGCGGGCGGGCGAGTTGGTCGAGGTCCGGGTGCACGGGTTGTCGCTGGTCCGGCCACTGCACGCGGTCTGGCTCGGGGTGGCGCCGACCGGGCTGGCCGCCGAGCTGATCGCTAATTCGGTTGCCGCCTGAGCACCCCCTGCGCCATCCTCGTCGCATGAATCGCTGACGGAACCGCCCTCGACTCCTTCACCCCTTTGCGGCGTTCGCCGCACGGAAGCGGCACAACGCCGCGTGGAAAGTGAGCAATGGCTTCCGTACGCATCTTCGCGTCCCCATCCAGCTGGATCGAGTCCGACGCCGTCGATCAGTGCCACCAGGTGGCCGCCCTCGACGGCATGCTGCACGTGGCCGGTATGCCCGACCTGCACCCCGGCAAGGGTGCCCCGATCGGCGCGGCCATGCACTCGACGGTGCTCTACCCGTTCCTGGTCGGCTCCGACATCGGGTGCGGCATCGCCGTCTTCCCGATCTCGCTCAAACGGCCGGTTCCCGAGAAACTGGCCGCCCGCTTCCCCGACCTCGACCGCTGCCCCGACCCCGACGACCCGGCCTGGGATTTCGTCGGCCGCGACGTGCCGCTCGGCCACCTCGACGGCATCGGCACGGTCGGCCGGGGCAACCACTTCGTCGAGCTGGCCCGGGTCGACGGCACGAAAGACCTGGTGCTGATCGTGCACAGCGGCTCGCGCGGGCTCGGCGAGAGCATCCTGCGCGACCACACCTCGCAGCACGGTGCCGGACCGGCGGCTTCGCCCGCCGACTACCTGAAAGCCCACGACGAGGCGGTGCGCTGGGGGTCGCTCAACCGGCGGCTGATGGCCGCCCGAGTGGCGTACGCCCTGGGCACCGCCCCCGACGAGCCGATCGTCGACGAGTGCCACAACTCGGTGGAGTGGCGGGACGGCGGCTATCTGCACCGCAAGGGCGCCGCGAACGGCGACGGCCGTACGGTGCTGATCGCCGGCACCCGGGGCACCCGCTCCTACCTGGTCGCCGGGCATGCCGGCCCGGAGGCGGGCTGGTCGGTGGCGCACGGGGCCGGCCGCAAGATGTCCCGGTCCGACGCACTGCGCCGCGGTAAGGCCAAACACACGGTGGCGGAGCTGCGCCGCACCCCGCTGGGCTCGCTGGTGGTGTGCGACGACCGGCAGTTGCTGTTCGAGGAGGCACCGACCGCGTACAAGAAGATCGAGCAGGTGATCGGCGACCTGACCGCGCACGGCCTGGCCACCCCGATCGCCACCACGGTCCCGCTGGTGACGTACAAGACGGCACGCCGATGACCGTACATCTGCTCCTGTCGGCGGGCCGCGGCCCGCAGGAATGCGCCTGGGCCGTGGCCCGCCTCGTCCGTCGTCTGGAGGCTTCGGCGGCCGACCCGGAGGCCCGGCCGAAGGTCAGGCGGCCGAGATCCGCGGCGGCCGCCCTGACCGTCGACCGCCTCGAGTCGGTGCCCGGGGAGCGGCCGGGCACGTTCCGGTCGGTTCTGCTACGCATCGACGGGCCCGGTGACGCGGCGTTCGCCGCCGGCTGGACCGGCACGCTGTGCTGGCAGGCACCGAGCCCGTACCGCAAGGTGGGCCGCAAGAACTGGTACGTGATCGCCGAGCCGTGCGACCCGGAGGTCCCGGTGATGCGCTTCGCCGAGAACGACGTCGACTTCGTCGCGGTGCGGACCGGCGGGCCGGGCGGGCAACACCGCAACAAGGCGAGTACGGCGGTGCGGGCCACCCACCGCCCGACCGGCCTGTCCGTGGTCGCCGACACCGAGCGGTACCTGAGCCTGAACCGCCGCATCGCCGTCGACCTGCTCCGTTCGCGGATAGCGCAGGCCAACGAGAACGCCGCCCAGGCCGCCATCACCGCCCGCTGGCAGGTCCATGACGGCCTGGTCCGCGGCAACCCGGTCCGCACCGAGCGGGCGGCCCGGACCTGACCCTCACCGGCAGTTCTTGGCCCGGTTGATGCAGGTGGCGATGCGATTCATGGTCTGCGCGGAGTTGACGTTGATGAAGTCGTTGTGGTCGGAGAACGGATTGTGGTTCTCCTCCGGGAAGGAGTCGAGCGCGTACTGGCCGTTGAGCTGGACGTCGCGCGGGATCTGATAGGAGATGGTGATCCGGAGCTGCGGGATGGCGACGAAACCGGCCGGGCAGGCCCCGGTCGTCTTGTCGGCGAACGCGACGTGTCCGCGGTGGTTGGCGCTGTCGATGTTCTTGCCGTCCCAGCAGCCCGGGAAGTCCTGCACCCGCTGGACCGACCGGCCGGCCGGGCAGATCGGGTAACGGTCGGACAGCCGGTCGGTGAAACCGGCGCAGGTCCAGGTGGCGCGGGCGTTGGCCGGGCCACGGCTGGTGGGCTTGGCGTCGCCGGTCAGTTCCCGCAGGAACTTCGGCATGGGCACGACCTTGCTGACCGGGTTGCCGCGGTACTCGATGAGCACCGACTGCGGCCGTACGATGCCGCCGGTGTTGTTCGGCAGTTCCAGGTTGCGGCCCTGCGGCTCGGGCAGCGGGGCGGCCGTACCGCTCGGCGCGGCCGACGGCTGACCGGTGGCCTGGCCGCCGCCCGCGTCCTGGCCGAGGGTGCAGCCGGCGAGGCTGTCGAGTCCCTGCGGGCGGGTGCCGTTGCGGCCGATGGCGATGGCGATGCGGTCGAGCACCGCGGTGCGCTTGGCCTTCAGCGGGCCGAGAATGGCGTTGTCGATGAAGTTCGCGCCACCCTGACCACGGCTGGTGACCAGGCGCTGATTGGCCTCGGAGATCTGCCGGTCCAGCTCGGCGAGGCTGCGGTCGACCTCGGCGAGCGCCGTCCGGGGCACCCCGGGCAGTTTGTCGCGCACGCTGGGGCACCGCACCTGGGCGGTGGCGGAGCGGGTGGACGTCGTGCTCGCGCTGTGCTCGCTGTGCAGGCCGGCGTGGATGCCGTCGTAGCTGATGTCGCACTCGGTCAGCGAGACCAGGCCGGCCGGGCGCTTCCCACCGGCCGCCCGGATCGTGTCGCTGATCTGGGCGAGGATCGCCGCGCGGCGGGTGCGCAGCGACTGCAGAACCTCGTTGTTGAGCCGGGTGTCGATGCCGCGGGTGGCCAGGATCCGCCGGTCGGCGCTGCGGTCGAGCCGGTCCAGGTCACCCAGTTGCCGGTCGACCGCCGCCTTGGCGCCGACCGGAACGGCCGGCAGGCGGGTCCGCACGGACGGGCAGGCCACGGTACCGGACGTGCCGGCCAGCGCCTGCTGAACCTGGGCACCGCTGGGGCGCACCGACCGGTCGATCCGGACGACGGGCCAGAAGTACGACGACTTGTCGCCGTTGCGGCAGGTGGTCCCGGACGCGTCGAGGTCGGCGTCGGACGAGTTGGCGGTGATGGCCAGGTTGCCGACGAAGTCGTGCAGGTGTTCGGCGCCGTTCTTGATGCCGGGCTGGGCAACCGGATTGTCCGGGCTGAACTTGCCGTTGCCGTTGGTGCCGCAGTCCACCGTGAACCGCCCGGTCGACGCGTCCGGGCCGGTCCGGGGCCGCACCACATTGGGTTTCACCTGCTGGATCGGCACGAACTGGGCCAGGCTGGTGGCCGCGTCGGCCGTACCCTTGCCGCCGCTGGAGACGAACGTCGCGGTCAGCGCGCCGGTCGCGGCCAGCACCGCGACCGCCAGAGCCAGCCGTACCGGTCGTCGATATTGGGTTCTCACGTGTTTCCTCCTCGCCGTCGATGGCACCTCCCACTACGGCGGCGAGGACGGCGAGGATGGGGTCACGGCCGGTACGTCATCGACCGGTAAGAATTGGCGGTCAACAGGTCTGTGCCATGGCGGCGCGCAGATCCTGCCCGCCGGCCCGGACGGCGGTGACCGTCGTGCGCACGGCGGCCAGGTTCAGCGCGCTCGGGTCGTCGCGCGCGGTGCGCAGAGCGGCCTCGAGCTGATCCACCGCGGCCTTGAGCCGGTCGGCCTGCGGCGCGAACTGCGCCCGGGCGTCGGTGTAGAGCTGGGTCAGCTGCTCACGAAGCTGGGTGAGGTACGGCCTGAGCTGCGACAGTCCGTTCTCGGAGACGTTGACCTCGCGAATGTGGTCGACGGTGTTCTGCACGGCGGCAAAGCTGTCACAGACCGGAGGTGCCGCCGCCTCGTCGGAGTAGCACCCGCCGGCGCCCACGACCAGCACGAAGGCCAGCGTGATCGCGGTCCATCCCGGAATTCGTCCCATCCCGCCACCGTGCCGCCGCGCGATCCCGGCGACGTCATCCCCGGAGGATGAACGAAGCTCGGGTGTAAGAAGTCGGCCCCGCGGCGCACTTCCAGGTGACAGCACAACCTGACTAAGGACGGCTCATCAGTGGCAGACCCAGAGGCTGCAGAGGAGTTCACCGCGCTGTACGCCGACCATCACCGGCGCGTGTACGCGTACGCCGTCGCCCGTGCCGGGCGGCCGCTCGCCGACGAGGTGGTGGCGGAGACGTTTCTCGTCGCCTGGCGGAGTTTCGCGAAGATGCCGCGCGCCGCGCCACTTCCCTGGCTGCTCGGCGTCGCTCGCAACGTGATCCGGGAACGGCATCGCGCCGAGGAAAGGCACCGCACCGTGGCCGCCGAACTGCGGCAGTGGGCGAACGCGGCCGAGCCCGATGTCGCCGACGGCGTGGCCGAACGGGCGGCGGTGCTCACCGCGCTCGCCACCCTCTCCGAGCACGACCGCGAGACCCTGACGCTGATCGCCTGGGACGGCCTTTCGCCCCGCGCGGCGGCCCGCGTCGTGAACTGCTCCACCCCCGCCTTTCTGGTGCGCCTGCACCGGGCCCGCAACCGCCTCGCCCGGGCGGTCGCGGCCACCGATCAGCCGACCGTCATCAAGGAGCCCAGCCGATGAAGAATCACCCCGATGTCATGACGGCTCTCGCCGAGGCCCGCCCGGCCCAGCTGGATCCGTCCGGGACGCCGCCGTTGCCCGTACCGGTATGGGAAGGGACCGCCCCGGCCCGCCGTTTCCGGCCCGCGTTGCTGATCCCGGCCGGCGCCCTGGCGGCTGTGGTGGCGGCCGTGGTCGTGGCGGTCTCGGTCCCGGAGCCCGGCCCGGCGCCGGACACCGAGGTGGCCCGCCCGCTCACCGCCTCCCAGCTGCTGCTGACGGCGGCCGAGCACAGCACCACCGACGCGTTCGGTTCCGGGAAGTACGTGGTCACCCGGTCCGAGGAGGGCTCGACGATCACGGTCGGCGCCGGCACCGCGACCTACGAGATGACGGCCAAGACCTCGTACGAGACCTGGTTGTCCCGGTCCGGGAACGAGTCCAACCGGGTGATCTCCACCAAGTTGGGGATGACCCCGCTCACCCCGGCCGACGACGCCGCCTGGCGCGCCGCCGGCTCACCGCACGAGGTGCTGGTCGGCAAGCCGCTGCCGGACGGGAAGCTCGGGCCGGGCTACCCGGTGAGCATCGACGCCGGGGCGCCGGAGGCCAATTCGTCGGACAACCCCGAGGTGTACGCCTTCGGCAACACCAACGTCACCGTACGCGACCTCGAAAAACTGCCGGCGGACCCGGAGGCGCTGCGGGCCCGGCTGCTGAAGTCCTGGGACGGCGGCGGCGGTGACGTGCCCACCGACCGGCAGCAGTGGCTGCTGTCGGTGGCCTCCAGCCTGCTCACCGACATCCCGGTCAGCGGCCCGGTGCGGGCGGCGGCCTTCCGGCTGATCGCCACCCTGCCCGGGGTGCGCTCGCTCGGCGTCGTGGCCGATCAGCACGGACGCCGGGGTCAGGGCTTCGCCTTCACCACCGGGAACGCCACGTACGGCTCGATCGAACAGCGCTTCGTGATCGACACCGCCACCGGTCGCGCCCTCGGCCGGGAGACCCGGGTCGTCCAGGCGGCCGGCACGACCGCACGGCTCGACCCGGGGAGCGTCCTCGCCTACAGCGTGGTCCTGGATCAGAGGACCACCGACGAGGCGCCCCCGAAATAGCGGCTACCGGTAGCGGAAGACGATCCGGCCCCGGGTCAGGTCGTACGGGCTCAGCTCCACGAGCACCCGGTCGAACGGAAGAATCTTGATGTAGTTCTTCCGGATCTTTCCGCTGATGTGGGCCAGCACCGTGTGGCCGTTCTGGAGCTCCACCCGGAAGTTCGCGTTACGCATACATTCGAGGACGGTGCCCTCGAGCTCGATTCCCTTGGCTGTTCTCGGCATGTTCAGCGCACCACCAGTTCGAGATTGCTGCCGGTCCGCCGGGCATCGAAGCCCTCGAACAGCGCGGTGGCGGCGACATTGGATTCGGACACCTCGGCCGAAGCCGTGGTCTTGCCGACGCCGTGCAGGGCGCCGAGTGTGTGGGCCAGCAGCGCCCGGCCGATGCCGCGGCGCTGCTGGTCGGCCCGGACGGCGATCAGCCCGATCCGGGGCAGCCGGGTCACCATCGCGATCCGCAGCAGACCCACGTAGTGGCCGTCCACCGCGGCAACGGCGTATTTCGACAGGTCCAGCGCGGGCGGGACGAAGATCTCGGCCGGCAGGTCGGGCCACCGTTCGGCGCGGATCGCCCGGTCCAGGGCGAGCAGCGGGGCCTCCTCGGCCCGGCCGAACGCCTTGATCGTCACCCCGGGCGGCGGCAGCGCGGAGTCGCGTGCGGTGGGCACGGCGTACTCCCACTCCCGGCGCCGGACGGTGAAGCCGGCCCGCTGCCAGCGGGCCGTCAGGTCGAGGTCGGTCTCGTCGACCAGGGTGTGCAGCGGTCGGGGCAACTCGGCCAGCATGGCGTCGGCCAGCCGGTCGAAGGCCTCGTCGTGCCAGGCGTCGATGCTGACGAACATCCGCTCGTCGGGCCGCCGCGACACCTCGGCGCGGCCGACGACGAGGTCGTCCTCCAGCGCATGCCACCGGCCGGCCGCGACGCGCGAGATCAGCACGGCATGGCGGGATTCCACAGGATTCACAGTTTGGTGCCTTTCGGATCGCCTTATCGGGGCGCTCCCGGCAGCACCTAGGTCAGTGGCCGGCCCGTGACGGCAGGGGTAAGCGCCCGCTCCGTACAAACGTTCACGGGTCTCACCTCCTCGGTCGGGTGCCACGGCGTGTTGAAAGTTACCAGATCACCCCAGATAGAGCCACGCCAGGGCGGCCGCCAGGGCCAGCAGGGACAGCGCGGCCAGGATGATCAGCAGGATCAGCAGCCAGGTCCAGCTGCGCTTCCCGGGTTGCTGGTGGGCGATCATCGGCGGGGCCAGCCGGGTCGCCTGCGGGCGGGCCGCCTGCAACTCGATGCCGCAGCGTTCGCAGCGGATCCGGACCGGCTCGTTCGGGTAGCCGCAGTTGCGGCACGGTGCCTGGCCGCGCGGCGGGGCACCGTAGTCGCCGGCCGGGAACTGCCGGGTCGCGGTGCGGGGCACCTGCTGCGGAACGGCCCGGATACCGGTCTCGTCGACCCGCTCGTTCGGGCTGCGCGGGATCGCCTGGGCCTGGGCGTCGTCGGTGCCACCGCCCTTGCGCAGGAACATCAGCGGGTAACCGCAGTTCTGGCAGAGTTGGTCGCGGTCCGGCATCACCGGGTTGCCGCAGTCGGGGCAGGGCATCTGGCGGACCGAGCCGTACATCTCAGGCATTGTCGTCTCCACTGCCGGGTGGGCGGGCACGGCCGCGCGCGGGTTGCGGCTGGAAGCGGACGTCCAGCTGGATCTTGGCGCCGAGCGGCAACTCGCTCTGCAGGAACGCCATCACCTGTTTCTCGGTGAGGTGACCGGTGTGGTCCATCTGCACCACCACGACCGGGTCGGGCGGCGGCACCTTGTCGTTGCTGCCGAAGATGCCGCCCGCGTCGATCACGGTGACCCGGGCGCCGGTGGCCGCCTGCAGCAGCGCCTCCACGCCGTAGCGGGTGCCGCGCCAGCCGAGCAGCTTGCCGACCTCGCGCACCAGGGAGCGGCGGTACTCGGCCGGGTCGGTGGGCTCCAGCATGACGCCCAGCCAGGAACCCAGGTAGGCCAGCATGTCGGGGCTGGCCAGGCCGGTGTCCATCTGGAACTCGATGGCGTCGATGCGTTCCCGGACCGTGTCGTGGGTCTGTTCGAAAGCGGTCACGAAATCGCGCAGCACCGGGTCGGTGGCCATCACCCGGGGCAGCTGCTCGACGAGCCACCCGTCGTGGCTGGTCATTGTTGAACCACCACCCGGTGCTCGTACGACATGAACAGCGCCTCCGGCAGCAGTCGCAGCCGCTGTTCGACCTGGTCGAGGGTCCGTTTGCGGCGCAGGTCGGCGGAGAAGAAGTGCACCGCCTCAACCCCCTGAACCCCGAACGACCCATGGAGTACGCCGTAGACGTCGCCGAGGCGCAGGTCGGTGTCGAACGGCCAGCCCTGTCCACTGGGCCCGCCGGTCAACGGATTCAGGTACTCGTACAACGCGCGCTCCGCCCGTTCGCGCACGGTCTCCGTGCGGACGCCCGGGGCCGCCCGCACCTCCGCGACCACCTTGACCCCCTGGTAGCGCGGCGCGTCGATGCGCAGGCGCATCGTCAGCAGCCGGCGCGGCTCCAGATAGGCCTTGATCGTCTCCTCCAGCTCCTCGGAGATGGCCAGGTCATCCAGGGTCAAATTCTCCGGAGCAACATCGACCCGGGGTACGACGAGCAGCCGCGCCGGTTCCGACGGGTTGTCCGGTGGCAGGCAGCGGGCCCGCGCCACACTCGGCGCGGCGTCCAGGGTGAGCCGTTCGACATCCTCGGCGGTGACCGCCCGTCGGCCGCCGCGCAGCAGCATCGGGCCGCGCACCTTGGCGTTCTCCACCGTCTCGGCGTCCACCCCACCGGCCGACGGGTCGAGGTTGGTCACCCCGGCCACGAACGGGATCGACGTGTGCAGCACGGTGAGGCGGTCGCTGGGAACGTTGCCGCGCCTGCCGCCGCCGAACCGGTAGCCGGTCACGTAGATCTGCGCGTCGATCGGCGGGATCGCGCCGTGCTGCCACACCTTGCCCTCCCGGTCGAGCACCCGCGGCCCGAACCGGATCTCGCCGTTGGCCCCCGACCAGGTGAAGACCTGGTCGTCCTCCTCGGCGTCGGACAGGTCGGCGACCTCCATCCACTCCTGCTCCTCCGGCTCGCCGGTGCGCTCGTGGCGGGGCAGCACCACCCGTACGGTCTCGTCGTGGCGCCGCGGCAGCACCGGCACCCGGCGTACCTGAAAAACCTGGCCCGGACGGCCGTTGCTGGCACCGAGCAGCTCGGCCGGCGCCGGCTCGGCGTGATGCGCCGGCACGGCGCCGCCGAGCGCGACCGCCGACAGCTGCTCGAGGATCGGCGGGTTGGTGTAGTCGGGCTGCCCCTCGACCGGCCGCACCAGCCGGCAGCGCAGCCAGAACGCCCGCTTGGAACCGATCGCGAGGGCCTCGTGCCGCATCGGCAGCAACAGGGTGACCTCGCCGGTCGAGTTGAAGCCGGCGCTGGTGTCGTCCAGGATCCGCACGTTCTTCCAGGCCGTGCCGTCCCACGCCTCCCAGACCCGGGGCGGGCGGCGCGGGTCGACGCCGGCACCTTCCGGGCCGGTGGTGACGTCGAGGCGCAACAGGTTGCCGCCGGCCGACTCCTGCAGACCGAAGTAGACCGCCTCGTCGACCTGCAGCGTCGGGAACAGCTGCACCGTCGCGGCCTCGCGGCGCAACTCCTCCCAGTGGTCGGCGTAGCGGTCGCCGGTGTGGGTCAGGCAGGCGATCAGCTTGGGTGGGGTGACCAGCAGTTCCGAGTCGGTGAGGAAGACGATCGGCGCCTCGTCCTCCCGGCGCTCGGTGCTGACCTGGGTGCCGGCCGGCACGCGCACCACGTCATCGCGCGCGGCGGTGAGCCGGAACAGCAGGTCGGCGCGGGCCGGCACGGCCGAGAACAGCTCCACCCCGACGAGTTCGAGGAACTTCACGTAGAGCCGGTCGGGCACCTGGTTGAGCCGGTAGAGCGTCATCTCGGTCATCCACGCGAACAGCTCGATCAGCGCCACGCCGGGGTCGGAGACGTTGTGGTCGGTCCAGTCCGGGCAGAGCCGGTTGATCCGCCGTTTCGCCTCGTCGACGATGTCCTGGAACCGGCGATCGTCCAAATCAGGTGCGGGCAGGCTCATGGCGCCGGCTCCTCGGTCGGAATCGTATAAAACGGAAAAACCAGATTGCGTACGTCGTTGGTGGACCGAATGCGGTAGGCGACCGTGATGTGCACCGTCCCGCTGGCCTGCTCCCCGTCGGCGTCCACCGCCTGCAGTTCGATCCGCGGCTCCCAGCGTTCGAGGGCCTCCTTCACGGCCTGCTCGATCAGCCCCAGCGTGCCCGCGGTGAGCGGCGCGAACAGCTGCTCCCACATGGCGCAGCCGAACTCGGGCCGCATCACCCGCTCCCCCGGCACGGTGGACAGGATCATCCGGATCGCGGCGTCCACCTCCTCGGTGCCGGTGACCAGCCGCACGCTGCCGTTGCGGTTGATCGCGGCCGGGAACGCCCAGCCGTTGCCGATGAAGTCGTCGCCGGCCATCACGCCACCAGCACGTCGGGCGATCCGGCGCTGATCACGCTGGTCGGCGCGTCGACTGGGTCGTTGCAGGTGGCCACCTGGTCACCCATCCGGGCCAGCGGCTTGCCGTTGACCAGCACGGTCGGCGAGCCGATGATGACCCGGCCCTGGTTGGTGGGCGGCTTGCTGAACGGCGACGGCGGGATGTGCGGCGGCATGTTCTGCGCGATGCTGCCCTGGGTCGCGGCCGGCCGGCCGTTGATGAGCACGTCGGTGGAGAGGCTGAGCATCAGCTGCCCCGCGAACGGCAGCGGGGTGGGCGTGGGCACCGGGCCGCCCGGCGACGGGACCAGCAGGATGTGGATGTCGGTCCCGGTGACCGGGTCGTTCTGGCGTGCGGCCGGCTGCGGCATCGTCGGCCCCCTCAGTTCAGCTTGATCGGCTTGCCGGACGCGGTCAGCGGCCCGGACGCGGTGATCTCGACCTGGGCGCCGCTGAGCGTCAGCTTCGACGTCGCCTTGATCTCGATCTGGGTGGCGGAGATGACCAGCTTCTGGTCGCCGGTCAGCGACGACTCGGACTTCTCGAGTTTCAGCGCGCACGGGGTGCCGCCGAGCAGCAGATCGATCTCCAGCTTGTCGTCGTCGAACACCAGCCGGGAGTCCTTGCGGCTGACCAGCATCCGCTGCTTCACCACGCCGCCGCCGAGCGCGCCCGGATCGGGCGGGTTGTCCCGCCGGTTCCACAGGCCGCCGAGAATGACCGGCCGGGTGGTGTCGTCCAGTTCGAACCCGATCAGCACCTCGTCGTCGACCTCGGGGATCCACTGCAGGCCGCGTTCCTTGCCGCCGCCCGGGGTGGCGATCCGCGACCAGGCGCTCTCGTCGTCCTGCGACAGGGTCGGGAACTTCACCCGCACCCGGCCCAGCTTCTCCGGGTCGTCATTGTTGGTGACTATCCCGACGACCAATCCCGACCAGCCCTGTTTCTCCACCGCTTTACCGGTGGTCAGATCCGCGATGCCGGCCGGCTCCTTCCCACCGCAGACGAACCTGGTGAGATATGGGCGGTTTGCGCCATAAGTATGCTCGACCTGGGTGACCCGCCACGAGCCGGTCATCCGCGAACCGACGCCCTCGATCTGCACCTTCGCGCCCGCCCCGATCAGCGGGTCACCCATCGCCTCGCCGCGCAGCACCACCTCCTCGCCGGAGGCCCGCAGCAGCAGCGACCCGGCCAGCGCGTCCGCCTCGGCCTGGTCGGTGACCGGGAACTGGCCGGCGTTGCGCTTGGTCCGCCCGAACGCGCGCCGGGCCGCGTCCGACATCTCCTGCGCGGCCGGGGCGTCGGTGCCCAGCTCGGTGCGGTCGGACCGGCCGGTGATGGCTTCCTTGCCGAGGTGGTCCCAACCCCGGATCTCCACCTCGTCGGAGCGTTCGGCGGCGGAGAACCGGGTGGCGAACTTCGCGAGGTTCTTGCCGTACGTCAGCTTCGGCGGGGTGGCGGTCGAGCGGGGTGCCTTCTTGAAATAGAACTTCTTGTCGCTGACCCACACGTCGAAGCCGATCCGGGCGGCCCGCCGGCGCAGGAATGCGTAGTCGGTCTCGCCGGCCTGCAACACGTAGTCGTGCGCGGCACCGGTGGCGTCCACATCGGCGTCCAGGCCGTACTCGCCGGCGATGCGGGACGCGATGTCGGCGTCGGTGACCCGCTGGAAACTGCGCGACTTCGGCACCCGGGCCAGCCGGTGGGTCAGATCGAAACCGGTCAGCACCAGTTCGTGCCGCCCCGAGATGCCCGGCTCCACGCTGATCGCGGTGATCTCCCCCGAGGTGACCACGACCGGGTCGCCCTCGGCCCGGAACGCGATCTCCACCCGGGTGCCGATGGTGAACGTGCCCTTGTCGAACAGCTCGAAGTGCGGATCGTCGAAGTGGATCGCGAAGTAGTCGGGCAACTGCACCGACTCCTCCACGCGAACCAGCGCCAGCAGCGGATAGTTCTCCGGCGCCAGCGGCCTGCCGTCGATGGTGAGCTGGGCACCGTCGAGCCGGCGCTTCTGCTCAGCCACGGCGGCGCACCGGCAGCTCCGGGATGACCAGCAGGGTGCCGGCGGCCAGCGCGAGCGGGTCGACGATGCCGTTCGCCTCGGCGATCAGCCGCCACCGGGTGGAATCGGCGTAGTGCTTGGCGGCCAGCCGGTCCAGCGTCTCGCCGTGGTGCACCCGATGCACGGTCTGCAGAGACGGCGTGTGCGAGGTCGGGTTCTGCAAGGGTTTGACCTGCTCGTCCTCGTACTGTTTGAGGGCGAGATCGGCCTTGGCCCGCAACGGCATGCCGCTGGCCGCGAAGTAGGTGAACTTCAGCGTCAGCCGCTCGACCACGGCCTTGAACGACTGCAGCGGTCCCCAGTGGAACGTCACCCACGGCGGCCGGAAGTTGTTGCGGTTCTTGTCCGAGGCCGGCAGCTTCGCGTCCACGGCGACCAGCTTCATCAGCTTGTCGGTGTGCTCGGTGACTGATGTGCCGGTGTCGGTGGTGTCGAGCGTGATGCTCAGCGCGAGGGTGCCCGGCTGCCCCGACTGGAACCGCAGCAGCGGCGCGTTGGCACCCTTGTTGTCGGCCCCCTGCCACGAGGCCGACTTCGTGATCGTCAGCTCCGCCGGATTGAACAGGAACGGGATGACTTCCTTCAGTTCGGTCCGCAACTCGGCCTTGGCCGGCGCGCCGGCAACTCCCGCCATCAGAACTCACCCACCATCTAGAAGCTCATCAGAAGACGCCGGCCCACCGGCCACCACGCCGCTCGATCTCGCGCAGCAGCCGCCGCTCCACGATCTCCACCACCTGATCGGCGTCGAGCGCGGTCTTCGCCGCCCCCGCCACCGCTCCCGCTGCCTGCCCGACGGCCGACATCGCCCCACCGGCCGCCTCGGTGACGGCCCCACCCGCCGCCGAGGCCGCGTCCTGAACCCCCGAGAGGGCACTGCCGGCGGCCCCCCGCAGGTCTCCGGCCGCCCCTTGCAGGCCGGAGAACGCGTCGCCCGCCGCCCCTTGCAGGCCGGAGAATGCGCTTCCGATCGGGCTCGCGGTCGCTTCGATCACCGCGGCCTTGGCCGCTCGGGTGGCGACCTCGCTGACCGCGCCGAGCCCACCCCCGACCGGAAGCGAGTCCACAATCCCGGCGCCGGCGGTCACGGCCTGCTTCCCGGCCGCGAGTGCCCCGCGCTCATCGTCGTCGAGCAGGCCGGACACCCCGTCGAGCAGGAACCGCGGCCGCCGCACCGGGCTACGCGTGTGCATCAACTCGTGCGCGAGCACCGCCGAAACCGCCGGCCCGGACGGCGGCGCGGCGGGCAGGTGCACAACGGTCCCGGTGGTGGCCCCGAGCGCCCCCGCGGCCGCGAGCGCATGCCGGGTGTTGGGCCCGGTCGTATAGAGCGGCGGCCGAGCCCGCCCGGTAAGGGCGGAGGCCATCGCATGCAGCGCCCCGGGAAGGGCCCGCGGCGCTTCCAGCGGCCGCGCGGCCACGGCCGCTTCCCACCGATCCCGAGGACTTTTCCGTACGGCGTCCCCGCCACCCAGCCGGTACCCCGCCGCCGGGCCGGCCGTGAACGCCCCACTCGGGTCCGGAACACTCCCCGGCGGCGACGTGGCCGCTCCGAGCACCCGCAGCCCCGCCGCAGACTCAGGATTACTCACCTCGGGCCCCGAGTTCGGCCGCCCGACCAGCGGCGCACCAAGCCCACCGTGCCCCCCGGCGCCGCCCGCGCCACCAAACCCGCCCGCGCCACCGGCGCCGACGAGCCCGGTGGTGCCACCGGCGCCGACGAGCCCGGTCGTGCCACTCGCGCCACCAAGCCCGGCGGTGCCACCCGCGCCAACGAGCCCAGCGGTGCCACCCGCGCCAACACGCCCAACCGTGCCACCCGCGCCAACAAGCCCAGCCGCGCCACCCGCGCCGACGCCCCGGCCCACGCCGATCCCGCTCGCGGGGCGCACGGCGCCGCCGAGCAGCGCCGCGCCGAACCCCGCCCGGCCAAGCTCTCCTGCACCCGCTCCGGCATTGCCGAGCCCAGCGCCACGCAGGGCAGCGCTACTGGATCCGGCTGTCCCATGCCCAGCACCTGGCAAGCCCGCGCCGCCACGGCCGGCCGTGGAATCGGCGCCGGACCGGCCGCTGCCGGCCGCGTCGGCCGAGGCCCCCGCGCCGAGCCGGCCGAGGGCTCCCAGGCCGAACGGGGTGAGCCCGTTGAGGTCCGACCAACTGACGTTCGGCCCGCGCCCGTCCGGCCGAGGCTCGGTTCCGGTCCCCGCGAACCCGCCCAGCTCTCGCCGGCCAAACCCGCCCGGCCCGAACCCGCCCGGCCCGAACCCGTCCGGCCCGAAGCCGCCAAGGCCGCCCGGCCGAGGCTCGGTCGGGCGGCTCGTGTCGTGCGAAGAACCGGCCGGATCGTGCGCCGAGTGGTCGCCGTGCCCGCGCCCCCGATCGTGCCCCGTGGCACCGGCACGCCCACCACCGCCCGCCGGCCCGGCCGGAGCTGATCGATCTCCCTCGGACATCCCTGCACTCATGCCGCGCGCAAACCAGGTGCGCACCCGCATCTGATCCGCCAGTCCGGCCCCGACGGAGTTCCCGCCCGTCGCCGGCGACCCACCGATGCCGAGCCGCGCACCGGCCGGCCGGCCCATCGTCAGCTCGTGCCCGGGCCGCACGTCCGGGCCCTCCGGCGGGACCGCGATCAACGAACCGCGGCCGCCGAGCGCCGTCGACCCGCGGCCGGAAGACCCCAGCGGTGTCCGGGCGAGCATCCGCCCGCGTGCCCCGGCACCGGTCGTCCCCGGACCGGGCGCGTTCACCGGCTGCCCGGTCGCCCGGGCCGACCGGGGCAGTCCGCCCGGTTGCCGCCGGGCGCGCGCCGGGCGGGCGATGGAGGTCTGCCCGCCCAAGCCGGTACCGGCGGCGGACTGGCGTTCCCGGACCGTTTTGTACCAGCGCAACACCGACCACGGCGGCCGCACCCGCAGGCCGTCGGTCAGCCCGGCACCGACCGCCGGCCCGGGAACCCGGCCGGCGGACGCGGCCCCGAGGCCGCTGCCGGCCACACCGCCGCCGGCCGGCCCGGTGGAACCGGTCAGCCCCGGTCGCAGGGACCGGGGCAGCAGGCGGGCCAGGAAGCGGGCGGCGCGGCGGAGGGGCCGGGGGCCGTCACTACGGCGTGGTGACGGTGAAGCCACTGTGGCACACCTCCAGCTCCTCGATGGCCAGGTCGCGGGAGGACGCGGCCAGGCGTGGGCCGGTCCACTTGATCGGCTTGACGCCGGTCAGCGACCACGTGCGGTAGGGCTTGCCGGTCTGGTAGAGCACGCTGATCGAGCCGGTGGTCGGGACGACCTTGTTCTGCTTGCCGGTCAGGCCGGCCCCGGAGAAGCCGGCCAGCCAGGTGAAGAGCGCGTCGGAGTTGGTCAGGCCGCGCTTGAACACGATGTTCGGCCAGCGCATCCGGCCGAGCAGCTTGTGCGTGTACGCGTTCTGACCGCCCTCCGGCAGTTCCTCCACGTCGATGGACACGGCCAGGCCGGTCACCTCGGTGAACTGGCCGATCTCCAGGTCACCGATCTTGAAGCGGAACTTGCCGACGAAGGGCGGTCGGAGGTTTCTCTCGTCAGCCACCTGCCACTCCTTGCCATGCGCGTTCGTTCAGGCCGCCCACCTCCCGCAGGAGGCGGATCCGGTCGCCGTGTTCCAGGTCGAGCAGCCGATCGAGGTCCCAGTGCAGGTGATAGGCCAGGAAGGCGATCTCCTGCCAGAGCTCCTCGTGCGCGTAGTGCCCTAACCCACCCCCACTGACGTCGGCGGGAAAGGGGTGCCGGGCTCCAGCGCCTCGAGGATGCTCGGATCCTGGAAGTTGACGATCCGGTACAGGTCTTGCAAATACGAGAAGTCGGAGACGAACAGGGATTCGATCGTCTTGGTGGTGACCCGCGCGACGCTGCCGAGCTGGATCACCACCCGGGCGAGCACGATCACCGTCGCGTACGCCTCGTTCTCCTTCACGCGGCCGTCGCGCAGCGGCTCGATCTCGTCGCGAGCGCAGGCCAGCCGCATGACGCCGGTCTTGTGCAGCGTGCCGTCGTCGTCGACGTAGCCCTTCGGCAGCGTGAAGGGGAATTCGGTCTGCAACCCGCTCATGCCAACTCCTCGCTTCGCTCCGAGCTGCCAAGAGCAAATTCCGCACTGAGCTTGCCGATTCGCTCGCTACGCTCGCTCATGCCCGGTGAAGCCCTTCGTGCGTGATGGTCACCTTCTCGGTGGCGACCTCATTGCTGCCCGCGTCGAGTTCGGCGCCGGTCCACTTGGAGACCCAGCCCCTCTCGAAGTTCCA
The DNA here is from genome assembly GCF_018332695.1 of Paractinoplanes toevensis. Classification (GTDB taxonomy): domain Bacteria; phylum Actinomycetota; class Actinomycetes; order Mycobacteriales; family Micromonosporaceae; genus Actinoplanes; species Actinoplanes toevensis. The sequence goes on from NZ_BOQN01000072.1 coordinate 45,879, forward strand.
GCGGGCGACCTCTTTCTTCACCGAGTCCTTGATGACGATCGAGCCGTCCCGGCGGGCCGCGTCGACGTCGCCGTCCTCGACCTGCTTGCGCCATTCCCACAGCGCTTTCGACTCGTCGATCCGGCGCTCCAGGGTGATGTCGCTCCACTTCATCGCCCCGGGGACCTTCCGGATGATCATCTTTCCGTCCTTGGTGGCTTCCTTGTACTCGATCGTTTCGGTCTCCGACTCGACACCCGAGCACTTGCGGAAGCTCGCCATCTCCACTCCGCCGATCTCCAGCACGAAGTTGAAGGTGGTTGACAAATCAGGCATGGGAGCCCTCCCCTTTCAGGCTTGATTACTCGGATGCGGCTCCGCCGCCCTGCCACTGGCTGATCCGGAAGATCACGAACTCGGCCGGCTTCACCGGGGCGATGCCGACCTCGACGATGAGCTTGCCCTCGTCGACCGAGGAGGCCGGGTTGTTGCTCTCGTCGCACACCACGTAGAAGGCCTGCTCGGGGGTGGCGCCGACGAGCGCACCCTGCTGCCAGAGCCCGCGCAGGAACGAGGTGATGTTGCGCTTGACCCGCTGCCAGAGGTCGAAGTCGTTCGGCTCGAACACCGCCCACTGGGTGCCGCGCTGGATCGACTCCTCGATGAAGTTGAACAGTCGGCGCACGTTGATGTAGCGCCACGACGGGTCGGTCTTGGCCAGCGTGCGGGCACCCCAGATCTTGGTGCCGTAGCTGCCGAACGACCGGATGCAGTTGACCCCGTCGGGGTTCAGCAGGTCCTGCTCGCCGGCGGTCACGTCGTTCTGCAGGCGGACGATGCCGCGCAGCGCCTCGTTGGCCGGCGCCTTCCACACCCCGCGGGTGGCGTCGGTGCGGGCCCAGACACCGGCGACGTGCCCGGCGGTGGGGACGGTCAGGTAGAGCTCGCCGTTGGTGGCACCGGGCCGGGCCAGCGGGTTGGGCACCACCACGTTCGGGTAGTACAGCGCGGCGAACGCCGAGTCGCGGGCCAGACGGGACCGCCACTCGAGGGCGCGGGTCGCGTTGAGACCGGGCGGCGTGTCGAGGATGGCCATCTTGTTGTGGCTGGCCTCGCAGAAGTCGATCAGCTGCTTCTGCGCCCCGAGGAACATCTCCTCGTCGATCGAGCCGTCGTCCTTGGTGGCCACCGTGATGAGGTCGGGGATGGCGACCATGGTGACGTTCTCGGCGATGGCCAGGCCCTGGTAACCGGTGCGGTCGCTCTCGTTGCCGACCAGGTCGGCGGGGGTCACCGACTTGGTGGAGACCGGCGGCGCCTGCAGCGTGTAACGGCCGGCGGCCGGGGTGCGCTCGGCCAGCGACGCGCCCTGCAGCGGCTGCACCTCGATGCGGACGAACTTGGAGCGGTCGTTGACCGTCTTCTCCACGGTGCGCGCGCTGCGGCCGCTGAACTGCAGGCCGCTGAGCTCCTCGCGGAGTGCGCCCTCCTCGTACACCCGCAGGGTGTACTCGCCGCCGCTGTTGCCGCCGCTGTTGCCGCCGCTGTTGCCGCCGCTGTTGCCGCCGCTGTTGCCGCCGCCGTCGCCCTCACCCTCGGCGGGCGGTGCGGCGGCCGGCGGCGGGACGACCTCGACCTCGAGGTTGGCGCCGGGCTGCACGGCGGACAGATGAAGACTCGGCGTGCCCGGGTTGTCGGCGCTGGGCAGCGTCAGCGTCGGCTTGCCGCGGCCGGCGGTGTTGCCCTCCTCGTCCGTGGTGGGGATGCGGCAGATGTAGGCCTTGCTGCCGCCGTTCTCGAAGAAGCCGCGGACGGCGTGCGGCAGCATCGCGCCGCGCACGAAACCGCCGTACACCCTTTCGTACTGCGGCCAGCTCGTCACCAGCTGGGGTTTCACCCCGTCCGGGTCGGTCGGATCACCGTTCTCGATGTCGTAGCGCTCGGTGAAGCCGACGAATGCGGCAACCGCGGTGCCCACCCCTTCGATCGGAATGGACCCGCTCGGTTGCTCTTCGATGTAGACGCCCGGTGCTCCGTACGACGCGGCCATGAAGTCTTCCCCCTGTCAGGCCTGCACCGCGCTGGTCAGCAGCGCGGGGTCAAGGTCGGATTCGTAGAACTCCCCGTAGTGCAGCGGCGGGAACACGCGCATCATCGGATGCCGCGACGAGCAGGCCACAACCTTCACCCGCGGGAACCGATGCACGATGACGTGCACGAGCGCGCCGGTGGTGACCTTGTCGAGGTCCAGCACGATCACGTCGGGCAACGCCTCCAGCAACCGGTCGAGCACGTCGTCGCCGTCGGTGTCGACCAGCTCGATGCCGTCGACCCGCAGGATCTGCTCGAGGCCCAGGCGGTGCAGGGCCTCGAAGTCCCCCATGAGGACCCGCGTCATCGCCTCACCTCCACGGTCTCCGCCGAAGAGAGCGTCTCTCGCGTCTGCCCGCGGGCATAAGGTGCGGCGGTGCAGCCATTGGTGCACCGATGCTTCCGGGGGCTTGCCGACGGCGACGGCCGCGACCGATGCTGAGGGCCGGAGGTGGCCGGTGAAACTGTCCGCTCGGCAGGAGCCGACCGTCGACGAGCACCAGTCGCGCTCGTCCCCTGCGGTTGTCGAGCCCGTCGCCCGTACGCAAAAAGGGGTTGGGAATTCGGCGCTTCAGCGCCTGGCGACCAGCCCGGCGCCGCGGCACCCGGCCGCGTTCAACGCCTTCGCCGGCGGGGGTAACCAGGCGCTGTCGCGCCTGGCGCAACCCAAACTGTCGGTGAGCAAGCCCGGCGACCCCTATGAGCGGCAGGCCGACGCCGTGTCCGAGGCGATCAGCGAGGGCGGCGGCCCGATGCCGGCGATCTCCCGGCTGGTCACCCCGGCGGCCGCGGCGGGCGAGCCGCCGGAGGGCCCGAACACCCCACCCGGCCTGGAAAAACTCATCACCGCGCCGGGCGGCGGCCGGCCGATCCCGGCGGACGTCCGCGCGAAGATCGAGGAGCACCTCGGCTTCCCGCTCGGCGGGGTCCTCGTCCACGACGATCCGAAAGCGCAGGCCGCAGCCGCGCAGCTGGGTGCGCGGGCGTTCACCACCGGGCAGCACATCTTCCTCGGCGCCGGCGAGTCACCCGGTGACCTGGCGCTGATGGCGCACGAGGCCACCCACGTGGTGCAGCAGACGTCGGTCGGCGTCTACCGCACGCCGGTGCAGCGGGACGCCTCCGACTACCTGATGGGGCCGATCGTCAGCCTGGTCAAGAGCGTGCCGGGCTACGACATGCTGACCGTGGTGGCCGGTTACGACCCGATCGCCAACCGCAACGTCGACCGCAGCCCGGAAAACCTGACCCGGGGCGTGCTGGGGCTGGTGCCGTTCGGCAACGTGGTCGCCGGCAAGCTGATCGAGCTGGGCGTGGTGCAGGGTGCCTACAAGATGCTCGACGAAGGGCTCAAGGCGCACAACCTGACGCTGGCCCGCATCCAGGGCGAGATCGACCAGGCATGGAAGGAGATCGACCTCACCGACCCGGACGGCGCGCTGACCATCGTGCGACGGCACGTCAGCGGCCTGTATTCGGACGCGCTCGGGTTCGTGAAGGGCATCTACGACGCGATCGTGCAGATGATCCGCGACGCGGCGGTCGGTCTCGCGGAGAAATACCTGGTCGGCACGCCGACCTGGGACCTGGCCAAGAAAGTGCTCCATCAAGACCCACTGCGGGGTACGCCGGTCGAGGCCACCACGGTCGAGATCCTGGAAGACTTCCTGAAGCTGATCGGCAAGCAGGACGCGCTCGCCCAGATGAAGGAGCGCGGCACCCTCCAGAAGACGGCCGACTGGCTGGACGGCCGGATCGCGCAGTTCCTCGGCATCCTCGGCGAGTTGAGCGCGCTGTTCAAGGCCGGCTGGGAAGCCATTCAGCCGGAGAACATCGCCAACCTCGGCGACAACCTGTCCAAACTGGCCGACCAGGCCAAGAGCCTGATCACCAAGATCGGCGCGTTCGCCAAGGACGTACTGACCGAGGTCGTGAAGATCATCAAGGACGCGCTGCTGGAGTGGCTGAGCACCGAGGCCACCAAGATGCGCGGGTTCCGGCTGATGACGGTCATCCTCGGGCAGGACCCGTTCACCGGCAAGGCGGTGCCCCGGACGGCGGAAAACCTGATCGGCGGGTTCGTCGCGCTGCTGCCGGGCGGCGAGGCGACGTACAAGAAACTCGCCGAGGCCGGCGTGATCGCCGAGGCCGGGGCACAGATCGAGGGCGCCATGGCGCGCCTCGGCATCTCCACCGAGATGATCGTCGGCACCTTCCGCGGCATCTGGGACGCGCTGACCCTGGAAGACCTGGTCAACCCCGTCGGCGCATTCATGAAGATCCTCGACAAGTTCGGCGAGCCGCTGGGCCGGATCGTCGAGTTCGCCGGCGAGGTCCTCAAGGTCGTCATCACCCTGATCCTGCGGCTGATGAACTTCCCGCCCGGCATCCTGGACAGCATCATCTCGAACGCGATGGCCGCCATCGAGGACATCAAGCGCGACCCGGTCGCCTTCCTGATGAACATGCTGGAGGCCCTCAAGCAGGGGTTCATCGGGTTCATCGAGCGCGCGGTCGGCTATCTGCTGAACGGGCTGGCCGACTGGCTGTTCCGCGGGCTCGGCGCGATCGGCATCCAGAAACCGCCCGACCTGTCGTTCGGCTCGATCCTCACCATGGTGCTGCAGGTCCTCGACATCACCACCGAGAAACTGTGGAAGAAACTGGGCGACCACATCGGCGCCGACACCGTCGACAAACTCCGCAAGGGCCTGGCCATGGCCGAGGGCGCCTACGACTTCATCAAAGATGTCGAGGAGGGCGGCGTCGCGGCGATCTGGAAACACATCGAGGGCCAGCTCGGCAACCTGTGGGACACCCTGCTCGGGATGGTCAAGGACTGGATCGTCGGCGAGATCGTCTCGAAGGCCACCACCAAGCTGCTGTCCATGCTCGACCCGACCGGCATCATGGCCGTGGTCAACAGCGGCATCGCGTTCTTCAAGGCCGTCCAGTCGGTGATCGAGTACGTCCGCGAGATCCTGATGATCGTCAACGACTACGTGACCACGCTCGCCGCGGTCGCCGCCGGCAACGTGGCAGCCGGCGCGCAGAAGGTGGAGAAGGGCCTGGCCTCGGCCGTTCCGGTGGCGATCGGCTTCCTCGCCAACCAGGTGGGTCTGGGCAACGTGCCGGAGGAACTGGTCAAGCTGATCGGCGAGCTGCGGGTGCTGGTCGACAAGGCCATCGACTGGCTGATGGCCAAGGCGATCGCGCTGGGCAAGTCGGCCCTCAAGGCGCTGGGTCTCGGCGGGGCCGACGAGCCCAAGAAGGACGACGACCCCAACGACATGCGCGTGGTCGCCGGGCAGAAGGCGGCCGCCGCGCTGTCCGGCCTCGACGACGAGGCGAAGATGGAGGCCGCGGTCGCCGCGATCCGGGCCGAGCTGGCCCCGCAGGGCCTGTCCTTCCTCGAGTTCGCCCCGCCCGACGAGGAGGGCGTCTCCTACCTGATGGCGGCGGCCAGCGAGAAGAAGAAGGTCGGCAAGAAGAGCGGACCGGCCGGGCCGAAGATCAAGAGCGCGTCCTGCCGACTGACCGCCACCCTCTACTTCGAGACGGCCGAGGACGCCAAGGCGTTCGTCGGCGACAAGAAGTTCTACGACGACAATCTGCCGAAGGGCGCGAAGGGCAACGACGCCGACGACGAGGTCGGCCGGCAGAAGACCGCGCTGGTCGGCGAGCCACCGTCCAACTGGTTGCCCGGCCGGGGCAAGATGGGCGGCGGCGGCCGCGGGGTGGTGCAGATCAAACCACCGACCGACCCGGCCGACCCCGAGCTGGCGAAGCAGGTGAAGCACGCCAGCTGGAACACCGGCACCCCGGTGCCCGAGACCAACGACAGCCACGCCGAGCGCAGCTTCCTCGACTGGTTCGAGAAGCAGAACGCGCCCGGGCTGAAGAAGGTCGAGCTGAAGCTCAACATCAGCCCGTGCAGCATCTGCGCCGCCACCCTCGCCACCCTGGCCGGCGAGTTCGAGCGCACCATCCACTGGGACAACCCGTACTACCGCACCGACAAGGAGACCGGGCAGCTGTACGCCAACTGCACGACGCTCGAGGACGTCGCGAAGCTGGCCGCGTGGAAGGTCTCCCAGGGGACCGCTGTCACGCTGTCCGACGCCGAGAAGGAGAAGCAGCGCAAGGGCGCGCTCTACCACTACGACCAGATGCAGGTGACCGGCGGCAAGGCCTAGCGGCCGGTGGCGCGGACGGTGATCGCCTCGGTGGGCGGGCCGGCTACGGCGCGCAGGGCCGCGTCGACGGTGACCGTGACGACCAGGTCGAGGCCCGGTTTCAGCTGGCCGCCCAGGGCCGACCAGAAGTCCGAGTTCTCGCTGCCGTCGCCGCTGCGCAGCCGCATCGTGGGTAGCGGGCGGATCTCCGAGAACGCGCCGCGCAGGTGCTCGGTGTCGATCACCGGGTGCAGCAGCAGCGCGGACAGCACGTCGCCGAGCAGGGAGTGCTCGTCGCGGACCTCGCTGGTCCAGGCGGTCACCAGGTAGCGGCAGTCCACCCGGGGCAGCGGGTCGCGGCGGTACCGGCGGCCGTCCTCCTCCTCGACGATCACCTCGCCGTAGTCACGTTCGGCCAGGTTGGGGCGTACGTCCCAGAGGTAGAGGTCGACCGTGGGCCGGGAGGACAGGGCGGCCGACCACTCGCCGTCCGGCGCGTCGAACGCCACGTCGACGTCGCGGGCCGGCAGCGGCACCACCTCGCGCAGGAACGCCTCCAGCGTCTCATCCAGCAGGTGCAGCATCGGCGTTCCTGTTCACTAGGTCGAAGTAGATGTCGAACTCCTTCTCGGTGCGCAGCCGGCCCATCTTCTGGAACTCGCGCTTCACCGACAGGACGGCGTGCCGCATGGTGATCGGGCTGTCCTCGGCGGCGGCCAGGAACGCGGCGCCGAGGGCGGCGTTGCTGATCACCCCACCGGTGATCTTGAACTGGCGGGCCAGGAAGTCGATGTCCAGGTCGGAGACCGGTGCGCTGGACGGGAAGGTCCGCGCCCAGATCTGCCGCCGCTCGGGCTCCTCGGGCGGGACGAAGTCGATCGCCACCGAGATGCGGCGCAGGAACGCCGGGTCGATGTTGCGCTGCAGGTTGGTGGCGAGCACGACCATGCCGTCGTAGGTCTCCAGGCGCTGCAACAGGTAGGCGACCTCGATGTTCGCGTACCGGTCGTGGGCGTCGCTGACCTCGGACCGCTTGCCGAACAGCGCGTCCGCCTCGTCGAAGAACAGCACCAGGTCGCCGGCGGCGGCCGCGCCGAAGATGCGTTCCAGGTTCTTCTCGGTCTCGCCGATGTACTTGCTGACCACCGACGAGAGATCCACCTTGTAGAGGTCGAGGCCGAGCTCGCCGGCCACCACCTCGGCGGCGAGCGTCTTGCCGGTGCCGGACGGGCCGGCGAACAGCGCCACCACGCCGGTCGAGGGGGCCGGGCTGAACTGCCAGCGGCCGTAGACCGTGTCCCGCCCGCGGTGACGTTGCGCGAGCTCGCGCAGCTGGGTGGCCTCCTCCGGGGGAAGGATCAGGTCGTCCCAGACGCGGCGGGGACGGATGCGGACGGCTACGCCGTCGAGATGACCGCCGGCCAGCCGGCGAACCGCGGGTGCGACCTGGCCACCGTCCGCGGAGGCGGCTCCGGCTACGAGACGCAACTGCTCACGACTCAGGCGGTACGCCGGGTCGGGCGCCCGGCCGAGAAGGTGCTGCCAGTCCTCGTCGTCGGCCACGCCGTCCTGGACGTGCCGCTCCCGCCAGCGCAGGCCGGGGATGGCCTCCAGCGGCTGCTCCCCCGGCGAGGAGAGCGCCCAGCCGAGGTGGCGGGCGCGTTCGATCGCGTCCCGCCCGGCCGCCGGGAGCGGCTCGGCGAGATCGAGCACGACGGTCAGGGCGCCGATCGTCGCCTCCCGGACCACCGCCTGCCATTCGGCCTCGTTCGACGGCGGATCGGTGACCAGCAGATCGTCGTCGCCGATCGTCCGCAGCCGGCTCTCCCGGTCGCCGCCGTGCACGAGCAGGAGCCCATCGCCGCCTTTCCGCCCGGGGACGGCGGCACGGCGGATGGCGGCGCCGGCCGGCAGGCCCGGGTCGGGGGTGTCGTCGCCGGTCAGGTGCCAGATCAGGCGGGTCGCCGGCTCGGCGACGAGCGACGCCCACGGCCCGTCGCCGGTGAGGCGGGCCAGCGCGGTGCGCACCAGTCCCCCACCGGGTGACAGGACCCGGGCGGCTGGGTGATCCTCCTCGGGGAAGATTCGCTCGATCGTGGCCAGCGTCAGCCGGGGCAGCTGAACCGAGTCCTGGATGTACGCGACCAGGCGCTGGCGGGCCGGTGAGGTCTCCACCGCCACCAGCAGGGCGAGCACCTCCGCCTCGGCCGGGGACAGGCCGGCCGCGGCGACGAGCCGGCCGAGCGGCCCCTCGCCGGGGGCCGTGGCCAGCGCCTCGCGCGCCGCGACGATCGGAGCGGCCGCGCCGGCCCGGATCGCCGCCACCCGCTCCGGCCCGGGCCCGTTGAGCCCGGGCAGCGTGGCGAGCAGGCGGTCCACTTCGTCGTTGTCGACATACAGCCCCGCGAAGTCGCGCGGTGGCCGGCCCTCGCCGAGCCGGCAGATCAGCGCCTCGCGCTGCAGCAACGCGTCGGCCAGGGTGATCCAGGCAGTCACCGGCTCAGATCACGCCCTCCCGGGTGGCCACCGCGACGGCCTGGGCCCGGGTGCGGCAGTTGAGCTTGGTCAGCACGTCGTGCACCACGTTTTTCACGGTGCGCTCGGAGAAGCACAGATCTTCCGCGATGCCGCGGGTGTCCATGCCATCGGCGAGCAACCGCAGCACCGACCGCTCGCGGGTGTTGAGCCCGCCCGGGCCGAGGTGCGAGGTCTGGGTGACGTGCAGCAGCAGCCGGGCGAGCATGTCGCCGGGCAGTGCCACGTTGCCGGCGACGACCGAGCGCAGGCTGGTGATCAGGTTGTCGGCGGTGAGCGTGCGGTGCGGCAGGATCGCGGAGACGCCGGCGTCGACCATCTCGCGGATGCTCTGCTCGGTGGTTTCGCGGACGGTGGCGACCAGGCGGGTGCCCCGGCCCTCGGCCAGGCGCACGGCCCGGCGCAGGGTGGAGCCGGCGTACTCGAAGACCAGCACGTCGAGATCGGCGAGAACCGGTTCGGGGGACAGGACCGAGCTCTCGCCGCGCACGACGAAGTCGGCCTGCTGCAGGCAGGCCGCCATCCCGCGGCGCACGATGGCGTGACTGTCATCGATCCAGACAGTCGGCGGCCGATTTGAGATCATGCGTTCCCCCTGGTCAGCGCCCTAGATACGGGCGACCGCCCAGTCATGATGGCCCGGCCGAGTCGATCAGAACAATAGCTCTTTCGGCTCTGTCGTTGATCCAACTCTCTTGCCCCTTTCGCTGCCCTTTCGTGCAAGCCGGTCGACCCGTATACAGAGTGGATTACGCTGTCTACCCTCGGGACCATGCCGAGGTACTCCGCCGAACAGATCTACGGTTTCGCCCGACGGGCGGGCTTCTCGCCGGACGAGTCGGCCACGATGACCGCGATCGCGTTGGCCGAGTCGGGCGGCAACAGCAAGGCGCACAACCCGCACGGCGAGGACAGCCGCGGGCTGTGGCAGATCAACGGGAAGGCCCACCCGAGCTTCCTGACGAAGTACAACCTGTACGACCCGGTCGACAACGCCAAGGCCGCCTTCGAGATCTCGCACTCGGGCAACGACGTTTCTCCCTGGACGACCACGCACGGCGGCCTCAGCTCGCGTTATGTGCGGTTCAAAGAGGACGCTCAGTCGGCCGCGATCGCCTACGGCGACGGGCCCGGCCGGGGCATGTGGACCGGCACCCGCGGCTACGGCGACCACAAGGGCGCCTCGGCCGGCGACGACGACCCGGGCGCCGCGATCCACGACGTCGCGGGCACCCCGATGACCCTCGCCTCGACCCAGACCGCCGCGGCCGGCGCCGACAACGCCGCGCTCGACACGTTTCTCAAGGTCGCCAAGGCGCAAATCGGGGACCGCTATGTGTTCGGCGCGGAAGTGAAGCTCTCCGATCCGAATCCGGCGGTTTTCGACTGTTCTGAATTCACCCAATGGGCGGCATTCCAGGCCGGTGCGAAAATCCCCGACGGCGCCACTGCGCAATATCTGCACTTCAAGGAAAAAGGTCAGCTGATCGACCCGGACAAGGCGAAGGACATTCCGGGCGCCCTGCTTTTCTCCTTCGACCGCGAGCCGCGCCCCGGCGACGGCCGCACCCCCGGCGCGCACGTGGCGATCAGCCTCGGCAACGGCAAGGTCGTCGAGGCGGCCAACCCGCGGGTCGGCGTCCGCGAGTCCACCGCCGGCAACCGCTTCGAGTTCGCGGCGGTCATCCCGGGCATCTCCGACGGCAGCGCCACCCCGATCGCCAACCCGGTGACCGATCCGCTGTCCACGCTGATGGCGCAAACCGCCGCCCCCGCGGTGCTCCCCGAACCGGAACCGGTCGCGCTCGGCGGCGCCGACACCGACCGGGACGGCCTGTCCGACCTGCTCGAACGGCGCTACGGCCTCGACCCGATGAGGGCCGACACCGACGGTGACAACCTCACCGACGCCCAGGAGATGGTTACCTACGGCACCGACGGGCGGAAGGCGGACACCGACGGCGACGGGCTCAACGACGCGTTCGAGCTGGCCCAGGGCCTCGACCCGCGCTCGCCCGACTCCGACGCCGACGGGCACATGGACGGCGCGCTCACCCCGCTCCAGCAGACCGACACCGACTCCGACGGCCTCGACGACTCACTGGAGAAGGTGCTCGGTTTCAACGCCCAGCTGGCCGACACCGACTCGGACGGCTTCAGCGACGCGCTCGAATATCATTCGCACTCGAACCCGCTGGACGCGCACGACAACCCGCTGCTGCACAGCCAGCTGGCCGAGCAGCCCGGGACGAACGGGTCGACCCAGATACCGGGTGGTCAGCTTACCGACGCCACCGATCTTCCATGACCGGGTTGATGCGACCATCGTGGACGTGGAACTGACCCTGCCGGACGAGCCCGTGTCGCTCGCCCCCGGCGTGCCGACCCGGGTGCCGGTGCAGCTGCGCAATCCGTACGCTCAGCCGCTGGACCTGCGCGTCTACTTGGCCCGCGGGCGAGCCGCCGGGTGGGCCACGGTGGACCCGCCCGGCGTGCACCTCGGGCCGGGCGAGACCGCCGAGGTGTCGGTCATCATGCAGACCCCGCCCGAGCAGCCGCCCAGCTCGTCGCTCGTGCCGTTCACCGTGCACGCCGAGGAGGCCGGCACCGGCGAGCCGGCCGGCTTCGCCACCGCCCTGCTCAAGGTCGCGCTCCCGGTCCCGGTGACCGGCACGCTGGTGGCCAAGGACGGACCGAGCCATGAGTACGATCTGCGCCTGGCCAACGACACCCGGGTGCAGGCGCCGCTGCGGATCACCGCCGAGCTCGACCCGCCGTCCGGCTCGGTCACCGTCGAACCGAACGCGGTGCTTCTCGAACCGGGCCGCGCCGCCGTCGTCGCGGTAAACGCGAAGCCCAGGCGACCGTTCAGCGGATCGCCGCGGTCCTTCGCCGTCGTGGTCAAGGTTTCCGACGCGTACGACGCGGAACGCGCGCCCTACCTGACCCAGGTCGCCACCGGCACCCGCAAGTCCCGAGTGCCGACCACGGTGCTGTTCGTGACCGCGATCGTGCTGGCCGTCGGCGCCAGCGCGGCGATCCTGCTCACCGGCGACCACAATTTCCTGCCGTTCGGCAAGAAGAAGAGCCAGGCGACCGCCACCACCGCCCCGGCCAAGGTCACCGTCGGCACGCCGTACGCGATGGTCGATGTCTTTCCGCACAACGGCAAGGACGGCGGCAAGGGCGCCGCCGACGCCGCACTCACCAAACTTCAGGCCGCCGGCATGCCGGTCCGCCTCGTCGACAGCCTCGCCTCGGACACCCTCGACGACGGGCCCGACGGCCTCTGGGTACTGCTGCAGGACGGTTTCGGGTCGGCGCAGGCGGCCGAGAACTACTGCGCGCAGTGGCGCACGGTCGCGCCGAAATGCAAGGTCACGCCGTAGGGGGCAGTTAGATGCAGTACGGGTTGGGGATCGACCTCGGCACCACCCAGACCGCGGCCGCGGTGCAGGTGGACGGCCGGGTCGAGGTCGTGCGCCTGGGCGGGCGACGGGCCGAGATCCCGTCGCTGGTCTTCGTCAAGTCCGACGGCGGCCTGCTCATCGGCGAGGCCGCCGAACGCCGCGGCCAGGCCGAACCGGCCCGGCTGGCCCGCGAGTTCAAGCGGCGGATGGGCGACCCGGTGCCGATCCTGGTCGGCGGCACCCCGTTCTCGGCGCACGCACTCACCGCCAAGCTGCTGCGGCACGTGCTCGACACGGTCGCCGGGCTGCAGGACGGGCCACCGGCCGCGATCACCGTCACCCACCCGGCCAACTGGGGTCCCTACAAACGCGAACAGCTCGACCAGGCGATCAAGCTCGCCGACGCCGGCCCGGTGCAGTTGCGCAGCGAACCGGAAGCGGCGGCGCTGCAGCACGCCACCGCCCGGCGGATCGCCTCCGGCGAGACCGTCGCGGTGTACGACCTGGGCGGCGGCACCTTCGACGTCGCCGTGCTGCGCCGCGAGGGCGACGGGTTCGTGCTGCTCGGCGAGCCGGAAGGGGTCGAGCAGCTCGGCGGCATCGACTTCGACGAGGCGGTCTTCGGGCACGTCCTCGAGGTGCTCGGCGACAAGGCCCAGCTCGACCCGGGCGACCCGGAGGCGGTCTCGGCCCTGGCCCGGTTGCGGCGGGACTGCGTCGAGGCCAAGGAGTCGCTGTCCTTCGACACCGAGACGATGATCCCGGTGGCACTGCCCGGCCTGCACACCCGGGTGCGGCTCAACCGCTCCGAACTGGAATCGATGATCGCGCCGTCGCTGGCCGACACGATTTCCGCGACCCAGCGGGCACTGCGCGCGGCGGGCGTCGCTCCCGACCAGCTCAGCGCCTTCCTGCTGGCCGGCGGTTCGTCGCGGATCCCGCTGGTCGCCCAGCTGCTGTCGACGGAGTTCCAGCGGCCGGTCGTCGCCGACCCGCACCCCGAGCACAGCATCGCAATGGGCGCGGCGGTCGCCACGGCGGTGACGGTCGGTGGCGGCTCCCCGTTCTCGGCGGCCGTCCCGCCCCCGCGCCCGGCCGACCCGACCGGCGGCTATTCACCGGTGGCGGCGCCCCAGCGCGGCGGTGCCGCCGCGGCCGGCATGGCAGGTGCCGCGGCCGCAGCATCCTCGGCGGCACCTGGCCCGACCAGCGGAAGCCCAGCCGGCAGCCCGGCCTACGGCGGCGGAACCCCGGCCGGCGGCCAGCCGATCAGCAGCCCGCCCTACGGCGGCGCCCCGGTCGGCGGCACACGGGTTTCCGGGCCGCCCTACGGCGGTGGCGCGCCGACCGGCAACTCTCCAGCCGGCGGCCCGCCCTACGGCAGTAGCGCGCAAGCCAGCAGCCCGCCCATCAGCAGCCCGCCCTATGGTGGCGGCACGCCGACCGGCAACTCTCCAGCCGGCGGCCCGCCCTACGGCAGTGGCGCGCCGGCCAACGGCGCGCCCGGCGGGACGGTGGCTTTCTCGCGCGGCGCGGCGACGGTTCCCGGGAACGCGCCCACCTCCGGACCGGCCTACCAGGGTGCGGCCACGAGCACTGTGCCGCAGGCGGGCGCGGCCCCCATCTCCGGCGCCGGGGCGGTCGATGCCGCTTTCGGGGGCGGTGCTCCGGCCGTACCGCAGGAATCGCGGCCCTGGCCGCCGCCTCCCCTGCCCGGCGCGCCCAAGCGCAACCTCGGCAAGATCTTGATGGTTGCCGCCCTGGTCGTGGCCGTGCTGGCCGGCGGCACGACGGCCGGGCTGATTTTGATCAACAAGAACAACAAGGACAAGGACACAACCGGCGGCGCCCCGACGGCCACGACGGCGGCGGTGTCGCAGGCGGCCGTCGATCCCCTCGCGGTGCCGACCGACACCATGCTGATCCGGGTGGACACGCCCGGGTCCGCCTTCCCGGACAAGAACTCGAAGATCTACCAGTTCACGCCGGGCGAGGACACCCGCACGCCGCTGCCCGGCTCCGGGCCGGGTGACGTGCTGCCCAAGTGGTCGCACAAGCGGGACCAGATCGCGATCACCCACGTCAACGGCGACCACAGCTCGATCGACATCGTGAACGCGGACGGCGGCGACCGGCACGAGGTCGCCGACGACGCCGGTGGCCGGGTGGCGTGGTCGGCCGACGACTCGAAGCTCGCGTTCATGAAGAAGTTCGACGACGTCAACCAGATCGCCGTGCTCAACCTGCAGACCGGCGACGTCAAGCAGCTCACGTTCTCGAAGACGCTGAAGGACGACGCGATGTGGTCGCCCGACGGCAAGTCCATCCTGTACTGGCTGAACAAGGGCGGCACCAAGCAGATCTACGAGCTGAACGTGGCCAACCCGAAGGAGCCGGGACGGCAGGTCACCGGGCCGGACGTGGGGCCGGCCAACGACCCGGTCTACTCCCCCGACGGCAGCCAGGTGCTGTTCACCCGGGAGCTGGAGGGCGACAACCCGTCCGACATCTGGCAGGTCGGCATCGACGGGTCGAACCCGCACCGGGTCACCTCGAACCCCGCCCGGGAGATGGATCCGACCTGGTCACCGGACGGCAAGTGGTTCGCGTTCGTGCGCGGCGACTACGCCGAGCCGACCGTGGTGGTGCAGCGGCTGGACGGGACCGGCGAGAAGGTGCTGACCAAGAACGGTGCCCGCGAGGGTCATCCCTGCTGGTTCTGAACGAGGATCCCCTCGCAGCTGCGGGCCGCGGCCCGCGCCGCGGTCTTCAGCTCGCGCGGGGAGAACGGGTGCTCGGCGATGTTCTGCCAGCGCACCAGGGCTTCCTGCGCGGCCGCCGCGATCCGGCCGCCGGCCGCGTCGGAGGGAAGACCCAGGCGGCTGTACGCGGCCCCGCCGGCCCCGCCGAGCAGCAGGTCCATCTCGGCGAGCTGTTCGTCGGTGCCGGGCAGCCGGCCGGAGCGGAGCTGGTGCAGCAGGCGCAGCTCGACGAACTCATGGGCGCTGGCCCGGATGCGTTCGGCGTCGGCGGCCAGCGGCGAGCCGGGCGGAAGGCACTCGTCGAGAACAGCGAGGGCCGAGCGGGCCTTGAGGACCTCGCTGCGGCCGACGAACTGCGCGGCGAAGACCTCGCGGAGCCGGTCGATGCCGCTGTGGTCGGTGAGCGCCTTGGCCAGGGCGGCCGAGTCGGTGACCGATTTCTCGCGGATCAGCCGGATGGACAGCCGCACCCCGAAAAGACCGAGCCGTTGGAGTACGCGGGCCCGCTGCGCACCGGACGCGGCGAACCGGTCGGCCGTGAGCAGCAGCTCCACCACCTGATCCATCGGTTCAGCGGCGATGGCGGCGAGAATGCGGTACTCCTCCTCGCGCAGGGTCGCGCCGGCCGCCCCGAGCAGCCCGGCCACCGGCACGACGACCGGGCAGAGCCGGCGGAGCCGCTCGTCCGACGCGTACCGGGTGGCGACCCGGCCGGCCGCCTCCATCGCGTCGAGCCGGCACCCGCCGATCTCGTCGGCCCGGGACAGCACCCCGACCGCGTTGACCGGGGTGCCGCTGGACAGCCCGTCGCCGTGGAACGACTCGAGGAACCGGACGTCGCTGCCGTGCATGTGCCGCAGCAGGTAGATCACCGCGTCGGTCTGCGCGGCCCGCTCCCCCTCGGCCTCCAGGAACGCCATGGTCCGCAGCGACACGTCGGTGGACAGCGACGCGATGCCGGGCGTGTCGATCAGGGTGTGCTGCCGCAGCCGGCTGCTGGGCACCCGCACCTCGAGGTGTTCGACGTCCTCGGCCGGGCGGCCCAGTGAGATCTCGATGGCCCCGCCGCGGCGGGTGAACGGGCGCTGCTCGGCGGTGCCGTCGTTGAGGTAGGCGGTGACGGCGTAGGTGCGGCCGTCCGCGTACCAGGTGACGATGCGGGTGCACTCGCCCGCGTCGGTGGGTGCGAGCTCCTCACCGACCAGGGCATTGAGCAGGGTGGACTTACCCGCCTTCACCTTGCCGGCGATGGCCACTCGCAGCGGCTCGTCGACCCGCCGCCGGGCCTCGATGAGCCGCTGGTCCCGATCGAACGCGATGGCCTGATCCAGCAGCACGCGCACCTGGTCGAGGAGGCTCATGCGGCCAGCCGGTCCAGTCGGCGGCGCTGCTCGGCCAGCACGCCGGCCCGCTCGCGGCGCTGCTCGGGCGGAAGCTCGGCGATCTCCCGGACGGCCGCCGCGGTCGACGCGGCCGAGCGTTCCACGGCCTGGGCGCGGGCCGAGAACTCGTCGCGCAGGAACCGCTGGGTGCGCCGGGTCGCCTCACGGCAGTCCCGGCCGACGTGGAAGCCGACGTCATCGACGTACCGTCGCAGTTCTGCCTTTGCTTGAAGCCGGCGCTGTTGCACCTGGCGTTCCCGCTCGCTTTTGATCATCCGGCGACCGAGCGTCATGCCGGCCAGCAGCCCGAGCGGCGCCGCGAAGGCGAAGCTGAAGAACGTGCCCACCGCGCCGAGCATGTAGAACCCGCCGTAGGTGACCCGGGCCGCGGTGAACGCGCCCAGGAACTGCTGCAGGCCGGACTTCTGGAAACTCACGTCCAGCTCGTCGACCTTGCGCAGGGCCAACTCGGGGGCGGGCAGGTCGACGTCGAGGCTGTCGTACTCCAGGCCGAACCGCTCGGCCACGTCGTGCGCGAGCTGCTCGGTGCGGGTGACCAGCAGCATCAGATTGTCCACCGCCGCGGCCGCCGCCTCGCGCTGCGCCCACGCCTGGAAATCGCGCCAGGTCTCCCGCGGATCGGACTCGCCGAGCAGGTCCTCCCCGCGCCGCACCATGATCCGCAGGCGTTCCCGCAGGTCGTGCTCGACGTCGGCGCTCAGGTCCTGGATGCCGTCACCGAGCACGGTCTGCCACGAACCACCGGCCAGCCAGGCGCTGCGCTTCGACTTCTCCGCGTACCGCCGCACCACCTCGGGCGCCGCCTCCGGGGCCGCCGCCACCACCTGCTCGGCGTCGACCCGCTCGCGCAGCTGGGCGACCACGAACCGCAGCTCGGCCCGGGCCGCCACCAGCTTGTTCTCGGCCGCGGCGCCGAGCACGTCCCGGCGCAACAGCTCGACCAGCTTGGGAAAGCCGGACTCGTCGTTCAGCGCGGTGTCGTCCCGGGCCTGCGCCCGCATCCGCAGGAACGAGGAGACCGCCACGATCGGCACGTCCAACCCGGCCCGCTGCAGGTGACCCTGGTTGATCTCGACCATCCGGCGCCACTCCGGATAGAGGTCGGTCTTGGTGAGCACACAGAACGCGCGCGGGCACCGCTCCATCGCGCGCCGCAGGAACTCCACCTCGGGCGCGGTCAGCTCCTGCGCCGAGTCGGTCACGAACAGCGCCGCCCCGGCCAGCGCGAGCGCACCCAGCGTGAGGTTGCCCTGCGCCGAGTCGAGCCCACCCACCCCCGGCGTATCGATGATCGACAACCCGGCACCGAGCAGCCGCCGGTCCAGCCGCACCTCGACCGCCCGCACCCCGGCCTTGTCACCCTCGGCGATGTGCCGCGGCAACTCCTCGAACCCGACCGGCACCGACGCGAGCCCGCCGTCCTCCTGCGGCACCTGCAGGAACGCCTGCGGCGGCCGCCCGTAGCGCAGAATCGTCGGCACCGCGGTCACGATGTCCGAGTCGACCGGGCAGATGTCGGTGCGCACCAGGGCGTTGACCAGGGTGCTCTTGCCCTGTTTGAACTCCCCGACGACCGCGACGGTGGCGTCGTCGGCCCGCAGCCGCCCCACCGCCTCATCGAGCCGCTGCACCAGATCGGCGCGCTGCGCCGCTTCGGCCAGGGCGCGGGCGTCGGCAAGCTCGGCGAGCACGCCCGTGACCAACCGCCCTGCCCCCACTTTCATAACGCAATCCCGGCGTCCGAAACCCTACGCGCCCCGCTCACGGCCTGACCAGCGCGGCACGGTCCACGCGGGATTCGGAGCCGCGACAGCCCCGGATCGGTCACCCATCGGACACGTGCGAGCGACACCCTCCGCCACTACCATCGATGTTTCCCGGACCCTCCGCACGGCCCTCGCGGTACGGCACCCCGCGAGATCCGTGCGGAGCCTTCGCCGGGTTATCCACAGGGTCGCAGCGCGGATCAGGCGGATGCGGGAAAGTCTTCGGATGCGAGAGGTTCCGGGCCCGGAGGCGGGCGAGATCGACTGGGTGATCTTCGAACAGGCGGGGGTGCTGACCATCCCGCAGGCCGAACGTCTGCTCGGCGCGAGGACCGTGCGCAGTCATCTTCGCCAGCGCCGGTGGCGGCGCATCTGCCGCGGGGTGCTGCTCACCGAGAACGGGCAGCTCCGACGTGATCAACAGTTGTGGATCGCGGTGCTGGTCGCCGGCCATGGGGCCCGGCTCGCCGGCGCGGTCGCGGCGGCCGAAGGCGGGGTTCAGGGCCTTCGGACCGAGCCGATCGACGTGCTGGTCCCGGCTGAGCGCGGCCGCACCTCACGGCTTCCGAGCCTTCCGGCGGACATGCTGCGGGTCCGCGTACACCGGACGACGGTCCTGCCGCGCAAGCATCAGCAGGTGGGATTGCCTCCGCGAACGACCGTCGCGCGGGCCGTGGTCGACGGCGCCGCCTGGGCCGGCAGTGAGTACGAGGCGCGCGACCTCATCGCGCGCGCACATCAGCAGCGACGCGTCACCGTCGAGGAACTGGCCGTGGTACTCGCTGATCTTCCACGGATCCGCCGGCACCGCCGGATAAACCTGACCATCGCCGACCTTGCGGGTGGTGCCACCGCTCTGTCGGAAATCGATCTGATGGCGCTGTGCCGCAGACGCCGGATACCGGTGCCCGATCTTCAGCTCGCCCGGTCCGACGAGACCGGCCGCATCCGCTTCGTCGATGCCCACTGGACGGGCGCACGCCTTCTGGTCGAGGTCGACGGCAGCCACCACATGGAGGCTCGGCACTGGACCGCCGACATGCTCCGGCAGAACCAGATCTGGCTCGACGGCGAGCGCATACTCCGCTTTCCGGCCTCGCTGGTACGCTCCGACCCCGGCGCCGTCGCGGCCCAGATCCGCGCCGCCTTACGCGCACCGCAACATCAGCCCGGCACCGCCAAGCCGTAGTCCTGAGGATTTCGGCGGAAGCCTCGAGATCACGACTCGAGGAAGGTGGCGGAAACCCAACAGGCCACGCCGAAGTTGTCGAGTTACCTACGCGCCCGTGGCCGCATCTTTCCAAGATCCGAGCGCTCTCGCGAACGGCTGTCATGCGGGACGCTACGGTGCGCACAGCCCGGTCGACGTGCTAATTTGCTGCTGACGTGACGACGCTCGAGGAGGTGAGACCCATGAACTCTGTATCGCTGTGGGTGCTCCCCCTTTCCGTCACGGCCGGGCGATTGACGTAGGTGTCGCCGGGAGCGCCCTGCCAATCAGGCACTCCCGAAAGGCAATACCTGTGTTTGACGTGATCATTGCCGGGTGCGGGCCGACCGGTGCGATGCTGGCCGCTGAGCTGCGGCTGCATGACGTGCGGGTGCTCGTCCTGGAGAAGGACACCGCGCCCGCGTCGTTTGTTCGCATCGTCGGTCTGCATATTCGCAGTATTGAGCTGATGGCCATGCGTGGGCTGCTGGACCGCGTGCTCGAACACGGGCGGCGGCGGCCGGCCGGCAGCTACTTCGCCGCTATCGACAAACCCGCGCCCCCCGGCCTGGACTCGGCGTACGCCTATCTGCTGGGTATTCGGCAGCCGGTCATCGTTCGGCTGCTTGAGGAACACGCGATCGCACTCGGTGCGCAGGTCCGGCGGGGTGCCGCGGTGGCGGGGCTCGAGCAGGACGACGAAGGGGTGACCGTTCAGCTGGCCGGCGGGGAACGGCTGCGTTCGCGCTATCTCGTGGGGTGTGACGGTGCGCGCAGCGCGGTGCGCAAGCTGCTCGGGGTCGGCTTTCCCGGCGAGGCCGCGCGCAACGAGACCCTGATGGGCGAGATGGAAATGGGTGTGCCGGCGGAGGAGATCGCCGCCGGGGTGGCCGCCGCGGGTGAGACCGGCGGGCGGTTCTGGTTGCGGCCCGTGGGTGTCGGGGTCTACAGCGTCGTCGTTCCGGCCGCGGGGGTCAGCGACCGCTCGGAACCGCCCACGCTCGAGGATTTCCGGCAGCGACTGCGGGCCGTCGCCGGCACCGATTTCGGCGTGCACTCGCCGCGCTGGCTGTCCCGGTTCGGCGATGCCACCCGGCTGGCCGACCGTTATCGGGTCGGGCGGGTGCTGCTGGCCGGCGACGCGGCGCACATCCATCCCCCGATCGGCGGGCAGGGGCTCAACCTGGGCGTTCAGGATGCCTTCAACCTCGGCTGGAAGCTCGCCGCCCAGATCCGCGGCTGGGCGCCGGAGTCGCTGCTGGACACCTACCAGGCGGAGCGTCGCCCGGTCGCCGAGGACGTGCTGGACAACACCCGCGCCCAGACCGAACTGCTGTCCGCCGGGGCGGGGCCGCGGGCCGCGCGCCGGCTGCTCACCCGGCTGATGGACTTCGACGAGGTGAACCGCTACCTGCTGGAGAAGATCACCGGGATCGGCATCCGGTACGACTTCGGTGCGGGCCCGGACCTGCTCGGCCGCCGTCTGCCGGACATCGAGGTGAAGCCGGGCCGACTCTACGATCGGCTGCATCGTGGTCGTGGCCTGCTGCTGGACCGCACCGAACGCCTGACCGCGGGCGGCTGGTCGGACCGGGTCGATCACCTCGCGGATCCCACCGCGGCCCTCGATGTTCCGGCCCTCCTGCTGCGGCCGGACGGCCACGTCGCCTGGATCGGCGACGACCAGCATGGCCTGGACGAGCAACTGGCCCGCTGGTTCGGCTCGCCGACCGGGTGACGGCCGGCCAATAGGCCGGTAGCCGCCTGCGGCCGTGAGGGTGCAGGCGGCTTCGTTGCTCCCACGGGGCCGGGCCCATCCCGTACCGAATGATCGTGGTCCGGGAAGCTACTGACGAGTACATTTCGGCTTGTGACGCATGAGGTCTTCAACCAGCCGCCACCGCTGGTCGACTACGACGTGTCCGCCGACGCCGCGCTGCTGGCGGGGGTGGCGCGCGAGGGCGCACCGTGGGCGGTGGGTGATCTGCACCGGCTCGGCAAGCTCGCCGGGACCGAGGAGCCGCAGCGCTGGGCCGACGAGGCCAACCGGTACGAGCCGCGCCTGCTGACCCACGACCGCTACGGGCATCGTCTCGACGAGGTGGAGTTCCATCCGTCGTGGCACCGGCTGATGTCGGTGGCCGTGAGCGAAGGGCTGGCCGGTTCCGCCTGGGCCGACGACCGGCGCGGGGCGCACGTGGCCCGGGCGGCCGGACTTTTCGTGTGGTCGCAGGTGGAGGCGGGGCATTCGTGCCCGATCTCGATGACGTACGCGGTCGTCCCGGCCCTCCGGAACAATTCCGATTTGTCGGAAATGTTGGAGCCGCTGCTGGCCTCCCGCGACTATGACCCGGGGCTGCGGACGCCGGCCACCAAGCGCGGCCTGCTCGCGGGGATGGGTATGACCGAGAAGCAGGGCGGCTCGGATGTGCGCGCGAATTCAACCACCGCGACGCCGGGCGGCGACGGGACCTGGCGGCTTCGCGGGCACAAATGGTTCACCAGCGCGCCTATGTGCGATTTGTTCCTCGTGCTCGCGCAGGCTCCTGCCGGCTTGTCGTGTTTCATGGTCCCCCGGGTCCTGCCGGACGGCTCGCGGAACGTCTTCCGTATCCAGCGCCTCAAGGACAAACTCGGCAACCGCAGCAACGCCAGCTCCGAACCCGAGTTCGACGACACCGTCGCCTGGCTGGTCGGCGAGGAGGGCCGCGGCGTCCGCACCATCATCGAGATGGTCGCGATGACCCGCCTCGACTGCGTGACCGGCTCGGCGTCCGGCATGCGCGCCGCCCTCAGCCAGGCCATCCACCACACCCGGCACCGCAGCGCCTTCGGCCGGCGGCTGGCCGACCAGCCCGCCATGACCAACGTCCTGGCCGACCTGGCCCTCGAGTCCGAGGCCGCCACCGTCCTGGCGATGCGGCTGGCCGGCGCGGTCGACCGCGGCGAACAGCAGTTCAAGCGCCTGGCCATCGCGGTCGGCAAGTTCTGGGTGTGCAAGCGGCAGCCGGTCGTGGTCGGTGAGGCCCTCGAATGCCTCGGCGGCAACGGCTACGTCGAGGACTCCGGGCTGCCCCGCCTCTACCGGGACGCCCCGCTCAACTCGATCTGGGAGGGCTCCGGCAACGTGCAGGCTCTCGACGTGCTCCGCACGCTGCACCGCGAGCCGGACAGTCTGGAGGCCCTGCTCGCCGAGGTGACCGGCGTCGACCGGCGCATCGACCGGGCCGTCACCGAGCTGCGGAAGATCCCGGCCGACGAGGGAAACGCCCGCCGGGTGGTCGAGCGGATGGCCCTGGTGCTGCAGGCGTCGCTGGTGGTGCGGCACTCCCCGCCCGAGGTCGCCGACGCCTTCTGCGCCACCCGGCTCGACGGCGACTGGGGCCACGCGTTCGGCACCCTGCCCGCATCGGTGAACGCCGCCGCCCTGGTGGACCGAGCGGCACCCGCTTAGCAACCAGGCTTGACTCATCCGGCCGGTCGGCCTGTCGATCTCGCAGGCCGTGAGGGCTTGGTGGGCGTGGCTGACGGTCGGGGTGCTGGTCTCCCTCGGCTATCCGCTGCTGCCCGAGGGCAGTGTCCGGTCCACCGTCGTGTACAACGGCGTCGGCTTCGTCTCCGTCCTGATGATCGTCGCCGGGGTGCGGCGCAACCGGCCGCCCAACACCGGATCCTGGTACCTGTTCGCCGCCGGCGTGCTCACGTTCGTCGCCGCCGACGTGATGTACGAGGTGAGCGGCCTCGTCCTGGGCGACCACCCGTACCCGTACTGGGACGACGCCCTCTACTTTCTCGCCTATCCGATGCTGTGGGCCGGCCTGCTCGGCGCCTCCCGGGGCCGCCGCCGCTACGACCGGCCCCGCGACCTGGCCGGTGCGATCGACGCCGCCGTGATCGCGGTCGGGGTGGGCCTGGTCTACTGGGTGTTCATCATCCAGCCGGCCCTCGCCGACCACGGCACCCCGATGCTGACCCGCCTGGTCACCGTCGCCTACCCGACGTTCGACGTGCTGATGTGCACGGTCGTCACCCGGATGCTGACCCGCACCGGCAGCCGCAGCCCGAGCGTCCTGCTGCTGGCCACCGGCTGCCTGTTCAACCTGGGCTGCGACGTTGTCTGGACGCTGACCGAGTCGTTCTCGGAGTACTCCGGCGGCGTCATCAACTCCGGCTTCCTGCTCGGCTACGTGGCCTGGTCCGCCGCCGCGCTGCACCCCTCGGTGCACCCCAGCCAGACGGCCATCGGCCCGGGCGGAAACGACTTCGGCCGCGGCCGCCTCACCCTGCTCGCCGCCTGCACGCTGCTGGTCCCGGCCGTCCTGTTCATCCAGGGTGTCCGCCGCGACGAGATCGACTGGATGGCCGTGGGCATCGGCGC
The DNA here is from genome assembly GCF_018332695.1 of Paractinoplanes toevensis. Lineage (GTDB taxonomy): Bacteria > Actinomycetota > Actinomycetes > Mycobacteriales > Micromonosporaceae > Actinoplanes > Actinoplanes toevensis. Next base: position 69,588 of record NZ_BOQN01000072.1, read on the forward strand.
GGTCGCGCTGTTCCTGCTGGTGCTGGCCCGGGTGGCCGGGTTCGCCGGACAGGTCCGCGAGCAGTCCGTCAAGCTCGAGGACCTCGCCATGCGCGACGAGCTGACCGGGCTGGCCAACCGCCGGCTCTTCGAACAGGCGGTCCGGCTCGCCGTCGCCGTCGGCGACGTCCAGGTCTGCCTGCTCGACCTCAACGACTTCAAGACCGTCAACGACCTGTACGGGCACACCATCGGCGACCGCCTGCTCGTCGCGGTGGCCGGGCGTCTGCAGGGCGCGCTGCGCGACCAGGACGTGGTGGCGAGGATGGGCGGCGACGAGTTCGCCGTGCTGATGCCCGGCGCCGGGGTCGAGGACGGCGACGCGGTCTGCCGCCGGCTCGCCGAGGCGCTGCGCGAGCCGGTCTCGGTCGGCGGCCACGAACTGCTGGTCGCGGCCACCTTCGGCGTCGCCGACACGGCCGGCACCGACGACCCGATCGAGCTGCTGCGCCGGGCCGACGTCGCGATGTACGCGGCGAAGGAGGGCGGCAGCCGCCAGCACCGGCGCTACTCCGCCGATCTGGACGACCGCGCCGGCGAGGCGGCGCTCCTCGGCGTGGAGATGCGTACGGGCATGGACACCGGCCAGTTCCGGATGGTCTACCAGCCGATCGTGGCGCTCCCCGAGGGCAACACCCGCTACGTCGAGTCGCTGGTCCGCTGGCAGCACCCGGAGCGCGGGTTCGTCAGCCCCGCCGAGTTCGTGCCGGTCGCCGAGCAGAACGGCCTCATCGTCGAGCTCGGCGAGTGGATCCTGCGGACCGCCTGCGCCCAGTTCGTGGTGTGGCGCGACCAGCACGGCGTGCACGCACCCCAGCGGATCAGCGTGAACGTGTCGGCCCGCCAGCTCAACGAGCCCGGCTTCGCCGCGGTGGTCGCCGAAGTCCTCGAATGCTCCGGGATGCCGGCCGACCACCTGATCGTCGAGGTCACCGAGACCGCGGTCTTCGGCGGCGGCACGGCGGTGCAGGCGGTCAAGGACCTCAGTGCCCTGGGCGTACGGATCGCCCTGGACGATTTCGGCACCGGGCACTCGTCGCTGGGCCTGCTGCAGACCGTGCCGGTGGACGTGCTCAAGGTGGACAAGTCGTTCGTCGACAACCTCACCATGGCCGGCCGGCACGCGGTGATCGCGACCGCGCTCATCCAGGTCAGCAACGGTCTCGGGCTGACCGCGGTGGCCGAGGGCGTGGAGACCGCCGAGCAGGCGGCCGAGCTGCACCGGCTCGGCTATCAATACGCCCAGGGCTTCCATTTCGGCCAACCCGCGGCGGAACCGGACTTCCACCGTACGGCGGTAGCGGTGGTCTAGGGTGCCCGGGTGGCTCTGGGTTCCGACTTCAAGAAGCTGTGGACGGCGTACGCGATCAGTGAGGCCGGCACCGGCCTGAGTTACGGGGCGATCCCCCTGGTAGCGGTGCTGGTCCTGCGGGTTTCCGAATTCCAGGTGTCACTTCTCGCGGCGCTGGGCGGGCTGGCCGCCGCGGTCGTCGGGCTGCCGGCCGGGCCGTGGATCGAGTTCCGCCGTAAACGCCCCGTGATGATCATGGCCGACCTCGCCCGGGCGCTGGCGATCATCAGCGTGCCGATCGCCTGGGCGTGCGGGATGCTGTCGTTCGCGCAGCTCTGCGTCGTCTCGGTGGTGCAGGCGGTCGGGGCGCTCGCCTTCACCGCGGCCAGCGGATCGCATCTCAAGGCCCTGGTCGGCCCGGCCGATCGGGCCGCGGCCAACGGGCGGTTCGAGGCCACGTTCTGGACCGCCTACAGCGCCGGGCCGGCCGCCGGCGGGGCGCTGACCTCGTGGCTCGGCGTCTGGTGGACGCTGTCGGCCGACGCGCTCAGCTTCGTCCTGTCCGCGGTCAACGTCCGCCGCCTGCGCGCACCCGAGCCACCACCCCCGGTCCGGTCCCCCGCAGCCGGCAAATGGTCGGAGATAGCGGACGGCTGGCGGTACATCGTGCGCCACCGCGGCCTGCGCACCCTCTACGTCAACTCGCAGGTCTTCGGCGCCGCCATGATGGCCGCTTCCCCGCTGCTGACCGTGCTGATGCTCGGCGAGCTGCATTTCTCCGCCTGGCAGTACGGCGTGGGCTGGGGCGTGCCCTGCGCCGCCGGCGTTCTCGGTGCCCTGGCGCTCAGGCCGCTGGTCAACCGGTTCGGTGAACGCAGGGTCCTGCTGATCACCGGGGTGGGCCGGGCGGTCTGGCTGCCGTTCCTGGCCGCGATGCCGGCCGGCACCCCCGGCCTGGTGCTGCTCATCGTGGTGGAGTTCCTGGCGCTGTTCTTCACCGGCGCCTTCAACCCGGCGTTCGCCACCTACCGGATGACGCACACCGAGGACGGTTATCTCTCCCGGGTCATCGCCGGCTGGCAGGTCACCTCACGCACCACCCAGCCGATCGCGATGCTGCTCGGCGGTGCGCTCGCGGCCGCCACCAGCGTGCGTTTCGCCCTGCTGGTGTGCGGCCTGATCGTCGCGGCGAGCGGGCTGTTGCTGCCCTGGCGGCGCGTCACCGAGGAGCAAGCAGTTCCCGCACGCTAGCGAGCAGCTCCTCCTGGGAGATCGGCGTGGCGTTCCCACCCGTACGCGCATCCTGCATGGCCTTGGTCAGCTGCACCCGCCGGAGCACCTCCTTGATGTCCGCGCCGGTCATGCCGTGGCTGGCGTGCGCCAGCGCGGCCAGGTCGATGTCCTCGCCGAACATGGTGAACCCGGGCTGCTCGTGCGCCGCGATCAGCCCCTGGATCATCTTGCGGAAGATCTCGGCCCGGCTCGGCTCGTCCGGTTTCGGCACGCTGATCTTCACGTCGAACCGGCCGGACCGGATCAGCGAGTCGTCCACCCGGTGCGGGAAGTTCGTGGTCGCCACCACGATGACGTTCGGGTTCTCCTCGATCAGGTCGTTCATCTCCTGCTTGAAGATGCCGGCCACCGCGTTGAGGGCCTGGCTCGCCGCGTCCCCGCCGGCGCCCGCGTAGCTGACGATCGAGTCGAACTCGTCGAACAGCATCAGCGTCGGCACCCGGTAACGGCGGGCGTCCCGGAAGATCTGCTTGATGTTGCGCTCCGAGCCGCCCAGCCACTTGTCGAGGATCTCCGGCGTGCGGATCTCCCGGAAGTCGGCGCCGATCTCGTTGGCCAGGGCCCGCGACAGCATGGTCTTGCCGGTGCCGGGCGGCCCGTACATCAACAGGCCCTGCGGCCTGCGCGCCCCCCACCGGGCCATCGCCTCCGGATGCCGGAACGACACCGCGATCTGCCGCAGCTCGGCCACCACCTCGGCGAGCCCGCCCACCATGTCGAGGGTCACCGTCTGCGTCGTCGCCGGGGTGCGCGACAGCTGCTCCCGGCTCACCACGTAACGACGGCCCTTCAGCGCGTCGGGCCCGGCCAGCTCGAGCACGGTCTGCAGGACCAAGCCGACGAAGGCCTGCAGGTGAGCGGGGCTGACGTCGTCCCGCGGCACCTCGGCGGTGAGGCGGACGGCGGTGCCGCTCTCGTCGTACGTCACGCTCGCCTGCAGCCCGACAACGGCGTCGGCGAGGGTTTCCGGCGGGCGGTTCGCCGCCGGCTGGGTGGGTTTGTCGAGACCAAGCTTTTTGTACGCGGCGGCCGCCGCCGCACCCACCCCGTCGACGATCCGCGTGGTGACCGGGTCGCCCTGCTCGATCCGCTTGGCGAGCAGCAGCCCGACCGGGTCGTTGCCGAGCACCAGCCTGCGGATGCGCTCCTTGGACAGGGGTTCGTCGGCCGTGCTGACGGTGGCCGCGAAGACATGCACCGGCCCGTCACCCCGGTCGGCACTGGAGACGGTCAGATCAACCCGCCGCACCGGCGCCGGCCACACCGCCTGCCGGATCAGCTCGACCGGGTTGACCCGGGCCGCGGCCAGGGCGGTAGCCGCGTCGACCAGCTCCACCGTGGCCCCCGCGTACTCAAAACTCTCACCGCGCGGTCGCGCGAAGCTCGCGTCAGACATGCACCAAGAGTTGCACGCCGACACACGCATCGTCAGGGACGCGTCCAGGAATGGCCGTCAGACCAGGCGGTGGCCGCCGTCGACGTGCAGGACCGTGCCGGTGATGAAACCGTTGGTCATCAACGCGCGGAACGCGGCGGCGATGTCGTCCGGGCGGCCGACCCGGCCGGCCGGGAGCTTCGCGGCCATCGCGCCCAGGCGCTCGTTCTTGGCCGAGCCGGCCAGGGTGTCCCAGATCGCGGTGTCGACCCAGCCGGGCGAGACGACGTTGACCCGGATCGGGGCGAGCTCGATCGCCAGGGTGCGGGCCAGGGACTCCAGCGCGCCGTTCGCGGTGGCCAGCACCGATGAACCCGGGCCGGGACGGTAGGCGGCCACCCCGGAGGTGAAGGTGATCGAACCGCCGGCGCGCAGGTGCGGCGCCCCGTGCCTGGCGACCAGCCAGGGGCCGAGCACCTTGGTCGCCAGGACATTCCGGGCGTCGGCCAGGGGGAAGTCGCGGATCGGGTGGTAGGAGCCGGCCGCGTCGGCCGCGGTGACCACGATGTGGTCGCGCTCGGCGGCGGTCAGGTCCCGCACGCCGTCCTCGTCCGCGATGTCGACCGTGCGGATGGTGAGCAGCTTCGGCTCGCCGAGCTCGCGGGCCGCCGCGGCGAGCCGTTCCGCGGACCGGCCGGCGATGGTCACCTCGCTCCCGTCGTCGAGGAGTTGCCGGGCGAGCGCCAGCCCCATGCCGGAGCCGCCGCCGATGACGAGCACTCGTTCGTTCTGCATGCACTCAGCGTGATCCGGCCGCCGGGCGCCGAGAAGGCCGCGCCGGCCCTGGCCCTGGCAGGGCCAGTCCCCGCATCCGCCCTGGTGAGAGACTCGGGTCATGAGTGAGCTGGGCGAATTTCTGCGCAGCCGGCGCGGGCGGGTCGGGCCGGGGGACGTCGGGCTGCCCGCCGGGAACGGGCGGCGGCAGACACCCGGGCTCCGGCGGGAGGAGCTGGCCGCGGTCGCCGGCGTCAGCGTCGACTACTACATCCGGCTCGAGCAGGGGCGGGACAGCCATCCGAGCGCGGCGGTGCTCGACGCGCTGGCCCGGGTGCTGCGGCTCGACGACGACGAGCGCGATCATCTGCACCGGCTCGCCGAGGGGCCGCGGGGCCCGGCCCGGCCGGCTCCGGTCGTCGCGCGGCCCGGGTTGCGGCAACTCCTGGAGACGGTGCGGCCCGCGCCCGCCTTCGTGCTGACGCCGGGCAGCGACATCCTCGCCGAGAACCCGGAAGGCCTGGCCCTGCTGGACGGCCTCGCCGAGTGGCCGCGCGGGCGGCGCAACATCGTGCGCTACATCTTCCGGCATCCGGCGGCGCGCACCGTCGTGTCGTCCTGGCCGCGGATGGCCCAGGACTGCGTGGCCCACCTGCGCACGGCACCGCCGGATCAGACCGCCGCGCTCGTCGCGGAGCTGGTCGCGGTCAGCGGGGAGTTCGCGGGTCTGTGGGCGCATTACGACGTACGCGTAAAAAGCGGCACCCAGCGCACGTTTCAGCACCCGGCCGTGGGCCGTCTGGATCTGAATTCCGAAGTCCTGACCGTCGCCGACGGGCAGCGTCTGGTGGTCTTCCAGGCGGTCCCGGGATCGCCGTCCGCCGATGCCCTCGCTCTACTCTCGCTGGCCGCGCGGCCGTAGGCTCCGATCATGCGGATCGCGATCTGGCCCGGGGCCGAACAGCCGTACGCGGAGATCATCGAGGTGGCCCGGCACGCCGCCGACACCGGGTGGGACACGGTCTACGTGGCCGACCACTTCATGCCGGACGGCGACGACATGGAGTCACCGATGCTCGAGGCGGGGTCGCTGGTCGCGGCGCTCGGCGCGCTGATCCCGCGGGTGCGGATCGGCACGCTGGTGTACGGGAACACCTACCGGCACCCGGCCGTCCTGGCGAACATGGCCGCGACCGTCGACCACATCAGCGGCGGTCGCTTCATCCTCGGGGTCGGTGCCGGATGGCAGAAGACCGAGCATCGGGAGTACGGCATCGCGCTGCCCTCCCCCGGCCCGTTGCTCGACCAGTTCGAGGAGGCGTTGCAGGTCATCACGGGCTTGCTGCGGCAGCCGCGCACCACGGTCGACGGGAAGTATTACCAGCTCACGGACGCGGTCTCGGAGCCCAAGCCGATCCAGTCCCCGCTGCCGATCCTGATCGGTGGCAAGGGCGAGAAGCGCATGCTCGGCATTGTCGCGAAATATGCGGACATGTGGAATTGCTGGGGCGAGCCGTCGCTGATCGCCCACAAGTCCGCGGTCCTCGACGAGCGATGCGCCGCCATCGGGCGCGACCCGGCGGCGATCGACCGCACCGCGCAGGCCCTGGTCGTGCTGGACGGCGACCTCCCGGACACCGGCGGCCGGCCACCGGTGATCGGCGGTTCGCGGGCGGCCCTGGCCGATGCCATCGCCGAGTACCGCGCGATCGGCCTGGACGAGCTGATCATCCCGGACGACGCCCTCGGCAAGGGCGTCACCCGCCTGCAGGCGATGGACGTCATCCGGGACCTGGTCAACGGCTGACCGCGCCCAACTCGTCGTCGGTGAGCGGGCCGCGCGCCTCGGCGGCCAGGCATTCGGCCAGCTCTTCGCGGTTCTTCACGCCGAGCACGACCGTCGCCACGCCGGGAACGCTCAGCGCGTAACGGTGGGCGAGGGCGGCCGGGGTCTCCCCCAGCTCGGCGGCCACCTTGCGGAACGGTTCGGCCCGCGCGAAGTCGACGGCCGCCGGGTGGTCCGGCGGGACGTCCCGGTCCAGGGCCGAGGTGAGCGACCCGGCCGCGACCGCCCGGATGCCGACGACCGCCACGCCGTTGCCGTTCGCGACCCGGCGGATCTCGTCGTTGGCGGCGGGCACGTCACTCCACGGGTAGATGTCGCCCGGCATGTCGAGGGCGTTCACCACGACCTGGGCCGCGTCCGGCCGGGGCGTCTCCCGCAGCGCCGCGAGCACGCTGTCCGGGTGACCGACCGCGGTGATCCCCCAGGCCCGGATGAGGCCGGCGTCGCGCAGCCGCTCGAACTCCGGCACGACCTCGTCGCGGTAGTCCCGCCACGCGATGTTGCGCGGCACCTGCCCGCCGTCGACCGGCTGAAGCTGCGTGTGCAGCAGAAACAGGTCGAGATGATCGCGCCCGATCCGGTCCAGGCTGGCCCGCAGGCTGCGCCCGATCCGCCCGGCGAAGTCCCCGTCGCCCTCCAACTGCACCTTGGAGGTGATCATGACGTGGCCGGCGGGCCGCTGCCGCAACGCCTCCCCGGCCGCCAGCTCCGACTCGGCGTCCACCCCGTAGCTGGGCGCCAGGTCCAGCATCGTGACACCCGCGTCGATGGCGGCGTGCACGGTGGCGACGGCCTCGGCCCGATCGGTCCGCCCCCACACGCCGGCGATCCCGCCGCCACCGAGGGTGAGCGCACTGATCCGGCCGAGCCGCCCGAAGTCCCTGAGTTCCACAGTGGATTCCCTTCCTAGCTCCTGCCAACGACCGTAGAAGCTGGAGCGCACTCCACCTCAACCCCCGGTTTCGGGTCGACCTCGGCATTCATCGTCAGGACGTTCGTCACGTCGACATGGCCGGAACGGACCTGATTCGGGAAGTAGGCTCGACAGCAGATCAACGTGCCGGCTTTTCGGGGAGATGTGTATGCAATCGCGGACCGACCTGGTCGAGGACCTGATGGGCCGATTCCCCAACGTGCCGCGGGAAGCGGTCATCAAGGAGGACCTGCTGCGCGGCGGGCTGGCCTTCGATGACTCGGCGCTGTCCGACAACGAGGGCGGCGACGTCAAGCCGAAGTCGTACTTCATCTTCTCGTTCGACCACCGCACCCTGCCCGAGCTGGGCACGGCCGCGCTGCGCCGGCCGCCGGAGGAGATCGTGCTCACCGGCGGGCCGTACGACCTGCGCCGAACCGTGGTGTCGGTGCGGATCAACCCCGACTCGCCGTACCGAGTGAAGGCGGACGACGACGGGCGGCTGATGCTCTTCCTGGACGGGCGGGCGATCGCCGACGTCGGCCTGCCCCCGATGCCCGATTACTACCGGCACACGCTGGCGAACGGCAAGCAGGTGATGGAGGTCGCCCCGACGATCCAGTGGGGCTATCTGGTCTATCTGACCGTTTTCCGCGTCTGTCAGTACTTCGGCGCCAAGGAGGAGTGCCAGTACTGCGACATCAACCACAACTGGCGCCAGCACAAGGCGGCCGGCCGGCCCTACACGGGAGTCAAGCCGGTCGACGAGGTCCTCGAGGCGCTCGCGATCATCGACAAGTACGACACCGCCCGCACGTCGACGGCATACACGCTGACCGGCGGCAGTGTCACCTCGAAGGTCGACGGGCTGGCCGAGGCCGACTTCTACGGCCGTTACGCCCAGGCCATCGAGGAGCGCTTCCCGGGTCGCTGGATCGGCAAGGTCGTCGCGCAGGCGCTCCCGCGGGCGGACGTGCAGCGGTTCCACGACTACGGCATCCGCATCTACCACCCCAACTACGAGGTGTGGGACAAGCGGCTGTTCGAGCTGTACTGCCCGGGCAAGGAGCGTTACGTGGGCCGCGAGGAGTGGCACCGCCGCATCCTCGAATCGGCCGAGGTCTTCGGGCCGCGCAACGTCATCCCGAACTTCGTGGCCGGCGTCGAGATGGCCGAGCCGTTCGGCTTCACCAGCGTGAACGAGGCGATCGACTCGACCGCCGAGGGCCTGCAATACTTCATGTCCCGCGGCATCACCCCGCGCTTCACCACCTGGTGCCCCGAGCCGACCACCCCGCTCGGCAAAACCAACCCGCACGGCGCCCCGCTGGAATACCACGTCCGCCTGCTGGAGACCTACCGCGCGATCATGGACGCGAACGGCCTGTCCAGCCCGCCCGGTTACGGCCCGCCCGGACCGGGCAACGCGGTGTTCTCGGTGAGTTCGTTCATGGACACCCTCGAACCCAACCCCATTCCATAGGTACGCGTGACGGCTCCTACAACCGCAAGGTCGCCGTCCCGGGAAGCTCGCGAAGGCGTGGCATCGCACGCACGTGAGAGGGCAAGTGATATGCCCGTACTAAATCGATGATCTTCGTTGTCTCTCTAGGGTGTCGGGCAGGAACCCCCCGACCCCCTGGAGGACGACGATGCTTCTACGAAGGTGGGCGGCCGCGCTGGTCGCCGCGCTCGCACTGGCCGGTGTTCAGGTCGTTTCGGCCACCCCGGCGCAGGCCGCCGCGAGGATCCTCTACTACGACGCCAGCCAGGCGCAGGAGTTCATCGCGGTGGTCAACCAGGGCGCCCAGATCTGGAACAGCGCGGTCGCGAACGTCAAGTTGCAGCCGGTGACCGCGGGCCGCACCCCGAACATCCGCGTCTACGCCGACAACGGCTGGCCGCGCACCTACTCGACGTCACTGGGCAACGGCCGCTGGTACATGGGCCGCGAGGCCGTGAACGACGGCTACTACCCGCCCCGGATCGCGGCCCACGAGTTCGGCCACATCCTCGGCCTGCCGGACAACCGCACCGGCCTCTGCTCCGACCTGATGTCCGGCAGCAGCGCACCGGTGGCCTGCACCAACGCCAACCCGAGCGCCGCCGAGAAGGCCTCCGTCGAGCGCCTGTTCCGCACCTCGGCAACGGTCACCCCGCAGACGTACGTCTGGGTGGTCCCCGCCGCGTGACAGCACCGGCCGGGTCCGCTCCGGTGGGGCGGGCCCGGCTACCGTGTTCCGGGTGGTGATCGACTTCGAGGACCCGGACTTCATCCGCGACCCCTACCCCGCGCTGGCCCGGCTTCGCGAGCAGGCACCGGTGAGCCGGCACGAGCCGACCGGCCGGTGGCTGGCGGCGAGCCACGCCACCGCCGACGCGGTGCTCCGCGACCGCCGGCTGGGCCGGTTCTGGCGGGACCGGGAGCCCGCCGAGTGGTGGGAGCCGTTCAATCTGCTGCACCGCAACCAGATGATGGAGAACGAACCGCCCGACCACACCCGGCTGCGCACCCTGGTCGCGAAGGCGTTCGGCCGGGGCCACGTGGAACGCCTGCGCCCCGCCGTGGCCGCCTCGGCCGCGGAGCTGCTGTCCACCGCCGGCGACCCGTTCGACCTGCTCACCGACCTGGCCGAGCCGCTGGCCGTCACGGTGATCGCCGAGCTGCTGGGCGTCCCCGCCGTCGACCGTCACCGCCTGCGGCCCTGGTCGGCCGCGATCGTGCGGATGTACGAGGTCTCCCGGACCCCCGAGGCCGAGCAGGAGGCCCTGACCGCCTGCCGCGAGTTCGCCGGCTACATCCGGGCCCTGGCCGCCGAGCGCACCGCCCACCCCGAGGACGACCTGATCAGCCACCTGGTGGCGGCCCGCGACGGCACCGACCGGCTGACCGGCGACGAACTGGTGGCGTCGGCGATCCTGCTGCTCAACGCCGGCCACGAGGCATCGGTGAACGCCCTGGGCGGCGGCCTGGTCGCCCTGCTCCGCCACCCCGACCAGCTGGCCCGCCTGCGCGCCGACCGCGCCCTGGTGCCGACCGCGATCGAGGAGATGATCCGCTACGACCCGCCCCTGCACCTGTTCGTCCGCACAGCGGCGGCCCCGGTGACGATCGGCGACGTCACGATCCCCCCGGGCGGCGAGATAGCGGCCCTGCTGGGAGCGGCCAACCGCGACCCCGCGGTCTTCCGCGACCCGGACACCTTCGACGTCACCCGCACCCCGAACCCGCACCTGGGCTTCGGCGCCGGCCTGCACTTCTGCCTGGGCGCACCGCTGGCCCGCATCGAACTGCAGGCGGCGTTGTCCGCCCTGCTGGACCACGCCCCGGCACTGCACCTGGCCACCGAGCCGACCCACCGCCCGACGTTCGTCCTGCGAGCCTTCACCGCCGTCCACCTCACCACCGACCCGGCCTGACCCGGCCCTACGCAACGCCAGCCTGACCCGCCCTACGCGCCGCCCCGCGGAGCCCCGGCCCCACACGCGGCTCCGCCGGAGGTCCTGCCCCACGCGCGGCACCGGCTGAGGACGAGGGCTTACCGGGCACCCTCGCGGGTTGTTCTGCCGACGGCGGCCACCAGCGCGTCGTCGGCGGCGAGGTCGGGCGCGAGCAGCGCGACCACGTCGCGCACATTGCCGGCGCGCTCGGCGAACGGGCCCGCGCCGGCGTCGTCGACCGGGGCGCCGATGCCACGCAGGTGATCGATCCAGGCGGCCAGGATCCGGATCGCGCCGGCCGGCAACCGACCGGCCGCGACCTCCGCCCGCAGCACCGGGATCACCCGGATCGGGATCTTCTGCGAACCGTCCGCGGCGATCTGGGCGAGCGTGTGCCGGATGCGCGCGTTGCCGAACCGGACCAGCAGCGCCTCCCGGTAGGCGGCGATCTCGCCGGGCGCCAGCGGGACACAGCGCGCCGCCTCGTCCCACCACTGCTCCAGCCACGCCCGGCACTCCGGATCGGCGACGGCCTCGGCGACCGTCGTGTGGCCGCGCGCGCTCCCGGCGTACGCCAAAAGCGAGTGACCACCGTTGAGCAGCAAGAGTTTCCGCTGCTCGTGTGCGGTGATGTCGGAGACGAACCGCGCTCCGCCGGCCTCCCAGGCCGGGCGGCCGGCCGGGAAGACGCCGTCCAGGACCCATTCCGAGTACGGCTCGGTGACCACCGGCACCGCGTCGGCAAAACCGGTCAGCGACATCGCCACCTGGACGTCCGCGGCGGTCGTGCGCGGGGTGATCCGGTCGACCATGGTGGTCACGAACGCGACGTTGTCCCGGATCCACGGCACCAGCGCGGGCTCGGCGAGCGTGGTGAAGTCGAGAACCACCCGCGCGGTCGCCTCCCCGTTGCCCGGCAGGTTGTCGCACGACACGATCGCCATCGGACCGCCGCCGAACAAGCGCCGCTCGGCCAGCCCGGCCATCAGCCGGCCCGGCACGCTGCGCACCGGGTCGCCCCGCAGCCACGCGGCGACGTCGGCGGCGGCCCGGTCCTCGTCCAGGCCGCCGCCGGGTGCCCGCAGGTAGGCCGCCTCGGTCACCGTCAAGGTCACCAGGGCCGTGCGTGGTGCGGCCAGGTGGTCCCGCCACGCCTGGTGGTCATCCGCGGCGTACGCGTCCCGCACCGAACCGATGATCTGCGCCTCGTCGCGTTCCGGCCCGCGCACCAGCAGCGTGTACCGCCCGTTCTGGGCGGAGAGTTGCCGGGCCGCCAGCGGGGACCGGCCGGTGAACGCCGCGATCGGCCAGTCGCCCGCGTCCGGGGCGACCGACGTGTACCACGCCTGGTGTGCCCGGAAGAAGTTCCCGAGGCCCAGGTGCACGATCCGCATGGCATCCATCGTGGGTTCCACCCGGCGCCCCGGCAACCGTCCTCAGCAGCCGTTGCGCATCGCGCTCACCGCCACGTCGTCGTACCAGAGGGTGTCGGCGCCCTGGCCGTAGCTCTCCCACCCGAGCTTGAGGTCGGTGAGCGCGGGCCGCCAGGTCTTGTTGAGCCACTGGCTGTCGATGTCGTGGGTGGGCGTGCCATCCTCGAGCAGGCCGGGCACGGACGTGCCGTTGAGCCAGGTCTCCATGGTGCCGTCCCGCCCGTCGACCTTGAACTCGACGCAGTTCCAGGTGTTCACCGGCAGCGGCGCGGAGAGAGCGACGCCGGCCGGGCTCTGCTCGGGCAGGGTCGCGTCGTCGGAGGCCCGGTTGAACTGCAGGGCGCCGTTCTGCCCGCCGAACCGCAGATCCTTGCCACCGTCGTTGGCGTCGGCGAGGGCGACCGCGGTGACGTGCGAGGCCGGAAGCGCGGTGGTGTGCCGGACCCAGTACCGGACGTACCACACGTTGCTGGTCGTGCCGAGAATCGCGGTGTTCCGCACGAAGACGTGGTTGCAGTAGCCCTCGGCCCCGCTGACCTTGAGCGAGGTCGAACCCGAGTGCGCCGCCGTCTTGTCGATCGTGGCCGTGCCGGCACCCGAGCAGTCCGGGTAGGTGACCGCCCAGTTCCCGCCCGGTGCGGTCCCGGTCTGCTGCTCGAACCCGTCACAGACCGCGGTGGCCACACAGTTCTGGGCCGGCGGCGTGGTCGGGCTAGTGGTCGGCGGGGTCGTCGGCGCAGTGGTGGGCGGGGTCGTGGGGCTCGTCGTGGGCGGGGTCGTCGGGGTCGTCGTGGTCGGCGCGGTGGTGGGCCCAGTCGTCGGCGTGGTCGTCTCACCGCAAGCGACGCCGTTGAGCGCGAACGCGGTCGGGGTGGCGTTGGTGCCCGTATACGTGCCCTGGAAGCCGAAGCTGGTCGACGCCCCGGTGGCAAGGCTGCCGTTCCAGGCCACGGAGGCGGCGCTGACCGCGGTGCCGGTCTGGGTGACGGTGGCGTTCCAGGCCCCGGTGACCCGCTGATCGCCGGCATACGACCAGGTCACCGTCCAGGCGGAGACGGCCGGCCCGTTGTTGGTCACCTTGACGTCAGCGGTGAACCCGGTGGACCACGAATTGGCCGTGTAGGTGACGTTGCAGCCGATGGCCGCGGTCGCGGCCGAGGCCCCCGCCACGATCATCCCGGTCCCGGCCACCAGGCCGGACACCACCAGAGCAATTCCTCGTCGGCGCATCGGTACTCCCATGGGGATGGTTGGGGGAACGGAGCGTTGGGAGCGCTCCCATACATCGACGACTGTAGTTTTGTTTCGAGGAGATGAAAAGCTATGCGAGCGCCGGGTTCCGCTCGTAAGTACTGATCAGCAACTCGATCTCCCGAGTCAGCGCCGGCAGCGAGTCCTCGTCCCGGGCCAGCAGCAGCCCCGCCTCAGCCAGCGCACCCCGCAGCACCGACAGCCGCGCCTCGACATCCTGCTCGTCGGCGACCCGCTCCCCCGCACCCCGCCCTCTAGTCAGGCCCGCCGCGTCCCGGCCCCTGACCAGCTCCCCCGCGCTGCGCTCCCCGACCAGGTCCCTCGCGCCGCGCTCCCCGACCAAGTCCCTCGCGCCGCGCTCCCCGACCGGGTCTGCCGCGCCGCACTCCCTGACTGGATCGGCTGCGCCGCGCTCGCCGCCCAGGCCCCTCGCGCGGCGCTCTCTGGCCAGGTCCGGCGCGCCATGCTCCCCGACCAGGTCTGCCGCGCCGCCCTCTTCGGCTGCCCGCTGCAACCCCCGCCGGAGCAACTCGCCCACGTAGCCGTCCTCGATCGAGCGGACCTCCTGCCAACCGAGCACCGCCGGCCCGTCGATGAGCAGGATGCGCCGCAGCGCGGGATCGAGATAGGCGTCGAGCACCACCGCACAGCCGGCCCGCACGGCGTCCCATCCGGCGCGAACCGACGAGGCCGCCACGAACCGCTCGGCCAGCCGCCGCTCCTGGTAGATCAGCGCGTACCGGAAGAGCGTCGCCTTGGTCCCGAAGTGGTGATAGACCGCGCCCCGGCTGAGCCCCGCGGCCTTGCCGACCTCGTCGAGCGAGGTGGCCGCATACCCGTCCCGCCCGAACATCTCCGCAGCCCGGACCACCAGCGAAGCCTCGGTCTCCCCCGCATGCACCATGACCCCGAACATATCGAAGTCCCTGTATGAATGCGAACGGTTACCTCGCACTGCTATTTGAGTAGCTGGATCACCGCGGCCGGGCAGCTCTTGACCGCGAGCTCGACCGCGTCCCGTTCCGACTCCGGTGGCGAACCGTCGAGCACGACCACCACCGCCTCATCCGGGTCCTGGTCGAAGACGCCGGGCGCGGTGAGCGCACAGGTCCCCGACCCGATGCAGAGGCTGGTGTCCACGGCGATCTTCATCGGCATCTCCACAATGGGCGAACGCCCCAACACTGCCGGTCATCACGAAGTCCGTCAATAAGCACCTCCCCTCCGAGCAACATGAGCCACTACTCACTCGTCTCCCTCTGGGAACAAGCATCGACCTTCCCGCACGGTGAGGGTCAAGCCGACGGACAAGATCCTTTGTGAACATTTCAGAGATCGAATTTCTGGCCGCCGGCAGTCGGGTAGCCGACAGTTCTTCGAAAATGCCCGGACGGGTGGTCCATATCCGACAGATGGCGTTCGATCGGCGGGATTGGCGGTCAGGTGCTGCCCGGATCGGCCGTTGTGCAACTTGCGCGCAACACGATTAGGTGATTGCGCTCACGCACAGGCGACCCGGGTGAGGGAGATGGTCACGGTGCCCAATGCGGTAATTTTCGTGCAGACAGAGAGGTTCGACGTCCATGCGGCTCGATGCCTCGACTACTGCGCAGCGATGCGCTATGACGTGGCCGGTCTGATCTGCGGCGACTGGAACGCCGCCCTGCAAATGCTGAAGGACGGTCTGGCCACCGTCATTGTCGTGTCCTCGATGAGCCAACTGGACCCGCAACGCGAGCCCCGCATCGAGATCGTCCCCAAGCGCATGAACGCGCGCCGCACCACCCGTCCCCGCCTGGCAGCGAGGGTGGCAGCCCGCTAGGGCCCGCTACGCACGGCGTGAGATCCCCGACTCACGCCACGGGAGCGAATCCCCCTCGACGCTCCCCCACCGACGGCAAAACCAGGACCGCCGGAGCCGCCACTCCGGCACCAGGCCGGGGGCCGGCACCAACCGAGCCTGCAATCCTCGGCCGGGCCACCACCGCACGCCGGCAAGCCGGCCAGGCGTGGATTGATGGCGCCGACAAAACGCTTCACCGGGGGGCCGATCCGCTGGCCAGGCCAGCCGGAGGAACGGCGAA
This sequence comes from Paractinoplanes toevensis, assembly GCF_018332695.1. GTDB lineage: Bacteria > Actinomycetota > Actinomycetes > Mycobacteriales > Micromonosporaceae > Actinoplanes > Actinoplanes toevensis. Next base: position 85,328 of record NZ_BOQN01000072.1, read on the forward strand.
GCGCAAACGGACGACCGCGAACAAGCCGCCATCGCAAGCCCGGCCGCAGACCAGGCCGATGCAACCAGCCCAGCGCAGGCGAACAGCGCCTACGCCGACCATCACCGCAAGCCGGCCACCGATCGGGCCGACGGGAAACCACCGCAGCGCAGACGGGCGGCGCCAACCCGTGCCGCCACCGCGAGCCAGCCGCCGACCGGGCCGACGGAAAACCAGTGCAGAACAGACGGACGGCGCCAACCCGGGCCGCCGCCGCAAGCCGATGGCCGACCGCCAACCGGAGGAACGGCCAGTCGCGGACCGTGCGAAGCCGGACAAATACTCCATTACGGCGGCTGTAATCGCCGCACTTCAGGCCGGACGAGAAACACCACCGATTGCTTGGAAAGCGCATTCCTGGCCAAGCGATATCGACGCTCGCCGAATTGCCACAGCGACGGTCGGGTAGCCGCGATATTTGCATCCTCCATGCCGAATCCCCGAGGAATTCACACCGGCCGAAAATGCGGAACGCGCCCGATCCCGAGTCCTTGCCCAGCGGCAAGGTTCCGGGAGGGCCCGATCTCCGGGGCCCGGAGACGAGCAGGGGCTCGCGGAACGCTTTGGGCAGGGACCGCCCGGCCGATGATGACGGCTCAGTACAGTCTTCGGTGGGTTTGGCGTGGCGAGAGGGAAGAGCAGGGGATGACGAGCGGGGACACGGTAACGGCCGGCACCGGTGGAGTGGATCCGGAACGGCTCGCGCTCTGCCTTGCCGTGATGGCCGAGGTGGAGCAGCTTCCGCCGGAGCACCCGGACGCGGTCGCCGTCCGCCGGGCCACGGCGGGGTTGTTCAAGACGGCCAAGATGCAGCGCCGCCGGGAGCGGCGGGATGCGATCCTCGCGGCCGACCGGGAGGTCACCGAGTCGACGGCGACCGGCGCGCCGGGGCGGATCGACGACGAGACCGCGGGCATTCCGCTGAAGTCCAATACCAGGGGAGCCACCGCGGGTGTGCTGCGGCAGGCCCGCGGCTGTTACGTGTGCAAGCAGCGCTTCACCGTGGTCGACGCCTTCTATCACCAGCTCTGCCCGGAGTGCGCCGCTACGAATCATGCGAAACGGGACGCCCGCACTGATCTGACCGGGCGGCGGGCGCTACTCACCGGCGGGCGGGCCAAGATCGGCATGTACATCGCGCTGCGGCTGCTGCGTGACGGCGCGGATCTGACGATCACGACGCGGTTCCCGCACGATGCGGTCCGCCGCTTCGCGGCGATGCCGGACAGCGGGGACTGGCTGCACCGGCTGCGGGTGGTCGGGCTGGATCTGCGCGATCCCGCGCAGGTGGTCGCGCTGTCCGACTCGGTGGCGGCCCGCGGGCCGCTGGACATTCTGATCAACAACGCGGCCCAGACGGTACGGCGTACGCCCGGCTCGTATTCGGCGATCGCGGCCGCCGAGCTGGAGTCTCTGCCGAACGGCCCGTTGCCCGAGTTGGAGTACTTCGGGACGGCCGGGGTCTCCCCCGCGGCGGTGCTGACGACCGGCGAGACGGTGCTGACCCCGCAACAGATCACCGAGATGGCGCTGACCGCCCGGTCGGTGGCGATCGACGCCGGCGGCCTGGTGCCGGACACGACGCCGACCAACAGCTGGAGCGATCGGGTTCACGAGGTCGACCCGCTGGAGCTGCTGGAAGTGCAGCTGTGCAACGTGACGGCGCCGTTTGTGCTGGTCAGCCGCTTGCGGGAGGCGATGAAGGCGTCGAAGTTCCCGCGCCGTTACGTGGTGAACGTGTCGGCCATGGAGGGCATCTTCGCCCGTGGCTACAAGGGCGCCGGACACCCGCACACCAACATGGCGAAGGCCGCGCTGAACATGCTGACCCGCACCAGCGGGGTCGACATGTTCGCCGACGGCATTCTGATGACCAGCGTCGACACCGGCTGGATCACCGACGAGCGCCCGCATCCGACGAAGATGCGGCTGCACGAGGAGGGTTTCCACGCCCCGCTCGACCTGGTCGACGGCGCGGCCCGGGTCTACGACCCGATCGTGCGTGGCGAGGCCGGCGAGGATGTCTACGGCTGTTTTCTCAAGGACTACGCCCCGGTCGCCTGGTAATGGTGCGAGCCGCACCCCCGATGCGGGGATGCGGCTCGACTTGGCGTTGCGAGATGGCCCTAGGGCATCAGGGAGTGGAGCCCTGCGCGGGCGGGCCGCCGGGCAGGCCACCGGTCAGGGGACCGGCACCGACCGGAGAAACGAACGGCGGGCGGATGCCGCCACCGAACGGCGGGTGGAAGCCGCCGCCGACCGGGTGGAAGCCGCCGCCCCAGCCGCCGCCGCCCCAGTTGCCGCCGCCCCAGCTCGGACCCCAGTTGCCCGGGTACGGACGCCAGGAGCCACCCCAGCTGCCCGGGAAGTGACCGCTCCAGCCGTGGCCCCAGTCGTCGTAGTCGACGACCAGCGCGTAGCCGCGGCGGCCGCTGAAGCCGCCGACCCGCTCGCAGTCGTAATCGTCCCAGTAACCCCTGTCCTCGCCGTACTCGCCGGCGCGGTCACAGGCACCCCACGTACGGAACACCTTGACGAGGCGGTCGCCGTGACGACGCTGCTCGCTGGCGTTGGCACCGGACTTCGAGGTGCCCTGATCGCTGCTGGTCGACGCCATCGCCGGTCCGGCCGCCATCGTCACGCCCGTCACCAGCCCGAGGCCGGCCATGGTGAGAATCCGGGTAAATCGGTTCATGTCACACCTTCTCCTGACAAACGTTATGTCCCATCTAGGAGAACACGTGAACGCAAAGTCACGGCTTGATTTCGCTCCGTGTAACCCGATGGTGGGAGAAAAGACTGCGACTAAGCTTCGGGCAGTGCGCGGTACGCCGGGCGCAACAGGTCGACAATCGGGCGGCCCTGATGTGTTATGCGCGGCGGGTCCAACTGGTCAAGGAGCGCATCGGGCCTGGTCACCGCCCCGGGTCGACCATCGGTCGGCGCCAGCGGAGCGAGCGGTGAGCCCCAGAAATCGTCCGCATCACCAAGGTCACCCGAAGGAATTTCCGGCTCGACACGCGAGGAAACCTCGGTGCCGGTCGTCTGGGGAATCGCCGCCGCCCGCAGTTCCCGCAGATGCAGTAACAGTTCGTCGCGAGAGCGCCCGCGCCACGCGAAAACGCCGAACGGGTCCTCCTCGAACGACCGGGCGAGGGCGTAACAGGTCGCGGCGAGATGCACGCACGGCATCGGCCAGCGCTCGCAACTGCAGTCCATCGCGACCTCGTCGAGCGACAGCGGCACCAGACTGAGCCCGGCCGTCGCGAACACCGCCCCGATCCCGGGCGGCATCCGCCCGCCGAGCAGATCGGCCGCAAATCTGGCCTCGGCGACCAGGTCCTGTTCGACCCGCGCCCATTCGGAGGCGCCGAAGGACCGCACCGCGATCCGCGCCCGGAACGCCTTGGCGTCCTCCGGCCCGCGGACGAGCGCCACCACGAGGCTGCCCGAGATGGTCAGCTGGCGGACGTGCCCGGCGCGTTCGTCGCGCCGGCCGCGGGCGAAGGTCGGTCCCATCCGCAGCGATTCGAAGGTGCCGAGGAACTCGACCGCCATGCCGGAGTCAGTCAACGACGGCCTCCGGTTCCAGCCGCAGGAGCGCGCGGAGTTCGAGAGTGTCCAGCGCGGTCAGCCAGGCCTCACCGTTGCCGACGACGCGCGACGCGAGCACACCCTTGTCGATGAGCATCCGATCGATGCGTTCCTCCAGGGTGCCGAGGCAGACCAGGGTGTGCACCTGCACGTCGCGGCGCTGTCCGATGCGGAACGCGCGGTCGGTGGCCTGCGCCTCGGTGGCCGGGTTCCACCACCGGTCGACGTGCACGACGTGGTTGGCGGCGGTCAGGTTCAGGCCGGTGCCGCCGGCCTTGAGCGACAGCACGAAGACGCCGGGGCGCCGGTCCTCCTGGAATTCGGCGACGAGGGAGTCGCGCTCGGCGCGGGTGGTGCCGCCGTGCAGGTAGCGGACCGGCACCCCGAAGCGGCCCGCCAGGTGCGGGGTGAGCATGGCCCCGAACTTCGCGAACTGGGTGAAGCAGAGCAGGCTCTCCCCGTCGGCGAGCGCGCCGTCGACGATCTCCTCGAGGCGTTCGAGTTTGCCGGAGCGCCCGGGCAGCGGCGAACCGTCGCCGAGCAGCAGCGCCGGGTGCACGCAGGCCTGTTTGAGCTTGGTCATCGCGGCCAGCACGATGCCCTTGTTCCACTTGTCGGTGCTCTCGTCCAGGCGGGTGCTCATGTCCTCGAGGATCGCCTGGTAGAGCGTGGCCTGTTCGGTGGTGAGCCCGCACAGGTGCCGGACGTGCCGCTTGTCCGGCAGGTCGGTGATGACGGCCGGGTCGGACTTGACCCGGCGCAGCAGGAAGGGCCGGGTGGCGGTGCGCAGCCGGGCCGCGGCCTCCTCGTCGGCGTAGCGCTCGATCGGCACGGCGAACCGGGCTCGGAACGTGTGCGCCGACGCGAGCAGTCCCGGGTTGACGAAGTCCAGGATCGACCACAACTCGGCGAGACGGTTCTCCACCGGCGTACCCGTCAACGCGATCCGCACCCGCGCCGGGAACCGGCGCACCGCCTTGGCCATCGCCCCGGCGCTGTTCTTGACGTGCTGGGCCTCGTCGAGCACCACGCGGTCCCAGGTGAACGCCGCGAGTTCGTCGGCCATCCGCAGGGCGGTCGCATAGGTGGTGAGCACCAGATCGGCGCCCTCGAACGATGGTTGTGAAGAGCCGTGCAGGATCCGGACGATCAGCGACGGCGCGAACCGGGCGGCCTCCCGCTGCCAGTTGCCGAGCACCGACAGCGGGCAGATGAGCAGCGCCGGACCGGCCCGCCGGTGCAGCAGCAGCGCGAGAAGCTGCACGGTCTTGCCGAGACCCATGTCGTCGGCGAGGCAGGCGCCCAGCCCGAGTGAGTCCAGGAACGAGAGCCAGGAGAAACCCCGGATCTGGTACGGCCTGAGCTCGCCCCGCAACGACTCCGGTGGCGGCAGCAGTTCGAGGTTCTGGTCGAGGTCACCGCCGAGCAGGTCGGCGAGCCAGCCCTTGCCGCCGACCGCGGTGACCGGCAACGGCAGCTCCTCCGGCGGCAGCAGCCGGATCATCCGCAGCGCGTTGCCGGCGGTCATCGACCCCCCGCCCCGCTCGAGGAACTTCAGGCCGGCCGCGAGCCGCTGCGGGTCGAGGTGTACCCACCGCCCGCGCAGCCGGACCAGCGGAACCTTGGCCCGGGCCAGGTCGGTGAGCTCGGTCTCGGTGAGTGCCCGCCCGCCGAGGGCCAGCCCCCACTGGTAGTCGACCAGATGCGCCAGGTCGGCTGCCTCGTCGCGCAGCACCGGCGCGACCGTGTCGCGTTCGCGCAGCTCTAGGGCGAGCCCGAAGCTCTGCCGCTCGCGCCACCACGCGGGCAGGAGCACGCCGTAGCCGGCCTCCTCGAGCATCGCGGCGTGGCTGAGGAAGGTGTGCGCCTCGGCGGTGTCGAGGACCATGTCGACCGGCCGGGGCACGCGCAGCGCGGCGCCGAGGTCGGGGAAGAGCCGGGCCGCCCGGCCGAGCCCGCCGAGCAGCCGTTCCTGCGGGTGGCGGGTCCAGCGGCGCAGCGGGGCGTACTCGTCGCGCCAGATGTCGGCCGCGGTGACCAGCGCGCTCGGTTCGTCGACCGCCTGGAGCAGGAATTCCAGCAGCCAGACGTCACGCCCCGGCGGCCGTGGTTGCGGATCGGTGGCATCCGGTTCCTCGTCGAGCTCCTGCAGATGGCTGAGGCGGAAGCAGAGGCGCACGGCGGCGCCGGAGGCCGCGCCGGCGTGCCAGGCGTCGAGTTTCTCGGCGAGGTCGTCGGCCAGGGCGGGGGCGCCGGTGAACGACGGCTCGCCGGTGAGGGCGGCCAGCCAGCCGTCCCCGATCTCCACTCCGGCCAGCGCGAGCCGGGTGCGGACCAGGCCGTCGACGAGGCGGTGCAGCGCGGCGGCGAGGGTGTCGGCGGCGGGCAGCCCGGCCACGTCGCCGGGCCGGGCGCGTTCGGCCCGGCAGGCGGGTGGCATGCGGCGCTGCAGGTCGGCGTGGTGCACGGCGTCGAAGCCGGTGAGCACCGGCCGCCACCGGGCGACCGGCCCGCCGGGGAGCACGGCCGGCAGCACCCGGCCGCGCCGCACCAGGTCGGCGGCGAACGCGCAGAGCTCGATGAGCCAGGCCATGGACGGCCCGAGCCGGCCGTCGAACTCATCGGCCAGCTCGTCGTCGACGAACGGCACCTCGACCACGGGCACCTGCCACGGCCGCAGCCGCGGCGTGCCGCGCCGGGGTGGCAGCCCGAGCTGCGGCGACGGCATCGGCCCGGCGCTGGTCGAGGGCAGCATCACGGTGGCCGGCCCGCGCGCCGAGCCGGCCGGGAGCCGGGCGGCCGGCAGGGCGAAGGGATGCCCGCCCCGGGTAACCGATGAATCGGAATTGTCCGACTCGGCCCAGAGCAGCAGCGCCCCGTCCCGCGCGACGAGACCGTGCAGAACCCGAACCGTGGCCTGCACCAGGGAGCTGGTCATCGCACGGTCCAGACGATGTCCGGCGGCCGGACCCGGGCGCAGCGCGGATCGCCGAAGGAGTCGGTCAGCCCCAGCGCGGCGTGCAGAGAGGCATCCGGGTCCTCGAAAGCGGCCCGCAGCATCGCGGTCGGAATGTCAGCGAACATCAGCTTGGCCCGCCGGAACATCACGAACGTGGACCCGTCGACGTTTCCCCAGCTCAGATAGATAAACCGAGCCCCCGGCCGGCCGTGGACGAAGGGCCCGCCGACGTCGAGCAGCTCGTCGATCTCGCGGACGTCGACGTCGAGGTCCCACACCGCCGACGGCGCGGTGGCCGGCACCCAGGACACGACCGACGACTTCCGCTGCACCCCGACGTGCACGTTACGCAGGCGCAACTCATCGGCCGCCGGGCCGGAACGGCTCCCCGGCAGATCTAGTCCTTCGATCCGGATCCGCACCCGACCGACAATAGGCCGGGCCTACGACAAAAACGCGTCAGGAGTGATCTCGCACCCAGGCGTCGATCAGACCGCCGAAGTGCCCGAGGAACTTCTCGTGCTCGTGCACCGGGTAGGTGGCCCGGACCGTCTCGCGCAGCAGCGACCGGAACTCCTCCGAGGTCACCCAGTCGTAGACGATGGCGTCCACGTTGCGCAGGTGCTTGTCGCAGAACTCCTCGTAGCGTTCGGTCTCGAAGTACTCGTCGGCGAGCCGGCGGTACTCCCCCAGCTTCTCCGCGTACGACAGGGACGGGTCGTCGCCGATGGCGAAATATCGCGAGGTGTCCATGTCGAGCCGCGGCTTGCGGCCGGTGACGACGCAGAAGACCGTCCACCGCAGCAGCGCCGACATCGCCCACGGGAAGTAGTAGTGCAGCGAGGTGACCGCGACGTCCGGGCAGGCGTTGGCGTAGTCGATCGGGTACACGTCGGTACCCCGTACCAGTGACTCGCAGCTGTTGAATTCCCACCGGAAGAACGCATTGACCAGGCGCGAGATGGTCACCACCTCGTGGCCGACGTCGGCGGTGAGGAACCCGTGGTCGACCTCGTAGCGGGCGTGCATCGGCTGCTCCGGCCGGAACTTCATCACCATCGTCTCCGGCCCGATGGTCAGCGAGCGGGCGAACACGTCGTAGTCCTCGACGGCGGCCTGCAGGTGCATGAGCCGTTCGCCGGAGGCGTCGTAGGCGGAGTGCAGCTCGTCCGAGTTGCGGATCTTGGAGACGCCGACCCAGGCGCCACCGTCGTACGGCTTCATGAACAGCGGATAGCCGACCTGCGCGGCCGTCGCGTCCAGGTCGAACTCCTTGTTGTAGCGGGCCGCGGTGTACGCGTACCGACTGTTGTCGAGCGGGTTCTTGTACGGCACCAGGACGGTCTCCGGCACCTTGAGCCCGAGCCGGATCATCGCGCAGTAGGCAGCGTGCTTCTCCATCGACTGGAACGTGAACGGGCTGTTCAGCAGGTACACGTCGTCCATCAGCGAGATCTTCTTGAGCCACTCGCGGGGGTGGTAGTACCAGTAGGCGAGCCGGTCGATGACCAGCTCGTGCCGCGGCTTGTCGCGCAGGTTGAACGGTTCGATGGTGACCCGCTCGCTGCCGACCCGATGGCTGCGCCCGTCCGGCCCGGTGACGATGCCGAGCCGGCGCAGCAGTGCCTCGTAGGCCCGGGGCCAGTCGTCCTCGGTGCCCAGCAACAGTCCGATGGTGTGCTCGACGTCGGCCACGTCGTCCTCCCGGGGAGATGAGAGCTACGGCCACACCCGTTGGAGGAGCGTGGTCAGATGCGGATCGAGGGTGTCCCGCCAGTTGGTCCAGTTGTGCCCCTCGCGGTTCTCCGCGAAGGTCACGTCGTACCCCTGCCCCCGCAGGGCGTCGGCCATGCTCCGGTTGTTGGCCAGGTTCTCCTCGACGCTGCCGCAGGTCAGCGTGACCGGCACGGCGGGACCGGAACGAGCCCGCCGCACCGAGGAGACGAACCGGACGATCCGCTGATAGCGCGCGAAGCCCGATTCCTGCGAGTCGAAGCGGTGCTGGAAGAAGCTGCCGGACTGCAGGAACAGGCCGGCGAAGCGGGCCGGGTCGTAGCGCTGGGCGTGCAGCATGGCGAGGGCACCGAGGCTGGCGCCGATCCCGACGACCGGCCGGTCGTCCGCGACCCGCGGCAGGATCTCGGCGGTCAGGGCCTTCGCGTACGCCGGGGAGGCCGCGTACCACTCCAGGCGGTCGCCGGCCGGCAGCAGCACCAGGCGGAACGGCGCGACCCGCCCGGACGCCACCATCGCGGCCGCGAACCGGCCGAGGAAGGCGTGCCGGTCGTAGTCCGGCCCGTCGTGCGCGACCAGCACCCGGTCGGTGGGCACGGCCGGGGACCAGACCCGGGCGGTCAGCTCGACCCGCAGCACCGGCGCCGGCAGCCGGACGTCGCACCAGTCCCCGTCGGCACCGGGCAGATGAAGCCAGTCAGCCTCCGCCACCCGTTCCATGTCCGAACATTAACCGTCGGCGGCCCGGCCCGCGCGCCATAGCGATCAGCCGGTGAACGACTGCGCCGACGACGAGGCCGGTGGCAGCCCGAACATCTCGGCCAGCCCGGTGACCCGCAGCTGGCGGTGCACAAAATCGCTGGGGTTGCGCAGCACGAACCGGGTGCCCGTCTCGCGGGCCGCGTTGTAGCCGGTGACCAGGGTGCCGATGCCCATCGAGTCCATGAAGACCACGAACGTCAGGTCGACGATGAGGGTTCTCGGGCGTTCCCGGGTCAGGGTGCCGAGCAGGGATTCGCGCAACGCGTCCACGGTGGCGGCGTCGAGGCTGCCGCGGACATCGACCACGATCGCACCGTCGGCCTGGGTGCGCGTGGTCATCACCGCCTCGCCCATCACCGACCTCCGCTTTCTGCCCGTTCGCCACACCGTACAACGACGATCGGACGCCTCGCAGGCAGCCAGAAGTTTCCGTTACCACTCCCGAGTTGCGCCGGGTAGGTGGCTGTGCACAAGGTGAGATCGGCAATCGCCAATCGAACGACGAGGGCGGGTGGGCCGTGGCCAGTACATCGGGTAAACCGGGCATCTTCGCGATCCGGGACGTGCGTTCGCTGATCTCCGAGACGGGCGAGGAGGGACACGGCCTCAAGAAAGCGGTCGGCGTGGTCCAGCTGACCGCCATGGGCGTCGGCGCGATCATCGGCACCGGCATCTTCGTGGTGATCGGCAAGGGCGCCGGCATCGCCGGCCCGGCCGTCATCCTCTCCTTCATCCTGGCCGCCGTGGCCTGCGCGTTCTCGGCGCTGTCCTACGCCGAGCTGGCCTCGTCCATCCCGGTCTCCGGCAGCGCGTACACCTACACCTACGCGACGCTCGGCGAGGTCGTCGCCTGGATCATCGGCTGGGACCTGATCCTGGAGTACGGCGTGTCGGTGGCCGGTATCGCGGTCGGCTGGGGCGGCAACCTGAACGCGTTCCTGGACGCCGCGTTCGGCTACCAGCTGCCGGACGCGATCGCCAAGAGTCCCTCCGACGGCGGCGTGTTCAACCTGCCGGCCGTCTTCATCGTTCTGGCGATCACGTTCCTGCTGGTCCGGGGCGTGACCGAGAGCGCCCGCGCCAACCTGATCATGGTCGTGATCAAGCTGGCCGTACTCATCTTCTTCCTGGTCGTGGCGTTCGCGAACTTCGGCACCGGCAACTTCCAGCCGTTCGCGCCGGACGGGGTGGACGGGGTGACCGCGGCCGCGGCGATCATCTTCTTCGCGTACATCGGCTTCGACGCGGTCTCCACCGGCAGCGAGGAGGCCAAGCAGCCGGGCCGGGACCTGCCCATCGCCATCCTCGCCTCGCTGGGTATCTGCACCCTGTTCTACGTGCTCACCGCGGTCGGCGCGATCGGCATCGCGTCACCGGACCAGATGAAGGACAGCGACGCGCCGCTTTCCGCCGCCCTCGACCAGGGCGCGGGTATCGGCTGGGCGGCCGGCATCCTGTCGCTCGGCGCGGTCGTCGCGATCACCAGCGTCGTGCTGGTCATCTTCTACGGCCAGACCCGCATCTTCTTCGCCATGTGCCGGGACGGCCTAATGCCGCGGCGGCTGGCCACGGTCAACCAGCGGTTCGGTACGCCGGCGCGGCTCACCATCGGCCTCGGCGTGCTGATCGCGATCCTGGCCGCGCTGGTGCCGCTGGGCACCATCGTGGAGCTGGTCAACATCGGCACCCTGTTCGCGTTCGTGCTGGTCAACATCGGGGTGATCATCCTGCGGCGGACCCGGCCGGAGATGCCGCGGCCCTACCGGGTGCCGTGGTCGCCGGTGTTGCCGATCATCGGGGTGCTGTTCGCGCTCTACCTGATGAGCGACCTGCCGTGGGAGACCTGGGTGCGGTTCGGGGTGTGGCTGCTCCTCGGCATCCTGATCTACGTGCTGTACGGCTACCGCAACTCGCGGCTGCGCACCGAGCCGCAGAGCACCCCGGCCTGGGCGAAGGAGCCTGAGGAGGACCAGCCATGAGCGAGCGAAGCGAGCGAATCAGCAAGCTCAGTCCGGAATTTGGTCGTGGCAGGTCGGAGCGAAGCGAGGACCTGGCATGACTGGGCCGGTGATCGCCGGTGCGCCCGGGCCCGGCGCCCTCACCCTGGGCCGGTGGACCGCCGAGACGCTCGGCGTGCCGCTGATCGTCGCGGTGGTGCACCCGGCACCGGCCGCGCTCGGCTCGGGCCGGGTCGACGCCGAGTGGGTGGCCGACCGTCATCGGGCCGCCCAGCGGGTGCTCGACGAGGCCCGGGAGTCGCTGCCCGCCACCGGCGGCATCGAGTACCGCCTGGTCGCCTCCTCGTCGGCCGCGCACGGCCTGCATGACCTGGCCGAGCAGACCGGCGCCACCCTGGTCGTGGTCGGTTCCGGGCAGGAGGCGCTCGGCAGCACCGCGGAACGGCTGCTGTCGGGCAACGCCTGCCCGGTCGCGGTCGTCCCCGGCGACCTGGTCGAGCAGCCCGGCACGCTGGGGCTGATCGGCGTGGCGTACGTGGACACCCCGGACGGGCGGGCCGCCCTGAGCGAGGCCGCGAGAATGGCCGCGGGCGCCGGCGCCCGGCTGCGGCTCTACACGGTGGTCGCCGAGGCGGGCTCACCGCTGCCGTTCCTGCACGACGCCGAGCGGGTGTTCCACGAGACGGCGCGGGAGACCTACGAGCACTCGCTGGCGACCGCCGCGGCGACCGTGCCGGACGTGGACACCGACTGGCGGATCATCAGCGGCGACGTGGTCGAGACGCTGGCCGGTCTGGACGAGGTGGACGTGCTGTTCTGCGGCTCACGCGGGTACGGCCCGGCCCGCCGGGTGCTGCTCGGCGGCGTGTCGGCCCGGCTGCTGCGCCGGGCCCGCCGCCCGGTGGTGGTGGTTCCGCGCAGCGGGTAGACGTCAGGCCCGGTGCCGGCCGGTCGGCTCGTCGATCCAGCGGGGCGACACCGGCACCGGTTCCAGATCACTCATCGGCACGTACACCCGGGCGTCCACGGCCTCGGCCAGCAGCAGAGCCGCGACCAGCGCGGTGGGCCGTTCGCCCGGGTTCTTGGCCAGGCAGCGCGACAGCAGGTCGATCACCTCGCCGGGCAGGCCGTCGATGTCCGGCAGCGGGTCCGGGTCGTCGTGACATTCGGCCTGCACGAGTTCGGTCGGGGTGGACCGCAGCCAGGGCAACCGACCGCTCAGGCACTGGTAGAGCAGGGTGCCGAGGCCGAACATGTCGCTGGCCGCGGTGGCCGGGTGGCCGGCGAACCGTTCCGGCGCCACGTAGGCCGGGGTGCCCATCACCGGCCCGTCCGGGTCCTCGTCGGCGTCGCCGATCGCCGCGGCGATGCCGAAGTCGAGCACCTTCGCGCCGGACGGGGTGAGCATGATGTTGCCCGGCTTGATGTCGCGGTGCACCACGTTCTCGCCGTGCGCGGCGGCCAGCGCGGCGGCCACCTCGGCGCAGATCCGCACCCCGATCCGCCAGTCGATCGCCCCGCCGGCCAGGTGTTCGCTGAGGGTGCGGCCCTCGACCAGCTCCATCACGATGTACGGCTGGTCGGCCGACGTCCCGAAGTCGTGCACACCGGCCACATTGGGGTGCGCGAGCCGGGCCGCGCTGCGGGCCTCCCGGCGCACCTCGTCGACGGCGGCGGCCTGGTGCGGCGCCATCACCTTCACGGCGACCGGCCGGTCGAGCACCTCGTCGTGCCCGCACCACACCTCGGACATCCCGCCGACGCCGATGCGCCGAACGAGCTGGTAACGCCCACCCAGTGTCCGCATGAGCCGCCCGGTACCCGCCGGAGATCGAGCACAAACGCTGTACTCGAATACTGTATGGCGATACAGTCCGACAGCATGACCCGCTACGGCCCGATGTTCGGCCCCGATTACACCTTCCTCGGCGTTCCGGCCTGTGATTGGCAGGAGCCGGCCACCTATGCCGACGCCGAGGTCGTCATCGTGGGCGCGCCCTTCGACGGCGGCACCTCGCACCGCCCCGGCGCCCGTTTCGGCCCGCAGGTCATCCGCGGCACCGACTATCTCCCGCACGACGGCTCCCGCCCGCACATGTCCATGCGGGTGGACGCCCTGGAGAAGGTCAAGGACGCCGGCGACCTCGAGGTCTACTCCGGCGAGATCCAGCGCAGCTGCACCATCATCGAGGACGCCGTCGCCTTCATCGCGAAAAATGGGGCCATACCGCTGATCCTCGGCGGCGACCACACCGTCACCTGGCCCGACGTGGCCGGCGTGGCCAAGAAATACAAAAACATCTCGGTCATCCACTTCGACGCCCACGCCGACACCGGCGACATCGAGTTCGGCTCGCTCTACGGCCACGGCCAGCCGATGCGCCGGCTGATCGAGTCCGGTGCGGTCCGCGGCGACCGCTTCCTCCAGGTCGGGCTGCGCGGCTACTGGCCCGGCCCGGACGTCCTGGACTGGATGGCCGACCAGGGCATGGACTCGTTCCACATGAGCGAGATCGTCGAGAAGGGGCTCGACACCGTCCTGGACCGCGCCTTCGAGATCGCCCTGGACGGCTGCGAGGGCGTCTTCCTCTCGGTCGACATCGACGTCTGCGACCCCGGCCACGCCCCCGGCACCGGCACCCCCGAGCCCGGCGGCCTCACCGGCCGCCAGCTGCTCGACGCGGTCTCCCGGATCTGCCACGAACTGCCGGTGGTCGGCATGGACATCGTCGAGGTGTCCCCGCCGTTCGACCACGCCGAGATCACCGCGATGCTCGGCAACCGGGTCGTCCTCGAGGCACTGTCCGGCATGGCCCGCCGCCGCGCCGACGCCGGCGGCCCGCCCTGGAACCGGGCGACCCCGCTGCTACAGGGCCGGGGAACGCAGCAGGACGAGCCGGCCTAGCGCATCGGCCAGCAGGTCGCCGGCCGCCGCCCCGGTGACCTGCGGATCGCCGAGCGCCACCGGCAGCGCCAGCCCGTCGATCAGGGCCAGGGCCTGCCGCGCCACGTCCATCGGTGCCGCGTCGGTGCCGAACCGCCGGTCCGCGACGCCCGCCGCGATGATCGAGGCGAGCATCTCGTGCCAGCGCCGGTAGTCGCCGAGGACCTCCGCGCGCAACTCCGGGTCGCGCAGCGCCCATCGCCACGACTCCACCCACAGGCGCCAGCCGGTGTCGCTGCCGACCGCGCCGGTCAGATGCGAGGCGATCACCAGCAGCCGCTCCCACGCGTCGCCGATCCCGGCCAGCCGCGGGGTCACCGCGTCGAAGTCGCTCTGCGCCGCGAACCGGAACACCGCGATCAGCATGTCCTCGCGACTGCCGAAGTAGTACTGCAGCGTCGAGACCCCGACCCCGGTCGCCGCGGTGACATCGGTGAAGCGGGTGGCATCGGCGCCGCGTTCCGCGACGACCGCGCAGGCCGCGACGAGCACGTCGGCGCGCTTCCGCGCGGCCCGCCGCCCGCCGTTCCTGGTCACCTCACTCACGGCGCATGTTTATCACGACCATATAAATACGGGCATCGAACAGTCCCGAGAGTGGGGACCGGCTCCCTGCGCCCTTGCGGCCATACCCGGCCTCCGGCCGGAAGATTGACGTCACGCTCCCCTACCGGGTAATCCTGGTCGAATGACCACCTGGACGGAACGGATCACCGACCGGGTCGCCGACCTGGTCTCGATCCCGTCCACCGCCGACCGCCCCGCCGATCTGCGCCGCGCCCTCGACCTGGTCCTCGACGAGGCCGGACCGGCCTGGACGGTCCGCGAGTTCGCGTCGAACGGCAAGCCGAGCGCCCTGCTGCATCCCACCGGCCACGACGGCCCGTTCCGGGTGGTGCTCAACGCCCACCTCGACGTCGTTCCCGCGCCGCCGGAGCAGTTCGTACCGCGCATCGAGGGCGACCGCCTCTACGGCCGCGGCACGCACGACATGAAGGCGGCGGCCCTGGTGCTCACCGGCGTGTTCCGCGAGCTGGCGAACGACCTGCCCTACCCGATCGCGCTGCAGTTGGTGACCGACGAGGAGGTGGGCGGCGCCGACGGCACCGCTCACCAGCTCGCCGAGGGCGTCCGCGCCGACTTCGTGATCATCGGCGAGCAGAGCGGCCTGCGAGTGGTGACCGAGTCCAAGGGCATCTGCCACGCCCGCTTGACCACCACCGGCCGGGCGGCGCACGCGGCCTACCCGTGGCTCGGCCGCAACGCGGTGCTCCTGCTGACCGAGGCCGTCGAGCGCCTGCTGAACGCCTACCCGGTACCGGGAGCCGAGGCGTGGACCACCACCGTGAACGTGGCCCGCCTGGACACCCCCAACCGGGCGTTCAACCAGGTGCCTGCCGAGGCCACGGCGTGGCTGGACATCCGTTACCCGCCGTCCGATCCGGACTTCGCGGGCCGCACGGCCGAGGAGGTCGCCACGCATCTGGCCGCCGTCGCCGGGGCCGCGGCCCAGGTCGACGCGCTCGGGCCGCCGCACCGCGCCGACCCGGAGGGCCCGGGGGTGCGGGCGCTGCGCGCCGCGATCCGCACCACCGGCCACCCGGCGAGCCTGCTACGCAAGCACGGCGCCGCCGACGGCCGGTATTACCACGCACTCGGCATCGACGCGGTGATCTTCGGCCCCGGCGGCGACGGCCAGCACGGCCCCGACGAATACCTCGACATCCCGACGTTGCGGCCGTATCACGACGCGTTGGTCGCGTTCCTGCGGACCTTCGGCGGATGACGCCCGGTCAGTCGCCGTTGGCGAGCAGCAGCCAGCGCACCCGGCGGATCAGCTCGGCCGGGCTGAACGGCTTGACCAGGTAATCGTCCGCGCCGACGGTGAGCCCGAGGTCGATGTCGACCTGCCGGTCCCGGCCGCTGAGCATCAGCACCGGGATCTGCGCGGTCGCGGCCGACGAGTGCAGCTCGTAGCAGACGCTCAGCCCGTCCAGGCCGGGCATCGCGACGTCGAGGATGACCATGTCGGGCAGCTCCCGGTGCACCAGGTTCAGCGCGGAAGTGCCGTCGCCGGCGGTGATGGCGTTGTAGCCGGCCGCCGAGAGCTTAAAAGCGACGAGGTCGCGGACACCCTCGTCGTCGTCCGCGACCAGGATGGTGGGCTCGGCGACGTCGGTGGCCCAGTCGGCGACCGGCGACACCAGCGACAGGGAGGGCACGGTGAAGGTGGGGACGGTGGACGGCGCGGCTACTACCACTGCGTACTCCTGACCGGGAATTGTTTCGTTCGGTTCAAGCGCGTGGAAGATCGGCGGGCCCGCCCCGGGCGGCAGAAGAACCTTCGTTGCACAACGGGTGCGAAGAAGCTCAGGTACGCCGTTGTGGGCGTCACGGACCCGGGCCGCGGCGAAATCAGCGGTAAAGGGCGCGATCCGCCGCTTCGTCCCTTCCGCCAGGACCGCAAATTAACTCACGGGTAACCTCCCCGCGACCCACGGTGTCCGGTACTGAGAGCGCGATCACGATCGGGCGGGTCCGGGGTTCGCCCGGCACCCGGGTCGCCTAGCGTTCTCGCTGAAGCATGTGTGCGCGGTAAACGGCCGCACTGCCGATGGCGGAGCCGGTCCCACAAGGACAAGCTCCGCCATTTTCTTACGCGAGCTCGCTCCGCAGGTCGTGCGCCCCGTCCGGCCGGGTGGCCTCGTAGTAGATCCGCCGGCCGCCGCCGGGCAGCTCGACGATGCTCAGGTAGCGCAGGCCGTGCGGCGCGTTCGGGCTGCCCACCGGACCGGACTTGTCCGCGGTGAGGGTGCCGAAGCTGCCGTCGGGAAGCCGCCGCCCGCGGGCTACCCCGGTGCGCTCCTCCCAGTTCTCCGCGGCCGTGGCCCGGCCGTCGTACGCGACGGTGATCTCGTCCCCGTCGACCTGGACCGAGGAGACCCGCACCCCGCGCGCGTCCCACTCGCCGGGCCGGCCGGCCAGCGCGGTACCCCGCCAGGTCCACTGCACGCCGTCCGGGCTGGTCGCGTACTCGGTGGTCATCCGGTCGGCGTCGTCCCAGCTCTCCAGGGGGTGCACGGACGCCCACAGGTGCCAGCCGTACTCGTCGTGGTGCAGCACCGGGTCCTTGACGCCGACCGTCTCGTCGCCGGCCAGGACGGTCCGGGCCGGCGCGGCCGGCAGGCCCTCGACGGTGTCCGCCTCCAGCAGGTCGACCCGCCAGTGCTTGGTGCCCGGCGTGGCGGCGCTGACGTACAGCCGCCACCGGCCGGACGGCGTGCGCACCAGCGCCGGCCGCTCGAGCGATTCCGCGCCGAACTGGTCCTTGAGCACCTCGGCGACCGGCGTGAAGGTCAACCCGTCGGTCGAGCGGGCCACCACGTTGGAGATGCCGCGCCCCTCCCCGATCGGCAGCCGCACCCGGTACGCCAGGTAGATCGCGTCATCGGTGGCGACCGAGCTGGGCGCGCCGGACCAGGCACCGGGTTCGTCGCCGGGTGGCGGGACCACCACGGCGGACTCCTCCCAGCGGGGCAGCGGCAGCGTAGAGATCCCGGTGGACAAGGCGGCTCCTAATCGGCAGGCAGATCGGGACAATATCCGGACAAGGATGCATCAGCTATCGGCAAAGTGGGATTACCGGGCGTTGGCGTGTCGGTCGACGGACAGCCAGTCGTCGTAACTGGCTCCGGTGACATCCTGCAGCAACGCGATGTCCTCGGCGAACAACGGCAGCAGCTCGGCGCGCTCCGCCGGCGTGGTGACCGGCCTGGTCCCCTGCTTGCGGTGCAGCAGGGTGAGCAGCGGCCCGCGCGCGGCGAGCCGCACCGGCACCGGTAACCGGTGGCCGAACTCGCCACCGGAGCGCAGCAGCCATCGCAGCACCCCGTTGACCCGGTTGTCCTCGACGACGTGACGGTTCACGTTCTCCTTGGGGATCGCCGAGAGCACCCCCGTCTCCACTCCCAGGAACGCGCAGACCCGGTCGAGCGTGACGGCCGGATCATCCTTGAGCTCGCGGTAGCGCAGGACGAGGACCTGCTCCCGCGGGAAATGCTGGTACAGGTTCGCGAGCTGGCGGCCGTACAGGCCCTGCCGGGTGTAGTGCCAGAAGTCGGCCCAGCCGGCCGCGATCCGGGACTCCTCCGCGCGGCAGGCGGCCAGGAAATCGGCCTCCGGTTCCAGGCCCGCGATCCACAGGTGGGTCCAGTTCGAATGCGCCCGGTCCACCGGGTCACGCAGCAGCAGGATGATCTTCGCGTCCGGGATCAGGGCGGCGATGCGTTCGTGGGCCTTCTCGTCGTACAGGTAGAAGGGTGTTGCCTCGCCGCGCAGCGCGCCCGCCGGGGCCGGGGCGAACAGCGCCTCGTAGTCCTCGCGGCGCCACACGTGCTCCTGGTAGGTCTGCACGTCGCCGGGGCCGCCGTGGCGGGGCGGCGGGCCGTCGGAGAGGAAGAACTTGGGTTCCTTGACCGCCGACAGGAACAGCGAGGGATGCGGCTGCAGCGCGGCGTGGAGCGCCGTGGTGCCGGCCTTCGGCACCCCGGCGATCAGGAAGTCGGGCAGTGGCATGAGGGCTCCCTCCGCTCGAAAGTGAGGGTAAGCCTACAGATTGAGTAGGTTTTCGCGAGCCGACTCCACGTGCTGAGACGTCCCGGCGCATCAGCGCGAGGGGACCAGCCGGCGCCACCAACTGGCCCGCCGGAAGCGGGGGCATTCCCCCGGCTCACAGAGCGCGCAGTCGGTTCCCCGGCGGTGGTGTTCGTGGGCGCGACGCGGATGCCCGCAGACACAGAGTGCTTCCTCGGCTTTCATCGCTTCACCAACGGTAAGGGCGCCCGAAAGCTACGGGCCCAGTTTTTCAGGGTCCCCATACCCTGCAAGTATCCATCGGTCGCGATCTCTATGCGTCACCCGATCCGGTACATGCTTCGTGACTCTTCGTGTTGTCGACGTGCGGTGACCGGGTTCACTATGGCAATTCCGGCATGTTCATCTTGCCGGTTTTTCTAGGGATTTAAGGGCATTGAGAGTTTATGCCAGTTTTACACGTTTAGTCGGCTAAAGACGCAACCTGTCCGTTACTTAGAGTGACTCGTGTGACATGGCTCTACTTCCGCCGCCGCTAGTGAACTGCCCAGGTCATCCGGTTGGTCGACCAGAACCACCCGTACGCCGTCACGCTGGCCCTTTGGTCAGTTGACGCAGCGTAGTGAGTTGCTAGGTTGTTCATCTGAAGCAAGCGACCTGCGGTTCTGCTCCCGGAATTCGCCGAGAAGTTGCTTTGCCGAGCCCTGGGGAGGGACCGACATGGAGCTTTCAAGCAACGGCGGAAACACGTACGGTGACGAGGGTTTGTCACCGACGGTGAGCGTGGTCATCCCGGCCATGAACGAGGAGCGGAATCTCCCGCACGTGTTCGCCGCCCTCCCCGAAGGCGTGACCGAGGTGATCCTGGTCGACGGCGGCTCCGTCGACCGCACGGTCGCGGTCGCCCTCGAGCTGCGCCCCGACGTGAAGGTCGTGCACCAGACCCGCAAGGGCAAAGGCAACGCGCTGGCCTGCGGTTTCGCCGCCTGCAGCGGCGACATCATCGTGATGATCGACGCCGACGGATCGACCGACCCGGGCGAGATCCCGCTCTTCGTCAAGCAGCTGGTCGACGGCGCCGACTTCGTGAAGGGCTCGCGCTTCTCCAACGGCGGGCACAGCCACGACATCACCAGCCTGCGCAAGCTCGGCAACGACGGCCTCAACATCGTGGTCAACGTGCTGTTCGGGACCCGCTTCACCGACCTCTGCTACGGCTACAACGCCTTCTGGCGCAGCGTCGTACCCGTCCTCGACCTGCCCGACACCCGCCTGCCGCAGCCGGCCGACGGCAGCAAGCTGTGGGGCGACGGCTTCGAGATCGAAACGATGATCAACATCCGGGCGGCGGCCGACGGCATGAAGGTCGGCGAGGTCGGCAGCATCGAACACGCCCGCATCCACGGCGAGAGCAACCTCAACACCTTCCGCGACGGCTTCCGCGTGCTGCGCACCATCTTCAGCGAGTACGGCCGGATGCGCAGCCAGCGGCGCAAGGGCGTCCGCCGCCCCGGCGGTGTGATCGTGCACCAGCAGCGCACCAGCGCCGAGTCCCGCGGCTACGGCCAGATGGTCAACCGCCCGGCGATCACCCGCTCGGTCCAGTCGTCCGCCCCGATCAACCAGCCCACCCGCGAGGTCGGCACCCGCACCGGCGACATCAAGCCGCTGCCCATGCCCTCCTCCGTCGAGGACTGAGCCCTCCGTCTCCTCCGTCGAGGACCCGGCTTCCCTCCGCCCCTTCTCCCTCGAGGAGCGGCCTCTCCTTTCGCCGCGGACCTGGTCCCCTCCCCCGCCGAGGACCTGGTCCGCGCCCTCGCCGAGCACGCGTGGCCCCGCGACCGCGTGCTCGGCATACCCCGACATTCCCGCAACACCCCTGGAGCAACTCCCGTGGAAAATCAGCGCGCCGCCGTCACCGTGGTCATCCCCGCCCACTCCGCCGAACGCTGGCACACCCTGGTCCGCGCCGTGGCCTCGGCCCGCTCACAGACCGCCGCGGCGGCCGAGGTGGTCGTGGTCGTCGACCACAACCCCCGGCTGTTCCACCGGATCCGCCGCGACCTGGCCGGCATCACCGTCCTGGAGAGCGAATACCTCCCCGGCATGGCCGGCGCCCGCAACACCGGCGCGTTCCACGCCGAGACCTCACTGATCGCGTTCCTCGACGACGACACCGTCGCCGACCCCGAGTGGCTGAGCCGCCTGCTGGCGCCGTTCGGCGACCCCGACGTGGTCGGCACCGGCGCCGGCGTCACTCCGGAATGGACCGGAACCCGCCCACGCTGGCTGCCCGACGAGTTCCTGTGGGCGGCCGGCGGCGCCACCGCGACCCGCGGCGCCCGCCCGGCCGGCATGGTGGTCCGCCGCGACGCGTTCCGCCAGGTGGGCGGCTTCGGCACCGGCGGCGGCACCTCGCTGTACGCCCGGATGACCGACCTGGCCGGCGGCCGCTGGACGTTCCTGCCCGACGCCCTGGTCCGCCACCAGGTGCCGGCCCGCACCACCACGTTCGGCACGTTCCTGCGCCGCTGCTACACCGAGGGCCGCGGCACGATCCGCCCGGCCACCCTGCGGTTCGCCACCGACCTGCGCACCCTGCCCCGGGCGCTGGCCCGCAACCTGTCGGCCGCACTGCGCGGCGAGGGCGCCACCCACGTCCTGCGAGCCGGCACCGTCCTGGCCGGCGTGGCCGCAGCCGGCCTGGGCACCGTCATCGAATCGGTCACCGCCCGCCGAGCCCCGCACCACATCCTGGAACCGGCCCGGTGAGCCCGATGTGCGCCGGTGAGTGACGACGGTCTGGGCCGGCCCTGGGCGCCGGCGCGGCGGGCCGAGTCGTTGCTCACCGCTCCCCCGATCACCCCGATCGCGGCGGACCTGCCGGCCGTGGTGCTCGACCTGGACCTGGCCGACCCGCTGCCCTCGGTGCCGGCCGTGCACACCGACGGCCGCCGCGTCCGGCAGGCGTGGGCGCTGGTCCGGTTGTTCACCGAGCCGCTCGGCACCGTCCTCGTCGACGTACCCGACGCCGGCCTGCGCCCGACGGAGCTCGGCGCCGCCATCCAGGCCGGCCTCGCCGAGGCCCTGCGCCCGCACCTCGGCGACCTGCCGCTGCCGATCGACGGTCACGTGCCGGCGACCGAGCCCGCGTTCCTGGCGAGCCGCCGCGCGCTGATGGCCACCGCCCCGCACCTGACCGTGGTGGTCTGCACCCGGGAGCGCCCCGGGGCACTGGCCCGCTGCCTGGACAGCCTGCTGGTGCAGGACTACCCCGCCTACCGCATCCTGGTCGTCGACAACGCCCCGACCAGCGAGGCCACCGCCGAGGTGGTGCGCTCCGCGGCCCGCCGCGGCCCGGTCGACTACCTGCGCGAGCCGAACCCCGGCCTCTCCCACGCCCGCAACGCCGCGGTCCGGTCCGCTCCCGGCCGGATCCTGGCCTGGATCGACGACGACGAGGTGGCCGACCGGCACTGGCTGGCCGAGGTGGCAAGGGCACTCGCCGAGCACCCGGAGGCCGACGTGGTCTCCGGCGTCACCCTGCCGGCCGAGCTGGAGACCCGCGCCCAGTTGTGGTTCGAGCAGTTCGGCGGCCACAGCAAGCGTCGCGGCTTCACCCCCGACGTGTTCGGCCCGCACAGCGTGCTCCGGCAGAGCCCGCTGTACCCCGTGCCGCCGTTCGCCACCGGCGCCAACATGGTGTTCCGCCCCGGCGTGATCCAGCGGATCGGCATGTTCGACACCGCGCTGGGCGCCGGTACCCCCGCCACCGGCGCCGAGGACACCCTGGCCTTCACCCAGGTCCTGATCAGCGGCGGCACGATCGTCTACCAGCCCACCGCCCTGACCTACCGCTACCACGACCGCGACCTGGACGGCCTCCGCCAGCACGTGGCCGGCCACGGCACCGGCCTGGCCGCCGCCTGCACAAGCCTGCTGCTGTCCCGCCCCGGCCTAGTGTGGCGAGCGCTGGCCCTGGCCCCCACCGCCCTGCGAGACCTGGCCGCCCGCGAGACCCCAGAAGCCGAAACCCCAAGAGACGACTTCCCCCGAGACCTACGCCGAGCCGAGCGCCGGGGCATGCTCGCCGGCCCCCGCGCCTACCTGAAGGGCCGCCGCCAGGCCAAGCGCGCCACCCGCTGACGCGCACGGCCGGGTAACCCGTCGGCGCTCATGGGCGCCCGCGGCGGTCCCTCGCTCGACGTAATTGATCACCTTTGCGGGGTTTCTCCGTTTTGGAGCCTCTGCCGAAAGTCGTAGATTCAGATCCCGCTCCGGACCGAAGCGGCGGCGGCCCGCGAACCGGAAGGCTACGGCCATGTTCATCGATTCTCTGAGGCTGGCCGAGGCCGGGGTGGCGGCAGCCCTCATTCTCGGCTCTATTGCGTTGCCCGCCGCCTGGAACGCGCTCGACCCGACGATCGGTGCGGTGCTCGCCACGATGTGGATGATCCTCACAGCCGGTGTCTATGCACTACACGCCGTGACGTTCGACTGCTTTCGGCTCACTGGTCAGCAGCGTCGGCGGAATTTTTCGCTCACCCGCAGTAGACGGTGAACCGTTTTTTCGCCGCGACCGTAATCCCCGGCAAGACGTTGGCGCTTCAACCACCGGGAGCGACGAAGATGTTCCGACTGATCCAACTGCACACCGACAGCGGCATCCCCCGCATCGGCGTCGAGCCCGACGGTTACGTCAGCGCCCGCACCGCCCTGGCCCATTACCGCAGCCGTCCCGCCGCCTACTTCGGCGTGGGCCGCTTCGACCACGAGGGCACCCTCGCCGAGATCATCCTGGACCGGCTGTGCGGACCCCTCGGTGACTGCCCCCGGCCGGCGTCCGTCGTGCACGCCCGCACGTACCAGCGGCTGTGCGCCACCTGCTCGCTCGGTCTCGAGGTGCTGACCGTCCCGGAACTGGCCCGCATGCTCGGCATCGCCTGCCGCCTCGCCCCGGTGCTCGCGCGCTCGGGCCGGCACGCCCGCCTCGAGGTCGCCTCCCCGGCCGGCAACCGGATCGCCCGCGAGTTCGCCTCCCACGTGCACGACCCGATCTGGCGCCTCGAACTCTGCGCCGAACTGGCCCGCGACGCCGGCTCGGTGAACGGCCTGCTGATCGGCGTCGGCGCGCTGACCCATCGCGACGTGCTCGACCTCTACCCCCGGTTGTGCACGCTCGCCGACGAACTGCCGGCAAGCGTGCGCGAGGAACTCACCCGGGCCACCGTTCGCCCGCTGTCGCCGGCCGGCGTGGCCGGGCTCCGGATGGGCCTGTCACACAAGTGAGCCGGTCACCGCAGTGAGATGCGGAGCACCGAACCGGTGCCTTTGCAGACGCTGCAGTTCGTGACGAACGCGGAGTGCCCGCGGATCGCCAGCCCGCCCGGCGCGGTCAGCTCCTTCGACGCGATCTCCCGCTGCCGGCCGTGCCGGTCGACCCGGATCAGCGCTCCGGTCCGGTCGCCGGAGAGCAGGCCCTTCTTGGCGATCTCCAGCACGTACAGCTTCCGATCGGGCCCGAACGCCAGGTCGATGATGTTGGTGAAGCCCGACGCGTACACCGTCGGCTGGTGCCCCGGCCGGACCCGCCACACCCGCGCCTTGCCGGTCAGGAACGGGAATCCGGTCAGCTCGCCCACGTAGAAGGCGCCGTCCGGGCCCTGCACGACCGAGGTCGGCACGGCCTGCATCGGGATCGGCGTGCCCGCCGGCGGCCCGCCCGGGATGTTCGGTGCCGGGACCGTGCGGGACGAGAACACCGCCAGCGTCGACAGCCGGCCGTCCGAGCCCACCCGCACCAGCGAGTTGCCGCCCGCGTCGGCGACCACCTGACCATCACGCACCACGGCCACCGAGTTGGGGTTGGTATCCGGCGGTTGCACGCGATCGGGGTTCACCCGTTTCTCGTACGCCCCGAGGTTGGCGACCAGGGACGGCCCGGACCGGCCCGCCCGATAGAGCTTCGCCATGCCGGACAATTCCTTGATCTGCGACCGCAGGTCGGGGTTACCGCCCAGCCCGACCGTGAAATAGAGCGTGCCCCGCCGATCGACGGCCACGTCGGAGACGCCACCGGCCTCGGTGCCCTCCGGCGACGCCAACGACGGCAGCCCGCGCAGGACCCGCTTCTGCCGGCCGTGCGCGAGCCGGGTGATCGCCGCGGACCGGCCGAAGCACACCGGGCCACCCTCGGGACCCTCCTTCCGGCACGGGCCGGAACCACCCCGGCCGGCCTCGGCGACGTAGAGCGCACCGTCGGGCCCGAACGCCAGCCCGCGCGGATTGTCGAGCCCGGCCGCCACCCGGACCGGCGACGCGGCGCCACCCGCCGCGGCCGGCGCCGCCGAGACGAGCACGGCACCGGCCGCGAGGACGGCGGTGAGAGCGATACGTTTCGTGATCATCTGAGCCCCCTGAGTGCTTGACCAACATTCAGGACCCTGACCCTGGGGGAAGGTCAAGCCCATGGCCCGAACGGGCCGAGGCGCGTACCCGTCGTTGATCCGACCCCGGCCGGGTGACCTCCCGGTACCGTTCGTGGCCATGACCATCACGTTCGACGCTCTGGCCGACCGGGCGAGATCGCTGGTGGCCGGCGGCGGCCGGGCGGTGCTCGGCATCGCCGGCCCGCCCGCGGCCGGCAAGACCACCCTGGCCGAGGAACTGGTCGCCGCGCTCGCCCCGCACCCGCCCGCCGGGCTCGAGGCCGGCCGCTGGGTCGCGCACGTCCCGATGGACGGCTTCCACCTGGCCGACGTCGAACTGGAACGCCTCGGCCTGCGCGATCGCAAAGGCGCGCCGGACACCTTCGACGCGCTCGGCTACGCGGCCCTGCTGCGCCGGCTGCACGAGGACGAAGACGAGATCATCTACGCGCCCGGCTTCGAACGGGTCATCGAGCAGCCGATCGCCGGCGCCATCCCGATCGAGCGCACCGCCCGCCTGATCGTCTCCGAGGGCAACTACCTGCTGGTGGACACCCCGCGCTGGCGAACGGTCCGGCCGATGCTGACCGAGGTCTGGTACGCCGACCTCGACCAGGACACCCGCCTCGGCCGGCTGATCGCCCGGCACCTGCGCTTCGGCAAGGACGAGACGGCCGCGACCGCCTGGGCGACCGGCACCGACGAGCGCAACGCCGAGGTGATCCGGGCGACCCGCGAACGTGCCGACCTGGTAATCCCGGCCTCTTTGATCCACCGCATCGGCACCCCGCCCGCCTGAGTGGCATGCTTCAGGGCGTGTCCGTGGGTGAAGAGGTCGAGACCGAACCGCGCCGGCGCGGCGGCCGCGTCGTGCGCTTCGCGTTCATCGTCGGTGCCGTGCTGTTGCTGCTGTTCGGCGTGCCCTGGTGGACGCTGATCGCCGGCGGCAACCATTGGCCCACGCCGGTCTTCGTGACCGGCACGATCGTGGTCGTCCTGGCCGTCGCCGCCTTCCCGGCGCTGATGTTCAGCGGCCACGGCCGCCATCACCGCGACGGCCCCGCCAAGATCGCCGACACCGTGCTCGGCGTCGTCTGGGTCCTGTTCGTCTGGTCGATCATCGGCCAGGTCCTCGCGCTCGTCCTGGGCCTGGCCGGGGTCGATTCCCCGGCTCGCTATCGCATCGCCACCGCCGTGGTCACCCTGATCGCCCTGGTCCTGCTCCTTTGGGGGTACGCCGAGGCCATGCGAGTGCCGCGCATCCGCCGGATCGCCGTCACCATGCCGAGGCTGGGCCCCGGCCTCGACGGGCTGCGCCTGGTGCTGATCACCGACACCCACTACGGCCCGCTCGACCGGGCCCGCTGGTCGCGCGGGGTGACCGCCGCGGTGAACGCACTCGACCCCGACGTGGTCGCGCACACCGGCGACATCGCCGACGGCGAGGTGTCCCAGCGCCGCGAGCAGGCCGCCCCGCTCGGTGACATCCAGGCGTCGATGGCGAGGGTCTACGTAACCGGCAACCACGAGTACTTCAGCGGCGCCCAGCGCTGGGTGGAACACATGGCGGCGCTGGGCTGGGAGGCCCTGCACAACCGCCACGTGGTGGTCACCCGAGGCGACGACTCCCTGATCATTGCGGGCGTCGACGACCGCACCGCCGCCGGTTCCGGCGTCCCCGGCCACCACGCCGACCACGAGGCGGCGCTGGCGGGCGCCGATCCGGCCCTGCCGATCCTGCTGCTGGCCCACCAGCCCGCGCAGATCGGCGGCGCCGTAGCGCACGGCGTCGACCTGCAGATCTCCGGCCACACCCACGGCGGCCAGATGTGGCCGTTCCACTACCTGGTCCGCCTCGACCAGCCGGTCCTGCAGGGCCTGTCCCGCCACTCCGACCGCACCCAGCTCTACACCAGCCGCGGCACCGGTTTCTGGGGCCCACCGTTCCGCATCTTCGCCCCCAGCGAAATCACCCTGCTGACCCTGCACGCCGGCTGACCCGACCCAACTCGCCGGCGCGCGTCGCCGCGGCCCGGCACTGTCGTCCCACCACCGCCGGTCCGGCCGCGCTCTCAGGAGCGGCGGCCGACCTCGTCGGCCGCCGCCAGCATGTGGGCTGCGATCGGCTGTACCCCGGCCACGGTCAGCACCAGCCCGGTCGCCACCCGCTCGACCAGGCCCCACTCCCAGATCGCGGTCGCGTCGGTGCCGGTGCGCGTGGCCAGCCAGCGCGCCCTTTCCCAGGGATCGCCGTCGAGCAACTCGACCGGATCCTCGCGCATGAGCACCCCGAGATCGGCCTCCGGCTCGGCGATCAGCCCATCCGGGTCGACCAGCCTGAATCCGGCCGCGCCCCCAAGTCCGGCCGCGCCCCCAAGTCCGGCCGCGCCCCCGAGTCCGGCCGCGCCCCCGAGTCCGGCCGGTCTCCGGTCGGTGCCGGCGTCTCGGCGGTCCGCGCCCGCATTCCTGCTGTCGGCGCCCGCCGGGATGTCGCCGTCCACACACGCCGCACGGCGTCCTAGGAGGCTAGGCTCATTGGGTGGGTCTGTGCCGGCGGCGTGGGCCGCCCGCGGCTCGCCGATTGTCGCGCCTGAGCCGGCGAGCACGCTCAGTGCGTTCCACTGGTGCACGTCGCCGTGGATCAGCACCGCCCGGCGGGGATCCCAGGCTCGGCCCCGGCTCGCCGCGGCCGCCAAGGCCTGGTCGACGGCCGCCCGGCTGCATGGTTTGCCCAGCTCCGCCCACTTTCGGGGAATATAGGCGGCCTGCCAGGCGAGGCGGGTCAGGGCCGTCGGCAGGTCCGCGTCGGTTCGCCGCCACAGGGCCGTGGCCAGGTCGGTCAGGATCTCCAGGCGGCGTGGCTGCGGGAGGTTCAGCTCCGACATCGACGGGCCGAGATGTTCCAGAAGCAGGGCGGCGCGGTCCACGTCGTACGCGTAAAGGCGGCAGCAGCCCTCCCCCGCCGCTAGTCGCAGGACGGTGAGCTCGGCGGCGAAGGCCGCTCCGCGGCGGGGCATCAGGATTTTGAGGACCGCCGGCGTGCCGTCTTCGCGGGTGACGCTCACGACGTACGCCTCGGTCGCGTCGCCGAACGCCGCACCCGGCCGCAGCCCCCAGTCCCGGCAGAGGTCACCGACCAGCCGGGGAAGGTTTTCCAGCCAGCCGGAGGCGCCGGCGTCGCGGGCCTTGGCCCGCACCGCCGCCGGAATATCTCCCACGGACGCCGATGGTGACACACGTGATATCCGGCGGCCACGTAATTGCGTTGAAGAGTCTCCGGCACTTCCGGAGGATGGGGTTACCGCCTAATCGTCCAAGCCCCAGGGGTGTTTCATGCGCTTGCTTCGCGACCTGTGGGCCACGTCCCGGAGACGCACGGGCCTCGTGGCCCTGCTCATCCTGCTCGGCGCCGCCGGGCAGGCCGGCGCTCTCGCGCTGGCCGGCGCCGTCCTCGTCAATCGATCGTTACCGCTGTTCACCGTCCTCGCGGCGGCGCTCGTCGTGTCCGTGCTGAGCGATGTCGTCGTCGGTCTGATCTCGGCCGGGCTGACCGCCGACTGGGCCGCTCACGTGCGCCGCGGCCTCAACCGGGTCGCCCTCGGGCAAGATCTGCCGACCCTGGAGAACACGCCGGTCGGCGAGCTGCTCGACCGGATCGACTCGGACGTCTCGCAGGTCGGTTCCGAGCTGCGCGGCAGCGGCGTGCGGATCGCGCAGTCGGTGGCGGTCGCGACGCTGTCCATCGTCACCGCGTTCTTCGCCTGGTGGCCGGCCGGCGTCGGCATGGTGCTGGTGTCGATCCTGCTCTACTTCACGATGAACAAGCCGATCCAGCGCATCTCCCCGCTGCGGATCAGCGAGGAGGAGTCCTGGAGCGACCTGGCCGCGGTGATGGAGGAGTCCATCCACGGGCAGGACGACGTGCGCACCAGCCTGGCCGCGCCCTACGTCCGCCGGCTCTACGCGCAGCGGTCCAGCGAGGTGCTGCGCCGTGGCCGCCTGGTCTGGCGGTCCTCGTCGCGGATCACCATGGCGGCCGGCACGATCACCCGGTCGCTGATCGCGATCCTGGTCGTGGCGGGTGCGTGGGGGCTGCTGAGCGGGCACATCAGCGGGGCCCGGCTGACCGCGGTGTGGCTGCTGGCGCTCGGTTTCGGCGGCACCCTCGAGCACGTCACCCGGATGGTTCCCGAGCTGCAGAACGCTCTCGGCGCCTGGAGCCGGGTGCAGCTGCTGCGCGACGTGCCGCAGGAACCGACCGGCGGGCTCGAGCCGATCGACGGCGACCTGACCGTCCGTGACCTGACCTTCCGCTACGGCGAGTCGGACAGCGGCCGGCCGCCGGCGCTGCGCGACGTGAGTCTGTCGTTCGCGCGAGGCCGGTCGTACGCGTTGATCGGCCGCACCGGTTCCGGCAAGTCCACCCTGGCCAAGGTCCTCACCCGGGCGGTCGACGTGCCGCGCGGCACGGTGTTCCTCGGCGACGTCGACGTCAACGACCTCGACGTCGAGGGCCTGCGCCGGTGGACGGCGATCGTCCCGCAGCGCACCGAGATCCTGGCCGGCACCCTGGCCGAGAACATCGCGCTGTTCGACCACGACCTGCTGCCGAAGACGGCCGGCGCGCTCGAGGAGCTGGGCCTGACGGTGTGGGCGCAGAGCCTGCCCGAGGGCATCGACACCAAGCTCGGCGAGGGCGGCTACAAGCTGTCCGCCGGTCAGGAACAGCTGGTGGCGTTCGCCCGCATCCTGGTCCGCGATCCGCACGTGGTGATCCTCGACGAGGCCACCGCGCGGATGGACCCGGTCACCGAGACCTGGGTGCAGCGGGCCACCGACCGGCTGCTCGACGGCCGGATCGGCGTGATCGTGGCGCACCGCCTGTCCAGCGTGCAGCGCTGCGACGAGGTGGTCGTGCTGGCCGACGGCGAGGTGCTCGAGGCCGGTCCGCTGCGCGAGTCGCGCCGCTTCGCCGAGCTGCTGGCGAGCAGCAGCGTGACCGTCCCGGCCACCGTGCCGGCCGGCGGCGGGGTGGCCGTCGCCGAGCGCGACTGGGACACCGCCGCGCAGGTCGAGCTGGGCGCCGACGCACTGGCCAACACGCTGCCGGCGGTCGAACCGCCGCCGCTGCCGGCGGCACCGCCGGCCCGCACCATGCGGGAGATCGTGCGGCTGGCCACCAACGATCCGCGGTACGGCCTGGGCGCCGTCGCGCTGTACATCGTGCTGATGGTCCTGGGCCTGGACGGCGCGGTCCTGCCGCTGCTCTGGGTGAACGTGGTCGACGGCGTCGGCAACCCGCTGTACCCGGCGGTCGGCATCGCGGCCGGCCTGATCGTGGCCATCCCCGCCCTCTACTACACCGGGGCCTGGTTCCCGGAGTGGTGGGTGCGGCAGATGCTGCGGATCAGCCTGCGCCTGGTGCACGGGCAGGTCGGCCCGCGCCGGGTCAGCAAGCACACCCCGGCCGAGGTGGTGGCCCAGGGCGGCGACACCGAGCGGGTGGTGTTCCTGGCCGACAACCTGATCGACAACGCGAGCAGTCTGATCCTCATCGCGATCATGACGGTCGCGTCCCAGTCGATCGTGCCGGGCCTGTTCTTCCTCGGCACGATGGTGCTGTCCGGCCTGGCCGCGACCATGTTCGGCCCGCGCCTGGAGAAAGCGGCCCGCCGCACGGTCGCCTCCCGGGCGGCGTTCGCCACCGCCCTGGTGTCGACGCTGTCGGCGGCCCGCACGGTGAAGCTGGCCGGCGCGACCGATCCGGTGCTGGCCCACCTGGCCGGGCTGGACGCGACCCGCAGCGACCGCCAGCGCCGCGAGATCGTCATCCAGGTGTGGGCCCGGTCGACGCCGGCCCTCGCGAGCGGGCTGCTGCCGATCGCGGCGTGGGCGCTCTACCTGGGCGGGCACCTGTCCGCGGCGGCGACGCTGGTCGCGGTGTCCACGCTGGGTGCGGCCCGGTGGTTCGCCTGGACCACCGCGTCGCTGGTGTCGCAACTGCCGTCCGCGCGGGTCTGGACGCGTCGCACGGTGGCGATGACCGGCATCTCCGAGTACACGGCGGACGTTCCCGGCGTGGACATCTCGGCGGGCACCGCCCCGGCGCCGCCGACCGCCGCGCGCAACCCGCTGCGCCGCCTCGAACTGCGCGACTTCAGCGCGGTCCACGAGAACGGCACGGTGGGCGCGCAGGACGTCGACCTCACCGTCGATCGCGGTCAGCTGGTGCTGGTGGTCGGCCCGGTCGGGGCCGGCAAGTCGTCGCTGCTGCGGTCGCTGGCCGGGATCGTGCACCACACCGGTGAGCTGCGCTGGAACGGCAACCTCGTCGACGAGC
The DNA here is from genome assembly GCF_018332695.1 of Paractinoplanes toevensis. Taxonomy (GTDB): domain Bacteria; phylum Actinomycetota; class Actinomycetes; order Mycobacteriales; family Micromonosporaceae; genus Actinoplanes; species Actinoplanes toevensis. The sequence goes on from NZ_BOQN01000072.1 coordinate 116,679, forward strand.
CGGAGGTCTTCCTGCGGCCCAACCAGGTCGGTTACGTCGCGCAGCTCCCCCGGGTGCTGTCCGGCACGGTCGCCGAGAACATCCAGCTCGGCCACGAGCTGGATGCGGCCGACGCGGTGTCGACGGCCCAGCTGGAGCACGACCTGACGGCGTCCGGCGGCGGGCTGCAGCTGCTGATCGGGCACAAGGGCACCCGGCTCTCCGGTGGTCAGCTGCAACGGCTGGCGCTGGCCCGGGCCCTCGCCCCGCGCACCGAGCTGCTGATCGCCGACGACGTGTCCTCGGCGCTGGACGTAACGACCGAGCTGGAGTTGTGGCGGGCACTGCGCGCACACGGCGTCACCGTGGTCGGCTCGACCTCGAAGCGCGCGGCGCTGGCCCAGGCCGACAAGGTCGTCATCCTGATCGGCGGCCGGGTCGAGGACCAGGGCACCTGGCAGGAGCTGGCGGACCGCTGGGGCCACCTGGCCGGCTGACCTGAGCGCACGCTGAGAAAACTGCGGGTCACGCATCTTTGCGTGGCCCGCAGTTTTTGCTAGCGTTGCGGCGGTGGGGTTGCGGGAAGAAAAGAAACAGGCCACGCGTACGGCGTTGAGCTGGGCGGCCATCCGGCTCATCGTCAACCGTGGCTACGACCGGGTGCTGGTCGAGGACATCGCCGCCGAAGCCGGTGTCTCGCCCCGCACGTTCAACAACTACTTCGGCAGCAAGGCCGAGGCCGTCGCGTCCCGGCACCTCGACCGCTGCGTCCGGATGGCCGAGGCGTTGCGCGAGCGCCCGGCCGACGAGCCGCTGTGGGACTCCATCGAGCACGTCATGCTCGAGACGCTCAAGCCCGGCCCCGAGGTGACCGCGCACGCCCGCCCCGACAAGAAGGAGTGGGCGGCCGGCCTGCAGCTGATGTTCGTCGTCCCGGCCATCCAGGCCGAGTTCCTGCGGGCCGCGGCTCTCGCCGAGTCCGCGCTGGCCGCCGCGGTGGCCGACCGCACCGGCACCGACGCGGTCACCGACATCTACCCGCAGCTGGTGGCGGCGACGGTGACGGCCACGCTGAACGTGACCAGCCGCTTGTTCGTCGCCGACAATGCCGGAATGCGCGCCCTGATCACCGAATCGCTGCAGCACATCACCAAAGGCCTGCCACCACCCGCATAACCTCTCGCCATTTCCTCACGACCCGCGTTTCAACGCCAATCGCGGGACGGTCGCTGCTGCGTCTGGTGCACGGCCACGACCGTACGATCAAAGGGGTTTGAAATGGTTTTTGATGTTGTCATATCCGGGGCCGGACCCAATGGGCTCATGCTCGCCTGCGAACTGGCTCTTGCCGGGGTCAACCCACTGGTGCTGGAACAACGCACCGGCCCCTCGACCGAACAGCGCGCCAACGGCATGGTCGGACAGGTCATCCGGCTGCTTGATCGGCGTGGTCTCTACGAGCGACTGACCGATTCTCCGAGCCATCCCGCGCCGGCTCCGCAATTCATGTTCGCCGCATTTCCGTTGCCTTTGCACGAGCTCGCCGACAATCCGGTTTACATCATGATGGTGCCGCAGGTGAAGATCGAGGCGATGCTCGCCGCCCGGGCCGACGAATTGGGCGTCACCGTTCGCCACGGGCATGCGCTTTCCGGGCTGGCGCAGAAGGACGATCGCGTTCTCGTCGATGTCGACGGGCCGGACGGGCCCTACCGGGTCGAGGCCCGTTACCTGGTCGGCGCGGACGGCGGCCGGAGCGTCACCCGCAAGCTGGCCGGCATCGGCTTCCCCGGTGTCACCACCGACCGCACGGTCAGTCGCACCGCGCACATCACCGTGCCCGACTCCTATCGCGACGCGGTCACCGGCGGTCTGCGGGTGCCCGGCTACGGCGTGATCCCGCCGTTCCTGCACCATCGCACCGAGTCCGGGCTCGTCGCCTACGCACCGTTCCCGGACGGGCGGACATTGCTCAGCGTCAACACCCATGACATGCCGGTGGTGACGACCGACATGACCATCGCCGAACTCCAGGATGCCCTCACCCACGTGCTCGGCGGCATCGAGATGCCGCTCGGGCCGCCCACCGGCGACGGGCCGCACCTGCTGCGCCGTCTGGAAGCCGGCAACACCCGGCTGGCGGAGCGCTACCGCGACGGCCGGGTGCTGCTCGTCGGTGACGCGGCGCACGTGCACTCGGCGATGGGCGGGCCCGGTCTCAACCTCGGCCTGCAGGACGCCGTGAACCTCGGCTGGAAACTGGCCGCGACCGTCCGCGGGTGGGCGCCCGACGGGCTGCTCGACACCTACGAGACCGAGCGTCGCCCGGCCGGCGAGCGCGTCACCATGCACACCCTGGCGCAGCGGGCGCTGGTCGGGCCCGGGCCGGAGGTGACCGCGCTGCGCACGCTCTTCGCGGAGCTCCTGCGCGAACCCGCCGTGCTGCGACACATCGCCGCACTCATCGCCGGTTCCGACATCACCTACGCCGCGGATCCGCCGGCCGGCCGGTTCGCGCCGGACCTCGGGCCGGTCACCCGGTCGGGCCGTCCACTGCTCGTCGACAACACCGATTCGCTGGCTGACGTCGTCGCGCCGTGGCGCGACCGGGTCGACCTCGTCTCGGTAGCGGTCGAGGGGGCGTCGGCACTGCTGGTGAGGCCCGACAGCTACGTCGCGTGGGCCTCGGCGGGCGCGGCGCCGGACGCCGATTCGCTGCGCTCGGCGCTCACCCGCTGGTTCGGCGAACCCGCCGCGGTCAGTTGATCTGGCTTTCCATCTGCTTGATCGCGCTGGTGACGGTGTCGGCCGGGATCGCGAAACCCACCCCGATGCTGCCGCTGTCGGTGTCACTCGCGGTAGCGATCGCGACGTTGATGCCGATGACGTGACCGGACGTGTCGACCAGGGCGCCACCGGAGTTACCCTGGTTGATCGCCGCGTCGGTCTGGAACAGGCCGGACAGCTTCTCGGTGCCGGTGTCGACGCTGCGGTCGAGGGCCGACACGATGCCGGAGGTGACCGTGTTCTCCAGGCCGAGCGGCGCCCCGAAGGCCAGGACGGTGTCACCGACCGCGACGGAATCGTCGGCGGCGAACGTCGCCGGGGTCAGCCCCGACAGCCCGGTCGCCTGCACCAGGGCCAGGTCATGCGTGGTGTCGGTGGCGACGACCTTGGCCGGCACCGTCTGACCCGACGACAGCCGGACACTCACCGTGCCGTCCTCGGAGATCACGTGGTTGTTGGTGACGATCAGCCCGTCCGAGCTGATGATCACCCCGGAGCCGATCGCCGACGACTGCTGACCGTCCACCATGACCGTCACGATGCTCGGCTGCACGGCCTTGACCACGGCCGCCAGGTCATCGCCCTCGGTGACCGTCGCGGTGCTCGTCGCTGCAGCGGCGGTGCTGCTGGTGGTCGTGTCGGCCGAGGTCGGGTGGTCGATGAGGTAACGCTCGGCGAGCACACCGCCGGCGGTGCCACCACCGGCGACGAGCGCGAGCACGGCGGCCCCACCGGCGACGCGGCGCGGCCAGCGCCGGCCACCACCGGACGGCGGCATGACGTACGGCGGATCCGGCGGCGGCGGGGGCGTGATGTGGTTGTCGCGGTCATCGGCGTACGCCTCGTGGCCGCCTTGGTAGTAGGGGGGCCGGCTCATCAGATCGGTCATCGCGACGCCTCGCTTCGTTCGGGCTGGTGCGTCAACAGTTGCCCGGAAAGTTGTTCGGCACCGGTGAGCGGTCTGTGGGTTCGCTGTATGCCGCCGATCACCCGACCGGGTCGCGTCATCGCCCGCGATGGGCGCGCCGCCGCCCCGCCGCCCACACAGCCCCTAGCCTCTCCGGGTGCCTTTCGCCCGTTTTTCCACCATCCCGGTGCCCTTGCCACCGCGATCCGCCCACCCACCGGCCCGCACGGCGCAGCACGCGGCAGGCACCCCCGGCCGCCACCCGGCCCTGACCGCCGAAACCGTGGTGGCGCCGGCGGTTCAGCCGACCGGCGCGCCACGGGCAGATCGAGCCTCGACCCACCATGAGGCCGAGCCGGAGGTCCGGCCGGGGATGGCCGGGCCGAGAATGACCGAGCCGGAGGCAGAACGCTCCGCGCTGCCAGGCACCACGCCGGCCCTGACCGCCGCGACGGTCGCGCCGCGCTCCTGGCCGCCGGGCGCTTCTCCGGGCCAGGGCCACACCTCTCCCGGCCTCGCCCCTCGTGGGCCCAGGTGGAGGACTGCGCCGCCGGCCGGGCTGGTCGGGTGGCCTCGGGTTGTCACGGACCGGAAGCCGTTCGGGTCGGCTGCCTACGAAGAGGACGGTGCTCGATGAGGCGCGCGTTTGCTGCCGTCGCGATGATCGTCGCGCTGGGTGGATGCTCGGACGAACCGGGCGCCATCTCCGCCGTACGCCCGGAGAGCGATGCGTCCCCCGTACCGCAGGTGACCGCCACGCGGCCACCGTTGGTAACGCACCCGCCGTCGCCTCGCTCGGCCTCTCCTCGCTCGCCGCAGGCGGCCGAGACGGCGGAGCCGGCCGGTGCGGGTTCCGGCGAGGCCGGGCTCGACCGCTTCGTGGCGGCCGTGCAGAAGCAGCTGCCGGCCGTCGCCCTCGACCGAAGGGATGAGGAGGTGGAGGCGCTCGGCACCCAGGCCTGCGACGCTCTGGCCGCCGGTGCGGACGTGCCGGCCGTTGCCGGTGAGCTCGGTGCGCAGGGTGTGACCTCGGACGATGCCAAGAAGCTGATCGCGCTGGCCCGGACCACCGCGTGCCGTGGTCGGCCGAAAGTCTGAGATTCGCACAGCAGCTCGGGACCTAGGTCCGATGTGCTGCACAGCCTTCCCGCGGATTCTGGAGGTATCCCGTCCCCCCAGGGTCCCCGGCAGGAGGCAGACATGTCAGCACGAGAGATGTTCAACGCGGTCGGCACGGCAGTCGGTGGCCTGATCGGCTGGCCGGAGACACCACCTCCGGCCGATCCGGCCACCCTGCGTGAGCTGTTCGCCGATCTCGGGGTGACGATCGGTGACAGCGATGAGGAACTGACCGAGATGGTGTGCGCGTTCCAGGCCCGCGTCGGGCTCGACGCCGATGGCGTTGCCGGGCCGCACACGGTGCACCTCCTCGTGCGGTACGCGAAAGAGGTACGCGAGCGTCACCTGGGTATGGCGGCCTGACCCGCTCCGGTTATCGTCCCGGCATGGGCGAGTTGTTCACCTACTACGACGACGCGACGGGCGAGCGCACCGGCCTGACCGCGGCCGAGCTCGGCGGCTGGTCGGCGGCGACGGCCGCGCTGCTCACCGAGGGTTGTGGTCTCGAGAAGGGCAGCCGGGTGGCGGTGCTGCTGCCGCCGCACTGGCAGGCCGCGGCGGTGCTGCTGGGTGCGTGGTCGGCCGGCGTCGAGGTGTCCTACCGCGGCTGGGCGACGGCCGGCCTCTCCCCCGCAGGCGAGGCGCTGGACGCCACTTTCGTGGAGCGGCGCCGGATCGGCAACTGGCTGGACGAGGTGCCCGCCGGACGCCACCAGTTCGTGCTGGGCCTGGCACCGGCGGGCGCGCCCACGCCGGACGTTCCCGAGGATTACCGCGACTACCCGGCCGAGGTGCGCCCCTACCTGGGCGCGGCACCGCCGGCTTCGCCGGTCGGTGCGGAAGATCTCGCGGTGAGCGATGCGACTTTCGGGGAGTACGAGGCGGTCGCGGGCGGCGTAGCCGAGATGTACGGGATCGGGCCCGGCGACCGGGTGCTCCTCGACGCGGCCGGGAGTGAGCAGCCCCTGATGTGGTTGGTGGCGCCGCTCTCGGTGGGCGCGTCCGTCGTGCTGTGCGCCAATCTGGACCGCACCCGCCTGGACGAGCGGGTCGCCGCGGAGGGTGTCACCCGAGTCCTCGGCGCCCCGTGATCACGATCGGTCTATTGAGGACGTTTGCCCGCTGGAGATCATCTCCGCTTGCCGATTGCGTGGGCGGTATTCGATCAGCTGCGAACACAGCAGCAACCCCTTCGCGTCGGCACTGACCGAGCGCCTCGCCGCACTGCTCCCGGCCGGCGCCTCGATCGAGGACCTGGGCTGCGGCACCGGCGTACCCACCGCCGAGATCCTCGCCGAGCCGGACCACCGCGAGGTGGGTGTCGACATGGGCGGGCACGTCGAGTAGGCGACCGCAACGCGCAGGCGACCGCGTGTCGCGTGGGCGGGTTCAGTCGTCGAAGGTCACGACCAGTTTCGGGGTGACCGGCGTCGACTGGCAGGTCAGCACGAAGCCCTCGGCCAGTTCCTTCGGTTCCAGGGCGAAGTTTCGCCGCATCGTCACCTGTCCCTCGACGACCCGTGCGCGGCAGGTCCCGCAGACGCCGCCCTTGCAGGCGAACGGCAGGTCGGGCCGGGCGCGCTGCGCGCCCTCCAGCACGGTGTCGCCGGCGCCGACCGGGACCACGGTGGACCGCCCGTCGAGCACCACGGTGACCTCACTGGACGGCCCGTCGACCCGCTCGTCGTCGCGCCGCGGCGCGGGTGGCGCCTCGTCCACCCAGAACAGCTCCCGGTGAATGCGCTCCGGCGGAACCCCCGCCTCGCTAAGCACCTCGGTGGCATCGGCCACCATCCCGAACGGCCCGCACAACCACCAGTGATCAACCGCGCGCACGTCGATGAGCAACGGAAGCAGCTCCCGGATCTTCGCCGCGTCGAGCCGCCCGCTCAGCAGATCGACCTCCCGAGCCTCCCGCGACAGCAGATGCACCAGCTCGAGCCGCGACGGATGGCTGTCCTTGAGATCGGCCAGCTCCTCGGCGAACATCACGGTGGCCGCCCGCCGGTTCCCGTACAGGATGCTGACCTGCGCCTTTCTGTTCCGCAACAGTGAGGTCGCGATGGACAGCACCGGTGTGATGCCCGACCCCGCCGCGATCATCACGTGCCGCCCGCCGGCCTCCACATCGGGCGTGAAGCTTCCGGTCGGCGGCGCCACCTCGACCGCATCCCCCACCCGCAGTTCCCGCACGAGCCACGCCGACACGAGCCCGCCCGGCACCTCCCGCACCCCGATGCGCGGACGCGCCCCTTCCGGCGCGCAGATCGAATAGCTGCGCCGCTCGTCGTCACCGCCCGGTCTGCGCACGGTCAGCGACTGCCCCGCCCGGAACGCATATACCGAAGCCAGCGCCTCCGGCACCTCGAAGGTCACCGCCACCGCGTCGTCGCAGAGCCGCTCGATGCCGGCCACCCGCAGCGGATGGAAATCGCGCACGACCACGTCAGATCTCCTTCACGTGCTCGAACGGTTCCCGGCAGGCCAGGCACCGGCGCAACTCACGGCAGGCGGTGGCGGAAAACGCCGCGAGCCGCTCGCTCTCCGCGTGGCCGCACTGCGGGCACGCCACCGGCTCCTGCCGAACGCCGAGCACCAGCGGAACCGGTCCGGCGCCACGCCGGGGAGCCGCGCCCGGCGGCGCGATCCCGGCCGCGGCCAGCTTGGCCCGCCCGCTTTCGCTGATCCAGTCGGTGGTCCAGGCCGGCGCCAGCACGGTACGGACGTGAGCCCGCCCGAGCCCCGCGCCGTCAACCGCCCGAACGATGTCGTCCCGGATGGTCTCCATGGCCGGACACCCCGAGTAGGTAGGCGTGATCGTCACGACCACCCCGTCGTCGGTCTCCGCCACCTCCCGCACGATCCCGAGCTCGGCCAGCGTGACCACCGGCAGCTCCGGATCAACGACCGCCCCGACCACGTCGAATGCGCTCGGACTCCCGGCCCGGGCAGGCCCGATACCGGCGCCCGTCGACCGCAACGCCGTCGCGCCGCTCGTCACCGCGGCGGCCTCGGGCGGGGCCGGCGCTCGTGTCGTTTCGGTTCTGTTCACCACACACCGCCGGGGACGGCGCGGGCGAGTTCCTGCATCTCGTTGAGAATCTCGACCAGTTCCGGGCCGTGGACGCCGTCGCGGCCGGCGCCTACGGTCGCGGCCTCGAACGGGGGTGGTGGCGGGAGGGTGGCCACCCGGTGGACCTCGGCGAGGACGCCGTCGTACTCCTCGCGCAGTGCGGACGGGTCGACCGCGACTCCGGCCGCCGCGAGCCGGAGCTCCACCTCGTGCGGCTCGAACAACTCGCCGGCCGGTGGCTCGACGGCGTCCACCGCGGCGCGCATCCGCGTGTGGGACAGGTCGGTGCCGTCACCGAGGCGGACGACCCAGCCGGCCGCGTACTCCCGGTGGTAGGTCGCCTCCTTCACACCCTTGGCACCGATCGCGGCCAGAACCGGGTCGCGCGAGCTGGTGAGCCGGTCAAGCAGGGCGAGCCGCCAGGTGGCGAAGACCAGCAGCCGGGCGACGAGATGGGCGAAATCCTCGTCGGCGCGCTCGGCCAGCCGCACGTTGCGGAAGTCGGCCGGGTCGCGCAGGTAGGCCAGCGCGTCCTCGTCGCGGGCCGGCCCGCCGGCATTTTCGAACCCGGCCTGCTCGATCCCGGCCTGCTCGACCTCGCCGGCGCGGCTCAGCAGGAGCCTGGCCTGGCCGAGCAGGTCGAGGCCGATGTTGGCGAGGGCCATCTCGTCCTCCAGCTCGGGCGCGCGGGTCACCCACTGCTGCAACCGGTGCGACATGACCAGCGCGTCGTCGCCGAGCATGAGGCAGTACGCCGCGAGGTCGGCGGGGTCCACCCCGTCGGGCACCGCGGTCGGCACGCCGGCGAGCGGGTCGGAGAACCCCGTCCCATACGCCCAGCGGGCATCGTCGTCGTGGTCGGTGAGCGCGTCGTACGCATCGTCGAAAGACATGGCCGGCCTCAGATGTGCGGAACCGAGTCGGGAATGGCGTAATAGGTGGGATGCCGGTAGGCCTTGTCGCCGCTCGGCGCGAAGAACGCGTCCTTGTCGTCGGGCCCGGAGGAGACGACGTCGTCGGAGCGCACCACCCAGATGCTGACGCCCTCGTTGCGCCGGGTGTAGAGGTCACGCGCGTGGTGCAGGGCCATCTCGTGGTCGGCGGCCCGTAGCGACCCGACGTGCACGTGGTTGAGGCCCCGCTTGGCCCGCACGAACACCTCGAACAGCGGCCACTCGTGCCGGATCTCGTCGCTCATGCCCGTGCCTCCGCTCGTTTGGCCGCGTGCGCCGCGGCCGCTTCCCGCACCCAGGCGCCGTCCTCGTCCGCCCGCCGCCGGTGGGCGAGGCGTTCCGCGTTCATCGGTCCGCCGCCGGAGATGACCCGTTTGAACTCGGCCCAGTCGATCTCGCCGAAGTCGTAGTGGTCCCGGCCCGGGTTCCAGCGCAGGGCCGGGTCGGGAAGGGTGACCCCGAGAGCCTCGGCCTGCGGGACGGACATGTCGACGAACCGCTGCCGCAGCTCGTCGTTGCTGTGCCGTTTGATCTTCCAGGCCATCGACTGGGCGCTGTTGGGCGACTCCTCGTCGGGCGGCCCGAACATCATCAGCGAGGGCCACCACCAGCGGTCGGTGGCGTCCTGCACCATCTCGCGCTGGGCCGGCGTGCCCCGCATCATGGTCATCAGCAACTCGTAGCCCTGCCGCTGGTGGAAGGACTCCTCCTTGCAGATGCGGATCATCGCCCGCGCGTAGGGGCCGTAGGAGCTGCGGCAGAGCGGAACCTGGTTGCAGATCGCGGCGCCGTCGACCAGCCAGCCAATCACCCCGACGTCGGCAAAGGTCAGCGTCGGATAGTTGAAGATCGACGAGTACTTCTGCCGGCCCTCGATGAGCCGCCGGGTGAGGTCACCCCGATCAGCGCCGAGCGTCTCGGCCGCCGAGTAGAGATAGAGACCGTGGCCGGCCTCGTCCTGCACCTTCGCGAGCAGGATCGCCTTGCGGCGCAGCGTCGGCGCCCGGGTGATCCACGCGCCTTCCGGCTGCATGCCGATGATCTCGGAGTGCGCGTGCTGGGCGATCTGCCGGATCATCGTCCGGCGGTAGCCGTCGGGCATCCAGTCGCGGGGTTCGACCCGCTGATCCTTCGCGATGGTCTCCTCGAAGACCCGCTCATCGGTCATGACGCCTCCCACGTGAAGAACCCTTGCCCGGTCTTGCGGCCCAGCTCGCCGCGGGCCACCTTGTCGCGCAGCAGCCGCGGCGGGGCGAACCGGTCGCCCAACTCGGCGTGCAGATGCTCGGCGATGGCCAGCCGCACGTCCAGCCCGACCAGATCGGTCGAGCGCAGCGGGCCCATCGGATGCCGGTAGCCGAGCTCCATGGCCCGGTCGATCGCCATGGCGTCGGCGACGCCCTCCTCGAGCATGCGAATCGCTTCGAGCCCGAGCAGCACGCCGAGCCGGCTGGTGGCGAAGCCCGGCGAGTCGCGCACCACCACCTCGATCTTGCCGAGGCCGGCCACCCAGGACCGCGCGGCGTCGCGGACCTCGTCGCCGGTCTGCGGGCCGACGACCACCTCGATCAGGGTGCTGGCCGGCACCGGGTTGAAGAAGTGCAGGCCGAGGAAGCGCTCGGGCCGGCGCAGGCCCTCGGCGATGCCGGCGATCGAGAGCGAACTGGTGTTGCTGGCCAGCAGGGTCTGCTCGCCGACCGCGTTCTCGGCCGCGGCGAGCACCCGCACCTTCAGCGCGACGTCCTCGGGGACGGCCTCGACGACCAGGTCGGCACCGGGCGGCAGAGCTGCCACGTCGTCGACCAGGACGAGCCGCTCCAGAACCGCGTCGGCCGACTCGGTCAGTTTGCCCTTCTCCGCGGCCCGCAGCAGCCCCATGGCCACCCGGTCGCGGGAGGCCACGGCCGCGGCCGGGTCCCGTTCGGCGAGGCAGACGACCGCTCCGGCCACGGCGAAGACCTGCGCGATGCCCGCACCCATCCGCCCGCCACCGATGACACCCACCGTCTTGGGCACCGCGGGTTCGATCAGATCGCTCACGTCACGGCCTCCTCACGCCTGTCGGCCGCGCCGGGGCGGTGCGGGCGGTCATGGGCGGTCTCCGGCCAGGAAGGCCTCCATGCGGGCCTGCTTGTCGGCGGACTCGAACAGGATTGCCTGGGCCAGGTCGTCGGTGATCGGGTGACCGCCGGGGGCGTCGGCGACCAGCTTGGTCAGGCGCAGGGCCAGCGGACCGGACCTCGCCATCCGGTCGAGCAGGGCGTGGGACCGCTTGAGCAGGTCCCCGGCCGGGATCACCTCGGCGACCAGGCCGAGGCGCAGGGCGTCGTCGGCGTCCAGCCGGCGGCCGGCCAGCAGCACCTGTTTGGCGACGGACGCGCCGACCAGGTCGCGCAGCCGCCAGCAGGCGCCGGCCGCGGCGAGGATGCCGAGGCCCGGTTCGGGGTTGCCGAAGACCGCCGCGGGCGAGGCGAGCCGGATGTCGCACGCGTAGGCCAGCTCGGCGCCCCCGCCCAGTGCGTAGCCGTCGACGGCCGCAACGGTGGGCATCGGCAACCGGGCCACCCGGTCGAACAGGCGGCTGTTGATGCCCTGCAACGCCTGGTCGCGACCTCGCGCGCGCAGCTCACCGATGTCGGCGCCGGCGGCGAACACACCGGCGTCACCGGTGAGCAGGAGCAGCCGGGGCCGCTCCTCCAGGGCCGCGCACACGTCGTGCAGCTCCCGGACCATGGCCGCGTTGATCGCGTTGCGCGCCTCGGGGCGGTGCAACGTCACCACAACCCGGTCGTCGAGCTCCTCGACCGTGAGCGTGGTGGCGCTGCCGGGCGGTGCGGCCTCAGGCATTCGTCTCCTCCGGGGCCGGCACGTGGTGACGGGACTGGAGCGCGAAGAAGCGGCCGGTGACGAAGTAGTCGTCGGTGAGGGACGCGGTGGCGGCCGGGTTGGCACCGGTGCCGTGCAGGTCGCTGAAGGCCGCCGTCTGGTTGACGAAGACACCGCCGGTCAGGTTTTCCGAAAGGTGGACCCCGGCGTCGAGCGCGGCCTCCCGGGCGGCGGCCAGGACATCCGGGGAGGACGAGTAGACCGACGCCGTCAACGCGCCGTGCGCCCGGACCGTCTCGACGAAGATCTCCAGACTGTGCGGGGTGGAATCGGTCGCGATGAGGAACGAGACCGGACCGAACCATTCACGGGTGTAGGTCTTCTCGTCAGCCGCGTCGAGGCGGGCCACCATGGGGGTGCGGATCGTGGCGTTGGGGAACTGCTCCTCGGCGACCTCGGCGGACGGGTGAACCACCGACGGCAGCTCGCCCGCCTCGGCGAGCCGGCCCCGCACGCCCTCGTTGACGATGGCGCCGAGCGTGCCGGCCGCGCGTTTCGGGTCGCCGAGCAGCTTGTCGAGGGCGGCGGCCAGGTCGGAGCCGAACTCGTCGAAGCTCTTGTGGCCGGCGTCGGTCTCGATGCCGTCCCGCGGGACCAGCAGGTTTTGCGGGGTGGTGCACATCTGGCCGCTGTAGAGCGACAGCGAGAACGAGAGATTGCGCAGCAGGCCCTTGTAGTCGTCGGTGGAGTCGACGACGACCGTGTTGAGACCCGACTTCTCGGTGTAGACGACGGCCTGCCGCGCGTTGGCCTCGAGCCAGTTGCCGAACTCGCTGGAACCGGTGAAGTCGACGATGCGCACGTCGGGGTGGGTGGCGAGGGTGGCCGCGATGCCGTCGCCGGGCTGCTCGACGGCGAGGGTGACCAGGTCGGGGTTCTGGCCGGCCTCGGTGAGCACCTCGCGGCAGATCTGCACGGAGATGGCGAGCGGCAGGACGGCGCCGGGGTGCGGCTTGACGATGACCGGGTTGCCGGTGACCAGGCTGGCGAACAGGCCGGGGTAGCTGTTCCAGGTGGGGAAGGTGGTGCAGCCGATGACCAGGGCGACGCCGCGGCCGACCACGGTGGTGGTCTTCGTCAGGCGCAGCGGGTCGGTGCCGCGCTGCGGTTTGGCCCAGGCGGCGCCGGCCGGCATGCGGGTGGAGGCGGCCAGGGCGTAGGCCACCGCCTCGAGCGCGCGGTCCTGCGCGTGCGGGCCACCGGCCTGGAACGCCATCACGAACGCCTGGCCGGTGGTGTGCTGCACGGCGTGGGCCAGCTCGAAGCTGCGCGCGTTGATCCTCTTGATGATCTCGGCGGCGACCCCGGCCCGGCCCTCGGGGCCGACCGCACGCCAGGCCGGTGTGGCCGCGCGGGCGGCCGCGACCAGGGCGAGCGGGTCGGCTTTCGGGTAGCTCACGCCGAGCTCGATGCCGAACGGGGAGCGCTCGGTCGACACCGTGCCGACGGCGCCGGGCACCTCGATCGGGAACTGCTTGCCGAGCAGAGCGGTGAACGCCCGCTCGCCGGCGGGAGCGGAGTCCTCACCGTAGACGGACTTGCTGGGCGACTCCGGGAAGGCGGACCAGTAGTCGCGCTCGTGGGCGGCCTGGACGGCCCGCTCGAGCAGCTCGCGATGCGTCTCGTACAACTCGGTGGGGGTTGTCATCTGCGCTCCATTGCGGTTGGCTGTGTCTTAAATCTCTACCGAACGTTCGGTCGGTTATCAAGGGTCGGGAGTGAAGGTGGCACAGACTCCGGCGCACGACATGTTCGACCGCGACACCGCGTCCAAGGCCCTCGGCATCGAACTGCTCGACGCCGGCGACGGGCAGGCCACGGTGCGGATGCGGGTCACCGGCGACATGGTCAACGGGCACGCGATGACCCACGGCGGTTATGTGTTCATGCTCGCCGACACGGCCTTCGCGTGTGCCTGTAACAGCCACGGCCCGGTCACCGTGGCGGCCGGTGCCGACATCTCGTTCCTGCGACCGACGGCGCCCGGTGACGTGCTCACGGCGTACGCCGAGGAAAGAGTGACCAGCGGTCGCAGCGGGATCTACGACGTGACCGTGACCTGCGATGGCGACGTGGTCGCCGAGTTCCGCGGCCGCAGCCGCGTGATCAGCCCGGGACAGCCGGCATGACGGCGCCGACGCCGCGGCGCCGCGGACGGCCCGGCCATGACCAGGACGCCGTGCTCAGCGCCGCGGTACGCCTGTTCAACGAGCAGGGCTACGACGCGACCAGCATGTTCGACATCGCCGAGTCGCTCGGCATCACCAAGTCGAGCGTTTATCACCACATCAGCGGCAAGGAGCAGTTGCTGCAGATGGCGATGGACCGGGCACTCGACGGGCTGTTCGAAGCGGCCGAAGATGTCCGTGGGACCGGTCTCCCCGCCATCGAGCGGCTCGAGCGGCTGATCAGACGCAGCGTGCTCGTGCTCGCGGAACGTTTCGAGTTCGTCACCGTCCTCCTACGGGTACGGGGCAACACGGAGGTTGAACAACACGCGCTGACGCGGCGGCGCGAATTCGACACGGTCGTGACCGAGCTGGTCAAGCAGGCACAGGCGGAGGGTGGCGTCCGGCCGGACGTCGACCCGGCCACCGCCGCGCGCCTGCTGCTCGGCATGGTCAATTCGCTCACCGAGTGGTACAAACCGCGGCCCGGCGGCGCGGAGGCCATCGCCGACGCCGTCAGCAGCATCGCCTTCGAGGGATTGCGTATGTAGGAGGTATGGAACGTGCTGGACCGCTCCCCCCGCCCCGAAGCTCTCGACCCGATCGAGCGCGCCTCCGTCGACGAGTTGCGCGACCTGCAGCTGAGCCGGCTGAAATGGTCGCTTCACCACGCGTACGAGAACGTGCCGCAATACCGCAAGCTGTTCGACGAACGTCAGGTGCACCCCGCCGACCTGCACGATCTCGCCGATCTGGCGAAGTTTCCGTTCACCGACAAGGCGACGCTGCGGGCGAACTATCCGTTCGGCATGTTCGCCGTGCCGCGGGAGCGAATCGCCCGGGTGCACGCGTCCTCCGGCACGACCGGCCGGCCCACCGTCGTCGGTTACACCAAGGACGACCTGCACGTCTGGGCCCGGCTGATGGCCCGGTCGATCCGCGCCTCGGGCGGCCGGCCCGGTGACCGCGTGCACGTCGCCTACGGGTACGGCCTGTTCACCGGCGGGCTGGGCGCGCACTACGGCGCCGAGGAACTGGGTTGCACCGTCATCCCGGTCTCCGGTGGGATGACCGAGCGCCAAGTCATGCTGATCAAGGACTTCGAGCCGGAAATCATCATGGTCACGCCGAGTTATCTGCTGGCCATCGTGGACGAGATGGAGCGGCAGGGCATCGATCCGCGGGCCACGTCCCTGCAGGTCGGCATCTTCGGTGCCGAGCCCTGGACGCAGGACCTGCGCCGCGAGATCGAGGAGCGCCTCGACATGCACGCGCTCGACATCTACGGCCTTTCCGAGGTCATGGGCCCCGGCGTCGCGACCGAGTGCATCGAGACCAAGGACGGTCCGCACGTCTGGGAGGACCACTTCCTCCCCGAGATCATCGACCCGGACACCGGCGAGGTGCTGCCCGACGGCGAGATCGGCGAGCTGGTCTTCACCTCGCTCACCAAGCAGGCCATGCCGGTCGTCCGCTACCGCACCCGCGATCTGACCCGACTGCTGCCCGGCACCGCCCGCCCGATGCACCGGATCGAGAAGATCACCGGCCGCACGGACGACATGATGATCGTCCGCGGGGTCAACGTCTTCCCGACCCAGATCGAGGAACTGATCCTGCGCACACCCGCCCTCGCACCGCATTTCCAGTGCGTGCTGACCCGCGACGGCCGGCTCGACGCCCTCGCGGTCCGGGTGGAGCGCCGCGCCGGGACGAACCCCGCGGTGGCCGCGCAGGCCGGCCACGATCTGGCCACCACGATCAAGAACAACATCGGAGTTTCCGTACGGGTGGAAGTCATCGAACCCGATGGGGTCGAGCGATCGATGGGCAAGGCGCGCCGGATCGTCGACCTGCGGAGTGCCGCATGAGGGGGTGCGTGGACGGGCTAGCGTAATCGCCGATGCTCAGCCGGATCGTTCCTCCATTTGCCGTGACGCTGTGCCTGGTCCTGGCGGGCTGCTCGCCGGACCCGCCGACCACCGCGTCCGCGCCGCCGCCGTCGTCCCAGTCCCCGTCGTTGCAGTCCCCGTCGTCCTCGCCGCCGTCCTCCCCCTCGCCACCGCCGTCAACCTCGCCATCCGCCTCTCCCCCGGCCGATTGCGTGACCCGCACGCTCGGGCGACTCGGCCCGGCCGAGCTCGCGGGGCAGGTGCTGATGATCGGCACCTCGGTGAACGCGCCCAGCGGCCTCGGTGACACCGTGCGGCGCTACCACCTGGGCGGGGTGTTCCTGCACGGCCGCAGCACGCACACCGCCGGGCAGTTGCGCTCCGACATCGCGGAGCTGCAGAAACGGGCGCAGCTGCCGCTCCTGGTCTCGCTCGACCAGGAGGGCGGCAACGTGCAGACGCTCAAGGGCCCCGACTTCCCGCGGATCCCCACGGCGGAGCAACTCGGCGCCGGGCCGGCCGCCAAGCTGCGGAGCACCACGACGGACAGCGCCCGCCGCCTCGCCGCGATCGGCGTGACCATCAATCTGGCCCCGGTCGCTGACACCGTGCCGGCCTCGCTGGGCGAGCGGAACCCGCCCATCGGCTACTGGCACCGGCAGTACGGCTCCGACCCGGCCAAGGTCGCCGCGAGCATCCGCACGATCGTCCCGGCCAGCCAGGACGCCGGCGTCCTGACCGTGGTCAAGCACTTCCCGGGGCTCGGCCGAGTCACCGCCAACACGGACACCTCGGCGAAGGCCGTCGACAACACGGCGACCGACAAGGATCCCTATCTCGGCCCGTTCGTCGAGGGCATCAAGGCCGGCTCGGGCGGGGTGATGATCTCGTCGGCGCGCTATCCGCGACTCGACCCGTCGGCGATCGCCGCGTTCTCGGCGCCGATCGTGACCGGCCTCCTGCGGCAGCGCCTCGGCTACCAAGGGCTGATCATGTCGGACGACCTCGGTGCCGCGGTGGCGCTCGGTTCGGTGCCGGCCGGGCAGCGGGCCGTCCGGTTCGTCGCGGCCGGCGGCGATCTGGTGCTCACCATCCGGCCGTCCGACGCGGCGCCGATGGCCGCGGCCCTGATCGAGCGGGCCGCCGGCGATCCGCCCTTCCGCGCCCGGCTGACCGACGCGGCCCGGCACGTGCTCGCCGCCAAGGACCGGGCCGGGCTGCTCAGCTGCGCGGACTGAACGGCGGAGCGGTGCTGCCCCGCACCACCAGGTGCGGGACCAGCACGGTCTCGATCCGCTGGGTGCGGCCGTCGTCGAGCCGGGAGACGGCGGCCAGCACCGCGTTGCGGGCCTGCGCCGGGGCGTCCTGGTTGACCGAGGTCAGGTCGATGTGGGCGAGGCGGGCCAGGATGCTGTCGTCGTAGCCGACCAGGGAGATCCGGCCCGGCACGTCGACGCCGGCCCGCACGAACGCGTCCATCAGGCCGATCGCGAGCCGGTCGTTCGAGGCCACCGCCGCCGTGGGCAGGTCGTGCCCGGCGAGGAGGCGGCGCCCGGCGCGTACGCCGCCCTCCTCGGTGTGATCGCCCGCGACGATCAGCGGAACCAGACCGGCCCGGCGTATCGCGCGGCGATAGCCGCGACGCCGGATGGCCGCCACCGCGCCGTGCCCACCGTCGACGAACGCGATCTGCTCATGCCCGAGATCGATCAGATGCCGCAGGGCCGCGTCGACGCCCACGTCGTCGGCCGGGCGGACCACGTCGACCTGGGCCGTGCCCACCGTGCGGCCGACCACCACGCAGGGCACCTGCGCCGCCAGCCGCT
>NZ_BOQN01000073.1 GCF_018332695.1 Paractinoplanes toevensis
ACGACTTCCTCGAAACCCTCGAAACCACTCAGAAGTGAACGGCGTGGGGCGCGAGCGGGCATCAGAATGCAAGGCTTGTGCCGGCCCCGCCTGGGGCCGGCACCTTCCGGACTCACTCAGGAAGCGTTCTGCGCAGCCTGCTGGGTCTGGTCCTTGACGTCCTGCGCGGACGACTGGGCTTGGTCCTTGGTGGTCTGCGCGGCGTCGGTGGCGGTCGCTTTGACCTCGCCCGCGGCGTGTTGCACCGTGCTGGACAGGTCGTCCTTCAGGTCGGCGGCGATGTCCTTGACCTTGTCGGTGAGCTCGCCACTGTTGTCCTTGAGCTGCTGCCCGGCGCGCTTCTCCACGTCGGTCACCGGGATCAGGGTGGCGGCGAGCATACCGACGCCGAAGGCGATGATGCCGGCGGCCAGGGGGTTGCCCTGAGTCCGGGTGGCGACGGCCTGCGGGGCGTTGCGCACCGCGTCGGCCGCGTCATGGGCCTTCTCGCTCGCCACGTCACCCAGTTGCGACGCCTTGTCCTGCACGGTGCTCACCGCGGACGAGGCCGAGTCGCCCGCCGCGTGCCGGGCGTGGTCGGTGCTGCCCATAACTTTCTCCTTCACCGTGTTCCAGCGCCGCTGGGCGACCTTGGTGGGGCTGGTCTTCTCGGCCAGCAGGTCCACGTCGCGCGTCATCCGGGCGCGCGTGTTCTCGATGTCCTGCCTCAGCCGGTCGGGTTCTTGAGCCATTGCGCGTCCTCCTTGATCGTGTCGACGGTGCGGTGCGGCACGGGGTCGACGGTCTTGAGCTGGTTGCGGCCGGTGACGAACAGGACCGCACCGACGATTCCCCAGAGCACGGCCACGATGAGCGCCGCCCATCCGGCATCCATGACGTTGGCCAGGGCGAAGACCAGGGCGAAGCTGAGCAGGACGACGGCGAGGTAGCCGGCGAACCCGGCGACGCCGAGCATCCCGGCGGCCTTGCCGGCCTTGGCCGCCTCCTGCTTGACCTCGACCTTGGCCAGCTCGACCTCCTGGCGGAACAACTGCGACAGATCGTTGCTGATGTTGCCGATCAGCTCACCGATCGACGTCTGAGCGACCTGCTCCGTACGCGGCGACCCGTCGTCGGGGTATGAGCCGGTCACGGCCGCAACCCCGGCGCCGGGGAGACGTAGGGGTCCTCGACGACCACCGGCGTGCCCGTACCGGTGGTGGCGTACTCCGTACCCGTGTAGTCGGCCCCCGCGCCGGCGGTGGCGGCGAAATCAGGAGTCGGGGAGGCTAGCGGGTAGTCCGAGGTGAGCGCTTCGCTGCTCGCCTTCCCGGCGGCCGGGTCGGCTTTGGCGACGGTCTTGCCCAGGCGCCCGACAACGAACCCGGCCGCCAGTGCGGTCGCCAGGAAGGCGCCGGGCCGGCGCCGGGCGAAGTCCTGCACCTCCTGCAGCACCCCTTCGGGGCCGTTGCGGTCCAGGTAGTCAGCCAACTGCCGGCCGCCGTCCGCGACCCGCGACACGACCGCCGCGGCCGGCGAATCCGGCCGATCACCACGCATCTCGTCGAGGTGCTCCGCGGTCTGGCGAATGCTGCTGACCAGCTTGTCGTTCTGGGTGCGGGCCTGCTCGCCGACCTTGTCGCGCACGTCGGAGGCGATGTTGCGGGCCTGCGTCTTGGCTTCGGCGCCGACGCGCTGCGCCTGCTCCTTGGCGGTGTCCTTGACCTCCACGGCCGCCTGGGTGGTGGCTTCCTTGCCCTGCCCGGCCACCTGCTTGGCCTTCGACGTGCCGTCCGGCGCCGATGAATCCGACGCGTACGCGCCGGTCGATAGATCACTCACTGTGGCTCCTACCTAGATCGGGATGCGGTGACTGAACTTCCCCGTAATGCAATTCCTAATCACCTACAGCAATATTTCTGCGCTCATCCGAACAAGCGACGTTCCTACGAGCGGCAACCGGGTAAGGGGACGTACACCCGGAGGTCGTTTATGTGCTAAACGCACAGGCGAGCCGTATTCACGGGACAGTCTGACGGCTCTTGCCTGGCCACCCGCCGGTGACCGAATCGTCCAGACATCACCCACCTCGATCTATCGGAGACTTACGCGGCATGGCGACGGTCTCCCCCGGCGAGCACGGAGGCGGCGATGAACGATCCCGACACCCCCGCAGCGCGCGGCGACGCGGCCGCGATCAGCCCCGCCGACGCTCCCGACACCGGGCACGGCGGGCTGGACCGGCGGCGCATCCTCGACGCCGCCGTGCGGTTCATCGACGAGCACGGCCTGCGCGCGCTGACGATGCAGCGCCTGGGCGCCTACCTCGGCGTCGAGGGCATGGCCCTCTACCGTTACGTGCCCGGCCGCGAGGCGCTGCTGGACGGGGTGGTCGAAACCGTCGTCGACGAGCTGTTCGGCGACCCCGACGTACACCTGGAAGCCCACGCCGGCTGGGTCGACTACCTGCAACGACTGGCCCACGGCCTGCGCCGGATCGCCCTCGCCCATCCTGAGGTCTTCCCCCTGGTGGCCACCCGCCCGCCCGCGGCGCCGTGGGTACGACCGCCGCTGCGCAGCCTGCGCTGGATCGAATCCCTGCTCGACGTGATGATCGAATCCGGGTTCTCCGACGAGAACGCCGCCGCCGTCTACCGAGCCTTCAGCAGCTTCCTGCTCGGCTACCTACTCCTGGAGGTCTCCGCCCGCGGCGTCGAGACCGGCCCCGTCGAGGAACCCGACGTGTCCCCGATCGAAGACCTCAGCCGCTACCCGCTCCTGCAACGCCTCGAGCCGCACCTGTCCGTCGACGTGGCCGCACAGGACTTCGAAGAAGCCCTCGAAGCGCTTCTCGACCGGGTCGCCCTGCTGTTGCCCCGCCGGCGGAGACCAGCGCGCCTGACCGAAGGAAAGTGACCGGCCCCGGTCGGCTGAAATCCGTACGGCCCGCCGCGTTTATGACCTAAACGGGAGGGCATCCCACCCACCCCAGGATCGCATAACGCCATTCCTTTGCGTTCGCTGTGCCGCAGCCTCTTCGGCCGGCGCGGCGATCTACGGCTCTGCCCTGCGGTCGTTTTTCGATCGTGTGTCGTCCCCGAAAGGACCCGACATGATTACGCAGAACGACATCGCCCGGGTGACCGATGGCGACAAGATCGGCTCGATCGATGACCCACTTCGAGCAGACCGGAAAGGCACGGCTGCGTAAGTACGTGGTCACCGAGCAGCAGCAGGTCCGGGTACCGGTCTCGCACGAGGAGGTGCGGCTGGAGCGGGAGCCGATCACCGACGCGAACGCCGATGACGCGCCGTCGATCCGTACCGAATTCATAGAGGCCGACGGCGGTGCTGCGGCGGCGTCCTGCAGGGCAGGAGAGAGGTCCGGCATGGTGGTCAGCACGATCGCGACGAGCAACGGCATGTTCCATCTCCTCGTGGCCGGAGAGATCGACATATCGACTGTCGACGACCTCAAGGCAGCTCTCACCCACGCGATCACCGCGGACGCGGCCACCGCCGTGGTCGCGGACCTCGCCCGACTGACATTCTGCGACTCGTCCGGCATCGCCGCGCTCGACAAGGCCTATCACCAGGCTTCCAAGCGCGGCGTCACCTTCCGGGTGCGCAACGTGCAACCTCCGGTCCGACGCGTATTGGAGATCACCGGCGTCCTGGCCCGCCTTCTCGGACAATGACAACGGCCCCAGCGTCGCTCCAGGCCGGACAAGCTTGGTGCACGTGCGTTACCGCGTTGGTGGAATTCTCCGACCGGGCCGAAGCGGCCCCGACCTGCACTTCGAACGTCCCGCCTTCGGCCGGGCATGCATCGTTGCGGCTTATGCGGGCATACAGGACGCCATGAAGGGGTGGAGGATGCGCGGGCTGCCCGACGTTGACGAGCACATCGCTCGGTGGACTCTCGACCGGCCCCCGCAGTTGTCCGAGCTGAGGACCGGTCTGCAGAAGGCGGTGCTGGCCCGATCAGGTGTCGCAAGCGACGTGACTGACCTTGCGGAGCGGTTGATGATCGTCGCGACGGAGCTTGCCGGCAATGCCTTGCGTCACGCCGGTACTCCGACGGTGGTGGCGCTGCTACGCACCGACGGGCATCTGATCATCGACGTAGTCGACAGCGATCGCGGCGGCCGACCCGTTCCCGATCTGCGGCGGACGCCGGGCGACGGTGGTCTCGGGCTGGCGCTGGCAGAACGCCTAGCCGAGGAGGTCGGCTGGTATCCCACCGAAACCGGCAAACATGTGTGGGCGTTATTCACAGTGCCCGACAGTTGATCGCTTCGCCCACCCGAACGCCGTCCCGGCAGCAAGATCCATATGGACAGCTACGGACACCGCTCAACGCATTCGTGACGAAGCCGATGGACCTGGACTCCTTCGAAGCGGTCGTTCAAATGATCAACCGTTGCAGTCGCGCACCTGCCGACCGGCGGCTTCGGATCGGGGTTCGCGATTGCCGTGCTGCTCAAGGGGTATCCCCTCCTACGCTGACCGCTGCAGTGCCGGTGACCCGTTGGAGGAGACCGCGTTGTCCGACCGAAAGACAAGTCCCCGCTTCGTATTTCTCGATCAAGCTCTGGAGACGACTCAGGTCGGTCCAGAAAGCTTCATCGACGCGTACCCGACGGCCGCCAGGCCCCAGTTTGAGGCAGCCAAGGCCGGCGACACCGTCCGGATCCAGCTGACCGGGCAGGACACCGGATATCAGTCCTCCCTCCTCTGGCCATCTGCGGACTCCGCACCGGTAGAAATCGGCCCTGCCCTGCTCGAGGTACTCGAGCGCATCGACGGGGATCAGAACAGCAAGACGACGCGCGACTTGGCGGAACGGATCCGTTCATTCCTCGACCGGACGGGTCGCTGACGTCGGCACACCAGGTGAAGCTCAAGGGGTACGCGGACGGCATCGTGGTCACCGGTTCGTAGTTGGGGCCGCTGTGCTGCCCGGCGATAGCGCGGCGAGCTCGCCCACGCGAACCTGGCTCACATCCCACCTCGGCATCACGCTGCAGCACAGCGCCGCCGCGGCCGTCCCGGCCGTCAAGCTGTGACCGGCACTGAATGTGGTGCCGGTCGACTGTCCGGTGGCGAGGTTTCTGAGCACGGCGGCGAGGTCGGCCGGGCGGACCGGCTTGGCCAGGTAGTCGTCCATGCCGGCGGTGCGGCAGGCGAGGCGGTCCTCCGGCAGGGCGTTGGCGGTCATGGCGACGATGTGTGGTTGACGGCCGGTGGGCAGTTCCTTACGGATCCGGCGGGTGGCGTCCAAGCCGTCGAGCACCGGCATCTGCATATCCATCAGTACGACGTCGTAGTGGGCACGGTGCACCGCGTCGACAGCTTCTGCGCCGTTGGCGACGGTGTCCACCCGGTGGCCGAGTTTGGTGAGCATGAGCTGGGCGACTTTCTGGTTGACCGGGTTGTCCACGGCGAGCAGGACCCGCAACTGGTGCTGGGATGCCGCGATTTCCGGGAAAGTAGGGGGTTCGACCGGTATCTGCGGGCCCTCGCCGAGCAGGTGCGCCACGGTGTTGTGCAGGGCGCCGGCCCGTACCGGTTTGGACAGGATCGCTGCGAACAGGTCGCGTTCAGCGTCCTGGGGCCGCCCGTTCACGCTGCTGAGCAGCACGCGCGGCGCGTCGGCCACCTCCGGCAGCCGGTTCAGACGCTCAGCGAGGTGAGCGCCGTCGGTGTCGGGCATGTGCATGTCGAGCAACGCGATGTCGAACCGGGCGCCGTCGGCGATCAGGTCGAGGGCTTCGGTGGCGGACGCGGCGGTGACACAGTGGATGCCCCAGCCGGTGAGCTCACCCTGCAGCATTGCGCGGTTGGTGGCGTTGTCGTCGACGATCAATGCCGAACGGCCGGTGATCACCGCGGCGGCCGCCCGCCCGGCTTGCGGGCACGGCTGCATGAGCACGGTGACGGTGAACGTCGATCCGGCGCCCGGTCGACTGTCCACCACAATGTCCCCGCCCATCGCCCGGGCGAGCCGGCGACTGATCGCCAGGCCGAGCCCGGTGCCGCCGTAGATCCTGGTGGTGGAGCTGTCGACCTGGCTGAAGGACTCGAACAAGCGGCCCATGCGGTCGGCCGCGATGCCGATACCGGTGTCGCGTACGGCCACTCGCAGACGCACAGCGCCGTCCGAGACGGCATCGTCTGCGGTGACGGCGATGACGACCTCACCCACGGCGGTGAACTTGACCGCGTTGCTCAACAGATTGACCAGGACCTGTCGTTGATGATCACCAGCAGCGCCTCGCCGCTGTCCCGGACGGTGGTGACGAAGTCCCGCTGTTCGGCGCTCAGTTCGGTTTCCAGCAGCAGACCCGTCATGCCGATGACAGCGTTCATCGGTGTGCGGATCTCATGACTCATGGTGGCCAAGAACGACGACTTGGCGGCGGCAGCCTGCACAGCCTCGTCCCGTGCCGCCAGCACGTTGTCGGTGGCCTCGTTGACGATGGCGGCCATCTCACTCAGCTCGGTCAGCCCCACCACAGGAGCCCGCAGGTCGGTGTCGCCGGCGAGCACACCGCGGGCTGTGGCGGTGACACCAGCAACCGCCGCGTTGACCTTCCGGCTGGTCCAGAACGCACCCAGCCCGACGATAAGTCCTGCCACCAGGGACCCGCCGAGCATCAACCGGCGGGTGGCGGCGGCACTGTCGGCGCTGTCCTTCGAACGCTGGGCCAGCGCCAGTTCCTCCCGCTGGCTCATGCCGGCAAGAATCTTCTCGATGCCCGACATGAATGCCGCTCCGCGGTTGGTGTTCACCACCCCGGCTGCGGCGGTGAAACCCAGTTCGCGACGCAGACGCACGGTGTCTTCCAGCTCTACGAGCTTGTCGGCCAGCGGCCCGGCCAGTTGCTGAACGGCGTCGAGATCCTGGTGATGCCGGGGCGAGCCGACGGGCTGAGGCCGGTCGACCTCACCGACCACGACGAGTGGCTGCCGGTCGGCGGATGATCCCGGCGGGCGGTGGCACGAACCGTGCCACCGCCCCGGGTGGATCAGTGGCAGCCGATCCAGTCCTTGTAACCGGCGGGCACCTTGCCGGCGACGACCTTGTCGGCGAGCTCCCAGAACGCCTCGGCCCAGTCGCCCTCCTCGGTCATGTCCTTGAGGGCCTTCCAGTTGTGGCTGCTGCGCAGCGCGTCGGTGGCCTTCTTCATGGCGATCTGGTCACCGATCTTCTTGGCCCGCAGGTACTCCTCGATCCAGCCGCAGCCGACCGCCGAGGTCACCCCGGCGCTGAACTGGTACGGGTCGTTGACGCCGAGGCCGGCCAGCGCGGCTTTGTCGAACTTCGGCGGCAGCGGGATGCCCACCAGGAGCTTGTCGGCGGCCTCGTCGGCCTTGCCCGGCGTGACGATCTCCGGCGGGAGCGCCGCCAGCCAGGTGGGCACGTCGGCCCGCACGATCGTGGCGACCACCTCGTCGAACCGGGCGCGCGTCCAGTTGCCCCCCGTGCGCAACTCGACGAACGTGTTGTCCTTGGGCTTCACCATGATCGCCCAGTCGCTGTCGCTGTACTTGAATCGGTTGCCCGGCTGCCCGGCGACGGTCGCGGCCTCCGGCTTGCTGACGTTCAGCCGATCTTCGTAGTAGCCGTCGTACTGGTCGGCCGGGTACCAGTTGAACTCCAGCTGCAGGCCGCCCTTGCTGAAGGCGATCGTGCCGGTGTCCTCGGTGAAGCCGTAGACCGTGGTGGCCTTCCAGCCGGCCTCGCCGATGAGCAGGCGCGGGTTCTGTTCCGCGGCCCGCAGCACCAGCTGGGAGTAGGCCTCGCTGTCCGGCGCGACGGCCGGCGACGAGGTCACCGGCAGGGCCTGCTGCCGGTCGGGGCCGCCGGGGTGGTTGCGAAGGGCGACGGAGACGCCGAGGGCGGTGATGAGAACGGCGGCCGCCGCGACGGCGGTGACGAGCCGGCGCCGGAGGCTGCGGTGCGCGATAGGTTCGGACATGATCTCCTCGATCAGGGTCTGCCCGGCCCCGTCGAGGCGCCCGATGACCTCGGGGCGGTACGGGTCGGCGTCGCGGATCAGCCGGTCCAGTCGTTCGTCGGTCATCTGCCCTCCTTCGGGACGGGTATTGCCAGGACGTCGAGTACATGTCCGGGCGGTCCCGGATCGTCACCGATGAGTTCACGCAGCCTCGCCCGGGCCCGCGACAGTCGCGTGCGCACCACGGCCGGGCTCACCTCGAGGACCGCCGCGGCCTCGCGCGGCTCGAGACCTTCCCAGGCGGTGAGCATCAGCACCTCACGGTCGAGGTCGCCGAGGCGCGCCAGGGCGGCCCGCACGGTCAGCCGGTCGGACACCTCGTTGCCCGGGTCGGGGGTTGCCACCGCGGCGAGGCGCTGACGAAGGCGTACGCCTAATCGCTCCCGGCGCACCCCACCACGGAGATGGTTGGAAAGCACCCGCCGGGCCACGCCGTAGAGCCAGAGGCGCGCCTCGGCGCCGTCGGGAATCTCCCGATGGCGCCGCCAGGCGACGAGGAAGGTTTCCGCGACCACGTCGGCCGCGTCGGCCGGCTGGTCGACCCGCCGCAGGGCGTAGGCCAGCAGCTGATCGAAGTTGCCGGCGTAGATCCGCCGGAATCGGTCCTCGTGTGCGGTCGCGGAGGTCACGTCCCCTCCATGTCCGGCAGGGTGGATGTCGTGACAGGTTAATTTGTGCGCGCCAGCTTCCCGGCCGCCGTCAGGGCGATCGTGTGCATGCCGCGCAACCCGGCGTCCTCGGCGCCGACCGCCATGATGATGGCGGTGACTCCGCCTTCGGCGAAGACGATCAGGCGGGTCCGGATGGGCGGTTCGGTCCGGGTTTCGATGAGTACGGCGGAAGCACGCTCGCCGACGTCCGGGACTCCGGTGCGGCGCACGGTCAGCGCGAGGTCGCCGAGGCGCACGACCGGGCAGCGCCGGGGTGCGGCGGCGACCTCGGCGACCAGGGCGTGCGCCTGGGCCGGACCGGCCGCGATGAGGATCTCGTAGAGCAGCGGCCCGTTCCTGGTCCCGAAGAACGAGGTGTGCGCGGTGATGCCGGGCCGGTTGACGACGCTGCCGACGGCGACCGGGTCGCGGCAGATGCCGGGGCCGGGCGCGCCGGGGTCGACGATGTCGTTCCACTCGTCGGCGGACTCGTAGCCGGGCGGCAGGTCCTCGACGGTGAGCAGGGCGGCGTGCAGCTTTTCCAGGTCAGGAGGCCCGGCGGAGGCGGGGGTGGCGAAACCGACGACCATAACGGCAGTAACCGTGGCTTTTAGTACATTTCGGAACATAAATCCAGATTAAACGGGGTCCGGGTGGTATATGTCGGGTTCGAGGTAGATCACCTTCGCTGAGGGGACCGCTGTGCGCACTCTCGCCTCGGCGTCGTCGATCGTGGCGGCGATCTCCCGGCCCTCGTCGTGCGCGCCGATCGCGATCTTCGCGGCCAGCAGCAACTCGTCCGGGCCCAGGTGCATCGTCCGCAGATGGATCACCCGGTCCACGCCCGGCGAGGCGAGCAGCGCACTCTCGATCGCGGCCACCTGCTCCGGCACCGCGGACTCGCCGATGATCAGGCTCTTCGTCTCGGTGGCCAGCAGCACGGCGACGAAGACCAGCAGCAGGCCGATGCAGAGCGTCGCGATGCCGTCGTAGACGCCGTTGCCGGTCAGCACGCTCAGCCCGACCCCGACCAGGGCGAACAGCAGGCCGAACAGCGCGCCGCTGTCCTCCAGCAGGATCACCGGCAACTCCGGGTTGCGGGTGCGGCGGATGAAGGCCAGCCAGTCCCGCTTGCCGCGGGTGCGGTTGGCCTCGCCGACCGCGGTGCGCAACGCGTACCCCTCCAGCGCCGCGGCGAACACCAGCACGATCACCGCCACCAGCGGGGATTCCAGCGGATGCGGGTCCTTGATCTTGTGGTAGCCCTCGTATACGGCGTACAGGCCGCCCAGGCTGAACAGGATGATCGCGACCAGGAAGGCGTAGACGTACCGCTCCCGGGCGTACCCGAACGGGTGCAGGACCGACGCCGGGCGCTTGGCCCGCCGGCCGCCGATCAGCAGCAACACCTGGTTGGCCGAGTCGGCGACCGAGTGCACGCCCTCGGCCAGCATCGACGCCGAGCCGGTGATCGCCGCCGCGACGAACTTCGCCACCCCGATCGCCAGGTTCGCGCTCAACGCCGTCAGCACGGCCCTGGTACTGCCCTCGCTCGCCATCGCGCCCTTTCCGCTTTTGATCAACAACCAGTGTCTCAGGCCGCGGGTTGGCGCGGGGCCTCATCAAGGCGCCCTAGGCTGTTGACCATGACCGTGACGGAAATTGACCGGGGATATCTCGAGCGGGCCGTCGCTCTCGCCCGGGAAGCGCGTGACCGCGGCGACCATCCGTTCGGGGCGCTGCTGGTCACTCCGGACGGCACCGTGCTGGAGGCCCGCAACAGCGTGGTCACCCAGTCGGATCCGACCGGCCACGCGGAGACCAATCTGGTACGCCTGGCCGGCGCTCTCGATCGGGTGACCCTGACCGGCAGCGTGCTCTACACCAGCACCGAGCCGTGCGCGATGTGCGCCGGCGCGATCTACTGGTCCGGGATCGGCCGGATGGTGTTCGCGCTCTCCGAGGACGGCCTGGCCGCCATGGTGACGGAGGAGGAGGGCGTGCCGCCGCTGCGCCTGCCCAGCCGGGAGGTCTTCGCCCGCGGCGGCCGGGAGATCGCCGTCGACGGCCCGGTCCCGCTGCCCAGCGCCACCGAGGTGCACGAGGGCTTCTGGGATCAGTAGGACTCCTCGTCGTAGCTGCGCATCCGGGCCTCGACCGCGCCCGGGTCGTACGCCTCCTCGGTCACCTGCAGGTACAGCTCGTTCGGGTTGGACAGGGCGGTGACCCGCCGGATCGGGCTGAAGTACCGCGCGCGCTCGAAGACGAAGTCGGCGTAGTTGAACAGCCGGCCCGGCACGGACTGCACGAAGCGAAGTTCGTGGACGCGCGGCAGTGGCGCGGTCGAGATCCGCCGGCGCAGCACACCCTCGATCAGCAGGACGCGGTGCCCGGTGAGCACGAAGCGGCCGAACCAGTGGGCGATCAGCGCCCGCAGCCCGAGCAGGCCGCCCAGCACGGCGACACCGGCCCGGGCCCGGGTCAGGTATTCGTCCGCGACGTACCGCCGGACCAGGATCTCGCCGGCCACCGCCAGGGCGAAAGCCAGGACATAGCGCACGAAGACCCACACCCAGTGCCGCCGCCACTCGCCGCGGTAGCGCTCGGTCGGGAAGAGATAGCGGGCGACCAGCATGCTCGGCTCGTCCTCGAGCGGCAGCACCCGCCGGGGCGGGAGGTACTCCGACTCGGCCGCGGACAGCGCGTCCAGTTCCTCGTCGGTGAAGACCGGGCCGTCCGCCGGGAGACCCGACCAGGTCGGCGGGGCGGCGTGCGTCTCCTCCGGCACCGGCCGGACGAACTCGTCCCAGCGCACCCGGACCCGGCGGACGTCCTCGACGTCGACGTGCACCGGCAGCGCGTCGCCGGGCTCCGGCCAGGACCGCACCGGCGCCCGCCGGTCCCGGACCGCGACCTCGCTGGTGGGCAGGCCCGGCGCGGCCAGGATCACACTCAGCTCGCAGCGCCCGAAATCGCCGGCCACCGGCGGCGGCGACACGGTGAGCACCTCGGCCGTGCCGTTGATCCAGGCCCGCTGCCGGTGCAGGCGCGACCACCAGAACGACCGCAGGAGCAGGCCGGTGAGGGCGACCACGAACGCGGCGATGCCGAGCACG
Organism: Paractinoplanes toevensis; assembly: GCF_018332695.1. Lineage (GTDB taxonomy): Bacteria > Actinomycetota > Actinomycetes > Mycobacteriales > Micromonosporaceae > Actinoplanes > Actinoplanes toevensis. Next base: position 11,770 of record NZ_BOQN01000073.1, read on the forward strand.
ACGAACGTCCGGCTGCCGGCCGCGAACCCGTACAGTCCGAGATAGACACCCGCCGTGACGAGCGCGGAGACAGCGCTGAACCGGGCCAACCCCACTTGATCACGCACCGTGGACCTCCCGCTCACAGCGTAGTTTGATGGCGGGTGGATGTCGCGGCCTCGGGTCCGTGGTGGACCTCCGCCGAGCCGCCGCCGGTAGGGTGCCGGCATGGAACGCACCGCGCTGGTCACCGGGGCATCGTCGGGCATCGGCAAGGCGACGGCGGCGCTGCTGGCCGCGCGGGGCTACCGCGTCCTCGGCACCAGCCGCACGCCCGGCGACTCCGGCCTGCTCCGCCTCGACCTCGCCGACGAGGAGTCGGTGGAGGCGCTGCGCGACCGGCTGGCGACCGTCGACATCCTGGTCAACAACGCCGGCGAGAGCCAGTCCGGCCCGTTCGAGGAACTGCCGCCGGACGCGCTGCGGCGGCTCTTCCAGGTCAACGTGCTCGGCCCGGTCCGGCTCGCCCAGCTGGCGCTGCCCGGGATGCGCGAGCGCGGTTACGGCCGGGTCGTCATGATCGGCTCGATGCTGGCGTCGTTCCCGCTCGCCTACCGTTCGTCCTACGTGGCCACCAAGGCCGCGCTGAAGGGCTTCAGCAACGGCGCCCGGCACGAGTTCTCGCCGTACGGCGTCTGGCTGACCACCGTCGAACCCGGCTCGATCAACACCGGCATCAGCGAGCGCCGCACCAAGTACATCTCCGCTGATTCGCCGCACCGGCGCGAGTTCGAGACGATGCTGGCCGCCCTCGACCGCAACGAGAAGGCCGGCATCTCGGCGGAGAAGGTCGCCGAGACGATCGTCAAGGCCATCGAGACCGAAAGACCGAAGCAGCGGTACGCCGTGGGCAGCAACGCGCCGCTCGTGTTCGCCCTGCGCCGGATGGTGCCGGCGGCGGTCGCCGAGCGGCTCACCCACCGCCGCCACGACCTGAAGCGTTAGCGGGCTCGCTGGATCAGCACGACACAGGCCAGCACGACGACCGCGGCGCCGATGGTGGCCGGGGTGACGCTCTCGCCGAGCAGCAGCGCCGACCAGATCAGGGTGAGGACCGGCTGGGCCAGCTGGACCTGCCCGACCTTGGCGATGCCGCCCCGGGCGAGACCGGCGTACCAGGCGAAGAACCCCAGGAACATGGAGACCGCGGTGAGGTAACCGAAGGCGGCCCAGGCCCCGGCGGTCGCCTGCGGCGGGCTCAGCCAGGCGGCAATCACGGTGATCGGCAGGGTGGCGGGCAGCGCGAGAATCAGGGCCCAGCAGATCGTACGGGCGCCGCCCAGCTCCCGGGCGAGCACGCCGCCCTCGGCGTAGCCGAGTCCGCACAGCACCACCGCGGCCAGCAGGTAGAGGTCGTTGACGGAGAGTTCGCCGTGCACCGCGCCGGTCGTGATCAGGAAGGTCAGGACGACGAGGAGGCCCGCCGCGCCGGCCGCCCAGAACAGCGGTGGCGGCCGCTCGCCCGCCCGGACCACCGCGAAGATCGCCGTCATCGCGGGCAGCACGGTGACCACGACCGCGCCGTGCGCCGCGGTCTCTCCGGTCAGCGCCAGCGAGGTGAACAGCGGAAACCCGACGACCACCCCGAGCGCGACGATCAGCAGGCGCCGCCGCTGGCGCGCGGCCGGCCGGGGAGCGCCGGTGCCGCGCAGGTAGATCCAGGCCAGCGCGGCCGCACCGACGGCCCGGCCGAAGGCGACGAACCAGGGGTCGAGCTGCTGCACGGCGACCCGGGTCATCGGCAGCGACATGCTGAACGCGAGCACGCCCAGCGCGCCGAGGGCGAGGCCGCCCGTTACCGCCGGTGGTGCGATAGCGTTACTCTTGGCTCTCATGAATGACGGTATCGCAGCCGCTCGCGTTATCCAAGATCTCCGGCGGCTGGCCGGCGGTCTGGCGCCGGGCACGCGACTGCCGTCGGTGCGTGAGCTGACCGCCCGGCATCAGGCCTCACCGGTCACCGTGGCGGCCGCCCTGCAGACGCTGGCAGCGCAGGGCGTGCTCGAGACGCGGCCGGGCCGGGGCACGTTCGTGGCCTCCCCGGTCCCGCCCCCGTCGATCGCCGCCCCCGATCTGTCCTGGCAGACCGTGGCCCTCGGCGCCGCCCCGGCCGGTGACGCCGACATGGCGGCGTTACTGGCGTTACCGCCCGCGGGCGCGATCCCGTTGTCCGGCGGCTACCTCGACGCCGACCTCCAGCCGGCCGCCGCGCTCGGTGCCGCCCTGGCCCGGGCCGCCCGGCAACCGGCCACCTGGCAGCGCGGCCCGGTCGAGGGCCGCGAGGACCTGCGCGCCTGGTTCGCCCAGCAGTCCGGCACCGGGCTGCGCGCCGGCGACCTGGTCATCTGCCCCGGCGGCCAGGCCGCGCTCTCCTCGGCGCTGCGTGCGCTGACCGCACCCGGCGACACCCTGCTCGTCGAGTCACCCACCTACCTGGGCGCCCTGGCCGCCGCCCGAGCCGCCGGCCTGCGCATCGTGCCGGTCCCGGCCGACGCCGACGGCGTACTCCCCGACCAGCTGGCCGCCGCGTTCGCCCGTACCGCGGCTCGGTTGTTCTACTGCCAGCCGCTGCATGCCAACCCTTCCGGGGCGACGCTCGCGACGCACCGCCGCGCGGCGGTGGCCGCGGCGGTGCGCGCGGCCGGCGCCTTCCTGATCGAGGACGACTACGCCCGCGACCTGACCATCGACGGCGACGCCCCGCCCCCGCTGGCCGCCGACGACCCCGACGGCCACGTCATCTACCTGCGGTCACTGACCAAGTCGGCCGCCCCCGGCCTGCGCATCGCCGCGATCGGCGCACGCGGCCCGGCCGGCGCCCGGCTGCGCGCGGCCCGGCTGCTCGACGACTTCTTCGTGGCCGGCCCGCTGCAACAGGCCACCGTGGAGTTCGTGACCGCCCCCGCCTGGACCCGGCACCTGCGCTCCCTGCGCACCGCGCTGCGCACCCGCCGCGAGGCCCTGCTGACCGCCCTCGACCGGCACCGGCCCGACCTGGTGCCGGCGTCGATCCCGCGCGGCGGCCTGCACCTGTGGCCGCGCTTGCCGGACGGCACCGACGACGTCGCGGTGGCCGCGGCCGCCGCCGCACAGGGCGTGATCGTCTTCCCCGGCCGCCCCTGGTTCCCGGCCGAGCCCCCGGCCCCGCACCTGCGCCTCACCTACGCCGCGTCCCCGCCCGAGGAGATGGACGAGGCCGTCCGTCGCCTGGCCCGCGCGCTCTCCCGGTAACGGCTCACTTCCGCCGGGCCCGCCCCGGCCCCCGGAACCGGTGCACCTCCTGCGGCCAGTCGAGGGCGGTCGCGAGCCGGCCGGCCCAGTACCGCGCCGCCTCGTCATCGGCGACGTCCACCACGGCGAAGCCGCCGAGATGCTCCTTGCTCTCGACGTACGGCCCATCGGTGAACAGAAGCTCGCCGTCGACCGGCTCCACACTGCACACCGCGGTGGACCGGTCCAGCCCGCCGTTGGTGAAGATCAGAACCTCCGCCGCCAGCATCTCCCCGACCACGACCCGGGCGGCCGCGCTTTTCTCGCGCACCTCCTCCGCGGTGTGCGCGGGCACCCATTCATCGTTGAAGGTGATCAGGTACTCCGTCATCGTCGCCTCCTTCTGGTCCGGCGCCTCGATCCGACAGCATCCCGCAGACCTCAGAGGTCTATGCCGAAGAGGGTGGCCGCGTTGCCCGACGAGAACCGGGCGCGGTCCTCGGCGGAGGGGAAATGCTGCAGGAACGCCGTGATGTCGTCCCGGTGCGGGTGCTGGAACGGGTAGTCCGTCGAGAAGATCAACCGGTCGGCGGTGGTGACCGACAGCGCGTGCCGCAGCAGCGCCGGGTTGAGCATGCCGGACGTGGTGATGTGGAAGTTCGAGCGGACGTAGTCCGACACCGGCCGGGGCAGGCCCGCGACCCGGGACAGGCTGTCGGCGCGGTCCAGCCAGAACAGCAGCATCTCGCCCCAGTGGCCGAGCACGACCTGCAGGTCCGGATGCCGGTCGAAGGTGCCGCGCAGGATCAGGCGCAGCGCCGCCGTCGCGGCGTCCAGGTGCCAGCCCCACCCGAAGGTGGCGAGGGCGAGGTCGGTCGTCGGATCGAAGCCACGGTACGACGCGTCCCGCACCGCGCGGGACGGCAACTGCGGATGCAGGAACACCGGCTGCCCGAGGCGGGCGCAGGCGGCGAAGAAGTCTTCGTACGCGGGGTCGTCGAGCAACAGATCGCCCGCACGGCCGTAGACCATCGTGCCCACGTGACCCAGGTCCGCGGCCCGTTCCAACTCGGCGGCGACCGCTCCGGGCGCGGACATGGGCAGCGTCGACAGCGCACGGAAGCGGGTCGGATGGGCGCCGACGGCAGCGGCGGCCCGATCGTTGGCGGCGCGACTGAGGCGTACGGCGTCGTCCGGGGTGAGGGTCTGGGTTCCGGGCGGGGTCAGTGCGAGAACCGCCACGTCGATGCCCTGGGCGTCCATCGCGGCGATCCGGCCGGCGCCGAGGTCCCGCAGACGCGGCTGATGGTCGCCCAGGTCGTTGAAGGCGAGGCTGTCGTCGCGGCGCTCCGGCGGTGCGTTCCGGAGCGCGGCCGTCAGCTCCGACATGATCCAGTGCTCTTCGATGGCGATGAGAGTCATGATCCAAGCGTCGGCCGGGCCCGGTGCCGTGCCGGCCGGAATCATAGGATCAACACCATGACGGCCGTCAGAATCGAGGATTCCATCAGCTTGGAGCCGGAAGACGTACGAATCCTTCGGGCTCTGCAGATCGACCCACGAGCCGCATTTGCCGCCGTGGGTGCCGTCCTGGGTCTCTCCGAGCTGACCGTGGCCCGGCGCTACCGCCGGATGTGCCGCTCCGGGGCGGTCCGGGTGGTCGGCGTCGTCGACCCTGGGGCGCTCGGGCAGAGCCAGTGGCTGGTGCGGCTGCGCTGCCGGCCCGGCAGCGTCACCGCCCTCGCCGAGGCCCTCGCCCAGCGCGACGACGTCAGCTGGGTGACGGTGACCGCCGCCGGTTCCGAGATCACCTTCGCGGTCCGGTCGCGATCGCGGGAGGAGCGCGACGACCTGCTCGGCCGCCGCCTGCCCCGGGCCGCCGCCGTCCTGGACCTGCAGGCGTCGGTGCAGCTGCGCCAGTTCGTCGCCGGCCGTGGGCACTACTGGGCCGCGCTGGCCGGCGTGCTGACGCCCGAGCAGGAGTCCGCGCTCGGCTCGGCCGGGGTCAGCCCCTTCGCCGAACAGCCGATCGTCCGGGAACCGGCGTCGCTGAACGCCCACGACGACCGGCTCCTGGCTGCCCTCGCCGCCGACGGGCGGGCCAGCCTGGTCGACCTGGCCGCCGCGACCGGACTCACCCCCGGCCGCGCGTCACGCCGGATGCAGGCGCTGCTGTCCAGCGGGGTGCTCTACCTGGACGTGGAGATCGCACCGCTGGCCCTCGGCTATCGAGCCCGGGCGAACCTGCTGCTGCGGGTGCACCCGGCGCGGCTCAAGGCGGTCGGGCGGGCGATGGCGCGGATGCCCGAGGTGGCGTTCGCCGCGGCCGTCTCCGGGCCGCACAACCTGCATGCCGTCGTGCACTGCCGCGACCTCGACGGACTGTTCGAGTTCACCACCGGCCGGATCGGCACGCTGCCCGGCGTCGAGGCCATGGAGATCAGCCCGACCATGCGGCAGGTCAAGCAGGTGGGCACCCGGGTCGACAGCGATCGATTGACCGCGAACCCGGGCGGTCCCGTCTAGGGTGGCGTGATGACAGTGCTGCGGGTACGGGGATTCGGTCTTCCCGACGGCGAGCCGATCGATCTCTATGCCGACGGCGACCGGTGGACGACCGATCCGGTGCCCGGCGCCGAACTCGTGGCCGAGGGCTGGATCCTGCCCGGACTGGTCGACGCGCACACCCACCCGGGAGCCGAGAAACCGGGCCAGCCGCTGGACGACGGCGTACTGAAGGAAGATCTTCGGGCGCACTTGGACTCCGGGGTCACACTCATCCGCTCGCCCGGCCTCGCGGGAGACCCGCCGGACTGGTTCGGACAGGCGGAGGAAAGCCCGCGCGCCGTCCACGCCGGGCCGTGGATCGCCCAGCACGGACAGTTCATGGAAGGCTGGGGCCGCCGGCCCGCGCCGGCCGACCTGCCGGACGTCGCCGCCGCGCAGGCCGCCCGCACGGGATGGGCCAAAGTGGTCATCGACTGGAAACCCGGCGACGACGTCATGCCGGTGGAGCTGCTGCGCGAAGCGGTGCGCCGCGTGCACGCGGCCGGTGGCCGTCTCGCCGTGCACTCGCAGCACGGGGCGGGTGGAGCGGTCGCGGTCGAGGCCGGCGTGGACTCCGTGGAGCACGGCATGGGCCTGGACCCGGCGCTGCTGCCCCGGATGGCCGAGCAGGGCATAGCGCTGACCCCGACGCTGTCGGTGATCACCGCGGCCCTGGCACAGATCACCGCCGATCCGGAACGAGCGGGCAAGAGCTGGTACGTGCCGGGAGCCGCCGCGCACGCCCGGCTCACCGCGGCCGCCGTCGAGGCCGGCGTCACCGTACTGGCCGGCACCGACACCCGCCCGCACGGCGGCATCGCGCTGGAGATCCGCGCGCTGGTCGCCGCGGGCGTGTCACCGCACGAGGCGATCGCCGCCGCATCGTGGACCGCCCGCGCCTACCTGGGCCTGCCCGGCCTGGTCGACGGCGCCCCAGCCGACGCGGTCGTCTTCGACGCCGACCCAAGAGCCGACCTCAGCCAGCTGGACAAGCCACGCGCCGTCATCATCCGCGGCCGCCGGCGACGCTGAGCTCGCCCGGATCACCGCGAGGAGTTCGGCGATCCCACCCTTACCTGACGGACCCTCGTCGGGCCAGCGGCCTCCGTCCGGCCACCGCCCTGAGACGCGGAGACCGACGGTCCGCGACAGCTGGGGTTCGGCGAGTCGACCACACTCCGGTTGCCGGTTGCCGGTTGCCGGTTGCCGGTTGCCGGTTGCCGGTTGCCGGTTGCCGGTCCCGGTGCCGGTGCCGGTGCCGGTGCCGGGTTCCGGGTGCCGGGTGCCGGGTGCCGGGTGCCGGGTGCCGGGTGCCGGTGCCGGTGCCGGGTTCCGGGTGCCGGTTCCGGGTGCCGGGTTCCGGGTGCCAGCCGACGGTGCCGGTCGCGGTCGCCGGTCGCGGTCGCCGGTCGCGGTCGCCGGTCGCCGGTCGCCGGTCGCCGGTCGCCGGTCGCCGGTCGCCGGTCGCCGATTTTCCAAGGGTGCGGCGGTGTCTCGTCCGGTTTCGTGCCCGGGCGTGGGCGAGTCGGGAATGCGCGGATGGCGGTGCCGAAGTTACCCCCTCCCGACAGGAATTGTTCGATGATTCGTCACGCAACTGATTATCCGGCTTTATCTGGCCCCGGAGATTGGCATGATCATAAATTAGCGGGCGCGGTTCGGGGCGCGGGACAATATCTGCATGCGGCACCAGCAGCTTCAGCTATTCACCCGGTCGGCGACCGCCGCCATGCGGGACCGCACTAAAGGGCGTAACTATTCGCCGGAGAAAGATGAGTTCCGTCGTGACCATGCGCGTCGGCGGCGGTGGGGGCTCGAACGGCGCTACGGATGGAAGCGGTGCCGGCAGCACGGCTGCTCCCGGGAGTGCGCCGAGTTGGGTCTGCACGATGAGGCTGAGGCTGTCCCGCCGTTGATCTGGCCGGCGGAGGCAACCTGTGCGCGGCGGCCGGTGCCGGCGGTGACAAGCTGCGGCGTCGCGGCCGAGGATGACGGGCCCTCAGGCGGCGGGCAGCCGGTTCGCGAAACTGTCCTGACCGAGCGGACCTCCTCCGCAGGCGAGCCGGAAACCGCATCGCGCACCGAGTCCATGCGGGTGGCAGATGCCGCTGCCCAGGACGGGGGCACTCACAGGGCCGAAACCACCACCCAGACCACGCCCACCCACAAGGCCGAAACCACCACCCAGACCAGACCCACCCACAAGGGAGATGGTGCTGAGGCCGCACGGCAGGCCCAAGTAGCAAGGCGGGCCTGCCCCGCGAGCCGTGCGCACGTTGCTGTCCGAGCGGACCGGGCCGACGTGTTGAGTCGGTGCGCCGATCCGCGGCCGCCAGCCGTCGGATCAGCGAGGGAGGAACAACGTCGAACGCTTGATGCCGCCGCACGGTCCGGGTCGGGTTACCGGGCGATGCCGGACGGGTCGGCGAGTTCGGTCGGTCGGACTGCCGCTAACCGCACCGCCGCCAGCCGCACCACAGCCAGCCGCACCGCCGCCAGCCGCGCCACCGCTAACCGCACCGCCGCCAGCCGCGCCACCGCTAACCGCACCGCCGCCGGCCGCACCGCTAACCGCACCGCCGCCAGCCGCACCACAGCCAGCCGCGCCACCGCTAACCGCACCGCCGCCGGCCGCACCGCCGCCGGCCGCACCGCCGCCGGCCGCACCGCAGTCTCACCGCCAGCGGCCGATCTGCGACAGCCGCCTCGCCGTGGGCCGCCGTTGGGTCGTCACGACACACGTCGAGAACAGTGATGGGCGGTGGGAAGAGCCCGCGGTACATGGGGAACGGTAGTCGCCGGAGCATAAGAGACCGAATAGGAGCGGGCGGCGGGATTCGGGGTGGAATCAACCTTTCCACTCGCGGGAGAATGAAGCTGATTATTTCGCTTGGAGGAGGGAAGAATCTGACCTCAAACGAGCAATATGCCGAAACGTGGAGAACAATTGACAGATGCTCTCACCGGCATGCTCCCGGGCGCGTTCAATTCGGCATATCCGGAGGGCGAAGTCGCGCCGGCCTAGAGCGCCTGTCTATCAACCGGCCATGCACCACCGGAGGAGGTAATGCGGCACGCCAGGTTTGCCAGATCTTTGATGATCCGGTCTCGGCGCTGCCGGTCGGATAGCCATCTCTTGGTCTCGCCCCGCCTCCTCGATGTCCTGGTGCGGTCATCGGGCGACGTGGATCGTGCGGGTGCCGGTGGGCAGCGGGGGAACGGGGCGCTGGCGACCGGGTAGGCCTGGCGGTGGTCGGGAGGCCGCCTTCGAAGTGTGGGCTGCGCTGGTACACCGCACGCCGCCGTATCCGAAAGAGCTGATCAAGGCTGCCGGCGAGCGTCGCCTGGCGGCCCGTCGTGCTGGTCGGGCATGACTAGGCTGTGGGGATGGCCGCCCTTGATCTTTGCCGGTGCCGGTCGGGCTATTGGAGTCCGGCGTGACGGCGCCGCGGATTCGGGACGTTGCCGCGGCCGCTGGGGTCTCCTATCAGACCGTTTCTCGGGTTCTCAATGACTCGCCCAACGTGCGGCCGGAGACGCGGCAGCTTGTCGTCGAGGTGATGGAGCGGCTGCGGTACCGGCCCAATCGGGCGGCTCGTGCGCTCGGGCTCGGGCGGGCCCGAGCCATCACCGTGGTCACCGCCAACACCACGCTGTACGGCTACGCGAGTCTGCTGCAAGGGGTTGAGGAGGCCGGGCGGCTGCTCGGGCTGGCCGTCGGTGTCCGGGTGGTCGAGTCCGACTCCGAGGCCGACGTACGGCACGCGGTCGAGTATGTCAGCGACCCCACCGCGGGCAGCGTGGTGGTGGTCGCGTTCGATCCGGCCGGAGCGGGTGTGCTGCGCATGCTGCCGGCGGACGTGCCGGTGGTCGCCGCCACCGAGGCCGGTGGCCTGCCGGGCAGCACCAGCCGGATGATTTTCCTGGATGAACGGCAGGCGGCCGCCGACGCGACCCGGCACCTGCTGCGGCTCGGGCACCGCACGGTGCACCACGTGGCGATCCCCTCCGAGGCGCCGGCGGCCGCGCGGCAGGCCGGGTGGCGGGACGCGCTCGACGAGGCGGGGGCGCCGATCCCCGCGGTCGTCCCGGCCGGCTGGGATTCGCGGTCGGCCTATCTGGCCGGGCAGCAGCTCGCCCGGCAGCGCGATGTCACCGCGATTCTGTGCGGCAACGACGACACCGCCCTGGCGGTACGCCGGGCGCTGTTCGAGGAAGGCCGGGACGTGCCCGCCGACGTGAGCATCGTCGGGTTCGACGACGTGCCGGGGGCCGCCTACTGGACGCCGGCGCTGACCACCGTACGGATGGATTTCGTGGCTCTGGGCCGGGCGTGCGTGTCGGCCCTGGCCGACGCGCCGGAGACGCCCCTCGAGGCGCCGCGCCTGATCGTGCGGGAGTCCACCGCGCCGCCTCCGTAACAAAACCGTAACGAGCCCTTTTCCGAAGTCAGTGTGACCGGTCACACTCATGGTCACGGATGTGACCGGTCACATAGATGGAGGTCCATGGTGAAAAGACAGCTGGCCGTGCTCGCCACCGCCGCGCTGGTGGGCGCGCTGACCCCGGCCCCGGCCCGGGCGGCCGCCTCGCAGCTCGTCGTCGACCTGGCCGCGAACACCGGCGCGCTGCGCTACGGCGCCACCGGGTTCCTCTACGGCCTCGGCGACGAGGGCATTCCCAACGAGACCATGCTGGCCGCGCTCAAACCGCAGGTCACCGCCCAGAAAGCACCCGACGGCCGGCAGCACCCGAACGGCGACGCCCTGAAGATCGCGCCGATGTTCAAGCGGGCCGGCGGCCGCGACATCCAGATCTACCTGCAGGACGTCTACCAGCAGTGGCCGTACGAGAACAACGGCATCGCCGACTACCTGGCCAAGGTCGACACGATCGCCCGCAAGGTGGTCGCCGACCCGTACCGCGGCTCCTACGTGTACGTGCCGTTCAACGAACCCGACCAGATCTGGTACTCGGGCAACCTCAACGGCCTGCTCGCCGACTGGACGACGGTGTTCCGGAAGATCCGCTCGATCGACGCGAGCGCCCGGATCGCCGGCCCCAACTTCGCCGCCTACCGCTCGGCCGACCTGCGGGCCTTCCTCACCTACGCCAAGAACAACAACGTGCTGCCGGACGTGATGACCTGGCACGAGCTGGGCAACGACTTCTACTCGAACTGGCAGGACCACTACAACGACTACCGGTCCATCGAGACGAGCCTGGGCATCAGTGCCCGGCCGATCACCATCAACGAGTACGGCCGATCCTCCGGCGACCTCGGCGTGCCCGGCAACCTGGTGCAGTTCGTGGCGAAGTTCGAGGCCAGCAAGGTGGACGGCTGCCTCGCCTACTGGACCACCGCGGGCGGCCTCAACGACCTGGTCACCCACAACAACCAGGCGACCGGCGGCTGGTGGCTCTACAAGTGGTACGGCGAGCTGACCGGCAACACGGTCGCGGTCACTCCCCCGTCGGCCGCCGGCTCGTTGCAGGGGCTCGCCGCGGTCGACGCGGCCAAGAAGCAGGCGCGGGTGATCTTCGGGGGCAACAACCCGGCGTCCGGCACCTACGACACGAACGTGCTGGTCAAGGGCCTCCCGTCCTACCTGGGCACGACCGTGCACGCGACCGTCTGGGGCGTCGACAACACCGGCCTCAACGCGTCGGCGGCGCCCTACGTGGTCAAGGAGGGCGACTTCACCGCGAGCGGCGGGCAGGTCACGGTGCCGCTGACCGGCCTCAAGGGCTCGTCCGCCTACCAGATCATCGTCACCCCGAACACCGACACGGCGGCCGCGGCCGCCGGCCGCTACGAGGCGGAATATGCCGCCCTCGGCGGCACGGCCAAGGTCACTTACGGGACCAACACCGGCTACGCCGGGACCTACTTCACCGAGGGGTACGGGGCCAGCAGCACCGCCTCGACCAGGTTCGTCGTCTCCGTTCCGTCCGACGGCTACTACAACCTGGGCTTGCGCTACTCGGCCGGCCCCTACACCGGCGCGCCCGCCGACCGGTCGCTGCGAGTCCGGCTCAACGGCGCCGACCTGACAACGGTGGCTCTGCCCGGCACGGCCGACTGGAACACCTGGAAGACCGCCGTGACCAAGGTCTACCTGCCCGCCGGGATCAGCCGCGTCGAGTACAACGCCTACGCGACCGACGACCGCGACGCGGTGAACCTCGACTACCTGGACGTCGCCGCCACGAGCGGGACGGTCACCGCGTACGAGGCGGAAAGCGCGACCAACACCCTGGCCGGAGCCGCCGCGGTCGTCAGCGACACCGCCGCCACCGGCGGCCGGTATGTCGGCTGGATCGGCGCCGGCAGCGCCAACACGCTGCGCTTCAACGGCGTGACCGCGGCTGCCGCCGGGCGCTACCGGATGGTCGTCGGCTACGCCAACGGCGAGCTCGGCGACGGCGCCACCAACTACAACAGCAACATCGTCGATCGGTACGCGGAGATCAGCGTCAACGGCGGCACGGCCAGGAGGGTGTTCTTCCGCAACACACTCGGCTGGTCCAACTACTGGACCACGGTCGTCGACGTCGACCTGGCGGCCGGCGCCAACACGATCACCTTCGGTAACGCGTCGACCGGCTACGCGCCGAACATCGACCGGATCCAGATCGCCGCACCCGTCGGCTGACAAGGAGCACCAGTGAGGTTGGACATCGACCTGCCGCCCGACGGCCCGGCCGCGATCGCGGGCCAGCCGATCGTCGAGATCCTGGCGGCCGGGTTCGGGCGGGTGCACGTCTCGCAGCGCAACGTGCGGACGGCGATCGGCCAGGGCATGCGGGTCACCGCCGACACGGAGACCCGGGACGGCGCCTGGCACGAGCGGCACATCGACCAGCACGACGAGGCAAGCGGCCTGAGCACCCGAGTCAGCTTCCGCTCAGCCGAGGCCGGCGAGGCCTGGCAGGTGCGAACCACGGTGACCAACGACGGCGCCGAGCCGATCCTGCTGCTCGCCGTCACGTCGCTCGCGCTCGGCCTGGCCCAGGACCCGCTCGGAGCACCAGGACCGGGATCGGTCGACGCGCTCGATCTGGTGTCGGGGCACAGCGAGTGGCTCGGGGAAGGCCGCTGGACCCGCCGGCCACTGCGGGACGGGCTCGTCCCCGACCTCAACCTGCGGTTGCACGGGCAGGACGGGCGGGGGCTGGTCGCGCAGGTCGGCACCGGCACCTGGTCGACCGGCTCCCGCTCGCCGGCCGGCGGGCTCGTCGACCGGCGGGGCGGCGGGGCGTGGCTGTGGCAGATCGAGCACAACGGGCCCTGGCGGTGGGAGGTCGGTGAGCGGCTCGGCGGCGCCTACCTGGCGCTGCTCGGGCCGACCGACCTCGACCACCAGTGGCAGCAGCTGCTCCGGCCGGGCGAGTCGTTCAGCACCGTGCCGGTGTCGATCGCCTGGTCGCCGGACGGCTTCGACGCTGCGGTGGCCGCGATGACCGGCCACCGCCGGGCCCTGCGGCGGCCGCACCCCGACCGGGAAACGCTGCCGGTGATCTTCAACGACTACATGAACACGCTGATGGGCGACCCCACCACGGCGAAGCTGCTGCCGCTCATCGACGCTGCCGCCGACGCCGGTGCCGAGGTGTTCTGTGTGGACGCCGGCTGGTACGACGACGATGACGCCTGGTGGGACAGCGTCGGCGAGTGGCAGCCGTCGCAGACCCGGTTCCCGCGCGGCCTGGAGGAGGTCATCGCCCGGATCCGGCAGCGCGGCCTGGTGGCGGGGCTGTGGCTGGAACCCGAGGTGATCGGGGTGCGCAGCCCGATGCAGGACAAGCTGCCGCCCGCCGCGTTCCTGCAGCGCGGCGGGGTCCGGCTGGTCGAGCACGGCCGCTATCACCTGGACCTGCGGCATCCGGCGGCGGTCGCGCACCTCGACGAGGTGGTCGACCGGCTCGTCGAGCAGCTCGGGGTCGGCTATCTCAAGCTCGACTACAACATCGATCCGGGCGCCGGCACCGACGTGGACGGCAGCGTGGGGGCCGGGCTGCTCGGGCACAACCGGGCGCACCTCGACTGGCTGGACCGGGTGCTCGACCGGCATCCCGGCCTGATCCTGGAGAACTGCGCGTCCGGCGGGATGCGCGCCGACTACGCGCTGCTCGCCCGGATGCAGGTGCAGTCGACCAGCGACCAGCAGGACTGGCGGCGCTACCCGCCGATCGCGGTGTCCGCGCCGCTGTCCATCCTGCCCGAACAGGCCGCCAGCTGGGCCTACCCGCAGCCCGAGATGACCGCCGAGGAGGCCGCGTTCACGCTGGTCACCGGTCTGCTGGGCCGGCTGTACCTGTCCGGCCGGCTGGACGGCATGAGCAGCCCGCAACGGCAGCGGGTACGCGACGCGGTAGCGATATACCGAAAAATCCGGCACGACCTCGCGCGCTCCACGCCGAGCTGGCCGCACGGCCTCCCCGGCTGGGACGACACCTGGCTGAGCCTCGCGCTGCGGGCCGACGACGCCGAGCGAAGCACCCCGCCCGACGCTGAGCGAAACACCTCGGCCGGCGTCACCTACCTGGCGTTGTGGCGGCGCGGCGGCGCCGCGACCACCACGCTGCGCCTCGACCACCTGCGCGGCCGGCCGATCGCGGTCGACGTGCTCTTCCCCCGCGACCTGCCGGCCTGGACCCACGAGTGGGATCCGGCCGGCGCCACTCTCACCGTCACCGGCGGCCAGCCCTACGCCGCCCGGCTCTTCCGGATCACCCCGACCGAAGGATCACGATGAAACGAATACTCGGTGCCGCCCTTGTCGCCCTTCTCTCCCTCACCGCGTGCAGCGACCCCGGCTCGGACAGCACGTCGACCGGCAGCACGGAATGGCCCGCGCCCGACGCCAAGCTGGACGGTGTGAAGCTGACCATCTGGGCCGCGCAGAACAGCAACACCGTGCCGGCCAAGGTGATCGACGGGTTCCAGAAGGCGACCGGCGCCACCGTCCAGGTCGTCACCATCCCCGACCCCTACGAGCAGGGCATCCAGACCAAGGTGGCGACCGGCGACCAGCCCGACATCGCGTTCTGGCAGCCGACCGCCTCGATGCTGACCGCGCTCAACGCCAAGGCCAACCTGCAGCCGCTGACCGGCGCGCCCTGGCTGGACAAGCTGGACCCGTCGCTGAAGGACATCACCGGGATTCTCGGCGGCACCCGCTACGCCGCGTTGATCACCAGCCCGGCCGTCGAGGGCGTCTACTACAACAAGGAGGTCTTCGCGGCCAACGGGATCACCGCCACCCCGAAGAACTTCGACGAGATGATCACGCTGGCCCGGTCCCTGAAGGCCAAGGGTGTGACGCCGTTCTACGAGATGGGCGCCGACCGGTGGGCCACCCAGTGGTGGGTGCAGGTGCAACTGGCCGACGCGGCCAAGAACGGCCTGTGGGACCGCATCAACTCGGGCAAGGAGAAGTTCACCGACCCGACCGTGCTCGACGCCATCACGAAATACCAGACCCTGATCAAGGACGGACTGTTCAACACCGACATCAAGACCGCGAAATTCGAGGATCAGGGTACGGCGTTGCTCGGCGGCAAGGCGGCCATGGTCGTACAGGTGAATTCGTTCTTCGGGCAGTTGCAGGCGAAGGCCGACACCGCGGCGCTGGATAAGAAGATCGGTTTCTTCCCGATCGCGCCGTCCGGCAACATCGGCACGTTCATCCCGGACCAGTCGAACGCGCTGGTCGCCTTCAAGACCGGGGACGCCAAGCGGGAGGCGGCGGCCCGGCAGCTGCTCGCCTACTGGATGGGCCCGGGTTACCAGGACTTCGTGACCGACCGGAACACCGTCTCGCTGGAGACCGCGGTCCCCAGCCCGGCCGGCGTGCCCGCGGCGCTGCAGGATGTGCACGCCGCGCTGCCCACCTCGGTCGGATCGATGCAGGCGCTCGCGGTGGCCAACCCGGACCTGTATATCAACCTGGCCGACATGATCGCCGGGACGATGACGCCGGAGCAGGTCGCCAAGGCCACCCAGGACCAGTTCGCCCAGCTCGCCAAGGCCGCCGGAGCGGGCGGCTTCTGACCCATGTCCGTCGATCTCGAAACGCCGGTCCCGGTGCGCGCCGCCCGCGCGCCCGGGCCGGCCCCGCGCGTCATCCGGCGGCGCACGCACCCGATGTGGTTCCTGTTTCCCGCGTACGCCGTCCTGGTCGTCTTCTTCGTGCTGCCGACGCTGTTCAACTTCGTGTACGCGTTCACCGACTGGTCCGGTTTCAAGAGCGCCATCAACCCGGTCGGCTTCGACAACTTCACCGCCCTGGTGTCGGACGGGACGCTGTTCCGGTCGTTACGCATCACGCTGCTCTACGCCGTACTCGTCGCGGTCTTTCAGAATGTCTTCGGCTTCGGTCTGGCCGTTCTGCTCGAACGGGACACCGTGGTGAATCGGATCGCCCGCACGTTCTTCCTCATTCCGGTGCTGATGTCGGCGCTCGCGGTCGGCTACGTCTTCCAGGCCCTGCTCAAACCGACCGGGTGGCTCGCCGACACCACCTGGACGCTGCTGGTCGTGTCGCTCATCCACGCCTGGAAGTGGATGGGGCTGTCCATGCTGATCTATCTGGCCGGGCTGAAGACCGTGCCGGAGGACGTGCTGGAGGCGGCCCGGATCGACGGCGCGTCCCGGTGGCGCACGTTCTGGACGATCCGGGCGCCGCTGCTCGCGCCGGCCGTCACGTTCACCGTGGCCACCGCGCTGCTCGGCTCGATGAACGGCTTCGACATCGTGCAGGCCACCACCGGCGGCGGCCCGGCCCGCACCACCGAGATCCTCAACATCTTCATCTACCGGACCTTCGGGCAGGGGCTGTTCGCCCAGGCCACCACCATGAGCCTGGTGCTGTTCCTGCTGGTGGCGCTGCTCGCCTTCCCGGTCATCTACCTGCTGCGCAGACGGGAGCGGATCCTATGAGCGACCTTCCGCTGTGGCGGCGGCTCCAGCCCTTCGTCGCGGTGCTGCTCGTCGCCGGGCTGATCGGCGCGCCGCTGTGGCTCGTCGTGGTCACCGCCGGGAAGTCGCAGGGCGAGGCGATCGACCCGGACTTCTCGCTGCCGTCGCACTGGCAGCTGCTCGGCAACCTGCGCCAGGTGTGGACCGACGCGGACGTGCCGGCCGCGTTCCTGGGCAGCATGCTGATCGTCGTGCCCACCGTCGTCCTCGTGCTGGTCCTCGGCTCGATGGCGGCCTGGGTGCTCGCCCGGCGCACCTCGCGGCCGATTGCCGTGCTCTACGCGGTCGGGATCAGCGGCATCATCCTGCCGCCCGCCGTGGTCACCGTCGTCCTCCTGCTGCGGCAGCTCGGCCTGGCCGGCACCGCCATCGGGATGATCTGCGTCTACCTCGGCATCTACCTGTCCACGGTGATCTTCTTCGTGACCGGTTTCGTCCGCACCATCCCCGAATCGCTCGAGGAGGCCGCCCAGATCGACGGCGCCGGGCCGGTGCTGGTCTTCCGCCGGATCGTGCTGCCCCTGCTACGGCCGGTGCTGGCCACCGCCACGATCCTGATCTGCCTGTACGTGTGGAACGACGTGTTCTACGCGTTCTTCGTGGTCGGCGGCCGGCTCGACACCCTCCCGCTGAACCTGTTCCGGGTGGCGAGCGCCGGCCTCTACCTGAACAACTGGAACCTGATCTTCGCGTACGTGATCCTGATGAGCCTCCCGCTGGTGGCCGTCTTCGCGGTCGCCCAGCGGAAGGTCATCTCCGGCATCACCGGTGGGGCCGTCAAATAACCGTCGTCACCCGCGCCAGGCCTTGATCCGGGCCGCGGCGCGGGTGCCCAGGGTGACCGTGTCGCCCTTCTCCGCCGAGCCGGACTCCCAGCCGGTGTTGCTCACGAACGCGATCGTGTCGCCCTGCCGCACCGCCGCCCAGAACAGGCTGTGCACCTGCCCCGCGACCGGTTCGCCGGCGTCGTCGGTGGCCGGCCGGGTGCGCTCGATCAGCACCGAGTCGTCCCCGCCGCCCGGCACCGGTCCGCGCAGGAAGTTCTTCAGCGTGACGCCCGAGTCGTCCTTCTGGGTGGCGCAGCCCTGAACCGCCTTGCGCAGCGACGCCATGAACTGCTCGGCGCCGTCGTTCCGGTAGACGATGACGTCCTCGTAGACCGCGGCCTTCGGCGTCGAGCCCTCCGGCGCGTCCTCGCTGGCGAACAGGAGCAGCTGGGTCGCCCGTACGCCGACCTGGTCCTTAGTTTCGTAGCTGGACTTACAGAAGGCCGGCAGTTTCTGATCGCCGGCACCGAGGCGGTTGGGTTTCTCCTTGGCCTTGCCGGGCGCGTCGACCACCTGCAGGAACGCGATGGCCGGAATGGAATCCGGGATGGCCGCGGCGGCCGGGCTCTCGCTCGGCGGCGCGGACGACGCCAGGGCCGGCGGCGCGGCGGCCGAGGCCGACCCGGCCGACGGTGCGGTGGGTTCGCTGCCGGAACATCCCCCGACGATCAGCGCCGCGACTCCGCCGACCAACCAACTCGCCGCGTGGCGACCATTCCCCATCGTCAACCTTCCGTAGTCGCTGAAGGCATCATGTCCGATGCTGTCGAGGCTCTTCACCCCGTTTCGCCGGTCGTGGCGTGTATCCGGGAGTCGGCCGTCAGCACGTCGACGGTCGCGGCGATCAGGGCGATCACCACGAAGGCGATGGTCACCCACAGGGACGTGCGGAAGGCGGCCGCCCAGTCGCCGTGGCCGGCCAGGCGGTTGAAGAAGACCGAGCCGACCGCGGCGATGCCGACCGCCGTGCCGATGCGCTGGCCGGTCTGCAGGACCGCGCCCGCGCTGCCGGCTCGCCGCACCGGGACCTCGGCGAGGGTGAGCGTCTGGTTCGGGCTGATCACCAGGCCGCTGCCGAGGCCCGCGATCAGCAGCGGGAACGCGGCCGCCCAGCCGCCGCCGTGGCCGGGGACCAGGTGCAGGGCCAGGACCGTCCCGGCCAGGCCGGCCACCACCAGGATCAGCCCGGTCACCACCAGCGGGTGGCCGTAACGGTTGACCTGGCGGCCACCGATCGCCGACGCGGCCGCCGAACCCAGCGCGAACGGGGTGATGGCCAGGCCGGCCTCCAGCGCCGAGTAGTGCAGGCCGCTCTGCAGCAGCAGCGTGTAGGTGAAGAAGATCGAGGTGAAGCCGCCGAAGTAGAACAGGCCGATCAGGGCGCCGAGGCCGTAGGACCGTTTCCGGAAAAGGGACAGATCGACGACGGGAGTGCCCCGGTGGCGCCGCTCCCACGCGACAAATCCGGCGCCGACCGCGGCGGCGGCCACCACCAGCAGCCATTTCGCCGGGCCGTGCCACTCCCGCTCCTGCACCAGCGGCAGGAGCAGCAGGATCACGGCGGCGCCGAGCAGCACCACCCCGACCGGGTCGAGGCTTTCCCGCTCTTTCTCCTCCGGCGCCCGGGCCGGAATCCAGCGCAGGCCCAGGATGATCGCCGCGATACCGATCGGCACGTTGATGTAGAAGATCCAGCGCCAGCCCTCGGCCGCCCCGAAGACCTGGATGAGCAGGCCGCCGAGCAGCGGGCCGACCGCGGTCGAGATGCCGATCGTGGCGCCCAGCAGGCCGAACGGGCGGCCCCGCTCCTTCGGCTCGAACAGCTGCTGGATCAGGCCGGACACCTGCGGGTTGACCACGCCGGCCGCGGCGCCCTGCACCAGCCGGGCGATCACCAGCCAGGTCGGCCCGGTGGCCAGCCCGGCCGCCGCGCTGGCCAGGGTGAACACGGCCAGCCCGGCGATGAAGACGTTGCGCCGGCCACGGGCGTCGCCGAACCGGCCGGCCGGCACCAGCAGCAGGCCGAAGGTGAGCGCGTAGCCGGACAGCACCCACTGCAGTTCGCTGGAGCTCAGGCCGAGATCGGCGCGGATCGACGGCAACGCGACGTTGACGATGCTCACGTCGAGGAGAGTCATGAACCCGGCCACCAGCGCGACCGTCATCGCGTGCCATCGGTTTGTCACGGCCGGGCTTTTCCCGGCGGGTGCGACTACAAACCCTGGATGTGGGCGGCGGCACGGGCATGCCGGCCCAGGATGTCCTCGGTGTTCGCGGCCACCAGCACGCCGTTCTCGACGACCGTCCGGCCGGCCACGACGGTGTGCCGGGCGGCGGACGGGCCACAGCGCAGCCACGCCTCGATCGGGTCGGTCAGGGCACCGGCGTACGCGATCCCCTCCACCGGCCAGCACACCAGATCACCGGCCGCGCCCACGGTCAGCTCGCCGAGCTCGCCCCGGCGCCCGAGGCAGGCGGCGCCGCCGCGGGTGGCCATGTCGAGAACCTCGCGGGCGGTCATCCCGGTCGGCCCCCGGCGCTGCCGGCCCAGCAGCAGCGCGGTGCGGGCCTCCAGCCACAGCGACGCCGAGTCGGTCGACGCCGACCCGTCACAGCCCAGCCCGACCGGCACGCCCGCCTGCCGGAACTCCCGCACCGGCGCGAACCCACCGCCCCCGATCAGCATGTTCGAGCTCGGGCAGTGCGCCACCCCGACACCGGCCGCGCCGAGCCGGGCGATCTCCTCGTCGTTCGGGTAGATGCAGTGCGCCACCCAGGAGCGATCGGTCAGCCAGCCCACCTCCTCGAACTGCTCGATCGGGCGGCGGCCGAACCGCTCCCGGCAATAGGTGTCCTCGTCCGGGTCCTCGGCCAGGTGGGTGTGCAGCCGCACGTCGAGGCGCTCGGCCAGCTCGGCGGCGTTCCGCATCAGGTCCGGGCTGACACTGAACGGTGAGCAGGGGGCGATCGCCACCCGCACCATGGCGCCCCAGGACGGGTCGTGGTGCTTCCTGATCAGCCGCTCGCAGTCGGCGAGGATCTCGTCCTCGTCCTGCACCACCTCGTCGGGCGGCAGGCCGCCGTCCTTGCGGGAGACGCTCATCGAGCCCCGCGTCGGGTGGAACCGCATGCCCAGTTCGCGGGCCGCGGCGATCTCGGCCGACCACAGGTCGCCGCCGCCCTTGGGCGCGACGTAGAGGTGGTCGGTGGTGGTCGTGCAGCCGCCCAGGGCCAGCTCGGCGAGCCCGACCCAGGCCGACAGATAGGAGGCCTCCTCGTCGAGCCGGCTCCACAGCGGGTAGAGCCCGGTGAGCCACTCGAACAGCGTGCCGTTGACGACCGGCCGGTAGGATCGGGTCAGGTTCTGATAGATGTGGTGATGCGTGTTGATCAAGCCCGGCGTGACCAGGCAGCCACCGGCGTCGAGAGTTCTGGCGGCCCGCGGTGGCGGGTCGGCCGGCCCACCGACGCCGCTGATCAGCCCGCCGGTGACGGCCACCCAGCCGCCGGCGATCTCCCGCCCGTCGCCGGCAGCGACCAGCAGAGCGTTGCGGACAAGCAGGTCAGCGCGTTGATCCATCCGACGACGCTAACGTAGGGATCCGAACACGGCACCGGCCACCGCGGCGCCGATCGCGGCTCCGACCAGCACCTGCGCCGTCGTGTGGTCGCGCAGGCGGACCCGGGACCACCCGACCGCCGCCGCCAGCCCGCCGGTCAGCAACAGCCACGGGCCGAAGACCATGGTCAGCACCACCGTGGTCGCCGCGGCCACGCCCGCGTGGATGCTCGACTTCCAGAAATGGTTGATACCGGTGGCGATCACCCCGCCGGCCAGGGACGCCACGATCAGGGCGGTCACCTCGCGCGGCGCGTGCAGGATCAGCAGCAGCACGACCCCGATCGTCACCGAGGCCAGGCCGAACAGCAACGGCCGGGTCCGCTGCTCGCGGACCCCGATGTGGTGGTCGCTCAGGCTGCCCCCGCACACGCCTTTCACAATCATCGCGTACGGGATGACCGCGCAGAAAGTGCTGGCCAGCAGCCCCCACAGCAGTCCCGCGGTGACCGACGCGGCCGCCTGCGCGCCGACCACGAGCGGCAGCAGGCCGGCCAGGACGGCGGGAGCGAAGACCTCGGTCAGCCCGCGTGCCAAGGTGTCCCCCGTGTTACGCATCGGTCACATCCTGCCTTCCGTGGGAGCGCTTCTCATGTTCAAATGAAGATCTTCGATCCGCGTTGGGCTGCGATGCGTATCACTGGTGAACCGTGGCAGACACGCCCGGCGAGTGGAGGTGCCGCGGTGTCCGGTAAGGCGGGCAACACCGATGATCGGGGCTGGTTCCAGGCGGTGGACGAGCCCACTCAAACCATGCCCACCGTCCCCCGCCCGGCGCCGCCGGTGGTGGTGGCGCGTGCGGTGATCGTCTATCAGGAGAAACCGCGCCGGCCGTGGCGGCTGTGGGCGTTCACGGCGGTGCTGGTCGCGCTCACCGTCGGCGTCGTGCTCGGGCAGACGGTGGCGTTCGAGCCCACCTACCGCTCGACGGCGAACGCGCAGACCCCCACCCCGGCCGACGTCATCCAGTCGCTGCCGGCGAGCGCCGCGGCCTGGCCGGACGATGCGCACCGGCTCACCGCGCCGCTCGGCACCATCAAGACCCGCACCCTCGAGGTGGCCGGCGCGTCCGCGGTGCTGCACGTGCGCAGCGCCGACCTGGGCGACAGGCTCTTCGACGTGGCGACGATCGACCGCAGCGCGGTGCCCCGCCTGGAGGACACGAAGGCGGCCGCGAGGGTCGAGCTGATCAAGACCGGCGAGGCCGGCACGATGGGTGCGGAGATCCAGCTCAACGCGAAGGTCGCCTGGACCCTCAAGCTGACCGGCGGCACCACCGAGCAGAACGTCGACATGCAGGCGGGCGGGGCCGCGGCGATCACGCTCACCGGCGGCACGGCGCACGCGGTCCTGCAACTGCCACCCCCGAAGGGCACGGTCCGTCTGGCGGTGGCGGGCCCGATCGGAGAATTGAGCGTACGGCGTAAGACCGGCACGCCGATCCGGGTGAAGCTGGCCGGCGGCGCGCAGGCGGCGACCGTGGACGGCAAGGTCCAGGGCGTCGTGAAGCCGGGGACGCTGAGCTCGACCGACTACAAGACGGCGAAGAACCGCTACGACGTCTCGGTCACCGGCAAGGTCTCCGCCGTGCTCACCGAGACGTTCTGAGGAGGATCCTCCCCCGTCAGGCCGTCGATCGCCTCGCGGAACAGGTCGGCGTGCCCGACGTGCCGGGCGTACTCGTCGTGCAGGTCGACCACGATGCGCCGCAGGTTGGGATGGTTGCCGTTGTCGTCGCTGGTGAACTTGGCGGGCTGGTCGAGCCCGCCGTCGGCGAGGGCCGCCGCCATGGCCGCCCGGGACCGCGCGACCGCGCCGGACCACAGGCCGTAAAGGACCTCCGGGGAGTCGTCGGCGGCCGTCCGCCACACCCAGGCCGGGTCGTCGTGGTCGGCGTCGGAGAGCGGCGGCCCGGGCGGGCGCCCGCTGAAGTCGATCGTGTACCGCTCCTCCACCAGCGCCAGGTGCTTGATGAGCCCGCCGAGCGTCATGGCCGACGGCGGGTGCGCGCGGCCCAGGGCCGCCGCGTCCAGCCCGCCGGTCTTCCAGGCGAACGTGGCCCGCGACCGGGCCAGCGCGAACAACAGCATCTCTTCCTCACCGGCGTTCAGCGACGGCTCGGGGACAGCGGTGTCTGTCATGGCGATCAGGTTAGGTCCATTCTCGGCCGGGTACCGCCCCGGCATGGAACTCGGACCGGGCGAGGCGGCGGCGGGACCGTGGACGGTCGTACCCGTGGAGGTGTTCGCCCGGTCCCTCGCCGCCGCGGCCGGCACTCCGGCCGGCCGGCCGCGGATCATCGCCGTGGACGGCCGGGGCGGCAGCGGCAAGACGGTGCTGGCCGAGCGGCTCGGCCACCGGCTGGAACCGGCCGCCGTGGTGCACTCCGACGACGTGGCCTGGGGCCACGCCCGCTTCGGCTGGGACGACCTGATGATCACCGGCGTACTGGAACCGCTGCGGTCCGGCGCCGCGGTGCGCTACCGGCCTCCGGGCTGGCCCCCGGACCGACCCGGTCACCTGGAGTTGGCCGCCGGCCTGTCGACGGTGCTCATCGAGGGCGTCGGGGTGTCCCGCCGATCGCTGCGGCCGCTGGTCGACGCGGCGGTCTGGGTGCAGTCCGACTACGTCGAGGCCAAACAGCGCGGGGTACGCCGCGACATGGCCGAGCTGGGCCGCACCCCGGCGGAGGCGGACCGCCTCTGGGACGAGTGGGAGGCCGAGGAGGTCCCCTTCCTCGCCGACGACCGCCCCTGGCAGCGCGCCCACTTCATCGTCGGCACCGCCTCGTCACTACCGCACGACCCCAACACCGAGGTAGTCGTCGCCGAGCCGGCGTAGCAGGGCGGTCAGCGCGCCAGCCAGCCGCCGTCCACCGGGAGGACGGTGCCGTGGATGTAGGCGGCGGCGTCGGAGGCCAGGAAGACGACCGCGCCGGCCAGGTCGGCCGGGGTACCCCAGCGGGCGGCCGGGATGCGGTCGAGGATGGCGGTCGCGCGGGCCTGGTCGTCGCGGAGCGCGGACGTGTTGTCGGTGGCCATGTAGCCGGGGGCTACCGCGTTGACGTTCACGCCGTGCGCGGCCCACTCGTTGGCCAGGGCCTTGGTGAGGCCGACGACCGCGTGTTTGGCCGCCGCGTACGCCGGGACGCGGATGCCGCCCTGGAACGACAGCATCGACGCGATGTTGATGATTTTGCCGCCGCCCGGCCGGTCGAGCATGACCCGGCCGGCCGCCTGGGACAGGTGCCAGACCGCGTTCAGGTCGACGGTGAGCACGTCGTCCCAGTCGGCCGTGGTGACCGCGGTGGCGTCGTCGCGGCGGATGATGCCGGCGTTGTTGACCAGGATGTCGAGCCGGCCCAGTTCGTCGAGCACGGTCCGCACGGCGGCGGACAGGTCGGACGGTGTGGCCGTGGCCAGGTCGCACGGCACGTGCAGAGCGGCCCCGGCGGCGCCGCTGCGGCCGAGCACGGCCACCTCGGCGCCGGCCTCGGCCAGGGCGGTCACGCACCCCAGGCCGAGGCCACGGTTGCCGCCGGTGACCAGGGCGACCCGCCCGTCCAGCCGGAAGCTGTCCAGGATCATCGTCAGTGCCCCAGGTCGCGCAGCATCGGCACGGTCCGGCCGACCCAGGACAGGTTCACGTCCTCGAGGGCGCCCTGGGTGCGTTGCGTGCCGGCCAGGAACCACAGGTAGTAGGTGGTGTAGCCGGGCGCGCTGACCACCGTGTGGTAACCGGACGGCATCATCTGCACGGCGTGGTCGCGGGCGGTGTAGTTCTCCTCGTACCCGTCGTCGGTGTAGACCCGGGAGATCCCGAAGCCGTCGCCGGGCGAGACGCGGAAGTAGTACATCTCCTCGTGGGCGGCCTCGCCGGGCAGCGCGTCGAACTTGTGCCGGTGCGGCGGGAACGTGCTCCAGTTGCCGGACGGGGTGTAGGTCTCCCCCACGATCAGCCGCCGGGCCGGCAGATCCGGCTGGGCGATCTCGGTGAGGATCTGGTGGAAGGTGCGCCCGAAGTTCGCCGCGCCCCAGCGACCGGCGGCGACCTGGCCGGGCGCGATGACGTAGGGCGGCACGTCCAGGTCGCTGGGCGCGCTCGGCAACGCGATCTCCACGTTTCCGACGGCCGTCACGGCGTACGCCGTACGGGCCGGAATGTAGACCGAATGCGGCTTTCCGCCGAAGACGTTCGGGCGACCACCGACGGCCTCGAATTTCTCGCCGCCGACCGTGAACGAGGCGACCCCGCCGAGGATGACCGCGAGGATCTCCCGGTCGCCGGACTCGCCGGACCAGGACTGCCCGGCGGACAGCCGCAGCAACCGGAAGTCGAGCAGGTCGCACGGGTTGACCGGCAGCTCGTTGAGGCCGGGCTCGGACGGGATCGTGCAGTGGTACCGGTAGTCCATGGGTCTCCTCACCAGTGGTCGGACCAGTCGGGACGGGTGACGCGGGTGAGGGCCTCCAGGTAGAAGTAGTCGCCCCAGAGATTTCCCTCGTCCACACCCACCCCCTTGGGTTTGTCGTAGACGCCGTGCAGGATCAGCGCGTTGGATTCCGGCCGCGCCGCCGTCGAGTAGTGGTCGATGAGCGAGCCGAGGATCCGCCCGGCCGCCGCCCGGTACCGCTCCCCACCCAGGGTGAGCAGCCCGCACACCGCGATCGCGGCCGCCGAGCTGTCCCGTTCCTCGCCGCTGCCGTCGCCGAACACCAGATCCCAGTAGGGCACGTCGTCGGCCGGCAACCGGCTGAGGAACCGTTCCGCGCAGGTGCGGGCCGCGTCCCGGAGTGTCGGGTCGCCGGTGTGCCGATGGTTGAGCGCGAAACCGTAGATGCCCCACGCCTGCCCGCGCGCCCAGCAGGACTCGTCGGAGTTGCCCTGCTCGGTCTCCCCGCGCAGCGGCTCGCCGGTCACCGGGTCCCAGTAGAAGGTGTGGAAGGTGGTGCCGTCCGGCCGCAGGATGTGGTCCCGCAGCTGGACGGTGTGCCGCCGGGCCACCTCCGCGTACCGCGGGTCGCCGGTGATCTCCGAGGCCCAGAACAGCAGCGGCGTGTTCATCAGGCTGTCGATGATGGTCCGGCCCTGCTGCCGCGGGTCGGTCATGTCACCCCAGGCCTGGATGATCCCGGCCGGTTCGAGCACCCGGGTCAGCAGGTGGTCGGCCGCGGCGACCGCGGCGTCCCGGGCCACCGTGTCGCCCGCCAGCTCCCACGGCACCACGCAGGAAAGTGTGTACAGGAAGCCGAGGTCGTGGGTGTCCACGTCGGACCGGGTGGTGATCCGCTCGGCGAAGCTCGGCACGTGGGCGGCGGCGGCCCGCGCATAGGAGGGGTCGCCGGTCAGCTCGTGCGCGAGCCAGACCATCCCCGGCCAGAAGCTGGTGGTCCAGCCGACGTTCCCGGCCCGTTCGGCGTACTTCCCGCCGGCGGTGGTGTCGCCGGGATAGCCGGCGCCGAAGGACGCGATGTTCTCGTCGATCGTGCGCAGCGCGGCGGCAACCGCAGCCGCAACGGCCTCGGCGCGGACGTCAATGGCCGTCATACGGCTCCTCTCGATACCGACGAACGTTCGGGCAGCACGGCGTTCAGCGAGAACCGGCTGCCGGACCACACCAGATAGAGCAGCGGCGCGGCGGCCAGCCCCAGCGCGATCGCCGGCCGGGTCGAGAGCAGCACCTCGAACAGGCCGAGCACGACCAGCGAGAACAGCGTCAGATACCAGTGCCGGACGGCGAGGAAGAGGCTGACCCGGCTCGCGTCGCGCACCCGCACGCCCGGCCGCTCGGACAGCACCACCAGGGCCAGCATCGTCGTCGCCAGCACCAGGATCATCGCGACGACCAGCACCGGGATGACCAGCGCGCCCACCGGCCGGCCCCACGCGAAGCGGACGTCGACGCCGAGCACGACCAGGGTCGCGGTGGCGGCCGCGACGAGCGCCGGCGACCGGCGCGCCGAGGCGCGCCACACCCGCGTGAAGGTCCGGGCCGCGGCGATGTCGCGATCCGCCGAGTACGCGGCCAGCACCGCGAACGCCCCGCACACGCCGGGACCGGCCAGCGGGGCGAGCAGCGCCAGCAGCGGCCAGGAGCGGGCCGGGTCGGTGGTCATCAGGACCACCACCAGCGGCGAACAGGAGAGAGCGAGCAGCAGGTTCGTCATCAGTCCCAGATAGGCGATGTCGAAGAAACGCTGGATCACGGCCTCACCCCTTCAGTCCGGTGCTGGCGATGCCCTCGACGAAGTAGCGCTGGCCGAGCAGGAAGATGACCGCGATCGGCAGCACCGACAGCACCGAGCCCGTCATGATCAGCGCGTACTCGGCGTTGTAGGTGTTCACGAACGTCTTGAGACCGATCTGGATCGTCCACAGGTCCCGGCTGCGCAGGTAGATCAGCGGTCCCATGTAGTCGTTCCACGTCGTGACCAGGGTGAGCAGGGAGAGGCTGGCCAGTGCCGGCACCGAGAGCGGCAGCATGATCCGGCGGTAGATGCCGTACTCGCTCATGCCGTCGATGCGGGCCGCGTCCAGCAGCTCGTCGGGGATCGTCTCGTAGTACTGCTTCATCAGGAAGACGCCGAACGCGCCGAACGCCTGCAGCGCGATGATCGACCACAGGGTGTCCGACAGGTGCAGCTTCGAGAACAGGATGAACTGCGGGATCATGTAGGACTGCCAGGGCACGGCCAGGGTGCCGATGTAGGCCAGGAACAGCACGTTGCGGCCGGGGAAGCGGACCTTGGCGAAGCCGTACGCGGCGAAGCTGCCGGTCAGCACCTGCAGGAAGGTGACCGCGACGGACAGGATCAGCGTGTTGCGCAGCCACGTGGTCAGGTCGGACTTCTGCCAGATGTCGAGGTAGTTGCGCCAGACGACCGGGTCGGGCAGCCACTGCACGGGAATCGTGTAGACGTCGTTGTTGGCTTTCAGCGACGACATCACCATCCAGTAGAACGGCAGCAGGATCGCGGCGGCCGCGACGATCAGGGCCGCGTACCCCAGGAAGCGGTAGCGGCTCTTGCGCCGGGCCCGCGGTGGGTCGAGCGACACCCGACTGTCCAGGGGCGGCGCTTCCAGGAGGGTCATGAGTCGCTCCCCCGCCGGTTGATCACGAACTGGACGATCGTGATGACGAAGCAGATGAGGAACAGGGCGATCGAGATCGCCGACGCGTAACCGAACTGGTTCTCGACGAAGCCCTTCTGATAGATGTACTGCGACAGCACCAGGGTGGACTGGCCCGGCCCGCCGTTGGTCATCACCAGGATCAGGTCGAACACCCGGAAACTGCCGATGGTGAGCATCACGACCACGAAGAACGTGGTGGGCCGCAGGCCGGGCAGCGTCACCGCCCGGAACCGCTGCCACGCGTTGGCGCCGTCCACCTTCGCCGCCTCGTACAGCTGGGCCGGAATGGTCTGTAATCCGGCCAGGAACAGCAGCATGTAGTAACCCATCTCGCGCCAGGTCCCCACCACGATCACGGCCGGCATCGACCAGTCCGCCGACGTGGTCCAGCCCGGCGGATTCGCCACGCCGACGCCGCGCAGGAACGCGTTGATCGGGCCGTATCCGGGGCTGAACAGCATGTTCCACACCTGGGCCAGCGCCACGATCGAGGTGATGTAGGGGAAGAACGCGACCGTGCGGAAGAACGCGACCCCGCGCAGCCGCCGGTTGAGCAGCAGCGCGAGGGCGAGCGCGGCGACCAGGGTGAGCGGGATGTGGAAGACCGTGTAGTAGAGCGTGTTGACCAGGGCGGTCCGGAAGCTGGCGTCGTGCAGCATCTGCCGGACGTTCGCCAGGCCCGTCCACTCGGCGCCGCCGAACACGTTCCAGGTGGTGAACGCGTAGTAGAAGAGCAGGCCGACCGGCACGAGGGTGAGCACGGCGAAGCCCACGAAGTTGGGCAGCAGGAACGACCAGCCGACCGCGGTGTTGCGCAACACCTGCCGGCCTCGCCTGCGGCGGGCCAGAGGCAGAGACGTCATCTTCAGCTCCCGGGTGGTTTCGGTTCCCGCGGGCGTACGTCGTACGGCACGCCCGCGGAAACCGGTGTCGCTACTTGTTCAGGACCTCGTTCTTGGCCCGGTTCTGTGCCTCGGTGATCGCCGTGTTCACGTCCTTGCTGCCGGACATGACGGCGGTGTGCAGATCGGACAGGATGTTCTGCAGCGCGGCCGTGTACTTGGAGACCGGGTTCTCCGGTTTCGTGTCGTGCGCGGTGAACGCGAACTTCGACAGGTCGTCCTGCGGAACGCCCTGAAGCTGGAAGAACGTGTCCTTGACGGCATCCGTGTCGGCCGGGGTGATGCCGATCCCGGCGAGGGCCTTGGCGCCGTCCGGCCCCGCGGCGTACTGAAGGAACGCCTTGGCCGTGGCCTCCTTGCCCTTGCCGATCTTGGGGTTGATCCCGAGCCCGGTCGGGTCACCGAAGGTGATCGGCGTGGCGCTCGTGCCGGTCGTGCTCTTGTCCAGCTGCGGCGCCGGGGCGAACCCCCAGTCGAACTTGTCCGCGTCGCCCGAGGCCTGCTGCTTGAGCAGGGTGGCGACATACCAGGAACCCATCACCATCATCGCGGCCTGTTGCTTGCCGAACTGGGCCTGGTAAGTGAGGTTGTTGGTGGTGGCGTCGCCGAACTTCACCTGGGCGCCGCTGTTCTGCAGGTCGAGCGCCCGGTCGTAGTACGGCTTGAGATAGGCGAAGTTGCCGCTCTCGATGCTGGCCCCGCTGGTCTGCGCGAGCGCGAAACCCTGCACGGTCGACTGCCAGATGTGCTCGTAGTCGCCCTTCGGCCCGCCGAGCTTCGCGGTCAGCGCCTTCGACGCGGTCGCGTAGTCGTCCCAGGTCCACGTGCCGTCCGGCGGTTTGACGCCGGCCTTGGCGAACAGCGCCTTGTTGTAATAGAGAACCCAGGAATCCTGCCGGTACGGGATCGCCCAGGTCTTGCCGTCGGCCTGGTAGTTCGCGATGCCGCCGACCTTGTCACCGAGCGCAGCGGCCACGTCGGACACGTCGACCAGCTGCTTGCCGTTCTGATAGGTGTAGAAATTCTTGAGCGTCTTCTGGGCGTAGATGTCGGGTGCCTTGCCGGCGGCGAGGTCGGCGACCATCTGGGTGTCATAGTTGGCCGCGTCGTACTCCTTGAGTTCCACGGTGACGTCCGGGTGCGTCGCGTGGAAGCCGTCGGCCAGGGTCTTGAACTCGGGGGTGGTGGCAAAGCTCCACCCGGCGAGGGTGAGCGTCTGCGGCCCACCGGCCGATCCCTCGTCGTCATCGCCGCTGCTGCAGCCGGCCAGGACCAACGAGATCGCCGCGGTGGCGCCGAGGACGGCCGCGATCGAGCGTTTCATCCTTACTCCTTGGTTAACGGGGTGCGGGTGGTAACTCCGTCGGGCCAGGTGGCCCGCACCTCCCACCCGTGGTCAATGGAGGCCGCCGCGCGGGGCGGGGCGGGGTCGCGCGACAGGACGACGAGGGCGGCGCGCCATTCACCCGGCGCCACCTGCCATTCGAGCCAGGGCACCCGGGTCTTTCCGCCAGCCAGAGGCCCCGCGTCGCGGTGAACGTCTTCGCCTTCGTGAGCCCCCCGAACGTTGGCGCTCACGATCAGGGGCGTCAGGTGGGAGTGGAGGTCGTTCGTTACCGGCCAGCCGCCCATCCTGAGCCGGCCCGCCCTTTCGGTGCGCGCCAGGCGGATCTCCCAAGGGCCGCGCACCAGCGAGAACACGGTGATCTCGCCGGCGTCGGTCGCCTGGCCCGGCCGGCCGGCGCCGTGGTCGCGCTGGTCCGGGCCGGGGGTGTTCCAGTGGGCCGCGCCGGTCGAGCCGGCCACGCCGACCTCGCCGTCGACGCGAACCGTCAGCGTGCGGAAGCCGGTGCGGTGCGAGCGGCGACCGCTGTCGTCGACCAGGACCACGGATTGGTCGAGCGGGTCGGTCCAGCCGCTCTCGTCGAGGATCGGGAACGTCGCGGTGGAGTAGCCGATCCGGGCGTACAGCGGGGAGTCGCCGGTGGTGGCGCCCTCGACGGCGTG
Organism: Paractinoplanes toevensis; assembly: GCF_018332695.1. Classification (GTDB taxonomy): domain Bacteria; phylum Actinomycetota; class Actinomycetes; order Mycobacteriales; family Micromonosporaceae; genus Actinoplanes; species Actinoplanes toevensis. The sequence goes on from NZ_BOQN01000073.1 coordinate 43,039, forward strand.
GTCGGTGCCGTGGTTGATCACCCGGACGATGCCGTCGGCCCGCACCCCGGAGATCAGCCAGCCGGGAGCCTTCACCGCCCGCAGCACGTCGCCCTTCTCGATCGGGAGCGGCTCGGCCGGTGCGGTCCACACCGGGTGGTCGGCCGGCAGGGCGATGCCGAGCATGCCCTTGCTCGCCCAGTACGGCGAGCCCGGGCCGGAGTACGCCTGGCCCAGCCGCCGCCACGGGCCGTGCCAGCCGATGGTCAGCAGGCCGTCGTCGTCGGGGGCGCCGTGGTCGGCGAAGTGGTGGACGATCCGGTCGGCGGCGTGCCGCAGCGTGCCCGGTGTGGTCGACGGGACGCCGGCCAGCGCGCCGGCCCAGAAGGGTGCGGCGGCGGCGAAGCGGTAGGTGAGGCTGCGGCCCTGGATCAACGGCGAGCCGTCCGCGCCGATCAGGGTGATCGCGTCCTGCAGGAAGCGGTCGAGGTCGGCGGTGTCCCGGTCGCGGCGGGGGTCGGCCAGGTCGCTCGCCCCGGACATCCGCGCCCACAGGATCGGATAGAGGTGCAGGGCCCAGCCGGTGTAGTGGTCGTAGGCGCGGGACTCCCCGTCGGCGAGCCAGCCGTCAGCACGACGGAAACTGTCGTGGGTGGCCAGGTCCTCGACCATCTCGGTGCCCGACCAGGGGCCGCCGACCGAGCGCAGGAAAGTCTGCACGACCAACCGGAACCACACCCAGTTGATCCGGGGGTAGGTGTTGTCGCCGACCGCCGGGGACAGGTAGTCGACGACTCGCTCCTGCACCGACGGGGTCAGCCGGTCCCAGATCCAGGGGCGGGTCAGGTCCAGGATCAGGGCGATCGAGGCGGCCTCCACCTTGGCCTGGCCGTGTTCGTCGAGGCGCGGCCAGCGTTCGCAGTCGGGTGCCTTCGGGTCGGTGCCGGCGGCGAGGCCCGCGGCGTACCACTCGGCGAGCTCGTCGAGGCCGCGGCCGCGCTCCCCGGCGATGCGGAAACCGGCGAGCAGGAACGTACGGGCGAAGCCTTCGAGGCCGTCGACCGCCCGGCCGAAGTCGCCCTCGGCACCCGGCACGTCGACGCGGGCGTGACCGGGTGAGGCGTACCGGCGGGCGGCGGCGAGCATCCGGTCGGCGAGGGCCAGCCAGTCGTCGCGGGAGTGGGTCTCGGGCACGCGTCACCGTCCGATGTGCTCGGCAGCTGCGGGGTTTATGGCGGGTTTCCGGGAAGTAAAACGCTCAGATTCAATCATGTCAACGCCATGTTCATCCTGAATGGAATCTAAAGTGCTCTGATACGATCACAATCGATCACAGTGGAGGCGCGATGGCCGATCCCCCTCTTCCGCCGGCGAAGTCACTGCCGGTCGCACCCGCCGCCGACCGCACGGTCTGGGATGCCGCCCGGCTCGATCCGGCGACGATCCGCGGCCTCGCCGAGCGGGCCGCCGCCGACCGCGCCAAACCCTGGCCGGCGCTCCTGGCCGGTGGGTACGCGCGCTACTTCCGCGACGGCGACCGCGACGCGTACGAGCAGTTGCTCTGGGAGCGCGCCGAGCGGCTGACCCGGGCCGCGGTCATGGCGGCCGTGACGCTCGATCCGGCGTGGATCGACGCCGCGGCCGACGGGGTCGTGCTGCTGTGCGAGCAGAGCAGCTGGTGCTGGCCGGCCCACGACGACACGTTCCGACGGCACGGCGCGGTGCTGCCCACGGTCACCGAGCCCTACCTCGACCTGGGCGCCGGCGAGGTGGCCATGCAGCTGGCCTGGATCGACCACCTGCTCGGCGACGTCTTCGACGACCGGGTGCCGGGCCTGCGGGCCCGGATCCGGTACGAGGTGGACCAGCGGGTGCTGACGCCGTTCGAGACCCGGCGTGACTGGCACTGGCTCGACAGCCTGAGCAACTGGACCGCGTGGATCCACGGGAACGTCCTGGTCGCGGTCCTCGCCCTGGTCGAGGACCCGGAGCGCCGGCAGGACCTGATCGAGCTGATCGAGGCGGGCCTGGATCGGTACGCGGCGTCGCTACCGGCCGACGGCGCCATCGACGAGGGTTATTCGTACTGGTGGAACGGCGCCTGCCGGCTGCTGGAGGCGTACGACCTGCTCGCGTACGCCACCGGCGGCGCCCTGGGTGACGCCACCGCCTGGCCCGCGCTGCGGCAGACCGTCGCGTTCCCGCACCGGCTGCACCTGGGCGGCGACTGGTATGTCAACCACGCCGACGGCTGGGCCCGCCCGCCCCGCTCGCAGCCCTGGCACGCGCTGCACCGGGCGGCCCGCCTGTTCGGCGACGGCGAGGCCGAGGCGCACGCCGCCACCCACCGCGACCCGACCGAGCCGGTCGTCGCGGAGTCCCAGGGCGTAGGCCGCCTGCTGATCGCGCTGACCGACCCGCATTGGCTGGCCGCGACCGCGCCGGCACCTCCGGATCTTGTGGGCCTCCCGCGCGGAGCGAGCGCCAACTCCACAAGCTCGCAGCAGACACCGGACACAGCGGCGAATCTTGTGGAGCTCCCGCGCGGAGCGAGCGCCAACTCCACAAGATCGCAGCGAGGTTCCGGCGGGCAGGCGCAAAGCGGTGCGGCGGCGGCGGACGTGTGGTTTCCGTCCACGCAGGTGATGATTCGGCGCGGGGCGCGGCTTACGCTGGCCGTCAAGGGTGGGCACAACGCGGAGAACCACAACCACAACGACGTCGGCAGCGTCATCGTGGCGCTCGGCGGGGTGCCGGTGCTGGTCGATCCGGGGCGGCCGACCTACACGCGGCAGACGTTCGGGCCGGACCGCTACGAGATCTGGACGATGCGGAGTTCGTGGCACAACACGCCGACGATCCTCGGCCGGGAGCAGCGGGCCGGCCGGGAGTTCGCCGCTTCCGGGGTGCAGCGCACAGGTGACGGCATTTCCATGGACCTCTCCGACGCGTACGGCCTGGAAGGCTGGAGGCGGACCGCCCGGCTGGACCACGACGTGGTTGTCGTGCGCGACGAATGGGCGCTCCGCGGCGACGGAACGAGTCTGATCCACTATGTCCTGGCCGGATCAGTTTCGGTCGGGGACGGCTTCGCGGAGGTCGTTGCGCTGGAGGCCGCAGGGCGCTTGATCTTGTCGTGGGAGCCGGCGGTAACGTGCGCCGTCACCGTGCGCGAGCTCGACGACCCGATGCTGAGCGACGTCTGGGGCGAGCGCCTGACCAGGCTCGACATCGACGTCACGGCCCTCGGGGCGAACGGTGGCCTCGAACTGACCGTTAAGGAGCAGCGGTGAGCACCTCAGACAAGCGCGGGCCACTCCAGGTGGCCCGGCGCGCCCGGCTGCTGGAGGCGTTGCAACGCGACGGCGTGCTGCGCATCTCCGACCTCACCGACGCGCTCGGCGCGGCCGCCGTCACGATCCGCCGCGACATCGCCCAGATGGCCTCGGAAGGCCTGGTCAAGCGGGTGCACGGCGGGGTGGCGCTGCCGTCCGCCGACGCTTCTCCGGTGGAGGAAGCCGGCGGGGAGTCGATCGGGATGCTGGTGCCGTCGCTCGACTACTACTACCCGAGCGTGGCGCAGGGTGCCGAGGAGGCCGCCCGCGAGCTGGACATGCGGATCGTGCTGCGCGGCTCGTCGTACCAGTCGGAGGATGACCTTCCGCAGCTCAGCCGCCTGGTCGAGCAGGGTGCCGACGCGCTGATCGTGGTGCCCCGGATGGACGCGCCGACCTCGGCCCGCACCATCGAGTGGCTCAACGACCTGGACATCCCGGTGGTGCTGCTGGAGCGCACCGCGACCGGCGGGCCGCACCACGAGTTCCTCGAGTCGGTGGTGACCGATCATGCGCTCGGGGCCGCGATGGCCGTGCGGCACCTGGTCGGTCTCGGACACACCAGGGTGGGCGCGGTGCTTGCCGAGCACAGCCCGACCACCCCGCACATCCGGCGGGGATGGCTCGAAGCACTGACCGGCGAGGCCACGGTGGACGCGCTGGTGCCGGACGCCCGGCTGCCCGCCTGCGCCGCCGCGCTGGACCGGGCGCTGGACCGGTGCCGCCAGACCGGCACCACGGCCCTGCTGGTGCATGCCGACGCCGAGGCGATCGCTCTCGTCCAGCGGTGCGAGCAGCGCGGGCTCGTGGTGCCGCGCGATCTCTCGATCATCGCCTACGACGACGAGGTGGCCGGGCTGTTCTCGCCGGCGCTGACCGCGGTGCGGCCGCCGCGCCGTTCGATCGGGCGGGCCGCCGTGCGGCTCGTCGCCGACCGGCTCGCCGATCCGGAGCGGCCCACGCACCGGGTGGTGATCAGCCCGTCGTTGACCGTGCGAGCCTCGACGGCCGCCCCGACCCCTGCTTGACCGGTTAAGAAAGCTCCCTATGGGAGCGCTCACATTGAGGCACATCGAATCAGCCGTTCGGTGGATGCGTCGATCGTCTTCGATACGACAGCGTGCTTGGCGGACAAGCAAAGCCCACATCCACGGGGGAGTGTTCGGTGCGCGTGTCGAGACGATTCAGGCTGCTCTGCCATGCCCTGATCGCGGCGTTGATCGCCGCCTATCTGGTTTCCTTCCCGATCTCACCAGCCGTCGCGGCGCCGGTCGCCGCGCCCGGAGCTGGACCGGTTAACCGGCCGCTGCCGGCCACCGCGACCGCCAACCACGGTCTGCCGCCGGGCGTCTCCGCACCGCCGGAGCCGCCCGCGACCTCCACCGACGGTGCCAAGCCACGAGTGCCGACCGCGGCCGAGAAGGCGAAGCGGAAGGCATCGCTGCTGGCCGCCGCGTCGAAACCGATCGTCCGGCCCGGCTTCCTGCTCGGGGACACCTCGCTGGTCGTCTACTGGGACGCCGAGATCAACACCGGCGACCCGAACTCGTGGGGCCGCTGGTTCGCCACGGTCACCGACACCGAGACCGGCGCCGAGCAGCGGTCCGCCGAGCTCAAGCAGTCCGATCTGGCCTACTGCTTCTCCCCCGCCGAGCTGTGCCGCAGCTTCGGCGCGGCCGACGGCTGGGTGCTCGACGAGGCCCGCACCTACACGGTGACGGTCACCGAGATCGCCGCCGACGGCACCGAGCAGACCAGCCCGCCGTCGGCCGCCGCGCACCCGCGGAAGGTCGACGACGTGCCCACCGTCGCGGCCGGGCAGGTCGTCGGCTGCGGCTGCAGCACGGTGCTCGGCCCGACGGTCACCGCGCAGGCGCTGCGCGGCGCCACCGTAAACACCGCGACCGGCAACTACCTCCGGGTCGAGCGGGACTTCACGATGGCCTCCTACGGCATCCCGTTCAACCACGCCCGCTACTACTCGTCGGCCAACACCAACGCCGGCATGTTCGGGCCGGGCTGGAGCTCGTCGTACGACATCCGGATCATCGCGGCCGACAACGGCGCGGTCCGGGTGCGGGCCGAGGACGGCACCGAGGCGGTCTACCTGCTCCAGTCGGACGGCAGCTACCAGGCGCCGGCCGGCATCCGGGCCGCGCTGACCCGGGCCGGCACCGGCTGGAAGCTGGTCCCGCCGGACAAGCGGGTGCTCAGCTTCGACGCCGACGGCCGGCTGCTGTCCATCAAGAACGCCCGCGGCCTGGGCATCACGCTCGCCTACTCGGCCGCCGGCCCGCTGAGCACGGTGACCGACGCGAGCGGGCGGGTCGTACGGTTCGAATTCCGCACCGACCTGCGCCTGATCACCAAGATCACCCTGCCGGACGGGCGGTCGACCCAGTTCGACTACCAGGACGGGCGGCTGCTCAAGACGCAGGACCCGCGCAACTACGTGACCAGCTACTCCTACGACGCGGCCGGGCGGCTGAGCGAGATCACCGACGCCCGCGGCGCCAAGCTGATCCGCAACACCTACAACGCCGACGGGCGGGTCGCCGAGCAGCTCGACCCGGAGGGTGGCCGGACCACCTTCGACTGGAAGCCGGCCACCCAGGTCGCCACCACGGTCGACCCGGACGGCGTCACGATCAAGGACGGCTACAAGAACAACGTCCTGCTCTACAGCCAGAACGGCAACAACGACACGGTCAACCACCGCTACACCGGCAAGCTGAACAAGAACCTGGTCGTCGACCCGAAGGGCAACCAGGAGGTCACCAAGTTCGACGACGCCGGCAACCCGGTCTCCCGCACCGCGCCGGAGCCGTTCTCGTTCACCTCGGTCAACACGTTCGACGGCAACAGCAACGTGACCGCGGTCAAGGACGGCCGGGGCAACACCTGGTCGTACACGTACAACCAGTTCAACGAGATGACCTCGCAGAAGGACCCGAAACAGGGCACCGGCTACGAGTACACCTACGACAGCAAGGGCCAGCTGGCGACCCGCAAGGACGCCAGAGGCAAAATCACCAAATACGAGTACGACGTGTACGGCGACCGCACCGCGGAGATCTCGCCGACCGGGCGTCGCACCGAGATGACGTACGACGGCACCGGGCGGCTGGCCTCCGTGGTCGACCCGCGCGGCACGGTCGCCGGGGGCAACAAGGACGCCTACCGCACCCGGTACACGTACGACCAGATGAGCCAGCTGACCGAGACGTTCGAGCCCGGTAAGGCCCAGCCGACCCGGACCACGTACGACGAATTGGGCAACGTGGTCGTTCAGACCGACCCGCTGTCGAACTCCAGCCGGTACACCTACGACAAGGCGAGCCGGCTGGTCGAGGTCAAGGACCCGATCGGGAACGTCACCGCGACCACGTACTCGGCGGGCGGGCGCCGCACCTCGGAGACCGACGGTGAGGGTAACCGGACCAGGTGGACCTACGACGGCAACGGGCGGGTCGCCACCGAGGTCTCCCCTCGCGGCAATGTCGCCGGCGCCGATCAGAGCCTGTTCACCACGGTCTTCCACTACGACTACAACGGCAACCTGATCCGTACCGACCGGCCGTACGGCTCGGGCGGGCAGCGGGTCGAGGTGGACACCGCGTTCGACGCGCTCGACCGGCCCACCGAGCAGGCCGACCAGTTCAAGAACGGCACCAAGGTCGGCTACGACAACAACGGCAACGTGGTCTCGATGACCAACGAGCGCGGCGAGAAGCTGGAGAACTTCTACGACGAGGCGAACCGGCGCACCGGCAGCTCGGGGCCCGCGGCGGGCGCCGCCGGGATCGAGTACGACGACGCCGGCAACGTGATCAAGCAGACCAGTCCGACCGGCGGCACGACCACCACGTCGTACGACGACGACGGACGGGTCGTGGCGATCACCGAGCCGCGCGGCAACGTCGCCGGGGCCGACCCGGCCGACTACACCACGAAGTACGGCTACGACCAGGCCGGCAACCCGAGCACGGTGATCGATCCGCTCGGCAACGTCACCGCGGCGAGCTACGACGCCATCAACCGGCTCACCGCGACGACCGACGCCAACGGCCGCATCAGCAAGTACGGCTACGACGCTGCCGACCGGCTCATCTCGGTGACCGGCCCGGACGCACCCGGCGGCCAGTCGCTGATCTACGGCTACAACGCCGACGGCCAGGTGATCAAGCGGACCGACCCGCTCGGCCGCACGTCATCGCTCGAGTACGACCGGGCCGGCCGCAAGACGGTCTCCACCGACGCGATCGGCCGGCGCCGCGAGTACGCCTACGACGCCGACTCCAACCTGATCGAGGAGGTCACCGCCCGGATCGTCGAGCCGGGCCGCCCGGATCCGAACCGGCCGGCCCGCACGATCTTCTACTCCTACGACAACCTCGGCCGACTGACCAACAAGCAGCTCGGCGCCGGCGGCACGGCCTACTCGTACGGCTACGACGCCAAGAACCGGGTGGTCAGCGCGGCCGACCCGACCGGCGTGATCAGCTACGACTACGACGTGACCGACCGGCTCAACTCGGTCACCCGGGGCAGCGAGGTGTTCCGGTACGAGTACGACAGTTCCGACCGCGTCACCACCCGGACCTACCCGGACGGCACGACGATCGGCGCCGAGTACGACGAGGGCGACCGCATCACCGGGCTGACCGCCAACCGCGGCGGCACGAGCGCGAACTACGGGTTCAGCTACGACGTCGCCGACCACCTGACCGGGATCGACTATCCGTCGGCCACCGGCATCGACGAGAGCCGCACGTTCGACCGGGCCGGGCGGATGACCCGGATCGCCGCCACCAAGGGCGACACCACGCTGTCCGCGTTCGACCTGACCCTCGACAAGGTCGGCAACCCGACCAAGATCGTCAAGACCTCCGGCGAGCCGGGGCAGCCCACGATCACCGAGGCGACCGCGTACACCTACGACGCGGCGAACCGGCTCACCGCCGAGTGCTACGGGGCGCAGTCCTGCTCCGGCGCGTCGGCCTCGCGGAACGACTACACGTACGACCTGGTCGGTAACCGCACCACGATGAAGCGGGTCGCCACCGGCGAGAACACCACCACGACGTACGCCTACGACGGCGCCGACCAGCTCACCGCCGAGACGATCGCCGGGAGCCGAAGCAGCACCCGGACCTTCGCGTACGACCTCGAGGGAAACCAGACGCAGGCCGGGACCGACCGGTTCACGTTCGCCCTCGACCACACGATGACGTCGTCGACAACCAGCGGCACCACTACGAACTACGCGTACGACGCGGTGGGCAACCGGATCTCGGCCACCTCGGGTGCCGTTACCCAGACCTGGAGCTGGGACGTCAACGCGAACCGGCCGCTGCTGGCCCAGGAACGGCAGACCGGCAGCGCCGCCCGGGACTACGTCTACGACCCGACCGGTCAGCCGCTCGCCCTGCTGTCCTCCGACGGAGCCCACTCCTACCTGCGGGACTGGCTCGGCGGGGTCTCCGGGGTGGTCTCACCGACCGGCGCCTCCGAATGGGAGTACGCATACGACGCGTTCGGCGGGGATCGGGGCACCACCAAGAAGGCCGGCGACGCGCCGGACAACCCGTTCCAGTACGCCGGCACCTACCAGGACACCAGCCAGGGCGACCGGTACGCGATGGGCGCCCGCAGTTACGACCCGTCCACCGGCCGGTTCGCCTCGGCCGACCCGGTGGCGCAGCCGCAGAGCGACCAGGCGGTGTCGACCTACTCGTACACCAACGCCCGGCCGACCGTGCTGACCGACCCGACCGGGCAGGACCCGGACGGGATGGCCGACACCTACTCCGACTACTACCAGGCGATGGCGTGCGCGAACTATCCGCCCGCGTGCGCGGCCACCACCGACGCCAACACCGCGGCCGCCGGCGAGGGCGAGGAGGCGGTCGACAACCCGGACTGGCTCAACTCGAAGAAGATCGTGGACGAGGCCGAGGGCTTCGTGAAGCAGATCGGCGACGAGATCGTCAATCTGATCCTCGATCTGGTCGGCTTCAACGACGCGAAGGCCTGCATCACCGAGGGCGACATCCTGGCCTGCGTCAGCACGGCGCTGCAGGCGGTGCCGTGGGGCAAGATGTTCAAGGCCGCCAAGGTCGCGATCAAGGCGGTCGGGGTCGGTCGCCGTCTGATCGACGCGTACAGCCGGTTGAAGTCGGCGAAGAACGCCCTGTCCGCGATTCCGCGCTACATCAAGAAGGCCACCCAGACCGCCGGCGAAGCGGCCGACTCCAAGAGATACGCGGACGAGGCGGCCAAGGCGGCGAAGGGCGCCAAGGACGCCGGTGGAAAGGCGAAGGCGACCTCGCAGAAGGCCGCCGACAATGCCAAGAAGGCAAAACAGAAGGAATCTCCCACCGGGGAAAGCTGCAAGGCCGCGGCCGGAAACGCGTCCCGGCTGGCGCAGAACTCCTTCGCCGCCGGCACTCCGGTGCTGCTGGCCGACGGCAGCACCAAGCCGATCGAGAAGCTGGAGCCCGGCGACACGGTGCTGGCCACCGAGCCGTCCGCCGCTCTGACCGAGCCTGCCCAGGTCACCGCCACGGTCGTCGGTACCGGCGACAAATCCCTGGTGGACGTCGTCCTGGACGGCTCCGGGGTGGTCACCGCCACGGCCGGGCACAAGTTCTACAGCCTCACCCGCGACGAGTGGGTGCCCGCCGCCGAACTGAAGCCCGGCGAGACCCTGCGCGACGACCACGGCGGAAAGATCACGGTCACCCGGCTGGCCGAGCGCAGCGCCACCACGACCGTCTACAACCTGACGGTCAGCCGCGAGCACACCTACTACGTGCTCGCCGGTTCCGACCCGGTGCTGGTGCACAACTGCGGCGACGGCGTCGACCACCGGGGGAACCCGTGCAGCTGTAGGATCGGCGAGGGCAACTGGCGTGGCCGATTCCAGGCCGACCTGGCCAAACAGGGTAAGCCGCGAATGCCGCAGGACTGGGACGCGCACCACGCAGTGCCGCAGTACTACCGCGACCACCCCGAGTTCGAGGACTTCGATTTCGACTCCCCGGCCAACATTCGCGGTGTCCAGGGCTCGCATGCGGGGCCGGGCAACAACATCCATCAGCTGATCACCAACGAATGGACAGCCTTCCAGAAAGCCGCTCCGAACGCCTCGCGATCGTCCATCGAGATGTTCGCCTGGCACATAGATGTCAAGTACGGAAAGTATTTCTGGTAAGCCCTCGTCTGGTCAGAACCGCCGGAGGTAAATCACCATGAGTGGGATCACGGACTGGAAGACGGACGTCCGTGCCGAGCTGGAACGGCTCGGCACGGGGTTCGAGGAAAGGTTCGGCTACCCATTCGGTGCGGACGAGAATTACGTCGACGAGCCCGAGGCCGGTGGGAACGACATCCCGCTCCCACCGGCCCTGGCCGCCTTCTACGCCGAGGTCGGCGCGGTCTCGCTGGCCGATGTCCACAACGGTTACTTCATCCACCCGGCGACCCAGATCCCGATGTCCGCCGAATGGGGCCGTCCGGTCCGCGCCGAGGTGGACGACATCGGCGACGTCGTTACGTTCGGCACCGACGGCAGCGGCGGCTTCTTCAGCCTGGCGCCGAGCGACGGTTCGGTCTATCACCTGCCGGCCGGCGAACTGGTGGCCGGCATCTATCGCGGCGGCCTCGGCGACCCGGTGAAAGTCGCCAAGGACTTCCCCGAGTTCCTCGACCGGCTCCTGGGCGTGGTGCGAGAGTTCACGGCCGACGGCCACACCTCCGGCCTGTAGCTGAACTCTTTCTTCTGAGATGGACTTCGCCGACTTCCGGGAGATCGCCGAGGAGGCGCGGGCCGCGCATGCGAGCAAGGGATATCCGCCCGAGATCCGGTTCCTCGACGAGATACGGGATTCCGGTCCGGGGCGGCCTTCTCCAGGAGAACACCGGGGCGTACGCCGTGCCGGGGTTCGTCTCGGTCGCTCCGGTCGGCAGCGGTGACATGTGGGGCTTCGTCGTCCACGACGGCCACTGCGAGGAGGCGGTGAGCATGCGCCTGCATGACACCGGCGAGATCGTCTTCGAGGCGAAGGACTTCCTCGAGTTCGTGGCCACCCGAGGCCTCCGGCGCCCATGAGGTCTTTGACGGTCCATGCTGAAATCAAGCCGCAACGGTCAGGCGACGGTCACGGTGATCGTGTGCAGGCCGGTGGCGCCGTTGGGGAACGGGGTTGCTCGGGCGGCGGTCTGTGCAGCCCCCGTCCGGTCGGTGGCTCGGACCGACAGGGAGTGCGGGCCTGAGGTGGCCTTCCAGCTGTAGCGCCACTGCACCCAGGTGTCGATCGATGGGACCGGCAGCAGTTCGGCCGGTTTCCAGTCGCCGCCGTCGACGCTGATCTCGACCGCTTTGACGCCTCGGCGCTGGGCCCAGGCCACGCCGGCCACGGTCACCGGGCCGGCGGCCGGGCGGGCGAACGGCTTCGGCTTGTCGATCCGGGAGGCGGTCTTCACCGGGCCCTCGGCCGACCAGCCGCGCTCCACCCAGTACGCGTCGAACTTCGCGAACGTGGTCAGCTCCAGCTCGGTCAGCCACTTGCAGGCGCCGGCGTAGCCGTACAGGCCGGGGGTCAGCATCCGGACCGGGAAGCCGTGCTCGAGCGGCAGGGGTTCGCCGTTCATGCCTACCACCAGCATCGTGTCGCGGCCGTCCAGGGCGGTCGCGGTCGGCGTGCCGATGGTCATGCCCTCGGCCGAGCGGGCCACGATCTGGTCGGCGCCGGGCCGGATCCCGGCCTCCGACAACAACGGCGCCAGGGGTACGCCGAGCCACTTCGCGGTGCCGATGTAGGGGCCGCCCACCTCGTTGGACACGCAGTTGAGGGTCATCACCCGCTCGACCAGCGGCCGTCGCAGCAGGTCGTCGAACGACAGCCGCATCTCGTCGCCGACCATCCCGTGGATCCGCAGTTCCCACGAGCCGGGGTCGATCCGGGGCACGGTCAGCGCGGTGTCGACCCGGTAGAAGTCGGCGTTGCCGGTGACGAAGCCGGGATCGGTGCCGGCCGGCACCGGCTTTCCGGGGTCGGCCGCGGCGGGCAGCCGGATGTCGGCCCGGGACCGGGCCGCGGCGCCGCCGCGAATCCGCTTCACCCCGGTCGCCCCGGCCTCGGCGACGACGGCCCCGGCCGCCACCAGGGCCGCCGCCGCGAGGAATCTCCGCCGGTCGACCGCGCTCAACGAGCGCGTGCCGCCGGAACCGGCGTCACCGCGCGATCCGAGCCGGGCGGCCAACCCGCCGGCCGGGCCGGCGGAGATTCCCGTGCCGGCCGAGCCGGAGGCCGGTGCCATGCCGGCCGA
>NZ_BOQN01000074.1 GCF_018332695.1 Paractinoplanes toevensis
CGGGGACACCCGCGTCGTGGCATCGGCCGGCGCTGGGGGCACGACCGTGGTCGGGTCGGCCGGTGGCGTGGCGGGACCGCGCACCAGGGCGGTCGGGTCGGCCGGTGCGGTGGCCGGGCCACGGACCAGGGACGTCGCGTCGGCCAGGGACTGTTCGTGTTCGGGGGCGGCCGAACCGCGCCGATGTGCGGCGACGTCGGCCGCTGTGAAGCCGCCGGGCTCGCCGCGGTTCGTGCGGGTGGACGGGTTCACCGGGGCCGGGCCGGGGCTCGCTTGCCGCGAAGCAGGGGGCCGGGTGCCTGCGGTTGGGGACCCGTCACGCGTACCCATGAAGGTGGTTTTGTCGTCTTTGACCGGAGGGGTATCGACGCGCGTGGCGTCCAACTTCGGCGTGTCTGCCGTGGGACGGCCGACCGGAGCCTTACCCGGGATAAAGACCGGCGGCCGGCCCTCGCCGGCCGCCGGGCGGCCCCCCGAGACAGGCGGGCGGCCCGGCGGATCGAGCGGCCGGGCCGGTGCCACCGGCGGACGCGGACCCGGCACCACCGGCGCCGAACTCGTCGACGAAATCATCCCGCCCAGCGCGGGCCGTTCCCGGCCCACGCCCGGACGGCGCATCGTCGGGCTCATCGGGAAGGACAGCTTCGACCGGCGGCCCGCGGCCCGGTTGAGCAGGCGTTCCGCTTCCTCCGCGTTGATCCGATGCGTCGGGTCCTTGCGGAGCAGGCCGTTGAGCACCGGCTTCATCGGGCCGGCGTTGCGGGCCGGCGGAGGATTTTCGGTGGCCAGCGCGGCCAGCGTGGCGATGGCCGACGGGCGGGCGAACGGCGAGGCGCCCTCGACCGCGGCGTAGAGGGTCGCGCCGAGCGACCAGAGGTCGGCGGCCGGCCCGGCCGTGCCGTCGCGGGCGCGCTCCGGAGCGATGTAGGCCGGGGAACCCAGCACCAGACCCGTTCGGGTGACGTTGGGGTCACCCGGCACGGTGGCCAGCCCGAAGTCGGTGAGCACGACCCGCCCGTCGCCACCGATCAGCACGTTGCCCGGCTTCACGTCACGGTGCACCACACCGGCCCGGTGGGCGGCCCGCAGCGCACCCAGCACGCCGAGACCGATCTCGGCCGCGCGGACCGGCGAGAACGGCCCGTCGGCGGCGAGAATGTCCTGCAGCGAGCGGGACGGCACATATTCCATGACGATCCACGGGTCGGCGTCCGTGCTCAGCACGTCGAAAACGCGAACCACGTTGATGTTGTTGAGCCGGGCGATCGCGCGCGCCTCGCGCAGCGACCGCTCCCGCATCTCCTGCCGCTCCCCCGGAGTCAGCCCCGGCGGCGGAACGAGCTCCTTGATGGCCACCTCACGGTGCAGGACGACATCGGTCGCCCGCCAGACGCGACCCATCCCGCCCTGACCGAGCGGCGCGACAAGCCGGTAACGGTCAGCGACAACGGCTGGGGGAGAAGAAGACATCAGGAGGAAAATACCCGGTCATGTCCAGTACCAGCGAATCGATCAGCCGAGTGTGGGACGCGTGTCACCGGATATCCCTCCTGACGTCGTACGCTCGATCGATGGACAAGGAACCGCTGGTCAGCGTTGTTCGCGGCACCCCCACCGATCTTGAGCTGGCCGCCCTGGTCGCAGTGGTCGCAGCGCGATCCACCTCGGTAAATGCGTCGGTTCCGCGCGCCGCGGTGTCAGCCTGGGCCCGCTCGGCACGCCCATCGATGGCCCGGGCGAGTTGGCGAGACGCAGCCCGCCCCAGGTAGATCACCCCCACTCGATCGATTCGACTGTCCACAGGCGGTAGTCTGGAGCCCCCGGAGCTGGCGGCAACGGACTACTCTCGCTGATGCTTCGCCGGTTTTTCGCCGGGGTTCGACAGCTTCATCGGGGGAGGAAGTCAGTCATGATTCCGGAGGAGGATCGCGGGCCCGCCTGGCTGCGCGACTACGGCTATACGGACTTCAGCGCGATCGAGGCCGACATCCAGGCGATGGAACAGTTCGCCAGCAAGCTGTCCGCGACCGTGCAGGACGATTACGCCCCACACCTCTCCACGGTCACCGACGCCATGGCGACCAGGCTCCCCGACCCGCCGAGCGAGTTCATCGAGTTGCTGACGTTCCTGTCCGCGCACCGCGACGTGGCCGACGTAGCTCACCAGAACGTCTACAACTACGCGAACGGGACGCAGGACTTCGCCCTGGTAGCGAAGGACATCGGCAAGAAGTACAGCGGCTCGGACGCCTTCTCCCACGCGAAAGTCTCAGACGTGGACAAGGCCTTCGACAACGTCGCATCACTCGACGGCACCTCGGCCTCGGAGGGGAACGGCTGATGCTCGAAGCACCGGGCGGAGGCGGCGGCACTCCCTGGGAGTCGCTGACCGTCGACAAGATGCAGGAGCTCATCCAGAACCCCGACACCGACAAGCAGTGGGACCTGGTCGCCGGCTGGAAGAAATCGGCCGAGCTGATCAGCGAACACCGCTGGCAGGTCGAGAACTACCGGGACAACCTCGCCACGGCCTGGCCACCGGCGAAGAGCAAGGCCGCCGAGGAATACATCACCCGGCTCAACGTGATGATCGACAACCTGAAGGCAACGTACGAGGCGGCACTCGCCAACTACGACGCGGTCTCCCGCGCCACCGGGTCGATCTATCAGGCCCAGGTCAAGATGGAGAAGCTCTACAAGGAGTACAAGGGCAACGAGTCCCTCCTCGCCGACTTCACGGCGAAGCAGGAGCAGGCCAAGTCCAGCCCGACGCCGACGCCGAGCCCCAGCCCGAGCGGCGGCTTGCAGCCACCGGTGGCGGCGGGCCGCCAGGAGGAACTGCGCCTCCAGGCCGCCGCGATGCTGAGCGGAGTCAGCTCAGACCTGGCCCAGGCCCAGATCAAGCTGGTGAAGCCGCCCAACTTCAAGCCGTTGGAGGTGCGCGAGGACGGCGGCAAACCGGTGGACGGCACCACCTATGTCGCCCCGCCGATTCCTCCCATCGTTCCCAGCTTCGTGGAGACCACTACGTCTACGAAGTCGACGCGGCCCGCCGTTACCTTTCCGACGTCGACTGCCACAACCGCACCTGCAGCAGTTGCGCAGCCAGGAATCGGCACCCAGCAGCCCGGTTTGGTTCTCGGAGGAACCCAGCTGCCGACACCGTCAGCACCCACTGGCATAAGTCCGATTTCGCCGAACCTTCCGACCGGGACCGGACCGATCAGCAGCCCCGGTCTTGTCTCTCCCCCTAGCCCGCTCCTGCCGGGCGGTCGCGGAACCTCGTTGCCGACCAGTCCAGTCGGGGTCGGCCGCAGTACCGGACTGCCTCGCGAGGGCGTCATCCGGCCCGGGACACTGCCGGAGGGCATTCGTGCAATGCCTGCAGGCGGAGTCATCGGTGGGGCGCCCGGCGCCGGACTGGGCCAACCGGCTGCTGGACGGTCCGGAACCCAGCGCGTGAACCCGGTTGGTGGCGTCATAGGCGAAGGCCAGGGCACAACAGGCGCAACGCGTGGCCTTAACGGTGCGACTGGCGGCGCCCGCGGCCGCGGCGGCGCCCCCGGTACGCGCGGCCTTGGCGGCACATCGGTCGGCGGCGAGCACCCCATGAGTTCCTACGGACAAGGCGCCGGACGTAAATCAAGTCTTCAAGACGAAGCCGGCGACACCCATTGGGATCCGGACAATCCGTGGGAGACCGCCGAGGGCGTGGACCCTGTCGTTCTCCCTGCACAGGAGCAGCGCATCGATCCAGGTCCGGCGATCGGGCTCCATTGAGAATTCTTCACAGAGCGAGCGCGGTCGCAGGGGTTGCTCTGGCCGTGGCGGTCTCGCTTCCCACCAATCCCGCATACGCGGACAGCATCCGCGACAAGCAGGCGTGGTATCTGCGCTCGATAAACGCATTGCAAGCCGGGTCCATCACCACGGGCGCTGGCGTTACCGTCGCTGTGATCGATACGGGAACTTACCCCCATCCAGATTTGCGCAATAATCTCCTGAAGGGCGATGACGAAGCATCGGCAAGCGCCGGTGACGGGCAAACTGATCATGAGGGCCACGGGACCCGCATGGCCGCGTTGATCGCCGGGCATGGCAGGGGCGGCAGCGGGATAAGAGGCTTGGCGCCATCCGCCAAGATCCTTCCCATTCGAGTTGCCGAAAAAGCGGAGACCAGAAATAGCGAGGTCGTTGCCCGAGGCGTCGATTTCGCAATCGAGCATGGCGCCACGGTGATTAATATTTCGATGGGCGGCGGACCCGATTTTGATCTGGACGATGCAGTAGGTCGGGCAATCGATCACAACATTGTCGTCGTCGCTTCCGTCGGCAACGCCCCGAGAGACTTCCTCATCAATTACCCGGCCGCCAACGATGGAGTCGTTGCAGTCGCCGCCACCGGACGCGACGGAAAACACGCCTCCGTGTCCGTAAAAGATGCAAAAGTTCAGCTCTGCGCGCCAGGCGTTGACATCATTTCTGCATCTCCGAAGGACGGGTACTCCCTCGGTACCGGGACGTCCGACTCGACGGCGATTGTTTCAGGGGCGGCTGCTCTCGTTCGGGCTAAGTTTCCGGATCTGTCGGCCAAGGACGTCATCAATCGGCTGACCTCTACCGCGGATGACATCGGGGCTCCCGGGCGGGACACCGAGTGCGGATTCGGTCGTCTGAATGTTTTCAAGGCGCTCACCGCCGACGTGCCGCCGCTCCAAGGCGCCGCCACCTCGGCCACCCCCGGCGCTACGACCAGCACCGTCGTCGCGCCGGCCGCAACCCCGTCGTCCGCGCCGGCCGCAGCCGAGCCGAAGTCCGCCTCCAGCAGCATGCCGCTCGTGTTGGGCGGGCTGGCCGGGCTGGTGGTGGCCGGTGGGCTGGTTGCGGTGCTGGTTATTCGGCGGCGCCGTAGCTTCTGACTCGGCGCATGAAGGCTATCTGCCCCAGCTCGTCCAGGTTAACCAGTTCCCAGCCTCGGGTCTCCAGGAGCTCTACCGCGGACAGCACCACGTCCACCCGGGCGTCGAACTCGGCGCGGCCGGAGCCGGGGCGGATCGGTGTCGGGATCGACAGGTACATGTAGCGGAACGGGTAGGCATCGATGTTCACCCGGCCGGCCAGGACGTCGTCGGCTATCACCCGGCGGGGTGGTCGGGGCAGGGTCACATCGGCACCAGGCTGCCGAGCATCTCGGTCGCAATCGCCGGAGCGGCGTCCCGCATCGCCTTCACCCCGCCGGTGGCGGCGGAGGCGGCGGTGTCGGTCGCGGTCAGGCGGATGTCCAGGTTGGCGTTGCCGGAGCGGACCACTACCTGAATCTCGTTCGAGCCGGTGTCGGTGGAGATGAAAGCCTGTTCGCCTACTCCTTTGAGTTCTTCGGTCAGGGCGCCGCTGAGAATCAACCACTGGGCGTCGGCCGCCGTCTGAGTGGTTGCCGTGTCGAGGTGCAGGGTGGCCGCGTCGTTGGCCCAGCTGCAGTCGATGCTGCTGCCGACGGTCTTAGGGGCCGTCGAGTTGGTGACCTTGCCGGCGCCGGTCAGGCCGACCGATGAAGCGGTCAGCGTGGGGCAGGTCAACCCGTCCGTCTTCCACTTGTGGTGCGGGAGCGGCACCGGGCGGGTGGCGCGCGCCGAGCCGGGCAGGCTGACGCCGGAGGACGGCAGCCCGGTGTCGATGTCGGGGACGTCGGGGCTGGAGCAGCCTGCGAGAGCGACCACCAGAGCCGCCCCGAGGAGCCGAGCCCTCACGCGTTCACCGCCTCGGGCCAGTGGCCGCCGGAGAAGGCGCTGTCGTCGCCGTGGATGCTGGCCACCTCGCTGATCAGGCTGACCACGTCGGCGAGGCGGTTACCGAGGCTGGCCAGGAAGTCGATGATGTTCGAGGCGAAGCGGCCGAGCAGCGTGGACAGGTCGTTGGCGGCTTCCTGAGCGCTCAGCGGGTCGGCGGTGGCGGCGGCCGTGGCTACGTCGCCGGTCACCTCGACGATTTTCTCGACGATCTGGCCGACCTGGCTGAGCAGGTCGGTGACGAAGTGGACGTTGGCGTTCGCCACCTCGGACAGCCAGCCGGCGATGCCTTTGACCTCGTCGACGGCCTGGCCGACGGCGTCGATCTGGTCGCCTTCCCGGGTCAGGTAGGTGTCGTGGGCGGGGCCGTGCCAGGTGTCGATGCCGCCGGACTGCTTGACGTCGGGCTTGATCTGGCTGAGGGTCGGGTTCACCGTGCCGGACCAGTCGAGGCCCACCTGGAAGAGGGAGAGCACCGGCACCGAGCCGTTGAGCGTCTTCTCCAGCTTGGTGAGGATCTCGCTGACCTTCTGCCGGGCCACCTCGATGGCCTCCTGGAAGGCTTTGAGAGCGTCGGCGATCTCGTCGGTGAACCATTCGGCGACCTTGTTCCACCAGTGGTCGCCTTCGAGCTTGTCGCGGATCGACTGGAGGAAATCCTCGACCGCCTTGGTCAGTTTGTCCCAGGCCTCGCGGATGTTGCGGACGCCGGTCTCGAGCGTGTCGATCGCGCTGCGGAACGTCCCCAGCAGCGTGGGGGCGAATTCACCCTCTGCCATAACAAGATCCCTGTCTAGTGGGGCCAGTCGCCCTTGGCGATGCCGTCGAAGCTCTGCGCCGAGTTCTCGTCGGAGTCCTCGTACCAGTCGGCGTTCTCCTTGAGGGCGTTGCCCATGGCGTCGAACTGGACGGCCGCTTCCTTGAAGAGGCGGTTCAGCTTGTCGAACTCCTGCTGGTACGCGTTGTGCAGGTCGCTGGCGGTGGCGGTGCCGACCGGGCCGTCGATGATCACCGTGAAGGCGGTCATCTGCAGGCCCTGCTGGCCCGCCGACGTCGAGACGGCGGTCATCCGGTCGGCCAGGTCGTGCCAGTTCTTGGCGGCCTCGCGCAGGCCCTCCGACGCGACCTTGAGGTTCTTGTCGGAATACCAGTTGTAGTCGGGCATCATGCCTCCGCGTGATGGGCGTAGCTGGGCCGGACGGCGAGCAACGCTTCCCGGGCGTCATCGGCCAGGTCGGTGGCGTCCTCGGGGCGCAGCCCGAACCCGTTGACCCGGGCGCTCTCGACGACCGTGCCGCGCACGGTCAACGCGAACAGCCCTCGCGGCCCGGTGACCTGGCGCGGTTCCGGGTCGTTGACCACGTCGAACAGCCGCATGGCGTCGGCCAGGTCGGCCCCGGCCCGGTCGATCCGGCGGCGCAGCGTGTCAAGATCATCGGAGCCGGCCGGAACTTCGGGTTCAAGGACCGGAGGCGCTTCAGGGGTACGCCCGTGGCGGCGCAACACCATCCGGGCGAACACCGTCTTCTGTTGCGCGAACCGGTATGCCTGGAGCACCGCCCCGGCGATGGCGTGCGGCCCGACCGCCTCCCACCACCCGTCGGTGATGGTGATCCGCACCGGCCGACCGTCCAATCGGACCAGGCAGTACACCGTGCCGGAGGCGTCGGCGCCCTCGACGGCGTCCAGACCGGGCACAGGTTGTCCGGCCGGCGTGTATGCCAGCGTGTCTTCCAGGTTCTCGATGAACCTGCGGGTGTCCCGGATCCGGAACTCATCGAAGTCCGCCACGGCGGTAAGGGTAGGCGCTCGGGGAAACGCCGTGGGGGCGGAACTGCTCCGTCGGCGCCGAAACGGCTTGTAACCTCGGTGACGTGCAGAACGACATCGCGTATCGGCTGGTCCTCGCGTCGGCCAGCCCGGCCCGGCGGGCCCTGCTCGCCGCCGCCGGCATCGACGCCGAGGTCAAGGTCAGCGGCATCGACGAGTCCACCGTGGAAGCGGAGGACGCCTACACGCTGTGCCTCGCCCTGGCCCGGATGAAGGCGCGGGCCATCGCGGCCGACCTTCCGGCCGACCCGGGGATCCTGGTGCTCGGCTGTGACTCGGTGCTGGCCTTCGAGGGTGAGATCTTCGGTAAGCCGGCCAACGCCGCCGAGGCGGCCAAGCGGTGGTCGATGATGCGCGGCCGCTCCGGCGTGCTGCACACCGGCCACCACCTCACCGGCCTGGTCAGCGGCAAGCAGGCCGAGAGCGTGGGCACCACCGTGGTGCACTTCGCCGACGTCACCGACGAGGAGATCGCCGCCTACGTCGCCACCGACGAGCCGCTCAACGTGGCCGGTTCGTTCACTCTCGACGGCCGCGGGGGTGCTTTCGTCGAGCGGATCGAGGGCGACCCGGGCAACGTGATCGGGCTTTCGCTTCCGCTGCTGAGGAAGCTCCTGATCGAGATGGGCGTCTCGATCACCGCGTTGTGGCGGGCCTGAGGGCCCGCCACAACCAGACTCAGCGCACGCTGCGGGCGAATTCCCGCGCGGCCCAGGCCACCGCGGCGGCCGCGAGCAGGGCCATGATGAGCAGGC
Source organism: Paractinoplanes toevensis (assembly GCF_018332695.1). GTDB lineage: Bacteria > Actinomycetota > Actinomycetes > Mycobacteriales > Micromonosporaceae > Actinoplanes > Actinoplanes toevensis. The sequence continues at coordinate 8,372 of NZ_BOQN01000074.1, forward strand.
CCTGCCAGACCTCGGGCGAGCCCAGGTCGCCGCGGAACAGCGCCCGGGTGCCGTCGACCGCCCAGGAGAACGGGTTCCAGTCGGCGATGCCCTGCAACCAGCCGGGGGCGAAGGTCAACGGCAACAGGATGCCCGACAGCAGGAGTACGGGCTGGGCCACCGTGTTCATCAGCGGGGCGAGGGCGTCCTCGCTCTTCACGACAAGCGCGATGCCGTAGCTGAGGGCCGAGGTCATCAGCGAGATCAGCGCCAGCATCAGGTAGGCCAGCAGCAGATCGCCGATGAACACGCGCAGGTCGAACAGCAGTGCGAGCAGCGTGATGATGACGGCCTGGGCGATCAGCGAGACCACATCGCGCAGCGACCGGCCCAGCAGCAGCGCGAGCCGCGAAACCGGGGTCACCCGGGACCGCTCGATCACCCCGGCGCGAAGTTCGGCGATGAGGCCGAAGCCCTGGAACAGGCCCCCGAAGATGGCGAGCAGAACCAGAAGGCCAGGCACGAAGATTTCGTACGCCTCGGCGTTGGAGTTGACCTGAAGCGCGGGTTTGAGCAGCGGGGCGAACAGCAGCAGGTACATCACCGGCTGGAAGACCCCGACCAGGATCCACACCGGGTTACGCAGGAGCAGCTGGGCCTGCCGCTGGAAGATCAGTGAGGTGTCGCGCAGCAGCTTCATGGCTCAGCTCTCCCGCAGGGATCGGCCGGTCTTGGTCAGGAACACGTCGTCGAGGGTCGGCCGGTGCAGCTCGATCGTGCCGAGCGGCACGTCGGCGGCGTCGAGAGCGCGCAGGATCTGCGGAATCGCGACGGCACCGTCCTCGACGGCGAGGCGCACGTTGTCGTCGTACGTCTCGATCTTGTAGGAATTCAAGGCCTGCGCAGCGGCCGCGACATGGTCCGGCAGCAGGCCGACCCGGACGACGTCGCCGGAGATCTCCCGTTTCAGCTCCGCGGGCGTGCCGGAGGCGACGATCTCCCCGTTGTCCATGATGGAGATGCGGTCGCAGAGCGCGTCGGCCTCGTCCAGGTAGTGGGTGGTGATGAAGACCGTCATGCCCTCCGCGCGCAGACGGCGAACCTCGTCCCACATGTGTGCCCGGCTCTGCGGGTCGAGGCCGGTGGTGGGCTCGTCGAGGAACACCACCCGCGGCGCGTGGATGATGCCGAGCGCGATGTCGACCCGGCGGCGCTGACCACCGGAGTACGTCTTGCACTTGCGGTCGGCGTACTCGGCCAGCTGGAACGCGTCGAGCACCTCGGCCGCCCGGGCCAGCGCCGACGATTTCGAGGCGCCGTAGAGCCGGGCCTGCAGCACCAGTTCCTCACGCGCGGTCGACTCGTCCCAGGTGCTGCCGCCCTGGGCGACGTAACCGATCCGGCGGCGCACCTCGCCCGGGTCGCTGCGCAGGTCGGCGCCGGCGATGGTGGCGGTGCCGCCGTCGGGCTCGATGAGCGTGGCGAGCATCCGCAACGTGGTGGTCTTGCCGGCACCGTTGGGCCCGAGGAACCCGAAAATCTCCCCTTCCGCCACATCGAGGTCCACACCGCGTACGGCCTCGATGGTCTTTTTCTCGCGCCCCTGGCGCGATTTGAACGACTTGCGCAACCCGCGAGTCTCTATCATCCGGGCAGCGTAGGTCGCGGTCGCGCGGTTGACCCACCCCACAAGGGGTAGATCTGCGGTTAACTTTCGTTAGGCTCTGACGGTGCGCAAGGTATTGATCGCCAACCGAGGCGAAATCGCCGTCCGGGTGATCCGGGCCTGCCAGGACGCCGGCTTGGCCAGCGTCGCCGTCTACGCCGACAGCGACCGCGACGGCCTGCCGGCCCGGCTCGCCGACGAGGCGTTCGCGCTGGGCGGCGAGACCGCCGCCGACACCTACCTGCGCATCGACAAGCTCCTCGACGTCGCGGCCCGCAGCGGCGCCGACGCGGTGCACCCCGGCTACGGTTTCCTCTCCGAAAATGCCGAGTTCGCCCAGGCCGTACTGGACGCCGGGCTGATCTGGATCGGCCCGACCCCGCAGGCCATCCGCGACCTCGGCGACAAGGTGACCGCCCGGCACATCGCCCAGCGAGCCGGCGCGCCGCTGGTGGCCGGCACGGCCGAGCCGGCGGTCGACGCCGACGAGATCGTCGCGTTCGCCCGCGAGCACGGCCTGCCGGTGGCGATCAAGGCGGCGTTCGGCGGCGGCGGCCGCGGCCTCAAGGTCGCTCGCACGATCGAGGAGATCCCCGCGCTGTTCGAGAGCGCCACCCGGGAGGCGGTGGCCGCGTTCGGGCGCGGCGAGTGCTTCGTCGAGCGCTACCTCGACCGCCCGCGGCACGTCGAGGCTCAGGTCCTGGCCGACACGCACGGCAACGTCGTGGTGGTCGGCACCCGCGACTGCTCGTTGCAGCGCCGCCACCAGAAACTCGTCGAGGAGGCACCGGCGCCGTTCCTCACCGACGCGCAGCGGGCCCAGATCCACGAGAGCGCCAAGGCCATCTGCCGGGGGGCCGGCTACCACGGCGCCGGCACGGTGGAATACCTGGTCGGCCAGGACGGCACGATCTCCTTCCTCGAGGTCAACACGCGACTTCAGGTCGAGCACCCGGTCAGCGAGGAAACCGCCGGCATCGACCTGGTCCGCGAACAGTTCCGGATCGCCGACGGCAAACCGCTGGCGGTCACCGAGGACCCGATCCCCCGCGGGCACGCCATCGAGTTCCGCATCAACGGCGAGGACGCGGGCCGCAACTTCCTGCCCGCACCCGGCACGGTGACCGCGCTGACCTGGCCACTGGGCCCGGGCGTGCGGGTCGACTCGGGCGTCGAGGCGGGCAGCGTCATCGGCGGCAACTTCGACTCGATGCTGGCGAAAATCATCGTGGTGGGCGCGACCCGCGCCGAGGCGCTCGACCGTGCCCGCCGAGTGCTCGACGAGACGATCGTCGAGGGCATCGCGACGGTGCTGCCGTTCCACCGGGCCGTAGTGCGCGACCCGGCGTTCACCGCCGAGCCGTTCACCGTCCACACCCGCTGGATCGAAACGGAGTGGGCCGGCGGCGTCGAGCCGTTCACCGCGGCCGCACCGGCCGGCACGCCGGCCGAACGGGAAACCGTCGTGGTCGAGGTGGGCGGCAAGAGGCTGGAGGTGAGCCTGCCGAAAACCCTCATGACCGGTACGGGTGGGCCTGCGGCCCAACCGCAGCGCCCAACGTCCCGCCGCACGGCGACGCAAGCTTCCACGACGGCGGCGGGCGGTGCCGCGCTGACCGCCCCGATGCAGGGCACAATCGTGAAGGTCGCCGTCTCCGACGGCGACGAGGTGCAGGAGGGCGACACCATCGTGGTGGTCGAGGCCATGAAAATGGAACAGCCCCTCCAGGCCCACAAGTCCGGCACAGTGTCCGGCCTGGCAGCAGAGGTAGGCGGCACGGTAACCGCCGGCGCGGTGATCTGCTCCATCGACTAGCCACCCAGCGCCACAGCGCGCCCGCGACGGCCAAACGCCTGTTGCAGGCGCCGGCCACAGCCACACAACGGTCGCCGTCCCCGGTTGCCGCGACGGCGGCGCCGCGGGAGACGCGGCCTGACCTGACGTCCCTTCCACCGAGCGTCCAGGTGAAACGGCCGTGCAGGTCGCCGAGCGGCGCGCTGTGTTCGACCATGCGGCAGCGCCCTGGGTGTTGCGCGCGAGTCGCGGCACGCGCTGATGATGCGGCCGGCCGCACTGCTGCCCTTTGCCAACAAAGCCCGTGCTGTCAGAGGTGGAGGTCCGCGTCGATATGCGTCGACCCGGTTCCGGCGTCCATTAGATTTGCTTAACGCCCCCTGTTAAATCTAATGATCGCTTGTTGGCGCACGCCCTGCCAGTCGCGAGACAATATGTGCATGCGGCAGCTGGAGTTCTTTAGCAGATCTGAGGTTGCCGCTATGCGCGACCCCACAAGAGCGCACAATTATTCGCCGGGGAAAGCTGAGTTTCGTCGTGATCATGAGCGGCGCCGGCGGTGGGGCCTCAAGCGGCGCCACGGGTGGAAGATCTGCCGGTCGAGCGGCTGTTCGCCCACCTGCGGGGAGCTCGGTCTGCACGACACCGTCGAGAGCGTTCCGCCCTTGATCTGGCCGGAGGGCGCCACGTGTGTGCGGCCGCCCGGTCAACCGGAACCCGCGGCCCCACCAGCGCCCGAGGATCTGGTCGAGGCTTGCGTGCAGAATGTTCCCGCAGGTCAAACAGCCGACAAGGCCGTCCGCGCCGATACCGGTCAGGCGGAGCTGCACGAGAAACGAAGCCACCGCGTGGTCCGAGCCCTGCGGCCACCCGGAGACCAGCGACCGGCGACCGGCAACGACCGCGCCTGGCCCGCCGCCCCCGCACCACCAGCGACCAGCCACGACCACACCCGACCCGCCACCCCCGCACCGCTGGCGACCAGCCACGACCACACC
>NZ_BOQN01000075.1 GCF_018332695.1 Paractinoplanes toevensis
GCCGGCACAGCGGGCCGGCACGGCGGCAGGCCCGGCGGCGGGCGCGGCATCGAGGACAGCCGGGTGGCGCACGGGACGGCCGTCGCGGCTCGGATCTACTCGGCGGGCTCGAACAGGGCCACGCACTCCACGTGCTGGGTCATCGGGAAGCAGTCGAAGGCGCGCAGCGTGGTCAGCTGCCAGCCCAGGTCGCGGAAGGTAGCGACGTCGCGGGCCAGCGCCGCCGGGTCGCACGCCACGTAGGCGACCGCGCGCGGCCGGGCGTCGGCGATGCCGCGGACCACCCGGGCGCCGGCCCCGGCCCGCGGCGGGTCGAGGACCACCAGGTCGACCGGGCCGGTGACCCGACGGCGCTGCAGGGCGGTCTCCACCCGGGCCTCGACGACCTCGATGGTGGGCAGGTCGGCCAGGTTGGCGCGGGCCGCGGCGCAGCCCAGCGGGGACGATTCGACCAGCGTGGTGCGCGCGCCGGTGCGCTCGGCGACGGCGGCGGCGAAGAGGCCGGCTCCGCCGTACAGGTCCCAGGCCGACTCGCCTTCGGCGGGCCGGAGCAGCTCGACGACGGTTGCGGTGAGAGTCTCGGCGGCGGCCGGGTGGACCTGCCAGAAACCTTCGGGGGGTACGCCCCACTCGCGACCGGCCGCCACCTCGGTCACCTCGGCGGGGCCGGACACCCGGACCCGGCCGCCGTGGGCAGCCGCGTCGGTCGGGTCGTCGGCGGGGACCGCGCCCTGGCCGGCCGGGCGGATCAGGACCGCCACGTCACCGCCGGTGGACGCGGTCGCCTCGATCGCGCCGGCGTCCGGCCAGTCGTGGGTGAGCACGTCCAGCTCCTGGATCGCGGCGTGCGCGATCCGGCAGCGGTCGACCGGGACGACCTGGTGGGAGCGGTGCTGCAACAGCCCGGGGCGACCGGCCGCGTCCACCGCATAGCGCACCCGGCTGCGCCAGCCGAGCAGCCGCCCGCCGTCCGGAGCCGGTGCGGCCGAGCCGGTTCCCTCAGCGGCACCATCCACCGACCCGGAAATACGGGACGGCGATGTTGCGGTTGGTAACGGCTCCACGCGTACGGAAAAATCTGTCAGGCCGGCCAGCCGCCGGAGCTGTTCCCGGACGACGTCCTCCTTCCATCGCAGCTGCGCGTCGCCTGCGACGTGCTGCAGGTCACACCCGCCGCAGCCGCCGGGATGAGCGTAGGGGCACGGGGGTTTCACCCGGTCCGGCGAGGGTTGGAGGATCTCGACCGCGTCGGCCCGCAGATAGCCCTTGTGCCGTTCGGTGATCTCGGCGGTGACCCGTTCACCGGGCAGGGCGTGCCGGACGAAGAAGACCCGGTTGTCCCGTCGCGCTACGCAGTGGCCACCGTGCGCGGGTGCACCCACGGTGAGCTCGACGCGGTCACCCTCGACGAGATCGAGACTGGGATCGGAGATCATGTGCGGGCTTCCTCGTCGTCGGTCGGCGGCTGTTCGACTTCCGCGGACCGGGTGCGCGGGCCGCGTTTCGGCGCCCGGCTCAGGGTGCGGTCGAGGCGGTCGAGGTCGCGGTCCTGGCTGGAGCGCAGCTGCCACGGCACGCTGGTCACCATCACGCCGGGCTCGAAGAGCAGCCGGCCCTTGATGCGCAGCGCGCTCTGGTTGTGCAGCAGGTTCTCCCACCAGCGGCCGACCACGTACTCCGGCACGAAGACGGTGACCACGTCGCGCGGGGAGCCGCGGCGGATGCCCTTGACGAAGTCGATGATCGGGCGGGTGATCTCCCGGTAGGGCGAGTCGACGACGGTGAGCGGAACCGGGATCTGCCGGCGCTCCCACTCCTCCTGGATTTTGCGGGTGTCCTTGTCGTCCACGTTGACAGTGACCGCGGTGAGCGTGTCCGGCCGGGTCGCCTGGGCGTAGGCGACGGCCCGCAGGGTGGGCATGTGCACCTTGCTGACCAGCACCACCGCGTGGTTGCGGCTGGGCAGGATGGGTCGCTCCTCGGTCGGCAGCAGCTCCTGCGCCACCCGGGTGTAGTGCTTGTGGATGCCCAGCATCAGCACGTAGAGGAAGACCATCGCGGCGATCGCGATCCACGCGCCGAGCAGGAACTTCGTCACCAGCACGACGATCAGCACGGCGGCGGTGAGACCCATACCGAACGCGTTGATGGCCCGGGAACGTTTCATCCGGCTACGGCGGGCCGGGTCACGCTGGGTGCGCAGCAGCCGGTTCCAGTGTCGGATCATGCCGCCCTGGGACAGCGTGAACGACACGAACACGCCCACGATGTAGAGCTGGATGAGCCGGGTGGTCTCCGCCTGGAACGCCACCACCAGCACGATCGCGGCGAAGGCCAGCAGCACGATGCCGTTGGAGAAGGCCAGCCGGTCACCTCGGGTGTGCAGCTGGCGGGGCAGGTAACGGTCCTGGGCGAGGATCGAGCCGAGCACCGGGAAGCCGTTGAAGGCGGTGTTCGCGGCCAGGAACAGGATCAGGGCGGTGACCGCGCCGGTCGCGTAGAGCAGGAACGAGCCCGCTCCGAACACCGTCTCGGCGAGCTGTGCGGTGACCGTCTTCTGGTCGTAACCGGGCGGGCCGGAGATGATCTGGGTGGCCTGGTCCTCGACGTACTGCAGGTGGGTCAGCCGGGCCAGTACGACGATGCCGACCAGCATCACGATCGCGATGCCGCCGAGCAGCATCAGCGTGGTGGCGGCGTTCTTGCTCTTCGGTGGCTTGAAGGCGGGCACGCCGTTGGAGATGGCCTCGACGCCGGTCAGCGCCGCGCAGCCCGAGGAGAACGTCCGTAACAGCAGGTAGGCGAACCCGAAGCTGGTCAGATGGTCGTCCTCGGCGGTGATCACCAGGCCGGCGCTGGGCGCCTGCAGATCCTGGCCGAGGATGAACTCCCGGAACAGGCCGGTCAAGATCATGAAGAGAATCAAAGCGATGAACGCGTACGTCGGGATGGCGAACGCGGTGCCCGACTCGCGCAGGCCTCGCAGGTTGAGCGCGGTCAGGATGGCGATCGCGCCGATCGCGAACGGCACCTTGTGCTCGGCCACGTACGGCACCACCGAGCCCAGGTTGTTCACCCCGGACGAGGTCGACACGGCCACCGTGAGGATGTAGTCGACCAGCAGCGCGCTGGCCACCCCGAGCCCGGCCCGTGGCCCGAGGTTGACCGTGGCCACCTCGTAGTCACCGCCGCCGGACGGGTAGGCGTGCACGTTCTGCCGATAGCTCGCCACCACCGTGATCATTACGACGGCGACGGCCAGCGTGATCCACGGCGAGATGATGAAGGCACCGGCGCCGGCGATCGAGAGGGTCAGAAGGATCTCATCGGGCGCGTACGCCACGCTCGACAGCGCGTCACTGGCGAACACGGGCAGGGCGATCCGCTTGGGCAGCAGAGTGTGCTGCAACTTGTCGGAGCGGAACGGTCTGCCCAGCAGCAGCCGCTTGGCGAGGGAGGTCGAACTGGCCACGAGTGCCAAGGGTACGGGCGTGCACGCCACCGCGTATCCCGCCCCGGGCGCCGTCCTTCGCACGCGCATGGGACGCTCATCGTCGTGAGCATTGATCCGGAAGGGCGCGACACGTGCACGTGGTGATCATGGGGTGTGGCCGGCTCGGCTCCACGCTCGCCCAGAAGCTCGAGGAGCGCGGCCACTCGGTCGCGGTCATCGACCAGAATTCGGACGCCTTCCGCCGGCTCGGCTCCGATTTCGCCGGCACCACGGTGACCGGCATCGGCTTCGACCGGGACGTGCTGCGCTCGGCCGGCATCGAGCGCGCCGACGCGTTCGCGGCCGTGTCCAGCGGGGACAATTCCAACATCATCTCGGCGCGGCTGGCCCGCGAGACGTTCGGCGTCTCCCGGGTGGTGGCCCGCATCTACGACGCCCGCCGCGCCCAGGTCTACGAGCGGCTCGGCATCCCCACGGTGGCCACCATCCGGTGGGCCGCCGACCGGATGTTCCGGCACCTGGTCCCCGAGGGCACGGTCGAGGTGTTCCGCGACCCGACCAGTGTGGTCTCCATCGTCGAGGTGCCGTTGCACCGCGACTGGGTAGGCCTCACTCTCAAGTCATTGGAGGACGAGACCGGCGCCCGGGTGGCCTACCTGATGCGCTTCGGCATGGGCACCCTCGGCACGCCGTCCACCGTGATCCAGGACGGCGACCAGGTCTTCATGCTGGTCACCGACGACACCGTCGCCGACGTGCTGGACCTCGCCTCGGGCTCGCAAAAAGAAGGGCACTGACCATGCGGATCGCCATCGCCGGGGCCGGCAACGTCGGCCGGTCGATCGCGCAGGAGCTGATCGGCAACGGCCACCGGGTCATGCTGATCGAGCGGCAGCCCCGCCAGCTGAAGCCGGAGCGGGTGCCGGAGGCCGAGTGGGTGCTCGCCGACGCGTGCGAGCTCTCCAGCCTGGAAGAGGCCGACGTGGCCGGCTGCGACGTCGTGGTGGCCGCCACCGGCGACGACAAGGCCAACCTGGTGGTGTCGCTGCTCGCCAAGACCGAGTTCGCGGTGCCGCGGGTGGTGGCCCGGGTCAACCGGGCCGAGAACGAGTGGCTGTTCACCGAGCAGTGGGGGGTCGACGTCTCGGTCAGCAAGCCGCGCCTGATGGCCGCCCTGGTCGAGGAGGCGGTCACGGTCGGCGACCTGGTCCGGCTCATGACGTTCCGGCAGGGCGAGGCCAACCTGGTCGAGATCACCCTGCCCCGGAACGCGCCGTACGAGGGGAAGCCGGTGCGCGACGTACCGCTGCCCCGGGACGCGGCCCTGGTGGCGATCCTGCGCGGCAAGCGCGTGCTGGTGCCGACCCCGGACGACCCGCTCGAGGCCGGCGACGAGCTGATCTTCGTCTGCACCAGCGAGGTGGAGGATCAGATCCGCGCGGTCGTCCTGGGCAGCAACAGCCGCGAACTAGCCGACTGAGACCTTTTTCTCGCTGGTCACGCGGTGGATGGCCCACGCGGTGAAGGCGAACGTGGCGGCGTAGATCGGCCAGCTGATCAGGATGCGGACGATGCCGAGCGCGTTCGCCTCGTCCTGCGCGTACAGGTAGTACTGGATGCCGGCGCGGACGCAGAGCGAGACCACCCAGACCAGAGTGAGCCACTGGAACGTGCGGAACAGCCGGCTGTTGCCGAACCAGTCCTGATGCCCCTTGTTCGCCATGATGCCCCAGGCGTAACCGATCAGGGGTTTGCGGACGACCACCGAGAGCAGCAGCACCGCCGCCTGCCCGAAGGTCAGCAGGATGCCGGGCAGGTAGAAGTTTTTCGCGTCACCGGTGCGCCAGGCCAGGTAGGCGCCGATCGCGATGCCGAACAGGCCGTTGATCGCGTGCCGGACCGGCTCCTTGCGGATCAGCCGGTAGACGCCGATGCCGACCGCGGACAGCACCGAGCCGGCGATCGCCCAGTACAGCGCGGTGGTCTTGCCGAAACCGGCCACGGCATCGCCGAGCAGGACGTTGAGCAGGACGAACGCGAGAACGGGCAGGCTCGACTCGATGAGACCGCGCACCCCGCCCAACTGCTCGGCGATCTGCTCACTCATCGAGGGAAGCGGTTCCTCGACCTCATGGAGGTCGAGTTCCTCGACGACCTCCTCGGCGAGCCGCTCTTCCACGGTTTCGTGCGCGGCGTGACGCGGCTCGCTGCCGGGTGTCACCGGGGCGCCTCCAGCTCGTAGTACGGGTTGTAGATGACCTTACGGTCGTCCCGGATCGCTATCCGGCCACGCGCCATGAGCTGCCGCCCCGGTTCGATGCCGGCGATCGACCGGCGGCCCAGGAAGACGAGCGTGACCACGTCGCTGCCGTCGTAGAGGTCGGCCTCCAGCGTCGGCAGGTTGGTTCGAGGAGTGTACGCCACCGTGCGCAGTCGCCCGGACACCGAGACGACCTGGCCGCGGCTGCACTGGCCGGCCGGCATGGCGCCGCACTTGGCGCTCTCCCGCTGGAGGTGCTGGGCGTCGAGCTCGGAATCGGTGGCGGTCAACTGCTTGAAGAATCGGCGCAGACCGGTTCGCTCGTCGGTCGACATGACCCTCTCCTCGACCCGCCGTGGGGATGGACGACACAGTTTGCGCATGTGCCGTCCGTCCACGGTACGCCGGAAGTGCTTCCGGTGACGTCCGTCACCGGCCCAGAGTTACTGCGGCTGCCCGTTGGCCCCGCCCGGGCCCGTTTGCGCGGCCTCGGCCTGGGCCTGCTCGGTCATCTCCTTGGGCAGCAGGAGCGGCAGCGCCTCGCGGACCGGGCGGGCCTCGGAGTCGCGGACCACCACGAGGCCGGAGAGCACCTGGCCGAGCGCGCCCTCCCGGCCCGGGTCGGACGCGGCCGCACCCTGGTAGAGGGCCCGGACCATCCAGCGCGGGCCGTCCACGCCCACGAACCGCACATCGGCCGGCCCGTCGGGAGTGTTGACCCGGGCGGTCAACTCCGTTCCGTACGGCCCGGTGGTCTCGCGCGGCGACACCCCGTCGGCCGCCATGGCCTCGGCGATCTCGGCGCGCACCTCGTCCCAGATGCCTTCGCTCTTCGGCGCCGCGAAGACGCCGAGTTGCAGCGCGCTCTCGCCGTCGACGAGCACGATCTGCTCGACGCCGCCCTCCGGGTTGGCCTGGACCCGGACCTCGACGCCCTCGATCGCGGGGATCTGCAGGCTGCCCAGGTCGAGCCGCTGCACGCCGTCCGGGGCGTGCCGGGAATCCCAGGGGCCTTGGTCGGGGGCCGGGGGTTCGTCGTCGGCCGCGAGACTGCGCTCGAGTGCCTCCGAGGGCGGTGCGTCGGTCGCACGCACGTGCTTCGGGCCGCCGCGCTTACGGGAGAACATCACTGCCACCTTCCGTTTCAGTACTGCGTCTGCCGCGGCGGCAGCGCGTGGTGCCCGCCGGTGGAACCGGTCCCGCCGACACCGCGCGCGGTGTCGTCGAGCTCGTCGACCACCTGGAACTCGGCCCGCTCCACCCGCTGGACGACCAGCTGGGCGATGCGGTCGCCGCGAGAGATCTTGACGGTCTTCTCCCGGTCGTGGTTGATCAGGATCACGAGAATTTCACCGCGGTAGCCGGCGTCGACCGTACCGGGCGCGTTGAGCACGGTGACACCCAGCCGAGCGGCCAGCCCGGAGCGGGGGTGCACCAGACCGACGTAGCCGTCCGGGATGGCCACGGCGATGCCGGTGCGCACCGCGGCCCGGCCACCCGGAACGAGTTCGGCGTCCTCGGCCGCGACCAGGTCGGCGCCCGCGTCGCCGGGATGCGAGTAGGCCGGCAACGGCAGGTCGGGGTCGATTCGGCGGATCGGAATGACTACGTCGGCCAAGGCAAGCTTCCTCACTGATGCATCGGCGGGGCGGGAACCAACCCTGCCATCCTGCCGTGCCCGGCCACGGAGGCGCGCCGTACCCTTTCCAGGGTGACACCGGAGTCCCCCGCGCGCATCACCACGCCGGCCGCATACGCCGAACGGCTACGGCTGACCTGGCCGGCCTGGATCGGCGCGCTCGTGGTCGATCTGATCGTCGGTTCCGAGGTGCTGATCGGCTTCGCCGGCATGCCGGCCTGGGTGCCGTTCGCCGTGCTGCTGCCGGTCACCGCGGCCGGGCTGCTCTGGGTGGGCCGGATCCGGGTGACGGTGACGGCCGAGGAGCTGCTGGTCGACGACGCCCGCCTCCCGGTGTCGGTGATCGCCGACGTGGTGGCGCTCGACGCGGCCGGCAAGCGTGAGGCGCTCGGGGTGGGCGCCCACCCGCTCGCCTTCGTCATCCAGCGCCCGTGGATCGGGCCGGCCGTGCAGGTGCTGCTGGACGACCCGGACGACCCGACGCCGTACTGGGTGATCAGCACCCGCCGCCCGGTGGAGCTGGCGACCGCGCTGCTCACCGCCGCTAACCTTCGATGATCTTGGGGCGGGACCGCCGCAGATCCTTCCGCACGTGCTCGCCCACCGAGTGGGTCGCCCGCCGGTTGAGGAAGCCCGCCACCGCGGCGCCGGTCAGCAGGGGTCCCAGCGTGCTCAGACTGCGCCCGAACCGGCGCAGCAGGGTCTTCTGCAGGTCCCGTCGCGCGGCCGTGCCCAGCACCGCACCGACGCCCACACCGGGCAGCAGCGGGTTGACGCCACGCTGCTGCGACCACGCCTGGATCAGGGCCAGCGCACGCTGACCGGGGCTGCCGGTGACCGGTTGCCCGTAGACCTCGTGCAGCTCGCCCAGCAGTTTCAGCTCGATCGCCACCACCGCCACCGTCTCGGCGGCCAGCAGGATGGGCGCGGAGAGCAGGGTGGGCGGAGCGACCCACTCGACGGCGGCAACCCCGCCGCCGACCGCGCCGACACCGGCCGTGGATCGGGCCGCGTTGCGGATCAGGCGCTCGGCCAGAGCGTCCTCGTCCAGGCCGGGAAAGTGCCGGTGCAGGGTGGCTTTGTCGCGGATCGGGACGTGCGGAGCCACGTCGGTGACCACGTCGGCCATCCAGCGCAGCGCGGCCCGCGGCCGGAACAGCTGGCCCAGCCCACGCCGGCGGATGTCACCCACCAGGCGGCCGAGCAACTCCCGGCGGCCGGCCGGCTCCAGGTCGTCGGCCGTCAGTGCGGCGACCGTCCGGCTCAGCTCGGCATCGTTCGGCTCCGGCTGCTCGCCTCCGGCGTCGGCCTCGAGGTGGTCCGGGTGGCTCATGGTCGTCCTCCCGTCGTGCGTCGCATCGGCTCCGATGCCTGATGCCCGATGGTGTCCCCTTCTCAAACCAGGGAACGCCCGCACGCCCGACCGCTCTCCGGCGGCCGGGTGGTGGCGCGCCTGCGCGCGAGTGCCCGGTCAGGCACACTCGCGGCAGATCAGTTCCCCGTTGCGTTCCGCGGCCAGCTGGCTGCGGTGATGCACCAGGAAACAGCGGGCACAGCGGAACTCGTCGGACTGCATGGGCAGAACCTTGACGGTCAGTTCCTCGTCGGCCAGGTCGGCGCCGGGCAGCTCGAAGCTCTCCGCCACCTCGACCTCGTCGACGTCCACTGAGCCCGACTGCGAGTCAGCTCGACGGGCTTTGAGCTCCTCGAGGCTGTCCTCGCCGAGGTCGACCTCATCGCGACGCGGGGCGTCGTAGTCGGTGGCCATCGGTTTTCACTCTCCTGTATCGATGTGTCACTTGGCGTTAGTAACGCCTGTGACGAGGTTTCGGTTCCCGCATCCGCCGGACGATTTCTGACACTTGTGCTGACCTGACGAAACTGCCCCGGCGAGCGCGGAACCATACCGCCGTAGCGGCATGCTTGTACGCGTACAGGCGGCCCATTGTTCCCGATGTGACCGAGGCGACATCAAGGTAGGGGCACAACGCTCTGGATCATCGTCGGCGCGCCGGAACGATTCCCTGTTTCCGCATGCCTGGCGCACAGACGCTAACCTCTCGACAGATCCCGCCACCCGATCTGGAGCCAGCCCCATGAGCTTTGCCCGCGTCCGAGCGCTCGTCGTCGTCGGCGTGCTCGCCGTGGCCGCCATCGTCTTCGTGATCACGGCCTTGGTCCGTGACACCCAGGGTGGCGCGGCAGCCGGTGAGGATTGCCCGGCGGGCGCTCCGCTGGCCGACGTTACCCTCCCGGACGATCCGGCCGAGGTCACCGTGAAGGTGTACAACGGCACGAACACCGCCGGGCTGGCCGACAGCGTCACCAACGAGTTCAAGAACCGGCGCTTCACCGTGCAGAAGCCGGCCGAGAGCAAGACGAAGTTCAAGGGCGTCGCGCTCATCCGGTTCGGTCCGGACAGCGTCGGCCGCGCGCAACTGCTCCGGGCCTACTTCCTGGCCCAATCGAAGATGGAGTACAACGCCAAGCGCAAGGGCACCCTCATCGACATCGTCATCGGCAGCCAGTTCCGGCAGCTCGCGACGACCACCGAGGTCAACCAGTCGCTGGTCGAGGTCGGCGAGCCGACCCTGCCGCCGGGCTCCTGCCTCAAGCCGGTCAAGAAGAGCGACGACTCCTAGGGGCCGCCGGAGGCGTCCAGCTCGGCGAGGAGGTCGTGCAGCGGGCCGAAGAGGGCCGGCGGGGCCGCCACGACCATGTCGAGGCCGGGCGGGGCTCCCGCGAGGCCGGCGACCGTCGCGCCCGCCTCGGTCGCGACCAGACCGCCGGCCGCGTGGTCCCACGCATTGAGACCCTTCTCGAAGTAGGCGTCGAGCAGTCCCTCGCCGACCGCACACAGATCGAGGGCTGCGGCGCCGAACCGGCGGATGTCACGCACCTGGGTGATCAACCGGGCCAGCACGGCACCCTGGTGGGCGCGTCGCTTCGCGTCGTAGCCGAAACCGGTGCCGATCAGCGACTGGGCCAGGTCGGTGGGGGCCGAGCAGTGCAGCCGCCGGCCGTCGCGCCAGGCGCCGCCGCCGCGGGTGGCGGTCCACTCGTCGCCGGTCGCCGCGTTGATCACCACACCGGCCTGCACCACGCCGTCGACCTCGGCGGCCAGCGACACCGCGTACTGCGGGAGGCCGTAGAGGTAGTTCACCGTGCCGTCGATCGGATCGAGAATCCAGCGCACCGACGAACCCGGCTCGGTGGCGGTGTCGCCGTACTCCTCGCCAAGCACACCGTCACCCGGGCGCGCCGAACGCAACGCGTCGATCACTTGACGTTCGACCGCCTTGTCGGCCGCCGTCACGACATCGGTGCGGGTGCTCTTGGTCTGGACGTCGGTGATCGCCTCGGCCCGCATCCGGCGCGCGGTTTCCGCGGCCGTACGCGCTATCGGCAGCGCGATCTTGAGCAACTCGCCCGCCGTCGATGCCGCCCGAATCTCACTCACTTGTCCGCCCTTTCGCCGTTACCATCATCGCGCCGGGCGTCTCCGGCGAGGTCGGCGACCCCCTTGCGGCGTGCTGCGGCGGGAGGATCTCACCGGACGGCGCTACAATTCACCCCTGCCCACCGCTTCGCGAACGTCAGCTGCTCCGATCGTCCGCGTCCCGGGGGTCCCCACACCAACACCGGCCAGCCTCTTCGCCGTGCGCTGTGCTGGGCTCATGGCCGTGCACAACCTCATCGCCTCCGGAAGGTCATTCGTGACAGAAGCCCACCAGAACGGTGCCGACGTTCGTTCTCTCACCGAGGCCCTGATCGCCCATGCACAGGGCGCGGGCGGGCAGCTCACGTCGGCTGAGGTCGCTCGCACGCTCGAGTCCGCCGAGGTGAACCCGGCACAGGCGAAGAAGATCCTGCGCGGTCTCGTCGACGCCGGCGTCACCGTGGTCGTCGACGGTTCGGCGAGCACTCGCCGTCCCAAGGTCGCCGCGGCTCGCGCCGCCACGCCCGCCTCGAAGGCCACCACCGCCAAGGCCGCACCGGCCAAGAAGGCGGCGCCGCCCAAGCAGGCGGCCGCGGCCGTGACCGCGGAGGGCGGCGCGACGCCCGCCAAGGCCGCACCGGCGAAGAAGTCCGCACCCGTCAAGAAGGCCGCTGCCGGTCCCGCCAAGAAGGCCGCACCGGGCAAGCCCGGCGAGGCCCCGGCGGACGGCGAGGAGATCGATCCCGAAGAGTTGGCCGCCGAGATCGAGGACGTCGTCGTCGAGGAGCCGGCCGCCATGGTGGCCGCCGCCGCGACCGACGCCGCGAGTTCCGCGACCGACGGTGACTTCGAGTGGGACGACGAGGAGTCCGAAGCACTCAAGCAGGCCCGGCGGGACGCCGAGCTGACCGCTTCGGCCGACTCGGTCCGCGCCTACCTCAAGCAGATCGGCAAGGTCCCGCTGCTCAACGCCGAGCAGGAGGTCGAGCTGGCCAAGCGCATCGAGGCCGGGCTCTACGCCGCCGAGCGCCTGCGCGCCTGCGAGGAGGGCGAGGAGAAGCTCGAGCGGACGATGGAGCGCGACCTGCGCTGGATCGGCCGCGACGGCGAGCGGGCCAAGAACCACCTGCTCGAGGCCAACCTGCGTCTGGTGGTGTCGCTGGCCAAGCGCTACACCGGCCGCGGCATGGCGTTCCTGGACCTGATCCAGGAGGGCAACCTCGGTCTGATCCGCGCGGTCGAGAAGTTCGACTACACCAAGGGCTACAAGTTCTCGACGTACGCCACCTGGTGGATCCGGCAGGCGATCACCCGGGCCATGGCCGACCAGGCCCGCACCATCCGCATCCCGGTGCACATGGTGGAAGTGATCAACAAACTGGGCCGCATACAGCGTGAGCTGCTCCAGGACCTGGGTCGCGAGCCCACTCCGGAAGAGCTGGCCAAGGAGATGGACATCACTCCGGAGAAGGTTCTGGAGATCCAGCAGTACGCTCGCGAGCCGATCTCGCTCGACCAGACGATCGGCGACGAGGGCGACAGCCAGCTCGGCGACTTCATCGAGGACTCCGAGGCGGTCGTCGCCGTCGACGCGGTCTCCTTCTCGCTCCTGCAGGACCAGTTGCAGCAGGTGCTGCAGACGCTCTCCGAGCGCGAGGCCGGCGTGGTCCGGCTGCGCTTCGGCCTGACCGACGGCCAGCCGCGCACGCTGGACGAGATCGGCCAGGTCTACGGGGTCACCCGGGAGCGCATCCGGCAGATCGAGTCGAAGACGATGTCGAAATTGCGACACCCGTCGCGGTCGCAGGTTCTCCGCGACTACCTGGATTAGGTCGTTCAGTCAACACAACGTGTCTGTTTGGTCACCACTCGTACATCGTCGGGTGGTGATCAGACCGTTGTGTAGAAGTGATCGTTGACGTGGCACCCTTGGATCACGGCACACTAGTCGGAACACGTGTGACCTCGGTCCCCCCGGGGCACTGTGGGAAGGCTGCAACGGTGCAGGGTGTTGCACGATGTGTGAGCAGTAGCCGAGGAACATGTTCATCGGTGACGAACAGAGGAGGAAGGCGATGACCCCGACCCTCACGCCGCCGGCGGGAAGTCTGGCCGGCACAGCAGCCGATGAACGGTGCGACCGCTGCAATGCAGCCGGAAAGCTCCGTTTGACCCTGGCTGGTGGAAGTGAGCTGGTGTTCTGCGGACACCACGCCAACCGGTATGCCGAAGACCTGGTGAAGATCGCAGTGCAGTACGCGGCGGATCCGGAGTTCACGTGGCGCGGCGCGGACATGATGTCTAACTCCAACTAGATCCCCCGAAGTAGACGTACGAGGGGCGCCCCGGGTGTGGGGGCGCCCCTTTCATGTCTCCGTTCCCCAGAGGTCCTCGACCGTGACGCCCAGCTCCCGGGCGATCTTGATGGCCAGGTAGACCGAGGGTGCGTAGTCGCCGGTCTCCATCGCGATGATGGTCTGCCGGCTCACCGCCACGGCGGCCGACAGGCCCTGCTGGGTCAGGCCGGCCTCCTTTCGGGCCGCCCGGATGCGTGTTCCCGCCGCTCCGTCGGTCTCAGCGGCCCGCACCGGGCCGGAGGGTGGCGCCATCAGTCCTCGTCCTTGGCCAGCGCCTCGAGCCGGTTGCGACGCCGGATCTTGAGGGTGGTGCCCACCACCGAGGCGACCCCGCCGAAGACCCCGCCGAAGAGCGCGCCGATCCAGGTCGCCCCCTCGGGGTCCCAGACGTACATGGCGCCGACCACGAAGCCCAGGTAGGGCACGGCGGTCAGCACGGTGACCAGGATGCGCTTGGCGCTCCACCGGCGCGGGGTGGTGTCGACCTTGCGGCGCAGCACGTAGACCGTGCTGACCAGCAGCGGCACCCAGTGGGCCGCGAGGAGCACCGCCAGCGGCACCACCGACGGCTTGCCCAGCGAAAACACCAGGATCGCCGCTGCCCACGGGATGAGCAGGATCTGCAGGGAGGACGCCACGGCCGTCCCCTCATACCACCGGAAGCGCTCCCGCTCGTCGCCGTAGAGGTCGCCGTCGAGATCCAGATTCCATCGCACCACGCGATCGAGCACGTTTGCCGTCATGCGTCCATCCTGACGTCAAGAGTTCTTGACGTCAAGAGGACTTAACATTCGGCGATGCTAGAGCGTCTGGATCGTCGCGATGCGCTCCTCGAGCTGCTCGATCGTGGCCTGGGCGCTGGGCGGGCCGCCGCAGAGCCGGCGCAACTCCGCGTGGATCTTGCCGTGCGGCAGGTTGGTGCGGTGGTGGTGGGCGGCGACGAGGGTGTTCAGCTGGCGCCGGAGGCTGTTGCGGCGCTCCCCCGCAGACATCGGTACGACTTCGGGTTTTCGGGGCTCCGGGACCGGCTCAGCGGCTTTCTGACGCTTCTGAGCGGTGAGCTGCTCCGTCTGCCGCCGGTTCAGCAGCATGGTCACCTCGTCCGGCGTCAGCAGGCCGGGCAGACCGAGGTAGGCCTCCTCCTCGACGGTGCCGCTGAGCGCGCCGGTGCCGAACGAGGTGCCGTCGTAGATCACCTGGTCCAGCTCGGCACTGGCACCGAGCGCCTCGAAGTGCTTCTCCAGCTCGCCGGAGGCGTCCTCCTCGCGCTGCGCCCGGTCGAGCAGGTCGTCGTCGAGGCCGTCCTTCTCCTTCGGTGCGCCGAGGATGTGGTCGCGCTGCGCCTCCATCTCGCTGGCCAGCCCGAGCAGGTGCGGCACGCTGGGCAGGAACACCGTCGCCGTCTCGCCGGGCCGTCTCGACCGCACGAACCGGCCGATCGCCTGCGCGAAGTAGAGCGGGGTGGAGGCGCTGGTGGCGTAGACGCCGACCGCGAGGCGCGGAATGTCGACGCCCTCCGACACCATCCGGACGGCGACCATCCAGCGCTGGTCGGACTCGGCGAACGAGGCGATCCGGCCGGAGGCACCCTCGTCGTCGGAGAGCACCACCACGGCCGGCTCGCCGCTGATCTCGTGCAGCAGTTTCGCGTACGCCCGGGCGGTCTGCTGGTCGCTGGCGATCACCAGGCCGCCGGCATCGGGAATGCCGTGCGCACGCAGCTTGGTCAACCGGGCGTCGGCGGCCCGCATCACCTGCGGCATCCAGTCGCCGCGGTGGTCCAGCGCGGTGCGCCAGGCCTGGGCGATCAGGTCCTTGGTCATCGGCTCGCCGAGCCGGGCCGCGAGTTCGTCGCCGGCGTTGGTGCGCCATCGGGTCTCCCCCGAGTACGCCATGAAGAGCACCGGCCGCACGACCCCGTCGCGCAGCGCGTCCGAGTAGCCGTAGACCGAGTCGGCCCGGGACCGCTGCAGCCCATCCTCGCCCCGCTCGTAGGTGACGAACGGGATCGGGTTGTCGTCCGAGCGGAACGGGGTGCCGGTCAGCATCAGGCGCCGCTCGGCCTCCTCGAACGCGGACTTGACCCCGTCACCCCAGGTGCGCGAGTCACCGGCGTGGTGGATCTCGTCGAGGATGACGAACGTCGACCGGGTCATCGTGCGCCGGCGGTGCACCTGCGGGGCCATGCCGACCTGGGCATAGGTGAGCACGGCGCCGTGGAAGTCCCGCGACGAGTGGACGTCCGAGTTGCGGAACATCGGGTCGAGCTGGATGCCGACCCGGGCCGCGGCATTGGCCCACTGGGTCTTCAGGTGCTCGGTGGGGCAGACCACGGTGACCGCCTCGACGGTGCCGTGCGCGAGCAGCTCGGCCGCGATGCGCAGGGCGAACGTGGTCTTGCCGGCGCCCGGCGTGGCCACGGCCATGAAGTCCTGACCGGGCCGGCGAAGGTAGGTCACCAGAGCCTTGCGCTGCCAGTCACGCAGCGCCGGAAAGGTATCGAGGTTAGGTAAAGGCGGGCTCACGCGCGGAAAGATCCCCTTCAACAAAATCGCCCCCGACGGGCGGGGGCGCGAACCAGCATAGCCACCCCGGGGTCAGGGCACCGCGATCGGCGCGGACCACCGCCGGTACAGCGCGAGCAGCCGCAAACCGGTGATGAGCACGGCCCCGAGCGCCATCGGGCCGGGCCCGGACAGGTCGAGCTCGCGCATGATGGTGACAAGAATCGCTCCGCCCAGGGCGACGATCGCGTAGATGTCACGCTGCAGGACGACCGGGATCTCGCCGGTGAGCAGATCGCGGGCCAGGCCGCCGCCGATGGCGGTGAGCATGCCGATGAGGCAGGCGCCGACCGGTGGCACGCCGGCGTCGAGGGCCTTGAGCGTGCCGGTGACGGTGAACAGCCCGAGTCCGGCCGCATCCAGCAGCAGCACGGTCCGGCGCAGCCGGTTGAGCTGGGGATGCAGCCAGAAGACGGCGATCGAGGCGAGCACCGCGGTGACCGCGTAGCGCCAGTCGGCGAAGGCGAGCGGCGGCACCGAGCCGATCACGAGATCGCGCAGGATGCCGCCGCCGAGCGCCGCGACGAAGCCGACGAACGCCACACCGAACAGGTCGAGCCGCTTGGCGACCGCCGCCGACGCCCCCGAGGCGGCGAAAACCGCGACACCGACCAGATCACCGACGAGTAGGAAGTTCAGTGCTTCATCGACTCGTAGATCTCCTTGCACTGCGGACAGACCGGGGCGCCCTTCTTCGGCGTCTTGGTCACCGGGAACTTCTCCCCGCACAGCGCTACGACGTAGGTGCCCATGACCGCGCTCTCGGCGATCTTCTCCTTACGGACGTAGTGGAACATCTCCGGCCCGGTGTCCGCGTCCTTGGTCTCCGGGCGTTCCAGGATCTGCGTGGTCACGACATCAGCCCTTCAGAAAAGAAACCGCCGGCGCCCCCAGCGCGGCGGACGGTATGCACGCTCCGACCAGCAAGTCTGACACCTCACGCCGAAGCGGTCCAACGTCGGAGGCCGGGGCGGGCGCCGTACCGTAGCTCTCGTGACTGACTTTGCGATTCGATACGGCGAGCATGTGACCCGTGCCCGCCGGGACGGCCGGCCGGTGGTCGCGCTGGAGAGCACGATCATCTCCCACGGTCTCCCCCACCCGGACAACCTGCGGGTGGCGCGCGAGATCGAGCAGACCGTCCGGGACAACGGCGCCGTGCCCGCCACCATCGGCATGATCGGCGGCGAGCTGGTCGTCGGCCTCGACGACGGTCAGATCGAGCACCTCGCGCTGGCCGAGGGCGTGGCCAAGCTCAGCGTCCGCGACCTGGCGGTGGCCGCCGCCAAGCGGGCCGACGGCGCCACCACGGTCGCCGCCACCAGCGCGGTCGCCGCGGCCGCCGAGATCGGCGTGTTCGCCACCGGCGGCCTGGGCGGGGTGCACCGGGAGGCGAGCGTCACCTTCGACGAGTCGGCCGACCTGGTCACGCTGGCCCGCACGCCGATCGTGGTGGTCTGCGCCGGGGTGAAGTCGATCCTCGACGTCGGCGCCACCCTGGAGCGGCTGGAGACGCTCGGCGTCGCGGTGGCCGGTTTCCGCACCAAGCGCTTCCCCGGCTTCTTCATCACCGACGGCGGCTTCGACGTCGACTGGGAGCTGGACTCGGCCGAGCAGGTCGCCGACGTGATGCGGGCCCGCACCGACCAGGGCGTCGGGGCCGGCGCGCTGATCCTGGCCAACCCGCTGCCGACCGACGAGCAGCTGGACCCGGCGCTGCACGACCGGACCCTGGCCGAGGGCCTCGCCCTGCTGGCCCGCGACCGGATCACCGGCAAGGCGGTCACCCCGTTCCTGCTGTCGCACTTCCACTCCAGCACCGAGGGGCAGAGCCTCGCGGTCAACGTACGGATCATCCTGCGCAACGCGGCCCTGGCCGCGCAGATCGCGGCGGCGCACACGCCCGCGCCGGCGCCGGTGGGCTTCAGCGCGTGATCGTTGTCGGCGACCTGGTCACCGACGTCCTGGTGGAGCACTCCGGCCCGATCCAGATCGGGTCGGACACCAACGCGTCCATCACGGTGAGCGGTGGTGGCCAGGCCGCGAACACGGCGGCCTGGCTGGCCCGGGCCGGCGTGCGGGTCACCCTGGTCGCGGCGGTCGGGGACGATCCGGCCGGGCGGGACCGGGTGGCCGAGCTGGTGGCGGCCGGGGTGCGCTGCGCGGTGCGCGCGCACGCCGGGGCGCCGACCGGCAGCGTCGTGGTGCTGGCCGGTCCGGACGAACGCACGATGATCACCGATCGGGGCGCGTCGCTGCTGCTCGATCCGGCCGACGTGGTCGCCGCGATCACCGCGTCGGGCGCCCGACACCTGCATCTCTCCGGCTACCCGCTGCTGCACGAGGGGTCCCGGGCGGCCGGCCTCGCCGCCCTGGCGGCGGCCTCGGAACGAGGACTCACCACGAGCGTCGACGCGGCCTCCGCGGCGCCCCTGCGCGTCGTGGGTGCCCGGGCTTTCCTGACCTGGGTACGCGGTACCGACCTGCTGCTGTGCAACGCGGACGAGGCCGAGGTGCTGGCCGGGCCGGGTACCGCCGCCGCGCAGGCCGACCGGCTCACCGCCGAGGTGCGCAACGCCGTCGTGAAACAGGGTGCGGCCGGGGCCTGCTGGGCCGGGGACGGGCAGATCTGGCGGGGGCGCTCCACCCGCGTACCGATGAAGGATCCCACCGGGGCCGGAGATGCCTTCGCGGCCGGCCTGATCGCCGCCTGGTGTTCCGGCGGGACGCCGCAGTCCGCGCTCGCGGCCGGCGCCGCCCTCGGCGCCGAAGCCGTCGCGAAGGTCGGCGCCCGACCCTAGGGCCGGTGCTCCCGCTCGGGCTCGGTCCAGTGCTCGCCGTCGATCGTCAGGTATTCCACCTCGTCGACCGGCTGCTGGGCGAGGGCGGCGGCCTGCTGCTGCTGTTCGCGCTCGGCGGCCGAGGCGGCCCGCTCGGCCTTGGACCGGGCCGGACGGTCGTTCGCGATCAGGACGGCCGCCCAGGGCAGGAAGACCATCCCGGCGGCGCAGAGGACGAGCCAGAGCCCGAGCCACGGCGGACGGGCGCTGATCAGGAAGGCACCCGCGATCAGGCAGGCGGCTCGCACGCTCATCATCGAGACGTAGCGGATCTGCCGGCTCCGGAACTGATCGTTCTGACTGCGGGCGGCATCGGTGATCAGGACCGGCTGTTTCTTCACGATGGGGTTCTCCGATCGACCCCCCATACTTGCACCGTTCACAGGCTCATGTGCAAATCAAGGTCGGTCGGCCCTTTCCTCCAGGCGCTCGACCACCTCTTCCGCGGTCGCCTGGAGAAAAAGCAGGTCGTCCCGGCTGAACGGGCGCGGCCGGGTGTCCAGGCCGCACAGGCCGCCGAGCACGTGGCCCGACTGGGACACCAGCGGCGCCGCCGCGTAGGCCCGCACGCCGCCCACCGTGACCAGTGGATTGTCGTGGAACAGCGGATCGGCGGTGAGATCCGCGACGCTGCGGGGCGCCCGCTCGGTGACCAGCGGCTGGCAGAACGCCCACTCCAGGGGCGTACCGCCGGACTCCTGGAGGAAATCCGGGACCGGACCGTGCCCGGCCAGGAACACCTGGGCGTCGTTGAGCAGCACGTCGATCATCACGAACGGGGTGTCCAGGCGGTGCACCACGCGATCGACGAGGTCGGTCAGGAAGGGTCGCTCCGCCTCCCGGTCCAGGCCCAGCCGGGCCACGTCGACCAGCCGGTCCACGGTCCTGATCGCCGGCAGGAAATCCCGCAGCAGATCGGCTCTCATGACAGGACCGTCCGGCTCAGCGCCTCAAAGGTGATCACCCGGACCTTCGTCGAGCGGCCGGCGACCCGCAGCAGATCGCCCACGGTCATCAGGTGCTCGGCGACCCGGCGCAGATCGTGCGGCTCGGTGAGAGGACGGCGCAGGCCGAGCTCGCACGCGGACAGATCCCAGATGCCCTCGGCCAGCCGGTGGCCGATGAGCTCGGCCAGCGCCTCCAAGGCGTCCTCCTCGGTCGGACGCTCCTGCCCGTAATCGTTGGTCGGCGTCATTGCCTCTCCCCCGCTAGAACAACTCGATCATCGGCGCGCCCTCGGACTCCGCGGCCTGCTCGCCCGTGCTCGCCGCATGCGTCGTGCGCTGCCGCCCCATGACATGCCGGGCCCGCAGATCGTCGACGCTGATCATCCTCTCCCGGACGGCATCCGCCGGGAGGGCTCCTTCGGAGTAAGCCACCACATCCTCCGACTGGCGGCGCACGTCGGCGAGCGCCCCCAGCACGTGTTCGAGCATCTGCCGGCTGATGTCCTGGAACTGGATGTGGCCCAGCGCGCCGGTGGTCTCGGTCGTCAGCGCCGACGAACTCGCCTCGACCTGCCCGGCCGCCTGCACGGTGTCCTGAAGGATGCTCGACACCATCTCCGACATCTCCCGCTGGGCATCGGCGATGCCGGACAGCCGCCGGGTCATCGCCGTTTCCACGGTCGTCTCGGCCGGGCCGGTGTCCCGATTGAACTCGCTGTCGTCGGAGAGCACGGTGTCCAGCCGGTTGGTCAGATCGGCGAGATTGCTGCCGATGCCGTTCGCCGCCTGCCGGGAGCGGTCGGCCAGCTTTCGTACCTCGTCGGCCACCACCGCGAAGCCCTCGCCCGCATCGCCGGCCCGAACCGCCTCGATCATCGCGTTCAGGGCCAGGATGTTCGTCGCCTTGCTGACCTCCTCGATCTGCTTGACGTGCTGCTTGAGGCCGCGCATCTCGTCGACCAGCCGGTGGATCTGCTCGTCGCGGTACCTGAAGTACCGGATCAGCCGATCCACCAGCTGATCGTTGGCGGTGGTGACGTTGACCAACTCGCTCTCGGCGCGGCCCAGCGTGCCGGCCAACTGGGCCACGTCGCCGGCCATCACCTCGGCCATCGAGTCGACCTTCACCATCTGGGCGACGATGGACTCGGCTGCCTCACCGGTCTGATCGATGACGTCGTGCACATGAGCGTCGATGACATCGCAGAACTCCGGCACCGGGCGCAACGCCTCGGCCACCACGTCCGCGCGTACACGCGGCTCGGCCCTCTCCTCGGCGAGCGGGCCGGACCTGCGAAGCAGACCGGGCATGGTGTTACCTCCAGGCGACTGCGGCACCGTCAGGCGCCGGGGAGGACCTGCTTGATCACTCCGAGGAGCTGATCCGGGGAGACCGGCTTGACCAGCCATCCGGTGGCGCCGGCCGACTTGGCCTCGGTGCGCTTGGTCTGCTCCGACTCGGTGGTCAGCATGAGCATCGGGGTGAAACGCATTCCGGGGGCCTTCCGGGCCTCCCGGACAAACGTGATCCCGTCCATCTGCGGCATGTTGACGTCGCTGATGATCAGGTTGGGCTTGACGCCCTTACCGAGTTTGTCGAGCGCCTGCTTGCCGTGCTCTGCGGTCTCCACGGAGTAACCGGCCTTGGTCAGGATGGACTTCAGGCTCATGAGCATGGTGGCGGAGTCGTCGACGAGCATCACGGTGGTCATGGAGGTTCGCTTCCTTGTCGGGTCGGCTCGCCGCCACTCCCCTCGAGTAACGGCAGCACCTGCCCGGCCAGAAAGGCGTCGGTCGGTGCCGCACTTACCTTCGGTCGGAAACGCAGCATTGCTTGGAGTGCGCCGGTATGCAGATGGTTGCACTTTCGGAGGTTGACCCGGGGCTTCGCGGTCGCCTGCAACCAGGCGGCCAACTCCTCCACCTCGTCGACGGTCACCACTCCGGTCAGCGTGGCCGTGGTGTCACCCAACTCGAGCGGCAAGGCCGAGCACCTCCTTCATGTTCAGAACCAGCAGCACCAGGCCGTCGCCGAGCAACGCGGTGCCGGAGAACTCGTTCGCGTAGGCGAGCAGTCCCTCCATCGGTTTGAGAATCACGTCGACCTCCCGGTGGAACTGCTCCACCAGCAGCCCCACCCGTTGCCCGTTCACACCGACGATGAGGATCGCGCGGTCCTGCGTCTGATCCGGCGTCCACGGCATGTCCAGAGCCCGGGCCAGGTCCAGGACCGGAACCACCTCGCCCCGCAGCACCACCACGTCCTGGTGCAGAACCCGGCTCATCTCGGCCGCCGGCACCCGGACCGTCTCCACCACCAGGTCGACCGGGATGCCGAAGCGTTGCCCGGCCACGCTGAACACCATCACCTGGGTGACCGCCATCGACAGCGGCAGGCGCAGCCGGACCGTGGTGCCGCTGCCCAGCTCGGAGCGCATGGTGACAGCTCCACCGAGCTTCTCCACGCTGGCCCGGACGGCGTCCATCCCGACGCCCCGGCCGGACAGGTCGGAGATCTGCTCGGCGGTGGAGAACCCCGGCCGGAAGACAAGATCAACGGCATCCGAGTCACTCAGGGTCTCGAGTTCCTCCTCCGAGATCAAACCTTTCTCGTACGCCTTCCGCCGCACCCTCGTCGGATCGACGCCGCGCCCGTCGTCGGAGATCTCCACGACCACCGCATCGCCGTCGGCCACCGCCGCGAGGGTGATCCGCGCGGTGCCCGGCTTGCCCGTCGCCAGCCGCTCGTCGACCGTCTCCACCCCGTGGTCCAGGCTGTTACGCACGAGGTGCACCAGCGGGTCGCCGAGCGCCTCGATGACGTCCTTGTCGGCCATCGTGTCCTCGCCGGTGAGGACCAGCTCGATGTTCTTGCCGAGCCGCCGGCTCAGGTCTCGGACCAGGCGCGGGAAGCGGGAGAACGCCACCGACAGCGGCAGCATCCGGATGTCCATCACCGAGGCCTGCAACTCCTCGGCGATGCGGTGCAGGCCGGAGTACTGATCCTTGATCCGGCGGGAGAGCGCCCGGCTGCCGAACTCCTCCTCGGCCGCCTGAGCCAGGAAGGTGAGGCCGTTCTTGGCCACGTTGAGCTCCCCGACCAGTTCCATCAGGTGATCGACCTTCTCCTGGTCGACCTTGAGGATCCGGCTGCCGACCTGGCCGCCGGGGTCGTCGGCCCGCCCCCGGTCCACCGGGATCGGTTCGATCGGGGCGGTGGACACCGCGTCCTCGGGCGGCGGTGTGTCGCCGAGCAGCCGCGTGACGGTCGCGGTGAGGGCGACCACGTCGGGCTCGCGGATCTCCACCGGGTCGCCGAGAGCGTGTGCGGCGGCGGTGATGGCGTTGGCGACCGAGACCAGATGAACGTGCCCGGTGGGATTGATCGCCAGGGATCGCAGAGCCGCGGTGAGGATCGCCCGCGCATCGGCGACCAGTTCGGGCTCGGACGGCGAACTCCGCACGGTGTCCACCGTGCCGGGCTCGTCCGCTTCGGACGGGGCTGCCGCGTCCGCTTCGGCCTCGCCGGACAGATAGCGCTGGATCGTGTCGCCGTCGAGGTCGACGACCTCGATCTGGTCGCTGACGTAGCGGAACAGGTAGTCGATCTCGCCGACCGCCGCGCGGGCCGCGAAGACGAAGGCGACCATGCAGGCGTACTCGTCGTAGTCCGCCGCCTCGGGCCACTCCACCGGCTCGATCAGGCCGAGCCGTTCCAGGGCCGGCACCTGCCGGATCAGGTGCAGTGGGTCCTCCGCGCGGAAGAAGCATCCGGAGTCCGGGACATACCGGATGAACCGCATCTGCGCCGACGTGGTGCGCAGCCAGGCCGCGGTCTCGGCGAGCCACTCCTCGTCGAAGTAGGCAAGCCAGGCGGGAGCCGAATCCCGCCGCGCCACCGCCACCGTCGTCTCGACCTTGACCTTCTCGCCACCGATCGGCGCCCGCAGCCGGGTGATCAGGGCGGCCGCGTCGGCCCCGGCCGTCGCGGGCAGGCACTCGTTGCTGGTGACGTGCGCGAGCCAGCCGCGAATCAGGTCGAACGCGGCGAGCAGGTCATCGGTCATCCCCGAGTCCAGCGGCAACGCGCCGGCCCGGACCGCGTCGAGCAGGTCCTCCGCCGCGTGGGTGAGCCTGGTCAGCTCCGGGAAGTCGAACAGCCCGGACGAACCCTTGAACGTGTGCGCGGCACGGAACACCTCGTTGACCATCTCCGGGTCGCCGGGGGTGCGCTCCAGCTGCAACAGACCCTCGTCGACCTGGGTCAGGAGGTCGGCCGCCTCGGCCAGGAACTGAGCGAGCAGCGGGTTCATGCGGCCCTACCTTGAGGAAAGAGCGGAAGACCAAGAACGCGATCATGACGCTCGCTTCGCTCGGTCATGCCGCCACCCCCGGTCCGGACGTGAGCAGCCGGGCGATACGCACCAGACGCTCGGGAGCGACCGGCTTGACCAGGTAGAGGTTGGCACCGGCGGCGTACGCCCGGTCGGCGTCGCCGGGCCGGTCCTCGGTGCTGATCATGACAACCGGCGCGGGTGTGCCGACCGTCTCCGAACGCAACGTCTCCACGCAGGTGTAGCCGTTCATCTTGGGCATGTTCACGTCCACCACGAACAGGTCGAAGCCGGTGGCGAGGGCGGCCTCGACCGCCTCCAGGCCGTTCGCCGCCTCCTGCACTTCGAAGCCGGCGTCGCCCAACAGGGTGGTGTGGTACATCCGCACCGTGGCGGCGTCGTCCACGACGAGCGCCTTCCGCTGGGTCTGGGTCATCACTTCGCTCCGGTCGGTCGTTGGTAGACGATGCCCTCCGGCAGGCGGGTCGGTGTGAAGATCGGGGAGATCCGGCTCATCGACTCGGAATGGCCGAGGAACAGGTATCCGCCGGGCCGCATCGCGCCGTACAGGTTCTCGGCCGCCCGCCGGCTGGACAGCTCGTCGAAGTAGATGAGCACGTTGCGGCAGAACACCACGTCGAAGTCGCGGAAGGCCCGCATGGCCGCGGTGTCGCAGACGTTGATCTGATGCAGGGTGACCGCGCCGCGGATGCCGTCGTCCAGCTGGTAGCGCCCGGCGCCGACCGAGGTGAAGTACTTCGCCACCCACGGTTTCGGCACCCGTTGCAATGACCGCTCGCCATAACTGGCGTGCCCCGCGCGGGCCAGCACCTCGCTGTCGATGTCCGCGCCGTGGATCTCCACGTCCACCGTGTCGATGTGCGGCCACTCCTCCAACAGGCGCAGCGCTATCGAGTACGGCTCCTCGCCGGTCGAACAGGGCAGCGAGAGGATCTTCACCGGCCCGACGATGCGGCCCGTCCCGCCCCGGGCCGTCAGCACCTGGGGCAGTACCGCGTTGAGCAGCGCGTCGAACTGGTAGTCCTCGCGCAGGAAATACGTCTCGTTGACGGTCAGCTGGTTGATCAGCTCCTGCAGCAGCTCGGGCCGGTCGTTCAGGCGAAGTGCCCCGAACCAGCCCGCGAACGTGTCGAACCCCGACGAGCGCACGCAGTTGTCGATCCGCTTGTCGACGAAGTACCGCTTCGACTCGGAGAACTGGATGCCGGTCCGTTTGTAGAAGTACTCCCGGAACTTCTCGAAGTCGGCCCGGGTAAGGCCGGTGCCGGTAGCGGCCGAGGTCATCGCAGCGCCGCCTCGACGGTGAACCGGAGGAACGGGTCGTCCGGAAAGCGGCGCACCGCCCGCTCCAGCAGCTCGGTGTGCTCCGGCCCGAGCGACGGAAGCAGCGCGTCGATGGCGGAGGCCACCACGTTGGGGTGCGGGTCGTCCTTGATCATCACGGCGAGCCAGGTGAGTGACTCCGGGTGCGGCAGGTCGGCGAGCACCATCGCGGTCATCACGCGTACGTCGTGGTCGGGGTCCTCGAGAAGACGAGGAACAAGCGCCGGCACCGAGATCGGCATGCTCGACAGTGCCTCCGCCGCAGCCGTGCGCAGCTCCGCGTCGTCGCTGGCCAGATGCACCGCCAGACCCGCGGCGACCCGGTCGGTGTCGTGCGCGGCCAGAGTGGTGAGCATCGCGTCCCGTACCGTCGGTGCGTCCTCGGCCGCGACCCGGTCGAGCAGGGCATCCACCGCCTCGGCCACCCCGTCCAGGCCGAGCGCCGCCACCCGGCGCACCTCCGGGTCCGGGTCGTCGAGCTGCCGCATCAGGTCGTCGGACGAGACGGCCTGCGGTTGCTGCTCCGGCTCTGCCTTACGGCGGACGAGTCCCACGGCTTCTCCTCTCCTATGCTCGCTCAGCGGACCCAGTCGGCCAGCCGGTCGGCGATGGCGTACGACGGCAACACCGCGCTCGCTCCGCCACGCCGGGCCAACTCGCCCGGCATTCCCCACACCACCGCGGTTTCCTCGGCCTCGGCGATGGTGCGACCCCCGGCCGCGTGCACCTCGGCCATCTCCGCGGCGCCGTCGTCACCCATCCCGGTCAGCAGCGCGCAGACCAGCCGGGCCGGATCGCAGTGCCGGCGGGCCGTGGCCACCAGCCGGTCCACGCTCGGATGCCAGTGGTAGTCCCGGCTGGCCGGCACACTCTTCACGATCAGGCTGTCCGTGCGCCGGGCCACCACCACGTCGGCGCTGCCGCGACCCAGGTAGATGTTTCCCCGCCGGACCGTCATGATCCGGTCGACCTCGTGCACCCGCAGCGCGCAGAGATCGTCGAGCCGGCGGGCCAACGGAGCGGTGAACGACGCCGGGATGTGCTGGGCCACCACGACCGGCGCACCGAGACTGGCCGGCAGCCGCGGCAACAGCTCGGCGAGCAGATGCGGACCACCGGTCGACGAGCCGATCAGGACAAGGTCCACCGCGCCGGGGGGCGCTATGTCGTGGATCGGCGGCGGTGCTTTCGGCGTACCCCCCGAAGGCTTCCGCCCCAACCGCGCGGAAGTGGCCGCACGGACCTTGGTGACCAGTTCGCCGGCCACCTCGTCGATGTTGAGCGAGACCGTGCCGCCCGGCTTGGGCACGTAATCGACCGCACCCAGCTCGAGCGCCTCCAGAGTGACCAGGGCGTTGCGCTCGGTCAACGACGACACCATGACCACCGGCGTCGGTTGCTGCGCCATGATCTGCGCGAGGCAGGAGAGGCCGTCCATCTCCGGCATGTTCACATCCAGCGTGATCACGTCGGGGCGGACCCGGCCCAGTTGATCGAGCGCGTCCACCCCGTTGCGGGCGGTGTGCACCTCGAACTCGCCGGCTTCCGTCAACATCGCTTTGATCGCCCGGCGCATCAGCGCCGAGTCGTCGACCACCAGAACGGAGGTTGCCACTTTTCCGACCGCTCTTCAGACCGCCGCCAGGGCTTCATCGGCGACGACTTCCTCCAGCTTCTGGGCCTGCTCGGCGGCCAGCAACTGATCCACCTGCACCAGCAGCAGCATGCGCTTCTGCTCCGGCAGGTTCGCCACCCGCGACACCAGCCGAGCCTGCTCCGCCGACAGTTCCGGGGCCGGTTCCAGCACGTGCCGGCCGACCCGGGCCACCTCGGCCACCGAGTCCACGATGAAACCGGTACGCACGCCTCCGATGATCAGAACCACGATGCGCTGACGCTCATCGCGTTCGGTGCGCACCAGCCCCAGACGGGTACGCAGGTCGACCACCGGCAACACGGTGCCCCGCAGGTTGACCAGGCCCTCGACGAAGTCGTACGACTTGGGCACGCGGATCAGTGCGTCCGGCACCCGGATGATTTCCTGTACGGCGTCGACGTCGACGGCGTACTCCTCCTCGTCCAGCCGGAACACGACGAACAGTTCCTCGTCTCCCCGGCCGTCGTCGGCGGCCCGCTGGTCCTCGGCCATCTCCGCGGTCTCCCCCCGGCTCTGATGCTCAGCGATCTCGTTGCGTACTTCGGGCGAGTCGAACATCCGATTGACGCTCAGCACCGATACGAGCCGCTTGCCGTCCTCGAGCCGGCACACCGACTCGACCTCGCTCTTACGGCCGTCACCGGCCACGAACGACGGCAGCGGCGCAACCAACTGGTGCGGGACACGCAGCACCTCGCGGACGGTGTCCATGACGACGCCGACCACACCGTTGCCCGGCAGCGAAACCACCACGATCCGGTTCTGCGGTTCGAGGTCCGTCATCGGCAGGCCGAACACCCGGCGCATGCTCACCACCGGAAGCAGGCGGCCGCGCAGGTCGATCACACCGAGGACGCGGCTGCCGGCATTCGGTACGTGGCTCACCGACTCCGGCGCCTGCACGATCTCCTGCACCTGGTCGATCGGCAGCGCGTACTCCTGCCCCTCGACGGCGAAGCTGACCAGCTCGAGAGTGTCGTCACTCTCCGCGTCGTCCTCGTCCGCCTGCGGTACCGCCCGTCCCGCCCCGGCGAGGTCGCGGCTCGCGGCCCGGGCCGCGAGCCCATCGAACTGGCCGCCGACGAGGCGGTCCACGTCGAGCACGCTGGTCATGCTGCTGCCATCGGTCTTGATCACGCCGATCAGCACATCCGAGTTGACCGTGGACTGCACCGAGTCGGCGGACTCCATCGCGGCCGGGTCGATGCTGATCACGCTGGCCACCCGGTCCACCACGAAACCGAGCGGCACACCGCCGTCCACCACGATCACCCGGGTTGTCTCGTCATGCTCGGCACCCGGCATGTCACAGCAGGTCCGCAGGCTCACCACCGGCAGCACCCGCCCGCGCAGATTAGCCAGACCCTCCAGCGACGGCGGGCCGAGCGGCACCTTCACCACCGACGGCATCCGGATGATCTCCTGGACGCGGCTCATCGGGAACGCGTACCGCTCCCCCGTCATGTCGAAGGTGACGTAATCGGCGTTGTCGTCGTCGGTGTCGTCGTCGACGCCCAGCTCATCGTCGATGCTCATCTGCGGCCCCCTCAGGCAGCGTTCTGGAGCTCGTCGGCGAGCGCCGCGATCTCCTCGACGGCGGCGGCGAGGTCCTCGGCACCCTGCGCCTGCTCGCGGGCGGCGGTGGACGCCTGACCGGCCAACTGCTCGGCCTCGTTGGCGGAGGTGGAGATCTGCTCGAGGCCCGTCTTGACCTCGCCCAGCACCGAAGCGATCTGCAACGCCGATTCGCGTACCTCATCGTTGCCGGACCGGACCTGCTGCATGTCCCGCTCGATCTCCTCGAGCCGGGCGGTGGTGGCCTTGGCCGCTTCCACCTCGGCGAGCGCCTGCCGGCTGGTCTCCTCGAGGTCTCCACGCACTTGCACGATCCGGTCCTGCACCGACTTGACCAGGTCCTTGATCCGGTCGGCGTTCTCGGCCGAGTCACGGGCCAGGTTGCGGATGTCGGTCGACACAACGGCGAAGCCCTTGCCGAACTCACCGGCCCGGGCCGACTCGACCGAACCGTTCACGGCCAGCATGTTCGTCTGGATCGAGACGTTCGCGATCGCGTCCACGATCTTGTCGATCCGCCGCGAGATCTGCTCCAGCTCGGAGACCTTGCGGACGTTCTCGATGCCCTCCTGGGCCGCCTGACCGATCGCCTTGATCATCGAGTCGACCGCGTCCTTGTTCGTGGCGAGCAGCGAGAGGATCTGGTCGGCCCGTTCCACGGCCGCGCCGCCCCGGGCCTCCGACAGCTGGGCACCCTGCTCGATCCGGACGACCACCTCGGCGGTCTGCTGGCCCTTCTCCGCGGCCGTCCGCGCCCCCGCGTTGATCTCGTTGATCGCCGTGTTGATCTGCCCCGCCGCCCGGTTGATCTCCTCGACCGCGGCGGACAGCTCCTCGGCAGCGCTCGCCACGTCCTCCGCGCTCTTCGCGATATCGGTGCTGTTGCGCAGAGTCTCGGAAATCTCCGAGAGGGCCTCCGCCGCCTGCTCACTCTGCCGCAACGCCTGAGTCTGCTGATTGACCGTCTGCAGCGACTGCTCGCAGGCCGCCGACTGCTGCTCGGCCGCCGCGGCGATCTCCTCGGACCGGGTCTTCGCCGTCGCCGTCGCCTTCTTCGACTGCTCGGCGGCGCCCGCCATCTCGATGGCGCCATCCATGATCGAGCCCATGTCCGCCCGAATCGTCTCCAGCTGGCCGATGATCGTCTTGCCCTTCTCGACCTCGCCACGCGACGTCTCGGCCGACGACTGCACACCCGAGGCGATCGTGGTGACGCTGGCGCGCACCTCGTCGATCAGGTCGCGGATCTGCCGGGCGCTACGTTCACTGGTCTCGGCCAGGGTGCGA
The DNA here is from genome assembly GCF_018332695.1 of Paractinoplanes toevensis. Lineage (GTDB taxonomy): Bacteria > Actinomycetota > Actinomycetes > Mycobacteriales > Micromonosporaceae > Actinoplanes > Actinoplanes toevensis. The sequence goes on from NZ_BOQN01000075.1 coordinate 29,698, forward strand.
ACCTCGTCGGCGACCACGGCGAACCCCTTGCCGTGCTGGCGAGCGCGGGCCGCCTCGATCGCCGCGTTCAGGGCGAGCAGGTTCGTCTGGTCGGCGATATGCGCGACCGTCTTGACGATCTCGCCGATTTCATCGGCCTGCTTCTCCAGCTCGGTGATGGTGACGACGGATTCGGTCTGCCGATTCGACGCCCCCTCAACGTTGGCGAGCAGGCCACTGATGCCGCTGCGGGTCTCGTTGAGCAGGTTCTGCAGGGCCTGGCTGAGATCGGCGACCTGGCGGGTGGTCTGGTCCTGCCGGTCGACCCGCTCTTCCACCTGGTTCATCGCGGCCAGGCTCTGCTGGGTGGCGCCGGAGGCTTCCTCGGCGCCCGCCGAGATCTGCTGCATCGATTCGGTCAGCTGGCGGGAAGCCTCGGCCGCCTCCGCGTTCTGCGCGGAAATCTCGGCGGTGGCGGAGGCGATCCGTTCGGCGGCCTGCTGCTGTTTGGCAACCGACCGCGCCTGCCGTCGATTGGCTTCGGTATCCCCGCCGCGCGGCGGCCGCGTCGACACCGGTGCCGAGGTGGGCCGGACCGACCGCGCGTGGTCGGCTCGACCGTTCGAGGTGCTCGTGGTCAAGGGCATGGGAGATGGCTCCCTTGGTTGGCGGTGCCCGACCGCGCGAAGCGCGACCGGATTCACCGGAGTCCTCGGGGATCGCACTGCCATCCATGGCCCAGCGTTGTCGTAGCACCGGCCGGTCGCCGTGCGCTCGTCCACCCTTCACGGTGTCACTAGGCTTCCCCCGCCTACCCAGAAAGCCTGGCATCGACCGAAGCGCTGGCGAGCCGAAATGCACCACCTTGAATCGAGTGCTACGCCTTGGCGGCCGCCTTCATCTCCTTTTTGTAGGCACGCACCTTGCCCAGCGACTCGGCGTCGACGATATCGGCCACGGACTTGTACGAGCCGGCCTCGCCATAGCCACCCGCCGCCTCCCGCCAGCCGTCCGGCTGCACCCCGTACTGCTTACCGAGCAGGGCGACAAAGATCTGCGACTTCTGCTTGCCGAAGCCCGGCAACGAGGCCACCCGCTTGAGCAATTCCTTACCGTCCGCCACACCCGTCCAGAGGTTGACGGCCTCGCCGTCGTAATCCTCGACGAGCCCCCGGCACACTTCCTGAACCCGGGCCGCCATCGCCTTCGGGAACCGGTGCAACGCCGGCGGCGTGGCAAAGATCGTCACGAGCGCCTCAGGATCGAACTCGGCAAGCTCGACGGCGGTGGGCGCATGCCCGAGCCGCTGAGCGAGCACCCAGGGCGAGGTAAACGCCTTCTCCAGCGGAATCTGCTGGTCAAGCACCATGCCGATGAGCAGCGCCAGTGGGTCGGCGGAGAGAAGCTTGTTGGCCTCGGCGTCGATCGGCAGGCTGAGCGTCATGCCCCTATCTTGCCGCTAACCCACCCCGTCATCGAAAGCCGGTCTCGTACGCGATCACCACGAGCTGAGCCCGATCGCGCGCGCCGAGCTTGGCGAGAAGACGGCCGACGTAGGTCTTGACCGTGCCCATGCTGACGTGCAGCTCGGCGGCGATCTCCTCGTTCGAACGACCACGCGCCACCTGCTCCAGCACCTCGCGCTCGCGAAGCGTCATCTCCGGCAGTGGGCCGACCCGCCGCTCGGGTTGCTCGACGTAGGCGGAGATCAGCCGCCGCGTCGCACCCGGGGTCAACAGGGCTTCGCCGGCTGCTACCACCTTGATCGCCCGAATCAACTCGTCCGGCATCACCTCCTTGAGCAGAAAGCCGCTGGCCCCCGCCCGAATCGCCCCGAACACGTATTCGTCCAGGTCGAACGTCGTCAGCACGATCACCCTGGTCGGCAGTCCGGCACCACCCTGGCAAATCTCCCGCGTAGCCTCGATGCCACTCATCTCCGGCATCCGAACATCCATCAGCACGACATCGGGCCGCTCCCGCCGAGCAACCGCAACCGCTTCCGTCCCGGTTCCCGCCTCCCCGACGCAGGTGAGCCCCGGCGTGTGCTCGATCAGCATCCGAAAGCTGACCCGCAGCAGCGCCTGATCATCAGCAAGCGCAACCCGGACGTCGCTCATGCCCCATACCGAAGAGTCACAGCCACCCTCCAGCCACCCGCATCTCCCGGTCCCGCATCGAACTCCCCACCGAACAGCATGGCCCGCTCCCGCATACCGACCAGCCCCTGCCCCAGCCCGTATCCCTGGCCCACGCCGCCGCCGGCTTCCGCGCCCCGCACTCGTGCCTTACCCGCCGCATGAGCGCCGCCTGCGGCAGCCGCCGGGCCCGCCCCGTTGTCCGTCACTTCGATGTGGATCGCGTCCGGGCCGACGCCTATCTCGATGCGGCACACAGTGGCCCGGGCGTGTTTGAGCACGTTGGTAAGCGCCTCCTGAACGACCCGGAAGACCGCGAGGCCGACCCCCTCAGGCACCACAGCAGCCCCAGGCACCACAGCGACCTCAGGCACGGCGGCAGCCCCCAGCCCTCCAGCGGCTTCGGACAATCCGGCAGCCTCATGCACCCCAGCAGCCTCGGGCGTCCCGGCAGCCTCGGATATCCCCACTTCAGACATCCCAGCAGCCTGGGGCAACCCGACTTCGCCCACCGCAGCAGTCTTGGGCGACCCCGCAGCCTGGGGCACCGCGGCCGCATCGGGCACCGCGGCCGCATCGGGCACCGCGGCCGCATCGGGCACCGCGCGCTCCTCGCGCACCGTTAGTTCGACCGCCAGGCCCGCAGTGCGGGCGGCTGCGGCCAGCCCTTCGAGGTCGGCGAGGCCGGGGGACGGGACCACGACCGCCTCGGCGCGCAGTGCGGCCAGCGCTCGGCGCAGGTCGGCCAGTGCGCCTCGGCTGGTCTCGGCGATGACCTGCAGAGATTCGCGCATCTGTTGTGGGTTGGCGTCGGCTATGTGGTCGGCCACGGTGGCCCGGACCGCGATCACGCTCATGCTGTGCGCGACGATGTCGTGCAGGTCTCGGGCGATGCGCAGCCGTTCCTCACCCAAGGCCAGCTCGGTGGCCTGCGCGGCGGAGCGCGCCGCATAGGCCCGCCGCTCCCGGAGGGTGCGACCGATCACCCAGCAGGCGCCGAGCACCCAGGTCACGAGCAACACCTCGAACGGCTGCCGGGCCGCCCACCCGAACGCCGCCGCGACCGTGAGCAGGCCGATGACGACGATCCGCACCGATCGGCGCCGATCGAGCTCGATGCCGACCGTGTAGAAGGCGAGGCCGAGCATGACCACCGGTGCAACCCCGGCGTAGTCCGGAATCAAGCCGGTGGTCGTGACCGCCGCGGACAATGCGAACGCCAGCCACGCGGCGGCCGCCGGGCGAAGCCGCCGCACGGCGACCGGGACCGCCAGTGACAGACCGATCAGGACAGACACCCAGGCCGGCTCGTGCCAGCCTGGACGCGATGCCACCGGTGGCTCGATCGCCGCGAGAAACCCGAGGAACGCGACTGCCACGGCCAGCAGGGCGTCGGATGCGATCAGCTGGCCACGACTGAGTCCCCGGAGGAGCACGGAGGGCGCGGCAGCGGTCATGCCCGAGACAGTAATGAGGGATGAGCGGCGGCGCGTCAGACCACGGTCTGAAGTTCGGAGCTCGCAACTATGGACCACGGTCTGACGACACCCGGCCCCGCGCCGGGAATCGTCGACACCCATGACAACACCGATGGTCTCGCTCCATGAGCTGCGCATGGAGTTCCGCGCCGGGCCCGACCCGGTGACCGCTCTCGATGGCGTCACCGCAGATCTACCGGCCGGCACGTTCACCGCTGTCATGGGACCGTCCGGTTCGGGCAAGTCCACGCTGCTGCATTGCGCGGCCGGCCTCGAGCGGCCGACCTCCGGCGAGGTCGTGCTCGACGGCGTCCGGCTGAGCGATCTCGACGAGACCGGTCTGACCGTGCTGCGCCGGGAGCGGGTGGGCTTCGTCTTCCAGGCGTTCAACCTGATCTCCTCGCTCACCGCCGCCCAAAATGTGGCCCTCCCCGCGCGCCTGGGCGGGCGCCGCGTCGACGAGGCCGAGCTGACCGCGGCCCTGGCCCGGGTGGGTCTCACCGACCGCGCACGGCACCGCCCGGTCGAGCTCTCCGGTGGGCAGCAGCAGCGGGTCGCGATCGCCCGTGCCCTGTTCACCCGCCCGGCCGTGTTGTTCGCCGACGAGCCCACCGGCGCGCTGGACGGGCAGACCTCACGCCAGGTCCTCGCCCTGCTCCGCGAGCTGGTCGACGAGCAGGGGCAGACGGTGGTCATGGTCACCCACGATCCGGTCGCCGCCGCGGTCGCCGACCAGGTGCTTCTACTGGCCGACGGCCGCCTGATCGACCGGCTCGAGGCCGCGTCGGCGGCGTCGATCGCGACCCGGATGGCGGCGGTGGAGGCGACATGCTGACGCGAGACCGGCTGGGAGCATTCGTCGCGGTCCTTTTCGGTACGGCGGTCGTGACCCTCACGCTTTCACTGCTCGCATCGGCGAAACCGCGGGTGCCGGAGCGTTTCGACGCCGTCGCCGTGGCCGCCCGAGGTCCCGGCGTGACTACGCCTGCCGACCCGTTTCCCGAGGTCCGGCCCTGGTCGTCCGCCGAGGCGACCGCGATGGCCGCACGGCTCGCCGCGCTGCCGGGTGTCACCGCCGCCGTCCCCGACCGGTCCTTCTACGCCCAGCCCGTCCTCGCCGGCCGGCCGGCGACCACCCGACAGGCTCAGGGCTGGGCGAGCTCCGCGCTGGCACCCGATCGGCTGATCGCCGGGCGACCCGCGGGGGCCGCCCGCGAAATGGTGATCCCCCGCGCGTGGGGCGTCCCGATCGGCGACACGGTGACCGTGCTGACTGCGGCCGGCCCGGCACCGTGGACGGTCACCGGCCTGATCACCGCCGAGCGGCTCTACGTCTCCGACGCCACGGCCTCCGCCTTCGCGCCCGGCGTCCGCCTGATCGGCCTCACCGGGCACCCCGACCCGGGCCAGGTCCGGCGGGCCGTGCCCGAGGCGACGGTTCTGCACGGTTCCGCGCTGGGCGACCTCGAGCCCCGTGCCGACGCCCGGACCAGGTGGATCGGCATGCAGGTGCTGACGGCCATGACCGCGCTGTCGGCGTTCGCCTGCATCTTCGTGATCGCCTCGACGTTCGCGCTCACCGTGCATCAGCGGCGCAGGGAGTTCGGCCTGCTGCGCGCGACCGGCGCCACGCCGGCCCAGGTGCGGCGGACGGTGCTGCGTGAGGCGGTGTTCGTCGGCGCGATCGCCGGGCTGGTCGGCACCCTGCTCGGCATGCTGACCGCACCGACGATCGGCGGAGTGCTGATCGATGCCGGTTTCGAGCCGGAGACGTTCTCGGTGGGCGTGCACCTGTGGCCGTTGCTCGCCGGTCTCCTGGCCGGGCCGGTCATCTCCGTCGCCGGTTCCTTAGTGGCGGCTCGGCGGGCATCACGGATCGGTCCCCTCGCTGCGCTGCGGCAGGCAGCGGTGGAAGACCGGCCGATGACCCGGGCACGCTGGGTGGTGGGCCTGCTGTTCGCCGCGGCGGGGGTGGCGGCCGGGGTCGCCACGCTCGCCACCGACGATCTCAGCGATCTGGCGACCGTCGCGCTCCTCGGCGTGATGGCTCTGATCGTGGCGGCCACCGTGCTGGCACCGGCCGCGGTCCCGTGGATCGTGCGGGTGCTGCTACGCCCGGCGCGCGGACCGATCGGCACGGTGATTCGGGAGAGCGCGCTGACCGGTGCTCGCCGGACGGCGTCCACGGCGGCGCCGGTGCTGCTCACCGTCGCGTTCGCCGTCTTCATCGCGGGCAACGTGCAGACCTCCTCGGCGGCCTATGCGAACCATCGGGCCGAAGCCGCCGACGCCGGTACGGTGCTCATCCCGGATGGCACTCCCGGGCTGACCGACGCGGTCGCGGCGGGAGCGCCGCTGCCGACGAACCTCTACCTGAACGACACGGTGGTCGCCGCCGCCGGTCTCGACCCGGACGCGCCGATCGCCGCCGACCAGGCGCGATTGCTCACCGCGCCGGACGCGACGGTCCTCACGAGGGGACGGGCGGCCCAGCTTCAACTCGGTCTGGGCGACTCGTTCGAGGTGACCTTCCTGGACGGTGTCCAGCAATCCCTTCGGGTCGTCGGGATCGCGACGGACGGCACCGTTCCGGCCGAGGTCCTGCTCGACCGGGCGACCGTGCGCGAACACGACCCGTCGGCCCTGGTCACGGCGCTTCCGCTGAGCACCGGGGCGTCCCCGGCGGCAGTGATCGGTGCGCGAGCCGTCGATGTCGGCACTTACGCACGAGAGGTCGGCACCGAGGAGGACCGACTCGTCTGGATCTTCACGCTCCTGCTGATCGGGGTGTCCGTCGGCTACGGGGCGCTCGCGGTGGCCAACACACTCTTCATGGCCACCGGTCGCCGGGCACCGGACTACCGCCTTCTGCGGCTCGCAGGCGCCACGCCCCGTCAGGTGTTGCTCGCCGTCGCCGGAGAGTCGGCGCTGGTCGTCGCCATCGGAGCGGTGCTGGGCGGCGGCGCCGCGATCGTCGCCGTCTGGGGCGCGACGGCCGGCTTGCGGTCCCAGACGGGCGCGACATTGCCCTTGACCGTGCCTTGGCCGACCGCGGCCGTCGCGGTCGCGGTCTGCCTGGTCCTTGCCCTGGCTGCGAGCGTGCTCCCGGCCCGGGCCGGCCTACGCCGAATCGACCCGCCCCGGGAGTCATCATGACCACGAACCACCCCGAGAAGGGGCCCTCACCTCGGCCCAGGCAAGGGAAGGACCCATGACCACGACCTGCCTCAGACACGGCACCCTGAGCACGGCCTGCCTCAGGCACGGCGCCGTGGGCGCGGCCTGCCTCGGGGAGGGCGCAGTGACCACCACCTGCCTCAGGCACGGCAGCGCGAGCACGGCCTGCCTCAGCGAAGGCGCCGTGACCACGGCCTGCTTCGGGCAGGGATCGGGGGCACGAGCTAGGCGGGTGGAACGCCGGCGCCGGGCGGCCGCTCGGCTCAGATGTCCAGGAAGTCTCGGAGCGGGCGCTCGGCCAGCGAGTTCAGCACGATGTCGGCACCGTCCAGCGCCAGGTCGACGGTGAGTGGGTTGGGGACCGCGACGCAGAACAGGCCGGCCGCCTTTGCTGCCGCTACGCCGTTCGGCGAGTCCTCGACCGCGAGGGCCTCGTCCGGTCGTGCGCCGAGTTCGTTCAGGGCCAGTTCGTACAGGTCCGGGGCCGGTTTGCTGTGCGCGACGCGCTCTCGGGTGGCCAGCACCTCGAAGCGGTCGCGCAGGCCGAGCGCGTCGAGGAAGCGGGTGACCCAGGCGGCGCCGGAACTGGAGGCGAGCCCGATCCGCAGGCCGAGGTCGCGGGCGTCGTCGAGCCAGGTGACAATGCCGTCGCGTGGTTCGGCGGCCGCGATCAGATCGTCGAAACGGGCGTGCCGGGCCGCGCGGATCGACGGCCGGTCCACCGCACGGCCGGTGAGGGCAGCCAGGTGGGTGTACGGGTCGAAGCCCGAGTCGGTGGTGCCGATCGCCTGCGCCCACACTGCCTGGTCGAGTATGGCGTCATGGTCGGCGTACACCTCCTGCCAGGAGATGAACTCCGGTGTCTCGGTGTCGAGGATCGTTCCGTCCAAGTCAAAGATGATCGCCTTCCGCACCAGGGCATCATGCCTATCCTGGGCAACAGCGGCCGGACCAACCGACGGGCCGGCGCGGCGGGCGATCAGCGACGTGGATCACTGTACGGATCGCCGGAGAAGTGCCAGGGTCGAGCCGAGAGCGGGTAACCGTCGTGAACGCCCGGGAATCCGGGGCCCCACCGGCAGGCGCCGGTGTCCGAAAGGAGACGAGATGAGTGACTCGGACGAGAGCATCGCGCGGGAGATCGCCGGTGGCGACTACGGACCCGGGATCTTCGACGAGCCGAACACCTACCGGCCGGAGAAGGGCGACGACGACGCCGGGCTGTCGAGCACGCTCGCGGCCGGTACCGACGTCGACCAGCTTCAGGACGGCGGGCCGCACCCGGAGCACGGGGTGATGACCACGACCGGCGGGACGGCGGGGCCGAACAGCTTCCGGACGCGTCCGCGCTCGGGGCCGGGTGTCGCGAACACGACCACCGGCGACGCGACCACGGGCGCTCTGGAGACGCCGGTCGACAGCTACACGAGCGACGCCAGCAGCAACGCGGTCGACTGATCCGGCAGCGGGCGTCCGCTACGGTCGGCTCCGTGATGGATGTCGAACCGTTCGCTGCCGGGCGTGAGGCGGACGTCTTTGCGTTGGACGGTGACCGCGTTCTGCGGCGCTACCGCACCGGGATGGACGTGCGGCACGAGGCCGAGGTCATGGCCTATGTCGGCGGACTCGGGTATCCGGTGCCCGAGATCTATGCCGCCGACGGCACGGACCTGATTATGGAGCGGCTGGACGGGCCGACGCTTGCTCAGGCGGCGCTGGCCGGCGAGCTGTCCATTCCGGACGGGGTCGCCATCCTGGCCGACCTGCTCCGCCGCCTGCACGAGCTGCCGCCTCGCGGCAGCGGCGGCAGCGGCGGCGGCAGCAGCGGCGGCAGCAGCAGCAGCAGCAGCAGCAGCAACAGCAGCAGCGGCAGCGGCAGCG
>NZ_BOQN01000076.1 GCF_018332695.1 Paractinoplanes toevensis
GATGGTGCGGTTGGTGACGGTGTCGCCCGTACCGGAAAGTGGGCTTGATTTCTCGCGACCCTGACCTCAAAAGGTGTCTAGCCTCGGGGCATGATCTGCCAGGAGTGGTCGGCCGCCGACCTCGTCTTGCACTATCCGCGCAATCCTTCGCCGACTCTGCGGGTCAACTTCATCGCCAGCGTCGACGGCGCGGTCTCGGTGGACGGGCTCTCCGGCGGGCTGCACGGCCCGGGTGACAAGGAGATCTTCGACAGTCTGCGGATGGTGTGCGACGCACTGATCGTCGGCTCGGGCACGATAAAGGCAGAAAATTACGACGGGCTGCGCCTGACGCCCGAGGCTCGTGCCTGGCGCCGACAGCGGGATCTGCCGGAATTTCCGCTCATGGTGATCGTCTCCCGGAGCCTGAACCTCGACTACCAGCAGTTGATCTTCACCGATGCCCCGATCCGGCCGATCATCCTCACCCACGCGGGGGCGGACACCCGCGAGGCCGCGAAACACGCCGAGGTGATCGCGGTCGGCGACGGCGAGGTCGACCTGGCCGCCGGCGTCGCCGCGCTGCACGCCCGGGGCGCCACCCAACTGCTCTGCGAGGGCGGGCCCAGCCTGCTCGGCTCCATGATCGAAAAAGACCTGGTCACCGAGCTCTGCCTGACGGTCTCGCCGCTGCTGGTCGGCGGCGGCCCCGGCCGCATCGCGGCCGGGGCGCCGGGTATCGCCCGGAAGATGTCGCTGCGGCACATCCTCACGCTGCAGGACATGCTCTTCCTTCGGTACGCGCGTCAGGGCAACTGACCGGCCCGGTCCACGATCGCCACCCTCAGCTGGGCGGTCCACCGGGAGACGACACCCTTGGGGTACGGCTTGAGGTCGCCCACGACCACCACCCGTTCGCCCAGGAAGTCGTAGGTTCTCGCGTCGAAGATGTAGTCGAAGCGGACATCCTTGGAGTCGGCGAGCCGGGAGACCGCGATGCCCTTGCGCCCGGCCACGTCGGCCTGCTTGACCAGGGTCGTCCCGGGGATGGTCGCGGCGGCCTCGAAAATCGCAGCCTGCGCGTCCGGCGGAAGGTACTGCTCACGCAGCGTGTCGCCGATCTTGTTCCAGGCCGTGGCGTCCGCGCCGTTCCCCGTGTCCGGTCCCGAGTAGAGCCAGTCCCGCATCTTCTTCGAGTCGGTGGGCAGGTCCGTCACGTAGGCCGGCGCGGTGCGGCCGTCCAGCGGCATCTCGTTCACCTCGCCGGTCTTGACCACCGTCGTGCGCAGGAGACCGGCCTTGACGCCGTCCGCGGCGAGCCAGATCTTCCGGTTGATCTCCTTGGGCGGCACCCAGGTCGGTTTCGTCTCGAGATTTTCGACGTTGTCGGTGGCGTCGATCGATTCGACGTAGACGAACTGGCCGGGCTTGGCGACGAGGGCCGGCTGGGTGCGGGCCTCGGCCGCGGCCAGCCGGAACACTCCGGCCGCGTCGATGGCTGTGACCGGCGCGGACGTGGTGGGTGCGGTGGGCACCGCCGTCGGTGCGGGATCCTCCGGCCGGGCCGTGACGACGGCGACCGTGACCGCCGCGGCCAGCGCCCCGGCCGGGACCAGTCCCCAGGCCCAGCGCCGGCGCGGCGGGGGCGGGGTGTGGAACATCCGGGCGCGGGCCCGGCTCAGCGCCGCCGGGTCGGCCGGCGGCAGGTCGGCGCGGAACCGCTCGACCAGTTCGAGGTCATTCATCGTCGAGTCCTCCGTCGTGTCCGAGGGCGGTGCGGATGCGTTTGCGGGCGCTGTGCAGCCGGGAGCGGACCGTCCCGACCGGGATGCCGAGAGCCTGGGCCACCTCCGGGTAGCTGAGCTGGGCCTGGCTGACCAGGGTCAGCACGTCGCGCTCACCCGGCGCCAGCTTGGCCAGCACGCCGGCCAGGGCCCGCACCTCATCGGCCGCGTCGACCCGGGCCTCGACCCGGTCGTCGGCGGCGTACACCGGGTCGACGCCGGTGCGGGCGAGTGCGCGGTACTGCCGGATCTCGGCGCGCTGGTGGCCGCGGAGCAGGTTGGCGGCGATGCCGTACAGCCAGGGCCGGCAGTCCTGGTGTGACACGTCGTAGTTGTCGCGGCGGCGGAAAGCGATCAGGAACGTCTCGGCGGTCAGGTCGTCGGCGAGCGAGCGGCCGACCCGCCGGGCCAGATAGTGGTGGATGGTCGTGGCGTGCCGGTCGAAGATCTGGCCGAACGTCTCCGGCTGCGCTACGGAGATCCGGATCAGGTCTTGATCGGTCATGACCTCGGTGTGGGTCACGTTCCTCCTCAACAAGTCGTCACCCACCATTGACCGATCGGCCCGGATCGGTTCGATAGTGGGGCGCGCCTCCACAGCCCGGGCAAGATCTTGTGGATAAATCTGTGGATGGCCACCAGAAGTTGTGGACAACCCATGCCAACCCACACTGAGTGCGGGTTCTGTCGTACCCCTGGTGCAACATGATCGGCGTGTCTGACGAAGCTGAGCCCACCCGCGGCGGAAAACAGAATGCAAAATCGCAGGTTGACCCCGTCGGGCGGGTGCTCGGGACCGCGGATGCCACACCGCTCCAGTTCTGGACGGCCGTGACCCCGGGCAGCTACCTGCAACTCGACGACGTCGTGGTGACCCAGCGTGAGTTGCCGGACCGCGAACCGGTGACGATCGCCGGCGTGGTCACCCAGGTCCGGGCGCGGCACGAGGGCGCGCAGTTCGACTCCGACGTCTTCGCCATCGCCGAGGGCACGCTCCCGGCCCTGGTGCAGGAGGCGGCCGAGATCACCACCACCCGGGTCGACCCGGAGCTCTACGTCCCGCCGGCCCCCGGCGCGGTGGTGCATCGGGCCACCGGCGCGGCGCGCGACGCGGCGCTGCACTTCGACCGGATGGAGCGGCGCATCCCGATGGGCACCGGCCGCGACGGCGTCCCGGTCTTCCTCAACGCCGACTTCCTCGACGGCACCCGCGGCGCGCACGTCTCCATCTCCGGCATCTCCGGCGTGGCGACCAAGACGAGCTTCGCGACGTTCCTGCTCTACTCGGTCTTCCGCTCCGGCCAGCTGGGTGCCGACGGTGCCAACGCCCGTGCGCTGATCTTCAACGTGAAGGGCGAGGACCTGCTGTTCCTCGACCACCCCAACACGAAACTCGACCAGCCCACGATGGCCGCCTACAAACTGCTCGAGCTGCCCGCGACCCCGTTCTCCGACGTCCGGGTCTACGCCCCGCCGCGGGCCGGCGACTCCTCCGGCGCCCCCGACGTGAGCAGCCGGCTGACCGGCGTCGACGCGTTCTACTGGACGCTCGAGGAGTTCTGCGAGAAAAAGCTCCTGCCGTACGTGTTCGCCGACGCCGACGACGAGCGCCAGCAGTACACGATGGTGGTCCATTCGGTGACCGCCCACCTCCATCGCTATGCGGTGCCCGCCGAGGGCGGCATCAGCATCGACGGCCGCCGCATCTCCTCCTACGGCGACCTGGTCGACCACGTCGTCGAGCAGCTCACCGACGACGACACCCGGTCGACCTGGGCGGGCAGCGCGATCAACATGGGCACGGTCAACGCGTTCGCCCGGCGGATGATCGGCAGCAAGCGCGACCTGTCCCGGCTGATCCGCGGCGACCTCGCCTCGCGCCGCCCGCACCAGATCAAGACCGCCGAGTCGGCCCAGGTCACCGTCGTCGACCTGCACAACCTGCCCGATCGGGCGCAGCGGTTCGTGGTCGGCGTGACGCTGAAGACCGAGTTCGAGGAGAAGGAGAAGGCCGGCACCGGCCGTCCCCTGCTGTTCGTGGTGCTCGACGAGCTGAACAAGTACGCCCCGCGCGAGGGCACCTCACCCATCAAGGAGGTGCTGCTCGACATCGCCGAGCGCGGCCGCTCGCTCGGCGTGATCCTGATCGGCGCCCAGCAGACGGCGAGCGAGGTCGAGCGCCGCATCGTGACCAACTCGGCGATCCGGGTGGTCGGCCGTCTCGACCCGGCCGAGGCGGCCCGGCCGGAATACGGCTTCCTCCCGCCCGCCATGCGCCAGCGGGCGCTGCTGGCCCGGCCCGGCACGATGTTCGTCAACCAGCCCGACATCCCGGTCCCGCTCTGCGTCGAGTTCCCGTTCCCGGCCTGGGCCACCCGCAAGTCCGAGTCCGGCCCACCGCCGTCGGAGACCATGCGCTCGATCGTCCAGGGCGCCGATCCGTTCGCCGTCGTGGGTGGCCGCGGCGCTGTCGACGACGACATCCCGTTCTAAGGTTCTGCGATGCGCATCCTGCACACGTCCGACTGGCATGTGGGGAAGGTCCTGAAGGGCCGGAACCGGCATGACGAGCACATCCGGGTGTTCGCCGAGGTCGTCCGGATCGCCCAGGCCGAGCGGCCCGATCTGGTGATCATCGCGGGTGACCTCTACGACACCGCGGCGCCCACGGCCGACTCGACCAGGGTGGTGACCCGGGCGCTGTCGGCGCTGCGGCGCACCGGTGCGCAGGTGGTGGCGATCGGCGGCAACCACGACAACGGCCCGGCGCTCGACGCGCTGCGCCCGTGGGCCGAGGCGGCCGGCATCATCCTGCGCGGCTCGGTCCGCGAGGACCCGGAAGAGCTGGTGATCACCGGGACGACCGAGGGCGGCGAGCGTTGGCAGCTCGTGGCCGTGCCGTTCCTCTCCCAGCGCTACGCGATCCGCGCCGCCGAGATGTATGAGTTGTCCGGCGCGGAGGCCAACCAGACCTACGCCGATCACCTCGCCCGCCTGATCGAGAAGCTCAGCGAGAAATTCGCCGAGCCCGGCGTGGTCAACCTGCTCACCGCTCACCTGACGATCGTCGGGGCGTCCACCGGCGGCGGCGAGCGGGAAGCGCACACCATCATGGGCTACGCGGTTCCGGCCACGGTCTTCCCGCGGAACACCCACTACGTCGCCCTCGGCCACCTGCACCGGGCCCAGTCGGTGATCTCGCCCTGCCCGACGCGTTACTCCGGCAGCCCGCTCGCGGTCGACTTCGGCGAGGAGGAGAACATCCCCTCGGTCGCCATCGTCGACGTCGGCACGGACAAGGCGGCCCGGGTGCGGGACGTGCCGATCACCTCGGCGCGGCCCCTGCGGACCGTCCGGGGCACCCTCGAACAGCTCACCACGGTGAACCTTCCGGACGCCTGGCTCCGTGTCTTCGTGCGCGAGACACCGCGGGTCGGCCTGCGCGAGGACGTGCAGGACCTGCTGCCCAACGCGCTCGAGGTCCGGATCGACCCGGAGATGATGCCGAACAGGGCGGGAGAGCGGATGGCGCAGCGGGCCGGCCGGTCCCCGCGCGAGCTCTTCGGCGATTACCTGGACGCACGCGGCAACGCCGAAGAGGGTGTCCGCGAGCTCTTCGACGAGCTGTACGACGAGGTGAGCAGCGCGCAATGAGCGAGCGAAGCGTGCTCGACCAGCTGACCGATCGCAGTGAGGCGGGCTTATGAGGCCGATCCGGCTGGACATGACCGGGTTCACGGTGTTCCGGGACGAGACCACCGTGGACTTCACCGACGCCGACTACTTCGCACTGGTCGGGCCGACCGGCTCGGGCAAGTCGACCGTGCTCGACGCGATCATCTTCGCCCTCTACGGCCAGGTCCCGCGCTGGGGTGGTGCCCGCGGCATCGCCAACGCGCTCGCGCCCAGCGCCGCCGAGGCCAAGGTCCGGCTGGTCTTCGAGTCGGCCGGCGACCGCTTCGTGGCGACCCGGGTGGTGCGCCGGGACGGCCGGGGCAACGTCAAGACCGCCGGGGCCGGCCTGCAGCTGATGCCGCAGGGCTTCGACGTGACCAAGCTCGACACCGGCATGGACCTCGACGACCTGGGCGAGGTGCTGGCCGGCACCCCGGCTGAGATGGACGACGCGGTGCAGGGCGCGGTCGGCCTGCCGTACGAACAGTTCACCAGCTGCGTGGTGCTGCCGCAGGGACAGTTCGCCGACTTCCTGCACGCCAAGCCGGCCACCCGCCAGCAGATCCTGGTCAACCTGCTCGGCCTGCACGTCTACGAGGAGGTGCAGACCCGCGCGGCCGGCCGGGCCACCACCGCCGAGGCCAAGCTGGCCGTGGTCGACCAGCAGCTGGCCGGTCTCACCGACGCGTCCGACGAGGCGGTCGAGGCGGCCGAGGGCGTGCTGACCCGGATGCGCGAGCTGACCGCCGCCGTCGAGGCGTCGGTGCCCGGCCTGCGCGCGGCCCGGGAGCAGGAGTCGGCGGCGGCCGCGACCCGGGACGCGCTCGACACGGAGTTGCGGGCGCTGGCTTCCGTCCGTACACCGCCGGGAAGCGCGGAGATCGCCGGCGCGACGGCGGCAGCGAGGGCGAGTGCCACCGAGGCCGCGAAGGAGGTCCGCACCGCCGAGGAGCGCGAGGAGAAGATCCGCGGCGAGCTGGCCGCGGCCGGCGACGCCGGCTCGCTGAAGCTGTTGCTGGACCGGCACGCCGAGCTGGACCGGCTGGTCGGGCAGGAGGAATGGTTCGCCGGCGAGGTGCAGGTCGCCGAGGTGGAGTACCGGGACGCGGTGGTCGCGGCCGACCTCGCGCACAGCGCGCACCTGGGCGCCACCCAGCTGCTCGAGCAGGCCCGCCTCGATTACACCGAGGCGCAGCGGCTGGACAAGGCGGCCGCGCTGCGCGCCCACCTGACCGCCGGTGGTCCGTGCCCGGTCTGCGAGCAGACCGTGACCGTGGTGCCGGCCATGCCGGCCGGGTCCGCGGTGCACGAGGCCGAAGCGACCGGCAAGGCCGCCCGGGCCGCCGCCGAGGTGGCCGAGTCGGGCTGGAAGCAGCGCGACGCGGTGGCCCGCAAACTGGAGGGCAACCTCGAGCGCAAGCGCGCCCAGCACGAGCACCACGTGTCCCGGGTGAAGGAGGTCCGCGGCGTCGTGGCCGGTTCGCCCGGTGTGCCCGCGCTGGAACGGCAGCTGGCCGAGCTCGAGCAGCTGCGGCGCAAGCTCGACCGGGCCGGCACCGCGGTGCGGACCAGCCGGGAGGCGCAGCGGGCGGCGCAGGCCGCCGCGCACGCGGCCGAGGAGCGGGAACGCACGGCGTGGCGCACCTTCGACGAGCTGCGGGACCGGGTGGCCCGGTTCGGGCCGCCGCCGGCCGAGCGGGACGACCTGTCCGCCGCGTGGGTGACGCTGGTCGAGTGGGCCGCCGGTGAGCACCGACTGCGGGCGACCGCGCGGGACGAGGCGCAGGCGGCGGTCACCGCCGCGCACGAGGCGACCGTGCACGCGTTCGCCACGGTGGGTGCGCTGTTCACCGCGGCCGGGGTCGGTGCGCCCGCCCACGCCGATGAGTCCGGCCTGATCCGAGCGGCCGCGGTCGCGGTCGAGCGGGCCGACGCGGTCTGGAAGCGGCTGGCCGACCGGCGGGAGCAGGCGCAGCAGCTGAGCGAGCAGCGGATGACGCTGCAGCAGGCCGGGCGGGTCGCCAAGGCGCTCTCCGGCCACCTGCGGGCCAACAACTTCGAGCGCTGGCTCCTCGAGGAGGCGCTCGACCTGCTGGTCGACGGCGCGTCCCGGATCCTGCGCGAGCTGACCGGCGGGCAGTACGACCTGATACACGACAAGGGTGAGTTCTACGTGATCGACCACCACGACGCCGGGCTGCGGCGCGGGGTGCGCACGCTCTCCGGCGGTGAGACGTTCCAGGCGTCGCTGTCGCTCGCGCTGGCGTTGTCCGAGCAGCTCGCCGGCATGTCGACGACGGCCGCGAGCCTGGAGTCGATCGTGCTGGACGAGGGGTTCGGCACGCTCGACGCGGCCACGCTCGACGTGGTCGCCGCGACCCTGGAAAATCTGGCCGCCCGCGGCGACCGGATGGTCGGCGTGGTCACCCACGTGAACTCGCTGGCCGAACGGGTGCCGGTGCGGTTCGAGGTGCACAAGGACGCGCGCACCGCGCACGTGACGAGGGTCGGCCTGTGACGAGGATGTTCGTCGACGCCTGGGACCCGTCCTACGGGTCGTCCTTCGAGGGCGGCGGCGGTGAGGACGGCCCGGCGTCGCCGAGCAGTGCCCAGGTCGACACCGACGTGGAGGTGCCGGCCGCCGAGTGGGCGCCGATCGACGTGGCGCCCGGCGTGCAACGCCCCGACGTGGTGTTTCTCGTGGACGGGGTGCGGCGCAACGACGCCGGGCTGTGGACCCAGGAGGAGGACGGGTCGTCCTACGCCGGGCTGGCCGCGTCGTTCGCGGCCGGCGTGGTGCGCTGTGATCTCGCCCGCGGGTCGGCCGAGATGGTCGGTGCGGAGGTGCGGCGGGGTCTCTTCACGGCCAGCCCCTCGGCGCAGGACGTGCAGACCCAACTGGTGCGCTACGAGGTGCGCCGGCTGGAAGGGCCGGGCGAGGCCAGCAAGCTCCCGTCGGCGGTCCAGCCGAAGTTGACCGAGCTCGAGCTGGAGATCTCGGCGGTGGCCCGCGGCGGCACGGCTGATCTGCTGGTGGTGGATGGCCCGCTTCGTAACCGGCGCCATCTGGTCAACACGATCGGTTACGTGAAGACCCAGCAGAAGCAGTATCTGCCGGCCACGCTGACCCCGGTGGTGACCGCCCTGCGGGCCGGCCAGCGCACCCCGGTCTTCCACCTGGGCACGGTCTGGGGTGGATGGTCGTGGTATTTGCGGCTGCCGGGCGGTTCGGGTGCGCCCTGGTCCGGCATCGTCCGGGTGGAGTGCTCGCCCGACCTCCCGCCGGAGCAGGCGATCGAGCTGGCCGAGGTCTCGAGCGCGACCCTGCCGCGGTTCGCCTCGTCGGCGTACAAGGATCCGCGGGCGCCGCAAAATCTGGTGCCGATCGCCGGATTGGAGCGCCGGTTGCGCGGGATGCTCGGCGACGCGCGGGTGCTGCACCGGCAGCTGACCGTGGCAACCGCCCGAAACCGGACCTAATCAGACACCTTTGAGGTCAGGGTCGCGAGGATCAAACCCTTTCCGGTACGGGAGACGCGTCACCAACCGCAACATCCCCCGACCGCCGCCACCCGGCAAGCAGGGTGCCACACCGGCACGTGCCGCGACTCTCGCGCAACGAGACACGCACGCAGCTCGCGCGTGGCAACGCCTTGCGCTGCTCATCCACACGCGCCGCTCCGCCCGGAGGGCGTTTTATACGTATTCGCCGGTCGGTGCCGGGTCGTGGCGGCCGGGATCGCAGATCTTGTGGCGTTGCTGCTCTGTCCGCACACTAGGTCCACAAGATCGCGTCTGGCCGAGCTCTCGGGATCGGACATAGGCGATATGTCGCGTCCTTCTGACCGCTGGGTGGCCAGGGTGTGGAAGCGCTGGTCATCAGGCGGGACCATGCCCGGGATGCAGGACGCCGACCCAGTATTCGAGAGCAGTGACCACCCTGCGGGAGGTCGTTGGCCGTCGCCCGGGACTGTTCGTCCCGGCCGGCCGGCCGGGACGTGGGCGGGTTGGGGTAGCGAGCTTGGGCCGGGCCCGCCCGCAGCGGGCGCGCGGCGGGTGAGTTGCACCAGCCGGGACCGCGTGCCACGGGGAGTGAGGCGGCGCGTACGGCAAAGGTTGATCTTCCGCGCGCAAGCGTCCCGCTCTTCGGTTCGAGGAAGCCTGGGCCGGAGTTCTGTTCCTTCTGGAATTGGCGGGACCCCGACCCGAGAAGATCTCTGGCGTTCGGTGAGTCCGAAAGGTCCGAACGGGCGGGCCTCAAGCGCGCGGGAGCGCTCCCACGGAGACGCTCCGAGAGCGCGTGCCTACGCACGGGTAATGCGCACCGCCTGTGCGTCCGCGCAGCTCAGAAGGGCGTTTCCTGGGACGCGTGTGACTGAGTATTATTCGGCTGCCCTGGTAGGCATATCGGTGCAGATGGATGAATTTGATCGTCTGCGATGTGCCTCGTGCCGCCCCCACACGACACCGGAGGACAGTTGAGAACCATCGTCCCGGAAATTTTCCCGCGCACGTTGATCCCGGCCGGGCCCCCCAGCCGTATCTCAGGCGACGGGGAAAGCTCCGGGCGGAGGTATCAATGCATGCGGTGGTCGAGGATCGACTCGCGCCGGACGGGATGTGCCTGATGACACAGCAGCGATCCGGTGGTCGGTGGCAGTCTCTCGACGGCGGCCGTGGTGTCGACGAAGGTAGTTCGGTGATCCCGCGACAGGCTCCTCGGCACGGCGCTCCCGAGGCGAAAGAGCCGAGCCACGAGGACACCCTGGTCCGCATGCTCTACGAGGAGCACGCCGGCCCTCTGCTGATGTTCGTGCTGCGGCTGACCGGCGGTGACCGGCAGCGTGCCGAGGACATCGTGCAGGAGACCCTGCTGCGGGCCTGGCGCAACGCGCACCGGCTCGGTGCGCAGGGCCAGCAGTCGCTGCGCCCGTGGCTGGTGACCGTCGCCCGGCGGATCGCCATCGACGACCACCGCAGCGCGAGCGCTCGCCCTGCCGAGACGTACGACCGCGAGCTGGAGAGCTTCCCCAGCATGTCGGACGACACCGACCGGGTTCTCCAGTCGATGACCGTTTCCGACGCGCTGCGCGAGCTGAGCCAGTCGCACCGCGAGATTCTGATCGAGACCTATTTCCGGGGGCGGACGGTGCCGGAGGCGGCGGAGAAGCTCAATCTTCCGCTGGGTACCGCTAAGTCGCGCGTGTATTACGCTCTGCGTGCGCTGCGTACGGCGCTGCAGCAGCGGGGGGTGACGGAGTAATGACCCAGGAAGACCACTACGACGTCGCGTCGTACGCGTTGGGGGTGCTCGACGAGCGGGATGCCGCTCAGTTCGAGGACCATCTCATCGAGTGCCCGCGCTGCGCCTTCGAACTGGAGTCCTTCGTGCAGGTCGCCGACCTGCTGGCGGACGTCGACGCGGGTGCCGTGATCGCGGCCGAGGAGTCCCAGCGCGACGGGCGCATTCTGACCAAGATGATCGGCGAGGTTCGCCACGATCGGCGCCGGGCCAACAGCCGCCGGCTCTACTCGCTGGCCGCCGCCGTGGTCATCTTCGCGATGCTGTCGATCGGTGCGCTGTTCGCAGGCGGTAAGTGGTTCGCCCCCGACCAGAAGTCGGCCGGCAACACCACGGCCGAGCGCGGCAGCAGCCAGCTCGACCCCCTGCCGAACTCGGACGACGGCCCCGGCGTCGGTGGTCCCGACCTGACCGGCCAGCGGTACAGCGGCAGCGATCCACGCACCGGTGTGCACGCCGACGTGGCGATGGAGAAGAAGGACTGGGGCACCCAGATCTCCTTCGCGATCTCCAACATCAAGGGGCCGAAGGTCTGCCGGCTGCTGGCCGTGCACACCGACGGCACCAGCGAGTCGCTGGTCTCCTGGAGCGTGGGGGAGAAGGGCTGGGGCACCGCCGCCAACCCGTCGCCGCTGATGCTGCAGGCGATCACCGCGACGCCACGGGAGGACATCGCGCACATCACCGTGCAGGAGGTCACCTCGGCCGGAGCCGGCGACACACTGGTTCGCGTACCGTAATAATTGCGTAGCACAAAGCGAAGGGCCCGGGCCGGAATGGCCGGGCCCTTTGTCGTGTCCAGGGAAAACGCGGACTTCAAAGGAAATTAAGGAAATTGATTGGGCCGAGTGTTCATCCAACCTGGCGCGCCCCCCGTACTACAGGCCGGAAACGCCAGATGCAGGAACACTGGAGGGCACACCGTGGTACCGGAGAAGCGAAAGTTGATGGTTGCGGGTGCTGCCATCGCCGCAGCGTTCGCAGTGGCCGGCTGCGCCCCGCAGGGATACGACGCCGCGGACTACGGCAACGCCGCTGAACCCGCGTCGAACGACGTAGCAGCCACCGCCGATCCGGCGGCCACCGCTGATCCGGCCGCCACTTCGGACCCGGCCGCCGAGGCCGACCCGGACGCCACCGCGGCTCCCGGATCGGACACGAGCGCCGCGCTCTCCGAGGAAGAGGTCACGAACAAGCTGACCGGTACCGCCGTCAAGCGCATGGGCGAGGTCGTGGAGAACGAGGACGGTTTCGTCCTCTACCGCTTCGACGGCGACTCGAACAACCCGGCCAAGTCCAACTGCGCCGGTGACTGCGCCAAGATCTGGCCGGCCGCGCTCACCAACGACGGCAAGCCGACCCTCAAGGGCGTCTCGTCGAGCGTGGTGGGCACGGTCACCCGGGCCGACGGCACCAAGCAGCTGACCATCAAGGGCTGGCCGGTCTACACCTACATCGGCGACAAGAAGCCCGGTCAGTGGAAGGGCCAGAACGTTTCCGGCAAGTGGTTCGTCATCAAGCCGGACGGCGCCAAGAACCTCACCTGCCTTCCTGCCGTGTCCAAGCCGGTAGCCCCGCCCGCCGCGGAATCGGGTTCCGAGTCGTCGGATTCCGGAACCGCCGGCAGCGACTACAGCTACTGATCCAAGCGCCATTCAGTAAACCGCTCTCTCGGAGGTCGAAAATGTTTGCCGCTCGCTCCTCTCGCCGGCTCAAGCGCTGGTTGGTGGGCATTTCGGCAATGGTGCTCGCGTTCCTGGTGGCTCCGGTTTCCCCGGCGCACGCCGCGGGCGGGGACATCCCGGTTCCGGCTACCACCTTCAAGGACAAGGGCGCCGGCGCGGTCAGTGCCGCCGACGTGGACTTCGTGATCAAGGTCCGGCTCGCCGGACTTTGGGAGATCCCGGCCGGCAACATGGCGCAGGAGAAGTCGGACGACCCGAAGGTCGTCAACATCGGCAAGTCGATCGCCGCGCAGCACGTGGTGCTCGACCAGCTCGACCGCGATGTGGCGAAGAAGCTGGACATCCAGCTTCCGGCCGAGCCGAACGCGGACCAGCAGGGCTGGCTGGGCGAGATGAAGGCGGCGAACTCCACCACCTTCGATCAGATCTTCATCGACCGGCTCCGGGCGGCTCACGGGAAGATCTTCCCGGCCATCGCCTCGATCCGGTCGAGCACTCGTAACGACTCGGTCCGGCAGCTGGCCCAGCAGGCCAACCAGTTCGTCATGACGCACATGACGCTGCTGGAGTCGAGCGGCATCGTCGACTACGGCGCTCTGCCGACGGCCGCCGCGCCCGCGGCGCCCGGTGGAGGACCGGTGCCGGTGGACCAGCAGATGGTCGCCGCGGCCAGCAGTGGCAGCAGCGGCATCCCCGGTGCCAACACCACCGTGATCCTCCTAGTCCTCGCCGCCGCACTAGTGGCCGGCGTTATCACGACCATGCGCATCTTCCGGGCGCGGTAATCCCCGAAAACCTCGTCCAGGTCGAGACAGAGAAAGGTGTCACCCCATGCGAAGGTCCCACTACCGCCGGCGCGCATCCACGAAGTCAGGCTGGTTCAGTGGCCGGCGCCGGATCATCGCCGTGGCCGGCACCCTGGCGGTGTTCGGCGGCATTCTGACCGTCACCCAGGTGTCGAACGCGAGCACCGATCGGACGCAGAAGAAGGCCCTGTCGGCGTGCAACAACGTCTCGGCTCCGGCGTCGACCAAGCTCTCCACCAAGACCCGCAAGGGCAGCTGGACCGAGGAGAACGGGGCGATCACGCAGCACGCCGATGACGGCGCCGGTGACGTGGTGACCACCGCCGAGCTGCGGGCTCGCTGCCGCCGCTGGGTGATGAACAACGTCGGCAACAACGGTGGCGCGGCCACGTCCGCCCCGGCGGCGACCGCCACGGCCACCGCGACGGCCACGAACGACACCAACGCCGGTGGCCAGAACGGCAACGGCGGCAACAACGGTGGGAACAACAACGGCGGTAACAACAACGGCGGGAACAACAACGGCGGCAACAACGGTGGCGGCCAGGCCACGACGGCTCCGCCCGCCGAGGCCACCACGGCCCCGCCCGCGGACAACGGCGGCAACAACAATGGCGGCAACAACAACGGTGGGAACAACAACGGCGGCAACAACGGTGGCGGCCAGGCCACCACGCCGCCCCCCGGCGCCGGTCTGGGCGTCCTGACCAACAGCTGCGACACCAGCACCCTGGCGCCGCACGACGGCTTCCAGAAGGGCGACCGCTGCGTCTCCACCGAGTTCGGTGAGGTCTCCAGCGCCGCCAACAACTCGTCGCTGCTGATCACCCAGGCGCCGAACGTGGTGAAGGTCAACACTCCGTTCACCCTCAAGGTGAGCACCCGGAACCTGATCCGGGACCGGTTCCTCGCGGCCGGCGCGGGCGGTTACTACGTGGAGAGCTCGGTGCTGCAGGACGGCATCGTCCGTGGCCACTTCCACACCGCCTGCCGCATGCTCGAGTCGACCCGGGTCGCTCCGGACCCGTCGCCGGTGCCCGCGTTCTTCGTGGCCACCGAGGACAAGAAGGGTGGCAAGGCGCCGGACGAGGTGACCATCCAGGTCGCCGGCCTGCCGACGCAGGGCACCGCGCAGTGCGCCTCCTGGGCCGGTGACGGCTCGCACCGTATTCCGATGATGGAGCGAGCGAACGAGACCCCGGCCTTCGACGCGGTGAAGTTGCGCGTCGTCAACTGATCCACGAACCGCCGCGGACCGGTATCGAACCTGACCGGGGTGGGACCGCCGACACGGACCCACCCCGACAGGACCCCCCGTCGACACCGGTTGGTCGTTCTTCCCCCTGACGGGCGGCCGTAGCGGATGGTTCAAGGCGACCCGGATCACTCGGGTGTCCGGTCGCCCCCCGATGGCCCTGACCGGGAGCGCGGTCAGGGCCATCGGTCTGGGCCATCGGTCTGGGCCATCGGTCTGGGTGGAAAGAAAGCTAAGGTGGCCCGGTGAAGGAAGTGACCCGCCGGCTGATCCCGCCCGAGCGTTATCACTTCGCCCGCACCCTGGCCCCGCTGCTCGCCCCTCAGTTCGACCCGATCGGCCGGCTGACCGCCGACACGTTCAGCCTGGCGGCCCGCACGCCGGAAGGCCCTGGCGCGATCCATCTAAGTCGCGAAAAATCGGGCGAAATTGCAGCGAAAGCCTATGGCCCCGGAAAGCAGTGGCTCACCGAGCACGCTGACGCGATCACCGGCCTCCGCGACGACCTGACCGGCTTCCCTGCCCTGGCGAAACAACACCCGGTGGTCCATCAACTGGCCCGCACCTTCCACGGCATCCGGATGCCCACCACCGGGATGGTTTTCCACCGCGTACTCCGCGCGATCCTGGAGCAGAAGGTAACCGGCGTCGAAGCCTTCCGGGCGTACCGTCAGATCGGCCGGAAGTTCGGCGAGCCGGCGCCGGGCCCCGGAGATCTGCTGCTCCCGCCCGATCCCGCCGCGATAGCGGCGACCCCCTACTGGGCGTTCCATCCGCTCGGCGTGGAACAGCGCCGCACCCAGGCACTGCTGCGGGCCGCGCAGGTCGCCGCCCGCCTGGAGGAGTGCGCCGACAGCGAAACCGCCACCCGGAGACTGACCGCCCTTCCCGGGATCGGCCCGTGGACCGCCGCCGAGGTGGTCCGGATCGCCTACGGCGACGCCGACGCGGTGAGCGTCGGCGACTACCACGTGCCCAACACGGTGGCGTTCGGGCTGGCCGGTGAGGCCCGCGGCACCGACGAGCGCATGCTGGAGCTGCTGGAGCCGTTCCGCGGCCATCGCGCCCGGGTCTGTGACCTGCTCGCCCACGGTGGCATCCGGGCGCCCCGGTTCGGGCCGAGGATGCCGATCCGGTCCTTCGCGAAGTTCTGACGCGCGTATCCCGGTCCTTCTGGGTAAGTTGGTCCCCTCGTGATCGCTTTGGCCCAGGAGAGTTGACGATGGGTGGCACCGGCGGAGAGATCGTTCTGGTCCTGGTGCTCGTGCTGGTGAACGCCGTCTTCTCGGGTAGCGAGATGGCTCTGGTGTCACTGCGCGAGTCTCAGATCCAGCGACTCGAACGACAGTCCAGCGGCGGAAGGGTGCTCGGCCGGCTGACCCGGGACCCCAACCGGTTCCTGGCCACCATCCAGATCGGCATCACCCTGGCCGGGTTCCTGGCGTCCGCGGCGGCCGCCGTGTCGCTGTCGAAACCGCTGCTCGAACCGCTCAGCTTCCTCGGCGACGCCGCCGAGCCGGTGGCCATCGTGATCGTCACGATCGCGCTGACCTTCGTGACGCTGGTCGTCGGCGAGCTGGCCCCGAAACGCATCGCCATGCAACGCACCGAGGGCTGGGCGCTGCTGGTGGCCCGCCCGCTCGACATCCTGTCGATGATCTCCCGCCCGGCGGTGTGGCTGCTCGGCGTCTCCACCAACCTGATCGTGCGGCTGGCCGGGGGTGACCCCACCGCCCAGCGCGAGGAGGTCACCACCGAGGAGATCCGCGACATGGTCGCCGCCCAGCAGGACTTCTCGGCCGAGCAGCGCACCATCATCAGCGGCGCCTTCGAGATCGCCGACCGGATCCTGCGGGAGATCCTGGTGCCCCGCCGCGACGTGCTCACCCTGCCCACTGGCTGCCCCGCGCACGAGGCGCTGCGCTCGCTGATCGACGGCGGGCACTCCCGGGCGCCGGTGGTCGGCCCGGCCGGCCTGGACGACGTGATCGGGGTCGTGCACCTGCGCGACCTGATCGACGCCCAGGGCCCGGTGGACGCGCTGTGCCGGCCCGGCCTGTTCCTGCCGGAGACACTGCGGGTGTCCGACGCGCTGCGGCAGATGCGCGGCGAACGCGTCCAGCTGGCGCTGGTGGTCGACGAGCGCGGCGCGATCGACGGGATCATCACCATGGAGGACCTGGTCGAGGAGATCGTCGGCGAGATCTACGACGAGACCGACCGGGACGTGGCCGCGGTGGTTCGCGAGCCGGACGGCGCGCTGCTCATGCCCGGCGCGTTCCCCATCCACGACCTGCCCGACATCGGCCTGCAGGACGAGTCGAACGCGCACGAGGACGGCGACTACACCACGGTGGCCGGCATGGTCCTGGCCGCTCTCGGGCACATCCCCACCGATCCGGGCGAGGTGGTGGAGTTGCCCGGGTTCACCGCCGAGGTGGTCGAGGTGACCGGCCGGGCCATCACCCGGGTGCGGTTGCGGCCCCTGCAGACCGCCGGCGAAGAGGCATAGCGGTCACAATTGCTGTGCGAGGAGGTGACGTCCATGCAAACTGGCGGCGTGGCTTTCACCCTGACGATCGACTGCGGCGGCGGCGGCATCAAGGGCTCCGTGCTCGACGAGGCGGGCACGATGCGCGCCCAGCCGTTGCGCGTGCCGACTCCGTACCCGTTGCCGCCCGACCTGTTCGTCAAGACTCTGGTGCAGCTGGGCGAGCGGCTGCCCACCGCCGACCGGGTCACCGTCGGCATGCCCGGCATGCTGCGGCACGGCGTGGTGGTGGCCACCCCGCACTACGTGACCCGCAGCGGCCCCCGCACCAAGGTCGACCCCGAGCTGGAACACGCGTGGTACGGCTTCGACGCCCGCACCGCCCTCGCCGAGGCGTTCGGCCTGCCCACCCTGGTGCTCAACGACGCCGAGGTGCACGGGGCCGGAGTGGTCGCCGGCACCGGTTGCGAACTCATGCTGACCCTCGGCACCGGCCTGGGCTGCGCCCTCTTCGACGGCGGCGTGCTCGCCCCGCACCTGGAGATGTCGCAGGCGCCGGTGCGCTGGGGTATGTCCTACGACACGTACATCGGCGAGCACGAACGCCGCCGGCTCGGCGACGCCCTCTGGTCCCGCCGGGTGCGCAACGTCGTCGAGGGCCTGCGCCCGGTCTTCCTCTGGGACCGCCTCTACCTGGGCGGCGGCAACTCCCGCCTGATCACCCCCACCCAGCTGGCCCGGATGGGCGACGATGTGGTGGTGGTGCCGAACACGGCGGGCATCGTCGGCGGCGTCCGCGCCTGGTCACTGGGGACGTCCCGCTGACATGCGTCCGGACGCGATCCTGCTCGACTTCGGCGGTGTCATCGCCGACGCTCCGCCGCAGCGTTCGGCACCGCCGGCCCTGGTCCTGCGCATCTACAACCTCACGAAGGGCGCGCTGAGCCCCGGCGAGATCCAGCGCTCGCTGACGACCGGCGCCGCGAAATACGCTGAGTGGCGCGACGAGGACTGGCCCGACGAGCTCTCCCAGGCCGAGGTCTGGGAGCGGTTCGTCCTGCCCGGCTGGCCGCCGGCCGCGCAGGTCCCGGTGCGCGGCGCCGTCCGCCACCTGAGCTATGACTGGGCCTGGCGCGACAACTGGGATCTTCGCCCGGGCATCCCGGAGGCGGTGCACACCGCCTACAACGCGGACATCCCGCTGGCCATCGTGAGCAACACGCTGTCCGGCGCGGCCCACCGCGACTTCCTGAAGAAGACCGGCCTGAACCCGTACTTCGCCGTGCAGATCTACAGCGACGAGGCCGGCGTCCGCAAACCCAACCCCCAGATGATCTGGAACGCCACCGACGAACTGGGCGTCCCCCCGGAGAACTGCTGGTTCGTCGGCGACTCCCGCCGCCGCGACATCGCCTGCGCCCGCCGCGCCGACGTCGCCCGCGCGATCCTGATGCCCTCCCCGCGCACCGGCCGCGAGCCGGAAGACCCAACCCCCGACGACACCATCTGCGACGGCCACGAACTCTGCGCGCTGATCGCCAAAACCCTTTGAAAGTACGCACACCGAACGGCCCCGCCGAGCAGTCCGACCAGACTGCAACTACAGGCCGTGCGCCCGCTGCGGCCAGGCGTCGCTCACAGCGACGGAGCGTCCTCGAAGGACTGTGACCAGACGTGACCGAGACCGAGTTCCGCGAACGCCTTCTCGATCGTGTTCACCCGGGCGAACCGGTCCAGGAGGTCGCTCCAGGTCCGCAGATCGTCGGTCCACGCCTGCACGAACTCGTGACACAGGTACGGGGTGATGAAGGCGCTCGCGCCCTTGGCCGCCCGCAACGACCCTTTGATGGAGAACGCTCGCGCCGCGTCGGTGACGTGCGTGTCGACCTCGGACAGCACGTGGTCGAGCAGGGCACGCCGGCGGAACACGAAGTCACCCCAGAACGCCGGGCTCCCGGCGGCCGGGTCCTGGCCGAAGTCGAGCATCCAGTAGAGACCCTCGGCGAGGGTGTCGCCGAGCTCCTCGTTGGTGGCCCGCCGCGGTGTGGCGAACGGGTTGTAGGACCGCTGCACCATCGTGCCGGACCGGGCCGCCCGGAACGGGACACCGTCCCCGAGCAGGAAGAACCAATCCTCGTTGTAGATGTTGGGGAAGAACGACCGGGTCGCCAGTGGATTGATGATCATCGCACCGCCGCCGATGAAGGTGTCCTGGTCGGCGCCGACCGCACGGTAGGCGTGGCAGACCACGGAGTTGTCCGCGAAGCCGGTGTTGTTCAGGCCGACCGCGCGGTAGCGCCCAGTGTTCAGGTGCTCGGCGGCGCCCGCCAGCTCGTCCGGCAGCACACCGCAGATGTCGTCGTCGAGGAACAGCACCCGGTCCCAGCCGGCCGCCCGGGCGATCAGCAGACCCAGATTGCGCTTGAGGCTCAGGTCGCTCACCGCCGCGAAACCGGCTGTGCCGACCACCTCGTCGGTGGCGAACGAAGGCAGCTTGGGTCGCACGTCGTGCAGGTCGACCGCGACTATGCGGGCGTCGAACGCCTGGGCCAGCGCCACCGCGTGCCGCGCCTGCGCCTGCCCGCTGCACAGGGCCACGAGCGGCCGGCCGAGGTCACGGGCCAGGGCGAGAGCGTCGCGCAACGCGTAGGCCGCCCGGAAGGTGGGCACGATGATCGCGTCCAGCCGCCCCGCCGACTGCGGAGCGAGGTCGTCGAGCAGGTGGCGATGCGAGGCATGATGCAGGTCCGGCGTGGTCCGCGGTGCCGGGAGGGTGGTCATTCGCTGTGCTCCGGCCAGGTGTGCAGCACGTTGTCGGCAACGGTCCAGTCGGGGGTCACCACGACCCGCTGCCCGACGATCGGGACCCGGAACAGGATGCTGTACGAGTCGGCGTCGCCGAAGGTCGTGGAGATGTACTCCGCGTTACGATT
Organism: Paractinoplanes toevensis; assembly: GCF_018332695.1. Classification (GTDB taxonomy): domain Bacteria; phylum Actinomycetota; class Actinomycetes; order Mycobacteriales; family Micromonosporaceae; genus Actinoplanes; species Actinoplanes toevensis. The sequence continues at coordinate 19,911 of NZ_BOQN01000076.1, forward strand.
ACGGAGTTTCTTGTCGGTGAGTGCGCGAACGGCGCCCAACACTCCGCGACTGAACATGCCATTGCACAGCGTAACCGTGCGGCGGCGGTTGAACGGATTCGTCCCGCGAAAGAAATAGCCCACGTCCTCGGCGAGAACCTCCTCGCCGCGCTCCTCGGCGATCACGGGCGGGAACGACAAGGTTTCGTCGCCGACCACCCGGAAGCAGCCTCGATGCAGCGCATCATCTTGGGAGACCTGCTCGACCGGGGCGCCGATCCGGGTCATGAGCTCACGCTGCGCGGGGTTGCGGTCCACGCCTCCGAGAACGACCAGATGCCCGGTGAAGTCGTCCTCGTTCATCTTGCGCACACTGCGGTATTCCACTCGCACGTCCGGGTTGACCGCCCGGATGTGCCCGTGCAACTCGAAGAGCGCGTCCAGGTCGGTGAGCCGGGAGAGCTCGGAGTAGTCGAGGTCGGTCGGCTCGGTGTCCGGTATGCCGTCGAGAACCTCGTCCGGCAGCTCGGGGCAGACGATGACGATCGGCTCGTCCTCGGCCGGGTCGGGGAAATACCACGGCCCGCGCCCGACCAGCGTGGCGGTCGGCGCCGCCCCGTTGCTCTCGGTCGCCCTGATCCGCAACGCCAGCAACTCGTCACGCAGGACAGTACGTGCGGCACGTTCCCGGTCGTTCAACTCGGTCTCGGCCGGCACGCGATAGGGGTGGCCGGCGACCGAGCGCGCGGTGCTGAAGAACGACGCGTACTCCACGAGTTGTTCCTCGGGGGGCGTGACCGGATCTTCGCGGCGCTCCCAGGAGGAGATCAAGGCCGGGCTGCGGCCGAGCGCCTGCGCCAGCTCGGCCTGGGTGATCTTCAGGTTGAGGGCCGACTGCCGGAGGTCGCGTAGGCGGCGGGCCAGCTCGACGGCTGCTTCTTCAGTCGGCTGCACCGCACTCTCCCTCAACTTCAGTTCGGGACTGGCCAGTTTTACCGCACGTTTGGCCCGGTGTCGAGCTTAATCCGAAGAATGCCATCACGATTGCCTAACAGGCGACTGGAAGTCTAGCCTCATCTATAGGACAACTGAATTTCTGGCTGAAGTTCACTGGAGGTGCTGATGTTGCACCGGTGGATCGGTCCCCTCATCCGCGCTCCGACGGGCATCGCAGCCCTCGTCGAGCCCTCTCCCGGCATGTCGCCCCGCGCCTCAACGGCGAAGCACCCCCGGTTGGTCAGAACCGGAGGTGCCTCTGAATCGAGCAAGCCCCTCTTGCGGGAAAGGCGATACCCGAATGCCCACCTTAGACGTTTTGCAGGCGAATTTCCTCGCCGCTTCGGCCGGTGAAAACCCACCCGCCGGTCGTGTGTTCGCCGTGCTCGGCGCGGTAGCTCTGCTGATGTTCGCGTTCGGCTCCATGCGCCGCGCCGTCGGCCCGTTCGCCGAGATCCTCAAGGCCGCCCTCGGCGCGGTCGCCACCTTTCTGCTCATCGCTCTGGCCGTACTCCTGCTGCTCGTCTCGCTGGTGAGATGACCGGACGCACGCGGCTGTCGCTCCGATCGACAGCCGCGTGCCCCTCAGGGAGGATCGAGATCGCGGCGGTAGGTCGGGGAGGACGGGCGGTCCGTGGCGAATGTGCGCATTGAGACGGCGGTAACCGAGGATGCCATCGGCGGTATCCCCGCACCGGAGGACCAGCGATTCTTTCTCGACCGCCTGCAACGCGGCCGGGAGTACGGCCGCGCCTACCTCGCCCTTCTCGGCTCCGACCTGGTCGGTTGCGTCTACCTGCAGCTCGACGAGGCCGAGGAGCCCGAGCTGCGGGCCCTGCTGCCGGACACGCCGCTGATCCAGCGCCTCCGGGTCTTCGGCCCGCACCAGCGGCAGGGCATCGGGCCGATGCTGGTCGCCGCGGCCGAGCACGGCGCGCGGGCCGAGGACTTCGGCCGGATCGCGCTCGGCGTCGACGTCGACCCGCGGCGGCGTCCGGGGGAGCAGCAGATCGACCTGGTCCGCTTTTACCAGAACCTGGGTTACCGGGAATGGCCGCACGGACTGGTCAAGACCTTCGACGACGACGAGCAGAAGGACGGGAGCTGGGTGCGCCGGCCGGGGCTCTGCCGGATCTTCACCAAGCACTTCAGGACGACGTGACCTGCCAGACCGTGGTGCTGCGGGTCGGCACGCTCTCCAGGGCCTCGATCACCGGGATGTCGTAGGTGGCCCGCTTGATCAGGCCGGTCGGCAGGTAGGCCCGGCCCGGGTCACCGACCAGCACCAGTGCGCCGCCGTAGGCCGCGCGGCGCAGGTAGGGCAGCACCCGAGCGGCCATCTCGCGGCTGTAGAACACGTCGCCGGCCAGGATCACCTGCTGTGCGGGGGCCGTGTCGAGGATGTCGGCCTCGACCGTCTCCACCTTCACGCCGTTCTCGATCGCGTTCGCCTCGGTGGCCGCCAGGGAGAACGGGTCGATGTCGTTGGCGGTCACCGGGGAGCCGCCCGCGAGCGCCGCGGCCACCGCGACCAGGCCCGAGCCGGTCGCCAGGTCGAGCACGCTGCGCCCGGCGATCAGGTCGGGGTTGTCGAGCAGGTGACGGGCCAGCGCCTGGCCGCCCGCCCAGGCGAACGCCCAGAACGGCGGCGGCTGTTCCGGGCCTGCCTCCTCGGTCTTCTCCCACAACTCGATCGGTTCCTCCGCCTGGAAGAGGGTCACCTCGGGGACGAACGGCACCGGCGCGGGCCTGGTGTTACTGCGGATGAAGTCGAGGAGCACTTCCCGATTGTCTCAGTTGGCGCGGCGGCGGGCCGATCAGCACGGCGTGATGCCGCTGTTCGGTGCGTGGCTGGCGGTGCTCGCGCTGGCCTCCGGCCTGCTGCCCGCCGGGCAGCCGATCCTGCATCTGACGGCCGGTCTGTCCGCCATCGCGATCATCGCTTTCGGGGTACGGCGTAATCGTGCCGAAGACCGTGACCCGTGGAGTCTGCTCGCGGCGGCGGTCGCGTCCTCGGCGTTCGGCGCGGCCGCGTACCTGTCGAGCAGTCCCCGCGTACATCATCTCGGCGCCGCCCTGGTCCTCGCGGCCTACCCGGCGCTCGCCGCGGTGTTCTGGATCTTCGTCCGGCGGCGCACCGGCGGCGCGGGGGACCGCGCCGCCCTGCTCGACGCCCTCACCCTGACCGCCGGCGGCGCGCTGCTGGCCTGGACGTTCGTGCTCGGTCCGCGGGCGCAGGACGGCGACTGGGTGATGGCCGCCTACCCGGCCGGTGACCTGCTCTGCCTGGGCGCGCTGATCCGGCTGCTGACCACCGCCGGCCGCAAGGTGCCGGCCGGCAGTCTGCTCGGCGCCGGCCTGGTGCTGATGATCGTCGCGGACGTCGGCTACGAGCTGTCCTGGCTGAGCGTGGACACGGCCGGGCTGGGCCGCTTCGCGCTCTACGCCGGTGCCGGCCTGGCCGCCCTGCACCCGTCGATGACCACGCTGAGCGAGCCGGCCGAGCGGCTGCCCGCCGAGGTGGGCTGGCGGCGGATCGTGCTGCTCGGGCTGGTCGCGCCGGTGGTCCTGCTCACCGGCGACCTGACCGTGGTGGCGGTGCTCAGCGCGCTGATCTTCCTGCTGGTCCTGGCCCGGATGGCCGGGACCATGGCGAACCACCGCCAGGTGCTGGCCCGGGAGCGGGCGCTGCGCGCGGCGTCGGCCGCCCTGGTCTCGGCGGCCGACACCGAGGCGGTCGCCGGCGCGGTCCGCACCGCGGTGGCCGACCTGCTCCCGCCGGACACCCCGCACGGTGTCGTACTGGCCATGCCGTTCACCCAGGACGGGCCGCTCTCCGCCGAGGCGGCCGCGCAGGCCGCCGTCGATCGGGCGGCCGGCACCGCCGGCCGGATCGTCGCCACCCGGGACGTCGACTGGGCGGTGTCGGTGCGGCTCACCCAGTTCAGTTCCACGCTGCGCTGCCCGATGGTGCTGCGGGACCGGCCCACCACCACCGAGCCGCTGGTCGGGGTGCTGCACGTGGGCGCGCCGGACGGCGCGTTGCCGGGGCTGCGCCGGGCCATCGAGGTGCTCGCCGGGCAGGCCGCGCTGGCGCTGGAACGCATCGAGCTGAGCCAGGAGGTGGCCCGCCGCAACAGCGAGAACTACTTCCGGGCACTGGTGCAGAACGCCGCCGACGTGATCCTGATCGTCGCCGAGGACGCCCGTATCCGATATGCCAGCCCCTCCGGCGTACGCGTGCTGGGGTTTGATCCGACCGGTGCGCCGCTGCTGTCGGTGATCCAGCCGGAGGACCGGTCCGCGGATTTCCGCGGGCCGAACGGCATGCTGCTCGAGGTGCACAGCTCCGATCTGCGCGAGGACCCGGCGGTGTCCGGGTGGGTCTACACCCTGCGGGACGTGACCGAGCCGCGGCGGCTGGCCGGCGAGCTCACCCACCAGGCCTACCACGACGCGATGACCGGGCTGGCCAACCGGGTGCTGTTCCACGACCGGCTCGAGCACGCGCTGGCCCGCGGCGCCCGGGACGGCTCGCTGGTCGGCGTGCTCTTCATCGACCTGGACGACTTCAAGATCGTCAACGACACGCTGGGCCACGCGGCCGGCGACGCGTTGCTGATCGAGGTGGCCCGGCGGATCGCGGGCGCGCTGCGGGCCGACGACACGGCCGCCCGGCTCGGCGGTGACGAGTTCGCGGCGCTGATCGAGAACGTGTGGGAGCCGGGCGCGGTGGAGGAGGCCGCCACCCGCATCCTGACCGCGCTGGCCGAGCCGGTCGTCGTCGACGGCGAGACCTCGGTGACCGCGGTGGCCAGCATCGGCATCACCACCACCCCGGAGGCGGACAGCGCCGACGAACTGCTGCGGCAGGCCGACCTCGCGCTGTACGTGGCGAAGGGGGCCGGCAAGAACCAGTGGCGGCGCTACCAGGCCCACCTGCACGGCGTGATGGTGGAACGGCTGGAACTGCGCTCGGCGCTCGACCACGCCGTGCACGAGGGGCACTTCCTCCTCGCGTACCAGCCGATCGTCGATCTGGTGACCGAGCAGCCGGTCGGCTTCGAGGCTCTGGTGCGATGGCACCACCCGGCCAAGGGGATGGTGTCGCCGGCCGAGTTCATCACGGTCGCCGAGGAGAGTGGCCTGATCGTGCCGATCGGCCGCTGGGTGCTCCAGCAGGCGCTGCACACGGTCGCCCAGTGGCGGCGCATCCTGCCCGACGACCGGCAGCCGTACGTGAGCGTGAACGTCTCGGTCCGTCAGTTCCAGGAGGCCACTTTCGTCGACGAGGTCCTGGCCGCGCTGGAGTACTCGGAGGTGCCGCCGCAGGCGCTGATGCTGGAGCTCACCGAGACCCTGCTGGCCGGTGAGCACGACACCGTCTGGGAGAGCCTCGCCCTGTTGCGTACGCACGGCGTCCGGGTGGCGATCGACGACTTCGGCACCGGTTACTCGTCGCTCGGCTACCTCCGGCGCCGGCCGATCGACGTCATCAAGATCGACAAGATGTTCGTCGACGACATGGTGAACCAGACCGCCCTGGTGGCCGGCATCATCAACCTGGCCGGGTCGCTCGGCCTCGCCGTGATCGCCGAGGGCATCGAGTCCCGGGTCCACCGCGACCTGCTGGCCGAGCTGGGCTGCCCACTCGGCCAGGGCTATCTGTGGTCGAGCCCGGTCGACGGCACCGAAGCCTTGAGTCAGATGACAAATCGGTTACCCCAGATGTCATGAACGGCCGTTAGGCATAGCGTCCGGAGGATGAACATCTCCTTCCTGCAGGGTTCCCGCCGGGTGGCCGTCACGCTGACGGCCGTCGCGGCGGTGGGCCTCGGCGGTGCCGGCATCGGGTGGGCGGCCGCCACCGCCGCCCAGCCGGCGATCAAGACCAGCACACCACGCTCCGAGAAGGACGTCACCAACATCGACGTGCTTCGCCAGCAGCTGCGCAACTACTACGGCGACCCGCTGGGCACCGGCACGTTCGCGGCCGACGGCAACTACGCGCGCGAGGCGACCGGCGTCGCCGCCGACGGCACGCGCTACCTGGCGCATGCCCGGACCCACGGGCACGCCACCAAGGCGATCATCATGGACGTCGACGACACCACGCTCGCCACCTGGAACTACGAGCTGGCCAGCAACTGGGCGTACAACGCCGCCGCCAACGCCGACTACGTCCTCGGCCAGAAGTTCCCGGCCGTGCCGGGCATGGTGGCGATGGCCAAGGCCGCCGAGCGCGAGGGTTACGCGATCTTCTACCTGACCGGGCGCGGCACGGCTCAGGAGGCGGCGACCCTCGGCAACCTGACCGCGGACGGCGTCGGGATCGACGCCGGTTACCCCAAGCCGACGACCCTGCGCGGCGGCGAGGACGGCCTGTTCACCAAGCCGGACGTGGCCGCCTATCCGGCCTACCTGAAGACGGCCTGCGCCGCCGACCCGGACGGCAAGTGCACGACCATCCACTACAAGTCGGCGACCCGGGCGCACATCGAGTCGCTCGGTTACGACATCGTGGCGAACTTCGGCGACCAGTACTCCGACCTCAAGGGCGGTTACGCCGACAAGACCTTCAAGCTGCCGAATCCGAATTACTACCTGCCCTGACCGCTGCGCTTCGCGCCCAGATCGAGCATCACCGCGTGCACCTGCTCCGCCGTCAGCGGCGGGGCAGGCAGCGGATGCGCGGCGGCCGGGCGCAGGCCGTCCAGCGTGAAGGTCAGCGCCCGGCGCCAGGCCTCGGGTGCCCGGCTCGCGGTGGCCCGCACGACCGTCGAGGTGGTCCAGAGAAGGTAGGGCAGGTCCTCGGCGGTGAAATCGGCGCGCAGCCGGCCCGCCGCGTGCGCCTTGGCGATCAGCCCGCGCACGCCGTCCATCTGCGCCTCGCAGATCTCGTTGAGCCGCTTCGCGTCGGCGTAACGGCGGCTCACCGCGTCGCTCATGGCCAGGTCGGTGGCCTGCATCTCGCACAGCAGCGTCACGTAGAGGACGAAGCCGTCCCACGGGTCGGCCTCGGCCTCGGCCCGGACCATCGCCGCGCGAACCTTCGCCTCGACCACGTCGGGCATCACCGCGTCGATGAGCGCGTCGCGCCCGCCGAACCGGTTGTAGAGCGTGCCGGCGCTGACCCCGGCGGCCTTGGCGATCTCCTCGAGCGGCGCGTCCAGCCCGCGCTCCCGGAAGATCTGCCCGGCGGCGGTGGCGAGTCGCTCGGCGTTGCGCCGGGCGTCGCGGCGCATGGGCTGTTCCATCCCGCCAGTCTCCCGCATCCTTAAGTTGACGACCACCTCAACTTACTTCTAAGTTGATACCTACCTCAACTTAGGGAGCGTCATGAGAACTGTGGTGGTCTTCGGGGCCGGCGTCGGCCTCGGTGCGGCGGTCGCCCGGCGGTTCGGTGCGGCCGGCTACCGGGTGGCGCTCGTCGCGCGCGACGAGACCCGGCTGGGGGCGCTAGTCACCGAACTGGCGGCCGACGGCATCGAGGCGGCGGCCTTCCCGGCCGACCTGACCCGCACGGCGGAGATCCCCGGCCTCATCGGCCGGGTCCGCGAGCGTTTCGGGCGGATCGACGTGATCGAGTACGCCCCGATCACCACCGACCTGTTCGTCCGCGCCACCGATCTCGACGTCACGACCGCCCAGCACTACGTCGACCTCTACCTGCTGACCCCGATCGCGATCGTCCGCGAGGTGCTGCCGGAGATGATCGAGCGCGGGGAGGGCGGCATCCTGATCGGCCAGGGCGTGTCGGCGGTCCGCCCGATGCCCAACCTGAGCGGCCTGGGCCCGGCGATGGCCGCGGCCCGCAACTACATCCTGTCCCTGAACGGCGAGATCGCCCCCCAAGGCGTCTACGCCGGCGTCCTGCACATCGCCGCGATGATCCGCGGCAGCGCCGGCCACCAGATCGCCACGTCCGGCAAACTCTCGGTAGGCGTCGACTTCACCAAGATCCCAGTGGTCGAGCCGGCCGACCTGGCCGAGACCCTGTGGACGATGCTGACCAAACGCGACCGCCCCGAGGACGTCATCCCACCCGCCACGGCTTGACCGCCCCACCCCCGCCGCGGTGCTGCGCTCCGCCCCGCCGCGTTCTTGCGAGATCTTGGCGATTTGGTGTCCGCTCGTGGCCGTAACTCATCAAGATCCGCACGTGACGGCTCGCTGGGGCGTCTTGATCCACCATCGCGCCGCGCCGCGTTCTTGCGAGATCTTGGTGAATTGGCGTCTGCTCGTGGCGGCAGATCATCAAGATCGGCGGTGCGCGCGCTAGGGGCGGCCCTTTGCCTCGCGGCGGGACGCGGCGCGGCCGGCGTAGATGCGGTCGGTCAGGAAAGGGAGGGCGTTCGCCGCGGTGATGGCGGCCCGGTATCTCGCCGGGACGACGACGCGGCGGCGGGGGCGCTGCAGGGCGCGCTCGACGGCGGCCGCGACGATCTCCGGGCCGGGCAGGCCCTTGCGGTGGTTGGTGAGGTCGGTGGCGATGTAGCCGGGCTCGATCAGCGTCACGCCGATGCCGGTGCCGGCCAGTTCGCGGCGTACCGAGTCGGTCATGCCGCGCAGCGCGAACTTCGTCGCCGAGTAGGTGCCGCTGATGCCGATCTCGCCGGCCACCGAGCCGATGTTGACGATCGCGCCGGATCGCTGCTCGGTCATGATCGGGACGACGGCCCGCATCAGCCGGATCGGTGCCATCAGGTTCACGTCGATCAGCTTGGCGACCAGCTCGTCGTCGGCCAGGATCGACGCCACCCCGCCCACCCCGGCGTTGTTGACCAGCCCGTCGATCCGGCCGGTCACCTCCCGGGCCCGGGCGACCAGCGCGGCGATCGCCGCCGGATCGCGGACGTCGGTGGGCACCGCGACTGCCTCGCCGCCGCTCGTGCGGATCGACGCGGCAACCGTTTCCAATTCGTCGGCGCGCCGGGCCGCGAGCACCACCGTGGTGCCGGCCCGGCCGATCCGGGCGGCGGTGACCCGGCCGATTCCGCTGGACGCTCCGGTGACGATTACGACCCGCATGTCTGTTCCCCTTTCCGACGAAAACGGCGCCCCCGCAGACGCGGGGACGCCGAATTTCCGACGATGGGGATCAACCTATCGCTTGCTGTGGTACGCCTCGACGATGTGGCTCGGGATACGGCCGCGCTCGGAAACCTCGTAGCCGTTCTTGTTCGCCCACTCGCGAATCGCCTGATTCTGGTCGCGGCTGGCGCGGCCGGTGCTGGCCGGAGCGCTGCGCCGGGCCGGGGAGACAACACCGCTGCGGCCGACCCGGGTGGCGGAGTTGAGGAAGGGGTCGAGCGCCTTGCGCAACTTCCCGGCGTTCTTCTCGGAGAGGTCGATCGTGTAGTTCACACCGTCGAGTCCGAACTCGACGGTGCGGTCGGCCTCTCCGCCGTCGATGTCGTCAGTCAGAAGGGTTATTACCTGCTTGGCCATGGTGTGCCCGCTCCTACAGCGAAGTCATTATGAGTGACGACTATGCGCACGCGGCGTGGGCGCCGCGAATGTCGATACGCTTTCATTCTGTCGCCCGAAAGTTCTGAGTGCAAATTGCCCGCACTGCATGTCGCAATTCTATGCAGGTAGCGCGGCAACCGGGGACACCCGTTCGGATCCCGCTGGTAACACCTACTTTTCAGCTTCGTCAATGTCCTGTAACGTGCGGTGGGAGCGCTCCCACCGACCCGTCCCCACGGGATTCCCCCTCCCTAGGAGCTTCGCAATGAGACGTGCCATCCGTGCTTTCGCGGCGCTCGGCCTGCTGGCCGGGGCGGCCGTGACGGCCTTCGCCGTCGCCGGACCAGCGGCGGCCGACACGCAGATCTGCGATCAGTACGGCTCCACCACCATCGGTGGCCGTTACGTGGTGATGAACAACCGCTGGGGCACCTCGGCCCAGCAGTGCATCAACGTCACCGGCACCGGGTTCTCGATCACCAGCCAGCAGGGCACCGGCAGCACGAGCGGCGCTCCGGTCTCCTACCCGGCCGTCTACCTCGGCTGCCACTACACCAACTGCTCGCCCGGCACCAACCTGCCGATCCAGGTCAGCGCCATTTCCAGCGCGACCAGCAGCATCTCCTACCAGTACGTCTCCGGCGCCACCTACGACGCGGCGTACGACATCTGGCTCGACCCGTCGCCGAAGAAGGACGGGGTCAACCAGCAGGAGATCATGATCTGGTTCAACCGCCAGGGCTCGATCCAGCCGATCGGCTCGGTGGTCGGCACCGCGAACATCGGCGGCCGCAGCTGGGAGGTCTGGCGCGGCAGCAACGGCTCGAACGCCGTCATCTCGTACGTCGCGCCGTCCCCCATCGCGAGCTGGAGCTTCAGCGTCCTCGATTTCATCAACGACACGAAGAATCGTGGCGCGATCACCAGTTCGTGGTATCTGACCAGCATCCAGGCCGGTTTCGAGCCGTGGATCGGCGGTGCCGGCCTCGCGGTGACCAACTTCTCGGCCGCGGTGAACGGCGGCGGCCAGCCCCCGACGACCACGCCCACGACCAATCCCACCACCCAGCCGCCGAGCGGGACGGCCGCCTGCCGGGTCACCTACGGCACGAATGTGTGGGGCGGCGGATTCACCGCCAACGTGACGGTCGCCAATACCGGAAGCAGCGCGATCAACGGCTGGACGCTCGGTTTCACCCTTCCGTCCGGCCAGGCGATCACCAGTTCGTGGAACGCGAACATCACCGGTTCGAGCGGTGCGATCACCGCCCGCAACGTGACGTGGAACGGGAGCCTCGCGGCCGGAGCCAACACCAGCTTCGGTTTCCAGGGCACCTACTCCGGCAGTTTCACCAACCCGTCCGGATTCACGCTCAACGGATCGACCTGCACCACCGCCTGATCCGTCAGGCTCGCTGACCCGAGCCGCCTCGTCGCCGATTCTCCGGTGCCGGGGCGGTTCGTCCAATTTATGAGTCGAATTTCGAAGTGGACAGCCGCAGCGCGGCCGGGGCATGAGCGGGAACCACGGGGGAGTGCGGCGCGATCGGGGCGAGTCGTTCGTATTCCGCGCCGAGCGGTGGGCGTCGATCGGACTCACCCTTGTTGGGCCACAGCGAGATCGCCCGCTCGGCCATCGCGGTGATCGTCAGCGACGGATTCACGCCGAGATTCGCGGGCACCGCCGAGCCGTCCACGACGTGCAATCCGGCGTACCCGTAAACGCGGTGATAGGCGTCCAGGACACCGGTCGCGGAGGATTCGCCGATCGTCGCTCCGCCGAGAATGTGTGCGGTCATCGGAATGTCGAAGATGTCGCCGACCGTGCCGCCCGGGAAACCGCCGATCTTGTCGGCGATCCGGCGGACCGCCTCGTGCCCCTGCGGAATCCAGGTGGGATTCGGCTCGCCGTGCCCCGCACTCGTGGTGAGCCGGCCTCGCTTGGTGCGCCGCACGGTGAGCGAATTGTCGAGCGTCTGCATCACCAGCGCGATGATCGTGCGCTCGCTCCAGCGCCGCACCGACAGCGACCGCAGCAGGACGTACGGGTGGCGCAGCATCTGCCCGAGGAACTTGACCGGGCGCGGCACCCGCCCGCCGCCGTCGACCAGCAGCGTGGCGAGCAGGCCCATGGCGTTGCTGCCCGGGCCGTACCGGACCGGTTCGATGTGGGTGGTCGGGTCGGGGTGGAACGACGACGTGATCGCCACGCCCTTGGAGTAGGGGTCGGCCGGCACCGACGGAGCCTGTGCCCCGAGCAGTGCCTCGGAGTTGGTGCGGGTCAGCGAGCCGATCCGGGCCGACACGTGCGGCAGGACGCCGGTGTCGCGCATGGCGTGCAGCAGCCGCTGGGTGCCGAGCGCGCCGGCCGCGAGGATGACGTGGTCAGCGGTGAACTGCCCAGCTTTGGTGGTCAGAATCCAGCGCTCGCCGGACGGCCGCACCGCGGTCACCTCGGTGTCCGGATGCACGGTCGCGCCGGCCTTCTCGGCCAGGTACAGGTAGTTCACGTCGAGGCGGTTCTTCGCGCCGACCTTGCAGCCGATCATGCAGTTGCCGCACTCCGTGCACCCGGTGCGGTCCGGGCCGACGCCACCGAAGAACGGGTCCGGCACGGTGCGACCCGGTTCCCCGAAGAAGACCCCCACCGGCGTACGCCGAAAGGTCGAACCGACCCCCATGTCCTCGGCCACCGATCGAATGACCAGGTCGGAGGGGGTCATGGTGGGTTGTTCGGTGACGCCGAGCATGCGCGACGCCTGGTCGTAGTGCGGTGCCAGCTCGGTCGCCCAATCGGTGATGCCGGACCAGTGCGGGTCGGCGAAAAAGGTCGCCGGTGGGCGGTACAGCGTGTTCGCGTACACCAGGGAGCCGCCGCCGACGCCGGCGGCCGACAGCACCAGGATGTCCTTCAGGACGGTGATGCGCTGGATGCCGCGCAGCCCGAACCTGGGCGCCCACAGGAAGTTCCGCAGGTCCCATGAGGTCTTGGGAAGTGTCGATGGGGTGAAACGCCGGCCCGCCTCGAGCACGCCGACCCGGTAGCCCTTCTCGGTGAGCCGTAGCGCGCTGACGCTGCCGCCGAAGCCGCTGCCCACGATCACGACGTCGTAATCCACCATCGCCACACCCTCGCATTACCGGCCGGTAACGTCCAGGGGTCGGGCCTATCACTTCGCCTGAAGCAGCACCTTCACGTGCTCACCGCTCGCCGCGTCGGCGAACGCGGCGGCGGCCGACTCCAGCGGCCGGACGGTGGCCAGCTCGGCCACCGTGATCTCGCCGCTCACCAGCAGGGCGATCGCCTCGGCGAAGTCCTCCGGCAGATAGGTGGCACTGCCCTGGATGCGCAGCTGGCTGTCCTGGATCAGCGGCAGCGGGACGGTCACCGCCGCCGGCGGCACCCCGACCACGACGACCGTGCCGCCCTTGTCGGCGATCGCCACGGCCTGGTCCATGGTGGACTGCTCGGCCACGCAGTCGAAGACGACGTCGGCGCTCTCCCCGAGGTGCGCCCGGACCTGCTCGACCGCGTCGGGTGCGGTGGCGTCGACCACCGCGTCCGGCCCGAACTTCGCCGCCCGATCACGCGAACGCTGCGAGCGGGCCGTCAGCACCACCCGGGCCGCGCCCTGCTGCCGCGCCACCTGCAGGGTGAGCAGCGCGATCGTGCCGGCGCCGAGGATCGCCACGGTGCGGCCGGCGAGCCCGCCGGCCAGCCGGGCCGCGTGCACCGGCGTGCCGAGCGGCTCGATGAACGCGGCCTGCGTCCAGTCCAGCGCGTTGGGCACAAGGTGCAGGCGGCGCTGGTCGACGGTGAAGAACTCGGCCATCGCACCCTGGTCGTGCCCGCAGCCGAAGAAGCCGAGCCGCTCGCACAGGTTTTCCCGCCCGGCCCGGCACTGCTTGCACTGCCAGCAGGGCAGGAACGGTTCGAGCGTGACCCGCTGCCCTTCTTGCACGCGCGTTACGCCGGCGCCGACCGACTCGACCGTGCCGGCGACCTCGTGGCCCGGACGGTAGGGGAGCGCGATGTGGGGATGGCGGCCCTGCACGGCATGCACGTCGGAACCGCAGATGCCGGCCAGGACCGTGCGCACCAGCACCTCGCCGGGCCCCGGCGACGGCACCTCGGCCTCGGTCAGCTCGACCCCCGACGGGGTCACGATCACTCGCTTCACGGCAGGAATCCTAGGCGGCGCGCGGTCACCACGGTCTCCATCCGGCCGTGCGTGCCCAGCTTGCGCATCGCGTTGCGCAGATAGCTCTTCACGGTCTCGGGCAGCAAGCCCAGCCGCCGGGCCGCCTCGGCGTTCCCGCAGCCCACCGCGACCATGGCCAGCACGTCCAGCTCGCGCGGCGAGAGCGGGTTCGCCTCGGCGGCGGGCCGGGCGCAGACCAGGCGGTCGGAGATCTGCTGCAACCGCGCCTTCAGCGCGGGATCCGGGGTCTCCGCCGCGAGGGTACGGAGGTCGGCGTGCGCCAACCGCACCTCCTCCCACTCCCGGGCACTCGTGTCGGAGTGGCGCGCGGCGGCGGTCTCCAGCTCGGCCATCCGGCGAGCGACCTCACGGCGTACGGTCACCTCGGTGCCCAGGCGCAGCGCCACCCGGGCCATCGCGTCCAGGGCCCGGCCACCCACCGCGATCGGCTCCCGGGTGCCGGCGTAGAGCACGGCCAGCACCGATCCGCCCATCGCCACCGGCACCGCCACGATCGCCCGCAGGCCCTCGGCGGTGACCGGCCCGTCGTACTCATGACTGATCCGGGGGTCGGCCGCGTAGTCCTCGACCCGGCCCGGCCGTGCCGTCGTCACCACCCGCCCGCCCAGACCGTGGCCGGCGCTCACCACGAGACCGTGCAGCGCGACCGTAGCGGTGCCAGCGAAATCGGTGAGCCGCAGGTGTCGTGCGTCGGCCGCGACCGGGCCGCCGAACGCGACCGGAAGGCCGGTGACCCGGCGGATCCGGCCGAGCGCGGCGGGCAGATCGGCTGTTTCGAGCACGTTGACAGCATGTCACGCGGCCGGCTCGGCGACCCCACCCCCGAACAGGGGTAGTGCGGCTCGGCCGACCGGCCCATGCTGCGCAAATGTTGTCCTACGCCTCCGGAACCAGCACCGCGCCCCTGCTCGGCGAGACGATCGGGGCCAACTTCGAGCGCACCGTGGCCCGGTTCGGTGACCGGGAGGCGCTGGTCGATGTGGCGACCGGGCGGCGGTGGACCTACGCGGAGCTCGACGCGGACGTGAACCGGCTGGCCCGGGGTCTGCTGGCGCGCGGGATCGCGAAGGGCGACCGGGTCGGCATCTGGGCCCCGAACTGCGCCGAATGGGTCATCACGCAGTATGCGACGGCCAAGATCGGGGCGATCCTGGTCAACGTCAACCCGGCCTATCGGACGCACGAACTGGAGTACGTGGTCAAGCAGGCCGGCCTGGCGTTGCTGATCAGCGCGGTCTCGTTCAAGTCGAGCGATTACCGGGGGATGATCGACTCGATCGGGTTCGCTGATACGGCGTACATCGGTGAGGGTTTTGCCGATCTTTTGATCGACGGCGACATGTCCGAAATTTCGGGACGTGCGGCGGAGTTGGCGTTCGACGATCCGATCAACATCCAGTACACGTCCGGGACGACCGGCTTCCCGAAGGGTGCGACGCTGTCGCACCACAACATCCTCAACAACGGCTACTTCGTCGGCGAACTGATCAATTACACCGAGCAGGACCGGGTCTGCCTGCCGGTGCCGCTCTACCACTGCTTCGGCATGGTGATGGGCAACCTCGGCGCGACGTCGCACGGCGCCTGCATCGTGCTGCCGGCCCCCGGCTTCGACCCGGCACTCACCCTGGCCGCGGTCGCCGCCGAGCGGGTGACCTCGCTCTACGGAGTGCCCACCACGTTCATCGCCGAGCTCGGCCTGCCTTCCTTCGCCGATTACGACCTGTCCACCCTGCGCACCGGGATCATGGCCGGCTCACCCTGCCCGGTCGAGGTGATGAAGCGGGTGGTCGCCGAGATGAACATGACCGAGGTGGCCATCTGTTACGGCATGACCGAGACGTCGCCGGTCTCCACCATGACCCGCCCCGACGACAACCTGGCCCGCCGCACCGAGACCGTCGGCCGGGTGATGCCGCACCTCGAATCGAAGGTGGTGGACCCGGCGACCGGCCTGGTCGTGCCGCGGGGCGAGCCCGGCGAACTGTGCACCCGCGGCTATTCGGTGATGCTCGGCTACTGGGAGCAGCCGGACGCCACCGCCGAGACCATCGACGCGGCCCGCTGGATGCACACCGGCGATCTGGCCACGATGGACGACGACGGCTACCTCAACATCGTCGGCCGGATCAAGGACCTGGTCATTCGGGGCGGCGAGAACGTCTACCCCCGCGAGGTGGAGGAGTTCCTCTACGCCCACCCGGACATCGCCGACGTCCAGGTGATCGGCGTCCCCGATCCGAAGTACGGCGAGGAACTGATGGCCTGGATCGTGATGCGCCCCAGCACCACTCCGCTCACCGCCGAGGCCGTCCGTTCCTACTGCGCCGGGCGGCTGAGCCACTACAAGATCCCGCGGTATGTGCACGTGGTCGACGGCTTCCCGATGACCGTGACCGGCAAGGTCCGCAAGGTCGAGATGCGCGACCGGGCCGTCGACATCCTCGGCCTGACCGCCTGACAACCAATCCGGGTCCCGCTTCCGTTCTGATGCACGTGGGGATCGAATACCGGGACTACGTGGGCGCTCGGCTGGACACTTTCCGGCGCGCGGCCTTCCTGCTGTGCGGCGACTGGCATCTGGCCGACGATCTCGTCTCCACGGCGCTGCTGAAACTGCTGCGGCACTGGCGGCGGGTTTCCGTGATGGACGATCCCGACGCGTACGTCCGCCGGGTCCTGCTTCGATGTCTGCTCGACGAACGGCGCCGGCCGTGGCGGCGCGAGGAGTCCTGGGAGTGGCCGCCCGAGCGCCCGAACGTCAGCATCGACGGGCCGGTCACCGAGCGGATCGCGATCCTGGCCGCGCTCGGCCGGCTGGCCCCGCGGCAGCGGGCGGTGATCGTGCTGCGCTACTTCTACGACCTGTCGGTCGAGCAGGCCGCCGCCGAGCTCGACTGCACCCCCGGCACGATCAAGAGCCAGACCGCGCGCGCCCTGCAGGCGATGCGCTCGGCGATGCCCGACGAGGAGGAGGTACGCCGTGGATGACCTGTCGACCCTCCTGCGCGCGGCCAGCGACAACGCGCCGCCCACCGGCATCGACCTGGACGGCCTGATCACACTCGACCGGCGCCGCCGCCGGACCCGATGGGTCACCGCCGCTGCTGCCGTCGCCGTGATCGCGGTCCTCGGAGCGGTGCACCTCTCGCCCGGCCGACCCCGGTCGTCACCCGCGGAGGTGTCGAGCCCGAGCGCGGCCCCGTGCACCCATGCGACCATGCCGTCCTCCCTGCCGGATCAGCCGGTGACCCCACTGCCCGAAACGCAGGAAGCGGCCGTCGCGCGATTGACCGCCGAGCTGCCGGCCCTGCTCCCCGCCGGTGCCCGATCGACGAGATGCCCTCGCGTGGAGTTCTACTACGAGCCGAAGGGCGACGACTACCGGGCGTCGGCGTGGGTCGGCACCGGCAAGGACGAGTACTCGCTGGCCATCATGGTCAGCCCGGCCACGCCCGGCGCCGTGCCACACTGCCTGAACGCCGACGGCGAGGCCTGCACCCGCATCGGCCAGCCGGGCGGCGCGATCGCGATGGCCGACCTGGTCGGCACCGACACCGCCAAGCCGCAGCGCAGCGTGACCGTCTTCCGCCCGGACCGGACGACCGTCCTGATCGCGGTGATCGGCCGCACGAAGGCGCTGCCACCCGCGACCCGGCTGGCCACGATCGGCAGCGCCCCGGGCCTCACCCTCTATCCGTGAGGGTGGCGGTTGAATGGGCGCCGTGGAGTTCGTCGAGGTTACCGAGCCGTTCCGACGTGAGCTGTTCGCGCACTGCTATCGCATGCTCGGCTCGATCCAGGATGCGGAGGACGTAGTCCAGGAGACCTACCTGCGGGCCTGGCGATCCTTCGACCGGTTCGAGGGGCGTTCCTCAGTACGCACCTGGCTCTACCAGATCGCGACCAACCGCTGCCTGACCGAGCTGGCCAGGCCGAGTCGGCGGAACCTGCCGTCCGGCCTCGGTCCTCCGGAGCCGGATCCCGACGCGGCCCTGAACGGGGTGGGGGCCGACGTGCGCTGGCTGGAGCCGGTGCCGGATGCGCTGGTGCTGCCGGACTCGGCCGATCCGGCGGCCATCGTCGCGGCGCGTGAGGCGGTGCGATTGGCGCTCGTCGCCAGCCTGCAACACCTTCCGCCCCGGCAGCGGGCGGTGCTGGTGCTGCGGGACGTGCTGGCGTTCCCGGCCGGCGATGTCGCCGTCCTGCTCGGCACCACGACGGCATCGGTCAAGAGCGCGCTGCAGCGTGCCCGGGCGCGGCTGGCGGAACTCTCCCTGACGGCCGGCCAGGTCGTCGAACCGGCCACGCCGCGGGCTCGCGAGCTTCTCGATCAGTACATCGCGGCCTTCGAGAACGCCGACGCCGCCGCGCTGGAGCGACTCCTGCTGACCGACGCCACGTTGGAGGCGACGCCACTGCGCACCTGGTTCGCCGGCCGCGGTGTCTGCGTGCCCTTCCTCCGCCGCCACCTGCTGGGTTCGCCCGGCACCTGGCGCATGCTGCCGACCAGTGCCAACGGGCAGCCGGCCGCGGCCGCCTACCTCCGCGACCAGCAGGGCAACTATCAGGCGTACGGAATATGCGTGCTCACCGTCACCGACAAGGGCATCGGCCGGATCACCTCCTTCGGCGATCCGAGACTGGTCACCGCGTTCGGGTTCGATTCCTTTCTCGATCCGGCCGGGTCTTCCTGGGTGTAGGCAGCCAGCCGCATCACTCAGTCGAAGGGCACCCATCCGTCATGAGCATCTCCACCACCATGCGCGCCCTGCAACAGCCGTCACTGAACGGCCCGCAGGACCTGCGCCTGATCACCGACGCTCCGGTACCACGTCCGGGCCCCGGTGAGGTCCTGATCCGGGTGACCGCGGCCGGGGTCAACTTCGTCGACATCCAGCAGGCCACCGGCACCTTCGCCGACGGTCCGCAGCCGCCCTACATCGCGGGCATCGAGGGCTCCGGCGAGATCGTGTCGATCGGCGCGGGAGTGTCCGGTCTGGAGGCCGGCGCCCACGTGGTCGGGGCTCGCGTCGCCGGCGGTGCCTTCGCCGAGTACATGGTGCTGCCGGCGGCTTCGGCCGTCCGCGTGCCGGCCGGCTGGGCCGACGAGCAGGCGCTGGGGATGGTGGTGAGCTGGCCGACCGCGCTGGCCGCGCTCAAACCGCTGGGCGGCATCGCGGCCGGGCAGACCGTCCTGATCCAGGCCGCAGCCGGTGGGACCGGCCAAGCCGCGCTGAGAATGGCCAAGCACTACGGCGCGACGGTGATCGCCGCAGCCTCGCCGGGCAAGCACGACCTGGTGCGGAGTCTGGGCGCCGACCACGTCGTCGACTCCCGGGGCACCGACCTCGCCGGCGAGGTCCGGCGGCTGACCGGCGGGGAGGGCGTCGATCTGGTGCTGGAGTCGGCCGGCGGCCCCACCCTGAATGCCGGCCTGGCCGCGGCCAAGCGGGTCACCGGCCGGGTCGTGGTCTATGGGCTGGCCGGCGGAGCAGCCACGATCAGCAACTGGGACCTGGTCTACCGGCACCCGATTCACCTCATCGGCCTGAACATCGGCATCCTCATCCAGGCCGCGCCGTCGATCTTCGGCGAGGTGATGGGAGAGATGTTCGGCCTGCTCGCGGCCGGAGTCCTCGGTCCCGGCCGGCCCACCGCCTACCCGCTGGAGGAGGGTCCGAAAGCATTGGCCGAGCTGGGAGCGCGGGACACCGTCGGCAAACTGGCCCTACTACCCGGCGGCTGCTAGAGATCTTTTCGGCCTTCTTGAAACGGAGGGCGGGACGCTTTCGAGCGGAAGATCTTTCGGTACGCGCCGGCTCAGTCCCGTGGCACGCGGTCCCGGCAGGTGCGACTCACCCTCCGCGGGCCCGCTGCGGGCGGGCCCGGCCCAAGCTGGCAACCCCAACCCGCCTACCGAACAGTCCCGGGCGACGGCCATCGACCTCCCGCATGATGGTCGCCGCTCTCGGATATTGGGTCGTCGTCCCGCATCACGGGCACGGTCCCGCCTGATGAGCAGCGCTGCCACACCCTGGACCACTCAGCGGTCAGAAGAACATGACATACCGCCTATGTCCGATGCCGACAGCTCGGCCGGACGCGACCTTGTGGACTTCCCGCGAGGACAGAGCGACAACTCCACAAGATCTGCCGCGTGGCCGGGGGTACGCCCGATCTTGTGGAGTTGCCGTGCGGACAGAGCGGCAAGCCCACAAGATCTGCGATGCCGGGCGCCGCGGCAGGGCATCGGCCGCGTCACCGCGGGCCGGATACCCACCGAACCCCTCCGGGCCGAGCGGCGCGTAAGGGTGAGCGGGCAAGGCGTGGCCGTGTGGTTGCGCGAGAGGTGCGGCACGTGCCGGTGTTGCAGGCTGGTCGCGGGGTGGCGGCGGTCGGGTGTGGTTGCGGTTGTCGACGGGGTTGCCCGTACCGGAAAGGGTTTGAATCCCTGACCTCAAAAGGTGTCTAGCTCGGCAGCACTCGGGCGATCTTGATGGAGCTGGACGTCGAGCCGGCGGCGGGGTAGGCGGTGCTGCCGTCGGCGTACGGCTTGAAGGCCTGGTAGTTGTGGTCCTTGGCGGCGATGGTGAACTGCTTGCCGATCGCCGCGCCGGTGCCGGAGTGGTAGACCTGGGCCTTCATCGATGAGCCGGACTGCCAGGCCAGCAGCATCCTGCCGGAGCCGTAGGTGACCAGGTGCGGGTGTTGCGAGCTCGCCGACGTCTTGATGGTCTGGTCGGCGGCGGAGCTGCCGTTGAAGTGGGACAGCCGGACCGTGCCGCCCTGGCTCCACGCCGTCCAGTAACCGGAGCTCTTGGCCAGGACCAGGTCGCCGCCGAACAGGGAGCCGTCGCAGGTGCCGGCCGCCACCGTTCGATACGGGTTGGGCTGGGCTATCCGGCAGTCGTTGTCGGTGGCGCAGACCATGGCGAACTTCTTCGCACGCGGGTCCCAGACGATGCGGGACGTCCAGGCGTGGCTGCACCCGACCTCGAAGCTGTTGTGGCCGCTCAGCAGCGCACCCGACCTGCTGACCACCTGCATGCGGTCGCCCTCGTGGATGTCCACGCAGCTGCCGTTGCGCAGGGTGATGGCGACGCCGAAGTACGCCGCGAAGTTGGTGCCGTCGGTGGCCAGCCGGCCGTGGTGCTGATACCACCAGACGAACCGGGCGCCGTCGTCGTAGCCGCCGCGGGCCGAGGTCAGGTTGGTGACCTGGCGTTCCCACACGGTCTTGCCGCTGTTGTCGAAGCGGACCATCACCATCTGGTTGCACGGGCTGGATTCGCCGCCGCAGAGCGGGCCGGTGTGGCAGTCACCCTTGCGGGTCAGCAGCAGGACGCCGCCGGTTGCGTCGGCCTGGACGTCCTGCAGGTCGATGCCGGTGAAGCTGGTGGGGGTGCCGGTGAGTTTGTCGTCGCAGCCGAGCCGGCCGAGGTGGACCTTGCCGTCGGTGCCGAGCCAGGCCAGCCAGGAGCCGCCGCCGGGCGCGGCCGCGATCGCCATCGGCAGGGCTTCGGTGTCGCCCTCGCCGCCGTAACCCTTCACCGCCGAACCCACCTTGACCTGGGTGATTTTGGTGGTCGGGGCCGCGCCGACCGGGCGGGCGCAGGGGCCGGCGGTCTTGGGGACGGCGGACATCAAGGCCGACGGGGAAGCGGGGGCCGACGGAGCCGTCGACGCGGCGGAGGAAGTGGCAGCCGGCGTGACAGGGGACGAAGGGGCGACGGAGGGTGATGAGGAGGCCGAGGTGAACCAGCCGTTGGCCCCCGCGGGCAGAACGAATGCCGCTGCGGCGACGGCCGCGACCACCGCGGCGACAACGCCGATCACGGCGAAGCGGCGGGCCGGCGAGCCAGGCTTTCGGTGCCCGGGAACCTCGGGGGGAACGTCATCGGTGCTCATCAGCGCGGGACTTTACTGGGCACGCTCCCACGGCGTCTCTTTGCAGATCCTTAAGCTTTCAACGCCGATAGATCCGGATCGAGTAGCCCACGTTGTCGATCTCGGTGCTCGAGTCGATCAGCTGCTTCAGCTTGCCCTTGGCCAGCGCCACCCGCGAGTCCGAGACCACGAGCAGGCCGTGCACGTCGGCCAACGCCACGGGAAGCGGATTTTTCCCTCGAATCCCGTAATATTCCGGCACGCCGCTGCCCTTGTAGACCAGCCAGACCGTCTCGTTCGGATACTTCGTCCGCAACCGGGTCCCGAGCCGGCTCAGGTCCTGCCCCCAGTCCACGTTGGCGTCATGCAGGTTGAGGTGCGTCTTCGACGTCCCGCCGAAGGCCTCGTTCGAGTACGGCAGGTAGTAGGGGAACGTCAGCATCGAACTGACCGCGACAAAAGCCACCAGCGCCGCCGTGACCAGCGGGGCGAAGCGGATGCGGACCAGCACCACCGTGCCGGCCGCGACGGCCAGGAAGATCGGCATGAAGATCACGTAACGGGTGCCGTAGTCGCGCGCCCCGGTCATCGCGAGCAGCATCAACGCGCCCGCGGGCAGCAGGAGATAGAGCGCGGCGACCCGCAGCGCCGGCTTGACCAGCATGGTGATCGTGCCGGCCAGCCAGAGCGCGATCATCCCGAGCGGCGTCTTGATCAGCAGCGCGACCGGCAGGTAATACCAGAGCGAGCCGCGATAGGCCCGCCCGAGCAGGAACCCGTTGAAGCTCCGCGATTCGAACCGAAACTGGATCAAAACCCCGTCACGGTACGCCTTCGGCAGCGGCAGCAGATCGACCGCGAGCCCCCGCAGACCGCCCGGGTTCGTGAGATAGGCCGGGGTCGTCCAGCGCAGTCGCGGGTCGACGGCCAGGTAGACGACCCAGACCACCGCGGTGGCGATCAGCCCGACGCCGATCGCGCCGAGCAGCCGCCAGCCCAGTTTCGCCCACCATTTACCGGGCTTGCCGACGACAAAAGGCGACAGGAGCGATAAAGCCAAAACTATGGGTACGGCGGGGAGAGCGCTCATCCGGGTCGCCAGGGCCGCGCCCAGTGCCAGCCCGGCGAGCGGTAGATAGAGCCGGGGTCGTTCGCGGGAGCGCCACAGCATCCAGAAGCTGGTGAGCAGCATCCCGGCCGCCGGAACGTCCAGAGTGGCGAGCGAACCCTGCGCGATCACGTCGGGCGAGAACGTGTAGAGCGCGAGCGCGACCAGCCCCGCCCAGGGCCCGGCCAGATCCCGCGCGAACCCGAGCACGACCAGCCCGAACAGCAGGGTCAGCACGATCATCGGCAGCCGGGCGAGCAGCATCAGCCGGAACGGGTTGTTCCCGGTCTCGTAGAGCAGGTGCCGGCCCAGCGCCGTCTGATCGCCCGGATAGGACGGATCGAGCCGGGCGTCGTCGAAGACCAGCCCGGTCGCCATCAGCAGCTTGCCCAGCGGCGGGTGCTCCGGGTTGTAGCGCAGGCTGTGCTGCTGGGTGAGCACCTCGGCGGTGGCCACGTAGACCGGCTCGTCGATGGTCGGAGCCTGCTGCAGCGCGGTGGTGACCATCGCGAACGCCATGCCTCCCAGCAACGCGACGACCACGAGGAGATAGGCGAGGCGACGGCGCGGCACCGGGCAAACTTACCCGGTGAATTCGCCGTCCGGAGTCGACCCCGGCTCGGCGTGCTTCACCAGCTCAGCGGCTCGCAGCTCGACGCGGCGGATCTTGCCGGAGATCGTCTTCGGGAGTGCCGAGAACTCGAGGCGACGGATCCGGGCGTACGGCGGCATGTGCTCTTTCGCGTACGCGAAAATGGCCGCGGCGGTCGCGGCGGAGGCGTCCCATCCCTCCGCGAGCACGACGTAGGCCTTGGGCACCGCCAGGCGCACCGGGTCGGGCGAGGGAACGACGGCCGCCTCGACCACCGCCTCGTGCTCGATGAGCACGCTCTCCAGCTCGAACGGCGAGATCCGGTAATCGGACGCCTTGAACACGTCGTCGGTGCGCCCGACGTAGGTGATGTAGCCGTCGTCGTCGCGGGAGGCCACGTCGCCGGTGTGGTAGTAACCGCCGGCCATCCGTTCCGCGGTGAGCTCGTCGTCGCCGTGGTAGCCGACCATCAGCCCGACCGGCCGGGGGTCGAGCGCCACGCAGATCTCACCCTCGAGGGCCGGCTCCTGTGACGCCGGGTCGATCAGCTCGATCCGGTAACCGGGGACCGGGCGGCCCATCGAGCCGGGCTTGACCGGCTGGCCGGGCGTGTTGGCGATCTGCACGGTCGTCTCGGTCTGCCCGAAACCGTCCCGGATCGTCACTCCCCAGGCCTTCTGCACCCGGTCGATGACCTCGGGGTTGAGCGGCTCGCCGGCCCCGACGACCAGCCGCGGCGGGGTGCGCAGCACGGACAGGTCGGACTGGATGAGCATCCGCCACACGGTCGGCGGGGCACAGAAGCTGGTGACTGCGCAGCGTTGCATCTCGGCCATCAGCCGGCCGGCGTCGAACCGGCTGTAGTTGTAGATGAAGACGCAGGCCTCGGCGTTCCACGGGGCGAAGACGTTGCTCCAGGCATGCTTGGCCCAGCCGGGCGAGGAGATGTTGAGGTGTACGTCGCCGGGGCGCAGGCCGATCCAGTACATCGTCGAGAGGTGTCCGACGGGGTAGGACTGGTGGGTGTGCTCGACGAGCTTCGGCCGGGCGGTGGTGCCGGAGGTGAAGTACAGCAGCAGGGTGTCGGTGGCGCGGGTCGCCTCGCCCGGGACAAATCCGGCATCTTGCGCGTACGCCTCGGCGTAGGTCAGCCACCCGTCCACCGGTGCACCCACAGCGATCCTGGTGACGTCCACGCCGTCGAACTTCGCGGCCGCCGACGAGGCCGCGATCACATGCTTGGCCCCGCCACGAGCCACCCGCCCGGCCGAATCGGCCGGGCCGAGCAGCGGCGTCGCCGGGATCAGCACAGCACCCAGCTTCATCGCGGCCAGGATCGTCTCCCACAGCTCGTGCTGGTTGCCGAGCATCACCACGATCCGGTCGCCGCGCTCGACGCCCCGGGCCCGCAGCCAGTTCGCCACCTGGTCGGAGCGGCGGGACATCTCGGCGAACGAGAACCGCTGCTCGGAGCCGTCCTCCTCGACGATCCAGAGAGCCGGCGCGTCGTTGTTCTCGGCGATCACGTCGAACCAGTCGAGGGCCCAGTTGAACTCGCCGAGTTCCGGCCAGGCGAACCCGGCCAGGGCCGCGTCGTACCGGTCGGCATGCTCGATCAGAAAGTCCCGTGCCTGCCGAAATGCCGCCGTGCCCGCCATGATGTCCCCTCAGCGCGTCCTGATCAGCACAGACTGCGCCGGGCGGGGCGGTGAACGCCACCCCCGTGTGGGGGTAACGATGATCTCAGACACTCAGCGTGCGGGTGGCCACCATGCCGCGGCGCACGTCGCCGGTCACGCACGCCATCTCCAGCGGCAGGCTCATCGCCGTCGGGTCGAGCTCGGCGGAGTAACCGTCGGTCGCGTACACCTTCTCGCAGGCGTCGCCGGGCAACGCGATCTGCCCGCTGTGCAGCAGGTCCCGGCAGGCCAAACTCGGGTAGACCTCGATGTGCAGGTGCGGCCAGCGGCCCTCGCGCGCCCCCGGGAAGACGCTGGTGAACCGCACCCAGCCGGCCGTGTCGGCGGTCTGCACGCCGCGCAGGTAGTTCTCCTGCTCCAGCCCGCCGTCGTACAGCGAGTAGTTGCCGTCCCGGTCGCCCTGCCACAGGTACACGGCGTAATCGGGCAGCGGGCGGCCCGAGTTGGCGCTGGTGATCCGCAGCCGGATGTCGAGCGGCACGCCGCGGGCCGCGCCGGTCGCGGTGCCGAAGCTACGGCGGAGGTCACCGCGCACGATGCCCGAGCGGACCAGCGGGGAGTACGCGCGGCCGGCCGCGAGGGCCGCCACCGTCGTGCCGCGGGCCAGGCCCGTCATCCGGCGCCGGCACACCAGCGAGAAATCGTGGGCCAGTCCACCGTCGTGCAGCGTCTCCAGCTTCAGCATGCCGACCATTCGACCCGCGGTGGGTTGCGCGGGTGCGCCGGTCCCGGTTTCAGATCGGGTGCTTCTCGTACGGGGTGAGCCCGGTGAACGCCGCCGCCTGCTCCTCGGCCGCCCGCAGTCTGGCCGGGAACGCCTGGGTCTGCCGCCACAACTTCGACACCAGCCAGGACTCGAAGATCAGCAGCAGGATGCCGGCCGCGACGGTGACCGGAATCAGCCAGCCGGTCAGCGGGGCGATGATGAAGACCGTCATCTCGTACTCGATGCCGCTGAACAGGTGGGTCCGGATCCGGTTGCGGCGCAGGAACGCCCCGACCCGCTGCTTCGACGACGCGTTGCGGGCCGGAACCTCGTCCGCCTCTTCCACATCTTCGGTCTCGTCCGGCTCCCGCGCCGCGCGGACCGGCAGCAGGACCTCGTCCAGCTTGGTACGCATCTCCAGCCGGACCTTGGCCATCTGGCTGCCGTTGAGGTAACGGAACAGGTCCAGGAAGACCACGACGGCGAGCAGCCAGAGGTAGGCGATCCGGTCGGTGTGCAGGTACTGCCCGCCGAACAGGGCCAGCGCGCAGATGAAGACCCGGATCCGGTCGAAGACGAAGTCGAACCAGGCGCCGAAGATCGAGCCGGTGCCGTTCAGCCGGGCGATCTTCCCGTCCATGCAGTCGACGATGAAGCTCAGGTGGAACAGCAGCGCACCGGCGACCAGCCACCAGCGGGTCTGCATCGCGAAGCAGCCCGCCGCGACCAGGCCGAGCACGGTGGCGAACAGCGTGAGCATGTTCGGCGTGATGCGTCGGTGCGGCGCGACCAACCGGACCAGCCGGGCGGCGATCGGATCCACCAGCAGCACCGTCCACCACGCGTCGCGCGGCTTGTAGGTGCGCTCGCGGATCTCTTCCAAGGTCACGTTCACCGCCGGGAGGTTAGTGAAGATCGCTATGAAAATGCTGTGGTATCGGTAACTGATCGGATAGTTACCATTCATGTTCGCCGTAGTACTGTCCGTCACATGGGTGTCGATCGATCCTCTTCGGCGGTGGTCGACCCGCCCGCGGTGCACTACGACGACGAAGAACTCCCAGCTCGCAGCCTTTCCGGCCGGATCGGGCTGGGCGTCTCGCTCGTCGCCTTCGCGGTGGCGCTGCTCGTGCTCTGGCAGGTGTTCCGGCCGCTCGCAAGGGGCAGTCAGTTCTACTTGATCATATTTTTGGCCGGAACACTTCCGCTGGTCTTTCTCGCGTATCGATCACGATTTGGCAAAGGCGGCCGGGAGCGGCCGACGCCGGCCGATTGGCTCCTCGCCGCTCTCGCCCTGATCGCCTGCCTCTACCCGGTCAATCCGTTTCGTGGGGGCTACGACGGATTCCTCGACCGGCAAGGCCTCCTCCAGCCGATCGACATCATCTTCGGCGCGGCCCTGCTGATCCTGGTCGTCGAGGCCTGCCGGCGCACCACCGGACTCGCCCTGCCGATCGTCTGCCTGGCCTTCCTCGCCTACGGCTACTACGGCGGGCTCCTGCCGCAGAACTGGCCGATCGCGCACGCCGGCCTCGATTTCGCCCAGATCGTCGACGCGCTCTACAACTCGGGCAGCGGCTTCTACGGCACCCCGCTCGACGTCGCCGCCACGTACATCGTCCTGTTCACCATCTACGGCGCAGTTCTCGATCTCTCCGGCGCCAGCCGCTTCTTCGTCGACCTGTCGGTGGCCGCGTTCCGCAGGTCGCGCAGCGCCGCGGGCCGCACCGCGGTCGCCGCCGGTTTCCTGCTCGGCACCGTCTCCGGCTCGGGCACCGCCACCGCGGTCAGCGTCGGCGCGGTGACCTGGCCGCTGCTGCGCCGGGCCGGTTACCCGCCCGAGCAGGCCGGTGGCATGCTGGCCGCCGCCGGGGTGGGCGCGATCCTCTCCCCGCCCACGCTGGGCGCCGCCGCGTTCATCGTCGCCGAATACCTGGATGTCTCCTACCTGACCGTCCTCGGCTGGGCGACCATCCCCACCCTGCTCTACTACCTGGGCATCCTGCTCGCGGTCGAGATCGACGTGCGGCGGTTCCGGGTCCGCTCGATCGAGGTGCCGGCCACCAGCGCGTGGCGCCTGCTGCTGCGCTTCGGCTACCACTTCTCCTCGCTCATCCTCATCGTGGTCCTGCTCGCCCTCGACGTCAGCGCCACCCGGGCGGTCGTCTACGCCACCCTCGCCGCATTCCTGCTCTCGTTCCTCGACCCGCGCTGCCGGATGACCCCGCCGCGGGTGTTCACCGCGCTGTCCGCCGGGGTGCGCGGGGTGCTGCCGGTCGTCGCGGTGTGCGCCGCCGCCGGCATCATCACGGCCACCACCACCAAGACCGGCCTCGGCGCCCAGCTCGCCTCGCTGCTGGTCTCCGGCGCGCAGGCGGTCACCTCGAACCCGACCGCGGTGCTCGCGCTGACCGTCGTGCTGGCCGCGGTGGCCCTGGCCATCCTCGGCCTGGCCGTTCCGGTGACGGCCAGCTTCATCATCGGCTGGGTGATCATCGGGCCCGCCCTGCTCGGGCTCGGCGTGCCGGCGCCGGCGGCCGCGATGTTCGTCTTCTACTACTCGGTCCTGTCCGAGGTGACCCCGCCGACGGCGCTGGCCGCGGTCGGCGCGAGCGCCATCACCGGCGGCCGCACGGTACCGACCATGTGGCAGGCGCTGAAGTACGCGCTGCCTGCCTTCCTGGTCCCGGTGGCGTTCGTCCTCACCGATTCCGGGTCCTCGCTGCTGGCCCGCGGCTCCTTCGTGGACATTCTTTGGACGACGGTCGTCGCGGCCCTCGCGGTGCTCGGGCTCGCGGTGGCGACCGGCGGGTGGGTGCCAGGAATAGGAGCCGCGGGTACGCCGAGCAGGTTGCTCGCCGCGGTGGCCGGCCTACTGCTTCTCTACCTGGAGCCGTTGACGATCGCGATAGGTGTGACGGCCCTGGTCGCGGCGGCCGGGTGGGCCTTCGTGCGCCGCCGCTCGGCGGGGTCGATCCCGGAAGATTCCGCCGGTCTTGCCGAAGATGGGGAAACGCCTACCGAACGGGGTTGAGATGAGACGAACGGTAATCGGTGTTGTCGGGCTTCTGGTCGTCGGACTGGTCGGCTGCGGAGGGCGGCAGGATGCCGCCTCCACCGACAGCGGGGGCGACGTGACCTGCGATGTCGCCACCGACACCCGGGTCGGCATCGCCACCGGAAATGCGACCGGGGTGTATTTCGCGCTGGGCAACGCCTATGCGGAACAGATCGGTGCCGCCGGCGGGAAGGTCAAGGCCACGGCGGCCGAGACCGGCGCCTCGGTGCAGAACATTCAGCAGGTGGTCGCGGGTACCTACAACGTGGCGTTCTCGCTCGCCGACACTGCGGCTGACGCCATCAACGGCACCGGGAGTTTCACCAGCAAACAGCCGGTCGCGGCGCTGGCCCGCATCCACACCAATTACACCCAGGTCATCGTGCGCAAAGCCGCCGGCATCAAGGACGTCGCCGGAATGCGCGGCAAACGCGTCTCCACCGGATCGCCGAAATCCGGCACCGAGGTCATCGCCAACCGGGTGCTGACCGCGGCCGGCCTCGACCCGGCGAAGGACATCAGCGCCCAGAAACTCGACCTCACCAAGACCGTCGACGGTGTGAAGGACGGCTCGATCGACGCGCTGTTCTGGTCGGGCGGCCTGCCCACCCCCGGCATCACCGACCTGCTCACCACGTCGGCCGGCAAGGTTGAATTCCTGGACATCACCGGCGTGCTGCCCGACCTTCAGAAGATCAACCCGGTGTACGAGACCGGGACCATCCCGGCCGCCACCTACAAGACGGCCGCCGACGTGCCGACCGTCATCGTCCCCAACTTCCTGCTGGTGCGCGACGACCTCGACCCGAACGTGGCGTGCGTGCTGACCAAGGTGCTCTTCGACCGCAAGGCCCAGCTCGAGCAGGCCAACGCGGCCGCCAAGGAGATCACCCTCGACAAGGCCCGCAAGACCGACCCGGTCCCGCTGCACCGCGGTGCCGTGAAGGCCCTGGACGATCTGGGCGCCCCGCAGTAATTCGGTTGCCGGATCCGCGCCGCGCGGTCATCATGATCAGATGCGTAACCGCACTCGAAAGGGCGTGCGCGCCCTCGCGCTTTGATCGCGACCGCGCGGCGTGATGCCGCGCTCCAGCCGGGCCTTCGCTGGGCCGAGGCCACCAAGATCCGCGACGAATGGCTGGGCCTCGGTCTGAGCACCGAGCCGGCCGACCGACCCGCCACCGAAGAGGCCATCGCCTCGATCTACGCCGGGCATCGGCGCAGCCGTCCGGAGTTCCACTGGGTGCTCTCACCCGCGGCCGCCGTGTCCCACCTGGCCGGCCTGCCCACCCACCAAACCCTGCGGTCGTACGTCGGCGATGGCCGCCCGCCCGCAGTCGACCTCGGTGGCGCCCGGCCGGTCGCCAGCGACATCGCGGCCGGGTTGTCCCACCTGCGGTCGAGGATGGCGGCGACCTACGTCGAGCCGCCACCGGACCGGAAACCGCTGCAGCGGCAGAAGGGCAAACCCTGGCCCGTGCTGCCGGCCGATCGGGCGCTCGACGCCGGCCTGCCGTTCCACGAGTTGCTGCGGCAGGGCGTGCGGGAGGCTCTTTTCCGGACCCTGGCCGACGCGGTCTACAACCCGATCCGCGCGGCGATCCCCGGTTTTCCGTCCCGCGACGCGGTGCCCGTCTGCTGGTACGGCCATCAGGACGCCGCGTGGATCGGGCACGCCGACGTCCTGCACCGGCTCGGCCTGGCCGCCCCGGTCGGCGCCTTCGGCACGTGGGTGACGCTCGCCCGGGCCGGTGGCTGGTGGTGGCCCGGCGAGAGCCACTGCGTCCTGGTGGACCGCCCGGCGGTGATCCGCACCGAGCCGATCCCCGGCGCCTGGTACGGCGAGCTTCGCCTCCGGACCGTCGAATACCGGGACGGCTGGTCCATTTGAATTCGCTTCACCAAAAAGGCGTTGTCGGTGTCGCGGAGGTGCATTAGTCTTTGGAGCATCCGCAGGGAGAGCGCGCGAAAGGGGATCGAGATGATGTGGCAGGCCGCCGGTCTGATCGACCCCGCCATGCGACGCGTGGCGAAGTGGCGCTCCCCGGGAGTGAGCTGGCGAAACGGCTGATGCCGTAACGGTTTCCGTCGCCGCCCTCCCACTCCGGGAGGGCGGCTTTTTCGTGCTGTTGAATGCGTTTTGAATAGGCGAGGAACGGCGGTTTCGCGGGCTGGCTACGGCTCGCTGGACGGGATTACTTGCGCTACCCGGCCAACGCGTACGCCGCCGTTCCTCGCCCCGTCGGAGGGCTCGTAGCTCATTCGGTAGAGCGCCTGTCTTGCACACAGGAGGTGGCCGGTTCGATCCCGGCCGGGTCCACGTCACGTCGTCGTAGCTCAGCGGAAGAGCGCCGCCCTCATAAGGCGGAGGCCGGTTGGTTCGACACCACCCGACGACACGAAGCCCCTGTAGCGCAGCTGGACAGCGCGCCGGACTACGAATCCGGAGGCCGGGAGTTCGAATCTCCCCGGGGGCACGACGCGTCGCTAGCTCAACGGCAGAGCATCCGCCTCTTAAGCGGAGGGTTCGGGGTTCGAAACCCCGGCGGCGCACCAACCGGCAGGCCGTAGAATTCGCCCTCGTGAATGCCCGTGTTGCCGGCGCCCTCTACCTGCTGACCTTCATCACGTCGATCCCCACCCTCGCGCTCTATCGGCCGGTGCGCGACCACGCCGACTTCGTGCTCGGAGCCGGCAGCGCCACGCCCGTCACGTGGGGCATCTTCCTCGAGATCGTTCTGGCCCTGTGCTGCGCCGGCACCGCCGTCGCGCTGTTCCCGATCGTGCGGCGGCGCAGCGAGACCGCCGCCGTGGGTTTCCTCGGTTCCCGGCTGCTGGAGGCCGGCCTGATCCTGCTCGGCGCGGTAAGCCTGCTGACCCTGCTGGCCCTGCGCGACGACGCGGCCGGCGCGGACGCGGCCTCGCTGGTCACGGCCGGCCACACGCTGGTCGGGGTCTACGACGGGACGTTCCTGGTCGGCCAGAGCCTGATGCCGGTGGTCAACGCGGCCTTCCTGGCCACCGTGCTGTTCCGGTCCGGCCTGGTGCCCCGTCTCATCCCGGTCGTCGGCCTGATCGGCGTACCCCTGCTGCTGGCCTCCGACATCGCGGTCCTCTTCGGCCTCTACGACATGGGATCCGCGCCGGCCGCGCTGGCCGCCCTCCCGATCGCGGCCTGGGAACTGGCGCTCGGCTTCTACCTGCTCATCCGCGGCCTTCGCCCTTCTCTGACCGCCTGACTCCTGCCACGATGGGGCATGACCTCCGGAAAGCGGTTGGCGGTGGCCGCGGCCGTGATCACCCTGATCATGATCGCCGTCTACCTCGGACTGATCAGCCGGCAGGGCAACGAGCCGGCCCTCTGGTTCGTCGCCGGCCTGGCGGTGGCCGCGGTGCTGGCCGGCTACGGCGCGATCGGCGCGGCCCGCGCTCGCCGTCCGGCGCTGCTCGCCGCCGGTGCGCTGCTGCTGGTCCTGGGCCTGCTCGGCATCCTGTCGATCGGCCTGCCGATCATCGCGGCCGGCGTGCTGGCCATCGTCGCCGCCGGCCGTTCCGGAATACCTGCGTGATCAGCTCAGACGCGGCGGTCCCCGTCGAACCGCTATCCGGCCTGTTCGCGCGGGACGTCCGAAAGCCCGGGATCACGCCGTCGCCTCACGTGTTGAAACTGATCAGCCGGGGTGGTCGGGTGCTGTCCCACTGGACGACGGTGACCGCGCAGTTGTCCAGGTTGAGGCCGATCCAGCGCCATTCCGGGGCGTCGAGTGCGTGCCGGACGAACCAGCCGATCACGAAGTTGTGGGTGATCAGCAGTTCGTTGCGGTCGTGGTCGCCGGTGACGCCGAAGTGCTCGACGGCGGCCGTCAGGGCCTTCGCGTCCTCATCGCGTTCCTCGGCGGGCACGTCGTCCAGCCAGGAGTGCCAACGCTCCGGGTATTCGCCGCGCCGGCCGGCCGACGGCACCGGCGTGCGGTCGGCGACGTGGTCGCAGACGTGCCGGGGGACCAGCGGGAGGTGGGCCGCGACTATCTCGGCGGTCCGCGTGGCCCGGGGCAGCGGGCTGTGGTGGATCGCCGCGAACGGGGTCGTGCTCAGCCGCCGGCCGAGCCGCTCGGCCTGGTCGCGGCCGAGGTCGGAAAGCCCGGCCGGGCCCTTCTCGCCGTGGCGTACGAGGTACAGCCGGGTGATCGCCATCGCCCGATGATCGCGCGGGGCCGCAACCCGGACGCCCGGGGAGCGAGACTGGGGGTATGGACGCACCGGTCAATCTGCAAGCGGCGCTTGCCTCCTTCGACCAGATCTACAGCCCGCGCATCGTGGCCCGGGTCAACGACTACGACGTCCGGATCGCGCACACCGGCGGTGAGCACGTGTGGCACGTCCACGAGGACACCGACGAGTTCTTCCTGGTGCTCGACGGCCGGTTCGACATCGCCCTGCGCGACGCCGACGGCGCCGAACGCACCGTCACGCTGCACACCGGCGAGGTGTTCGTGGTGCCCAGGGGCACGACGCACAAGCCGTCGTCGCCCGGCGGCGCCATCCTGATGTTCGAGCCCACCGGCACGTCCTCCACCGGCGATCACCACGACGGCGACCTGCCCGGGCACGTCGAGAGCACCATCGGCCACCAGCTCTGACTACTCCGGTCCGAGCTCTGCTATGTCGTACCCGTCGGGGTAGGTCTTGGTCTGGATGCCGTCCTCGAAGAGGCCGACCGGCCTCGGGCGGTGCAGATGCCGGATCACGCGTGACCTTGTCTTCAGGGTCGCGTGCAGGGCGGCCCGCACCGGCCAGGCCGGTGCGGGCACGCCGGTGGCCATGCGCTGGCGGTCGTCGTACATCGCGCTGACCAGGGAATTGCCCAGCGGAGCCAGCGGGCGGGGCAGGCGTTTCAGCATGCGTTCGCGGGTGGAGCGCTCGATGACCGTGGCGGCGGCGCTGGGCAGCAGGTGGGTGCGGTCGTACGCCTCGAACCAGGCCTCCGTCTCGGGGAGCGAGCCCGGCATGCCGGGGATGTTCATGTGGTGGGCCAGCTCGCCGAAGAAGCGGTACGTCGCCTCCCGCTCGTGGCAGCAGGGGCGGCGCCAGCCGTAGCGGTCCAGCCAGCGCAGCGGGAGGACGACGCCGCAGGCCACGACGTAGAGGTAGTCGTCGGCCGGGAAATCGCGGTACGGGCGGTGGATCTGGTTGATCCGGCGGATCGCGGCCCGGGCCCGGGGGTGCGCGAAACCGTTCAGCACCATCTCGTACATCAGGATGCCGGTGTCGTCCGCCCGCTTGCGGGGACGTTCGAGCAGTTCACCGGTGCCGACCAGGGTCTCGGCCACGCGGGGGATGGAGAAGGACCGGTTGAACGCCAGGTTCAGGGCCAGCCGCATGTCCCACGGGAACTCGAAACGCAGCATCGTCCGGAAGATCTGCTCGTAGTCGCGAGCGGGATCCAGGGCACGGATGGCGGCCAGGTTGGCGTATCGGTCTCTCACGTTGTCACATTCAACCAACCACCGTCGATGTAATAGGTGGAGCCCACCGTGTAGGCGGCCCGGTCGGAGGCGAGGAAGACGAACAGGTCGGCGATCTCCTCGGGGGTGGCGAACCGGCCGATCGGGGCGTTGTCGTCGGCGATCTTCTGCAGGTACTGCTCCCAGGTCTGGTCGGTGCCCTCGGTGAGCAGCTTCGCGGTCTTGACCCAGTCGCCGGTCATCACCAGGCCGGGGTTCACCGCGTTCACCCGGATGTTGTCGCCGATCAGCTCGTTGGCCAGGCACTTCGAGAGCATGACCAGGGCCGCCTTGGTCACGTTGTAGATCGGCTCGTAACCCAGCGGCTGGGTCGCGCAGATCGAGCCGTTGTTGAGGATCACCCCGCCGCCCCGGCTGCGCATGCCGGGGACCAGTGCCCGGGCGAGGCGGACCGCGGCCATCACGTGCAGGTCCCAGTACCACTGCCAGCGGTCGTCCCCGGCCGTCATGATCTTTTCTTCGCTGCCGGTGCCGGCGTTGTTGATCAGGATGTCGGCGCCGCCGAACTCCTGCTCGACGACGAGGGCCACCCGGGCCGCGTCGTCGGGAACGGTCAGGTCGGCGGGGACGGTCACCACCCGTACGCCCGGAAGATCGACCGACCGCAGGCGGTCCTCGTCCCGGGCGACCAGGACCAGATCGACGCCTTCGGCCGCCAGGCCGTGGGCGATCGCCCGGCCGATACCGGCACTTCCTCCGGTTATGACGGCTACCTTGCCGGTGAGACGCAGATCCATGGAGTTCTCCGTTCCGAGCGTGATGTGCGGGGGTACACCCATCACGGTTCCATGACGGGCGGGAGGCTCGGGGTGTTCGGGAAGAAGCAGACGGTCGCTGACCAATTGGTCGAGGTGCTGGTGCAGTCGGGTGTGCGCCGGATCTACGGCATCGTGGGGGACAGCCTCAATTCGCTGAGCGACGCCATCCGGCGCAGCGGCGACATCGAGTGGGTGCACGTGCGCAACGAGGAAGCGGCGGCGTTCGCGGCGTCGGCCGAGGCGCAGCTCACCGGCAAGCTCGCGGTGTGCGCCGGCAGTTGCGGGCCCGGCAACACCCACCTCATCCAGGGGGTCTTCGACGCGCACCGGTCGGGGGCGCCGGTGCTGGCGATCGCCTCGCACATCGTCTCCACCGAGATCGGCACCGGGTTCTTCCAGGAGACCGACCCGAAGCGCCTGTTCGAGCAGGCCAGCCACTGGACCGAGATGGTGTCGTCGGCCGAGCAGATGCCGCGGATGGCACGGGTCGGCATCCAGGCCGCGGTGGGCAAGCTGGGCGCCGCGGTGCTGGTGGTGCCGGGTGATGTGCTGGAGGCGGACGCGGTCAACGACACCGGTGAGGGACACCCGATGGCCGGGCGGGTCCTCGGCGCGCCGCCGGCCGAGGTGATCGACGCGCTGGCCGAGCGGATCAACCGCGCGGACAAGGTCGCCATCTTCGGCGGGATCGGCTGCGCGGGGGCCCGGGACGAGGTGCTCGCCCTGGCCGAGCGGCTGAACGCGCCGGTCGGGCACAGCCTGCGCGGCAAGGAATCGCTGCAGTACGACAACCCCTACGACGTGGGCATGTCGGGCCTGCTCGGTTACGGCTCCTGTTACGAGGCGTGCCACGAGGCCGACCTGCTCCTGCTGCTCGGCACCGATTTTCCCTACCGGCAGTTCCTGCCGCAGAAGAACACCGTGCAGGTCGACATCGACCCGTCCCGGCTGGGCCGGCGCAGCGCCCTGGAGATGGGGGTGGCCGGTGACGTCGGCGCGACCATCCGGGCGCTGCTGCCGAAACTCGAGCCGAAGGGCCGCGAGTTCCTCGACAAGATGCTGCACCAGCACTCGAAAGAGCTGGACCGGGTGGTCGGCGCCTACACCCACGACATCGAGAACCTCTCGCCGATCCATCCCGAGTACGTCGCCCGGGTGCTCGACGAGGAGGCCGCCGACGACGCGGTCTTCACCGCCGACACCGGCATGTGCTGCTCGTGGATCGCCCGTTACATCACCCCCAACGGCAAGCGCCGGCTGCTCGGCTCGTGGGTGCACGGCACGATGGCGAACGCGCTGCCGCAGGCGCTCGGCGCGCAGATGCTCGACCGCCGCCGGCAGGTGGTGTCGATGTCGGGTGACGGTGGCCTGTCGATGCTGCTCGGCGAGCTACTCACGGCCCGCACCCACCGGCTGCCGGTGAAGGTGGTGGTCTTCAACAATTCGAGCCTCGGCATGGTGCGGCTGGAGATGCTGGTGGCCGGCGACCCGCCGTTCGAGACCGACCATGACAACGTCGACTTCGCGGCGATCGCCCGGGCGGCGGGCTTCCACACCGTACGGGTGGAGAAGGCCGCCGACCTGCGCGCCGCCATGCGTGAGGTGCTCGACCACGACGGACCGGCCCTGCTCGACGTGCTCACCGACCCGGACGCCTTGGAGCTGCCGCCGCACATCACCAAGGAGGAGGCCAGCGGTTTCGCCCTGGCGATGGGCCGGACCGTGCTGGCCGGCGGGGTGGGCCAGATGGCGCACCTGGCCCGCACCAACCTGCGCAACATCCCGCGTTAGGCCCGACGCAGCTCGGCGCCGACCTCGTGCAGGTGGCGCAGGGCCTGCGCGTACGACTCCACCAGAGACGTCTCCTCGTAGGGCACGCCGATCTCCGCGCAGTAGCGCTGGACGATCGGCTGTGCCTTGCGCAGGTTGGGCGTCGGCATGGACGGGAACAGGTGGTGCTCGATCTGGTAGTTGAGGCCGCCCAGCGCGTTGTCGACGAACCAGCCGCCACGCACGTTGCGCGACGTCAGCACCTGCTTGCGGAGGTAGTCCTCGTTGCCGGTCGGATGCGGCATGCCCTTGTGGTTGGGCGCGAAGGTCAGGCCCAGGTAGACCCCGAACAGGGCCTGGTGCACCACGAAGAAGACCAGCGCCTGCAGCGGCGACAGCACCAGGAGCAGCGCCGCCGCGTAGCCGATCAGGTGCACCGCCAGCAGCACGCTCTCCAGGCCGCGCTGCTTCACCGTGCCGTCGCGCAGCGCCCGGATGCTGTCCCGGTGCAGTGAGATGCCGAGCAGGGTGAGCAGCGGGAAGAAGAACCACGCCTGGTAGCGGGTGAGGAATCCCTTGCCGCGGGCGGCCTCCGGGCTCCACACCAGGACACCCGGGCCGACGTCGGGGTCGAGGTCGTCGTGGTTGGGGTTGGCGTGGTGCTTGGTGTGCTTGTCCATCCAGTAGCCGTAGGACATGCCGATCGCCAGGTTGCCGGCGATCAGGCCGGCCCGGCGGCTCGGCGCGTTGGTGCGGAACACCTGCCGGTGGGCCAGGTCGTGGGCGACCAGCGCGACCTGGGCGAACACCACCGCCAGGAAGACCGCCACGGCCAGGGTCCACCAGGAGGAACCGATCAGGAAGAACGCGGTCCAACCGGCGGCCAGGGCCGCGGTCACCGCACCGAGGCGTACGGCGTAGTAGGCCGGCCGTCGCTCCAGGAGGCCGGCCGCGTTGATGCGGCGGCCCAGCTCCGCGAAGTCGCTGCGCGGTCGCGCTGTCGTGGTCGTCATGCCGGCTAACTCAACCGGTTCGCGGGCGCCGAGTCAGGAGTGCCAGACCTACTTTCGGTAGTAGTGCTAGCACTACTGAGTTCCGCGCCCCGACCCGCCAG
This sequence comes from Paractinoplanes toevensis, assembly GCF_018332695.1. Lineage (GTDB taxonomy): Bacteria > Actinomycetota > Actinomycetes > Mycobacteriales > Micromonosporaceae > Actinoplanes > Actinoplanes toevensis. The sequence goes on from NZ_BOQN01000076.1 coordinate 57,802, forward strand.
GATGGTGGCATGGAGACGAGAGACTGGCTTCGGGAGGGCCTGCGGGCGGTGGCCGGCGGGGCGCTCGCCGTCGCCCTCTCGGTCACCAATTTCCTGCTGCTCGTCCTGTTCGTCGTCGCCCTCGCGCTGACCCCGGTCCTGGGCCTCGGCCTGATCCTGCTGCCGGCGGTGACCGCGCTGGTGCGGCTGCGGACCGACGCCGCCCGCGCGGTCGCCGGGTGGCACGGCGTGACGATCGAGCGGCCCTACCGTCCCCGCCCGGCGGCCGCCCGCCCGGTCGGCTGGCGCGCCTACCGGTGGATCGTCACCGACCCGGCCACCTGGCGTGACCTGGCCTGGCTGGTGCCCGGCGCGATCGTCGGCCTGGTTGGAGGATTCGCCACGCTGCTCATCCCGGTCTACGGGGTGGAGGGCATCGTCCTGCTGCCACTGTGGATCTGGCTCGGCACCGGGTGGTACGGCTACGGCGTCATCTGGCCGATCGAGACGGTCAGCGACGGCCTGCTGTCGCTGCCGCAGGGCGCCCTGTTCCTGGCGATCGGACTGGCCGTCGCGCCCTACTTGCGCCGCTACGACGCGCTGTTCAACCGGCTGCTGCTGGCTCCCACCACCAACGCCCGGCTGCGGGCCCGGGTCACCCAGCTGTCGCACAGCCGGGCCGACACGGTGGACGCCCAGGCCGCCGAGCTGCGCCGCATCGAGCGCGACCTGCACGACGGCGCCCAGGCCCGGCTCGTCTCGCTCGGCATGACCATCGGCCTCGCCGAGGAGATGCTCGGCCGTGACCCGGAAAGCGCCCGGCGGCTGCTCGTCGAGGCCCGCGAGGCCAGTTCGACCGCGCTGGTCGAGCTGCGCCACCTGGTCCGCGGCATCCACCCGCCGGTGCTGGCCGAGCGCGGGCTCGACGGCGCGGTCCGGGCGCTCGCCCTCAACCTGCGTCTCCCGACCGCGGTCGAGTCCGAGGTGACCGGCCGGCTCGACATCCCGGTCGAGTCGGCGGCCTACTTCGCGGTCGCCGAGGCGCTGTCCAACGCGACGGTGCACAGCGGGGCCACGGTCGCCTACGTGACCATGCGGCGCGACGGCGACACCCTGCGCATGGAGGTCGGCGACGACGGCCGGGGCGGCGCCGACCCCGACCGTGGCACGGGCCTCAAGGGCATCGGCCGCCGTCTGGCCGCTTTCGATGGCACGATGACGCTGTCCAGCCCGCCCGGCGGGCCGACCATCGTGACCATGGAGTTGCCGTGCGCGTTGTCATCGCCGAGGACCACGCTCTCCTCCGGGACGGACTGACGCGACTGCTGGAGGCATTCGAGTTCCGGGTCGTCGCGGCCGTCGACAACGGCCCGGCCCTGCTGCCCGCGCTGCTCGACCACAAGCCGGACGTCGCGGTCGTCGACGTGCGGCTGCCACCGACGTTCACCGACGAGGGCCTGCAGGCGGCGATCGCGGTCCGCGAGGCCGTGCCCGGCCAGCCGGTCCTGGTGTTGTCCCAGCACGTCGAGCCGCTGTACGCGCGCGAGCTGCTCGGTGACCGCAGCGGCGGTGTCGGCTACCTGCTGAAGGACCGCGTCTCCGACGTGGCCCAGTTCATCGACGCGGTGCGCCAGGTGGCGCGCGGCGGCACGGTGATGGACCCGGAGGTGGTGGCCCGGCTCCTCGACCGCAGCCGCCCGCTCGACGTGCTGACCGCCCGCGAACGCGAGGTGCTCGGCGAAATGGCCGCGGGCCGCTCCAACGCGGCGATAGCGGGCCGCCTGTTCGTGACGGAAAAAGCGGTGAGCAAGCACATCAACAACATCTTCACCAAGCTCGGCCTGCCCCCGTCCGAAGACGACAACCGCCGGGTCCTGGCCGTGCTCGCCTACCTCAACGCCTGACCGCGAGTCCGGCGGCCGGGCGCGAGGCTCGCTATCTTGTCGGCGTGCCAGTTGACGAGGAGATGCCGTTGCCCGGTGGGATGACGGCCGGCTACGCGAATTCCGCCGGTGTCACCTGGCTCGGTGACGCGGCGGAACAGGCCGAAACCGTCGTCTGCGTGGCGGCCGCCGGAAACTGGATCGTGGCCGCCTGCGTCGCGATTCTCGTGCGGCAGGGCGATCTGGATCCCAGCCTGCCGGTGCGGACGTTGCTGCCCGAACTGCCGGCCTGGGCCGCGCCGATCCGCCTTCACCACCTGATCCACCACACCAGCGGGCTGCCCGAGAAGGCCGATCCCGGCGACCCGATGGAGACGTTGCCCGAGCCGCAGGCCGAGCCCGGGACGGTCTTCTCGCCGAGCGACATCGGGTACGCCTGCCTCACGACCCTGGCCGAGCGGGCCGGCGGCCGTCCGGTCGCCGAGATCGCCCAGAAGCACCTGTTCACCCCGCTGGGCATGGCCTCGACACAGGTTCGCTCCGGCAGCGAGGTCTGGTCGACCGCACGGGACATGCTGCGCTGGGCGGAGGCGATGCACATCGGCGCTCTCGGCCCCCGCCTCACCGCGCTGCTGCGCCAGCCGGGAAAGATGCGCGATGGTGCTCTCGTGCCGTACGCCTGGGGTTCGCACATCCTGCCCGGCGATCGAGGTCCCGCCTACGCCAACACCGGCCGGTCGCCCGGCTGCGTCACCTTCGTCGTCGCCTCGCCGGCCACCGCCACGTCCGCCATCGTCATCGCGCTGACCGACGACCCGCAGCCGGCCGAGTCCCTCGGCAAACAGCTGGTCGGCCTCACCGAGCAGGAGCCGATCCGGTAGCGGCCCGGCGCGAGCCACGCGCGAAAGTCGCGCAACGGCCCGCGGCCAGCGGAAAGGCCGCGCCGGTGGCGGCGGGGCCCGCCGATTGCGTTTGGTGAGCCGAGAAGGCGTACGGCTAAAGGCTTTTGGGGTCCGCGGCCAGGCGCCGGGAATTCTCGACCGCCATCGTCCGGATCTCGTCCTCGGTGAAGCCGGCGGCCAGCAGGCGGGCCGCGAAGAGGGCCAGCCCGTCCTCGACCGGCGGGTTGAACGGCTGCCCGAGGTCGCTGGAGAGCACGGAATGCTCCGGGCCGACGGCCCGGATGTTGGCGAACAGGTCCTCCCAGGACACCTTGCCGGTGTACGGCGTCGTGAAGCATCGCTCCAGCAGGGCGCCCTCGGCCGCCAGTTCCTGCTGCTGCGGAACCGTCAGCCGCTGGGACGTGAATTCCGGGTGGGTGACGACCACCCGGCGGACGCCCTCCTCTTTCGAGGCTCGGACCACCGCGAGGATCTCCGGGGCCGACAGGTGGCCGGTGGCCAGGACCATGTCGTGCCGAGCGATCACCCGTAGCACCTTGCGGACCTGTTCGAGCACCTCGCCGGTGTCGGCGAGGACCTCGACCACATCGGGGACGATGCCCTGCGCGTGCAGGTCGGCCTGGAGCGCGCCCCACATCGCCGGCTTGCTGCCGGGCAGGTCGCTGGCCGTGCTGCTGCGCTGGTTGCGGGAGTCGACCGTGGGCATCCAGACGATCCGGGCGCCGAGCCGGCCGGCGATCTCCACGGCGGCCGGGTTCATGCCGCCCATCGAGCCGTTCAGGGTGATCGCGCCCAGCACGTCGGTGCCGGGCACCGCCGCCCGCACCACCGAGGCCCGCTCGGCGGTCGTCAGGTAATGCGATTTGATGACGAATCCGGCGAGGCCCACGGCGGCGAACCGGCGGGCCAGGGACAGGTCGTCGATGCGCCGTTCCATCACGTCGGGCGCGATGTGCACGTGCGTGTCATACCCACCGGCGACGAGCTCGCGGGCGGTGGCGGACGGGACGGGATGCTCGCTCATTGTTCTCCATATCAGCGTCGGCGGGACAGGGCCGCCTCGACGTGGCTCAGGTGGTGCCGCATGGCTTTCTCGGCGGCGTCCGGGTCGCGGCCGGCGATCGCGTCGACGATCGCGGTGTGCTCGGCCAGCGAGTCAGGGGCCCTTCCGGGGACCAGGATGGTGCGGAACTGGAAGCGCACCATCTGCCCGCGCAGGCCGGCGATCAGCCGGGCCGCCGTCTCGTGCCGGGCCGCCGCGATGATCGCGGCGTGCAGGGCCGCGTTGCCGTCCGAGTAGCCGAGCAGGTCGCCGTCCGCGAGTTTGCGTTCCATGCCGGCCAGTGCCCGGCGGATCCCGGCGATCTCCCGGGCGGTCGCGCGGGCCGCGGCCTGCCGCGCGGTGAGGGCCTCCAGCACCGCGCGGGCCTGGAGGATCTCCACCGCCTCGGCGTCGGTGACCACCCGTACCCGGGCGCCGCGGTGCGGGGTGTGCACGACCACCCCGTCCTGGCCGAGGCGGACCAGCGCGGTGCGCACGATCGCCCGGCTGACCTGTAATCGCTGGGCGAGGTCGGCCTCGACGAGGCGCTCGTTGGGCATCAGCTCGCCGCTGTGGATCAGGGACCGCAACCGCTCGTAGGCGTCGTCGACGGCAGGCGACGTCACGAAAAGCTGTCCCCCTCAGAAGAGCCACGGATTGCTCACAATCTTGTGCACAGCATCGCGTCCGGCCGGAAAGCTGTCAACCGCCGCTTGACCTGCATCGATGTCCATTTCGGAGGGCGATGGCCAGTATATGACGGCCGCTTTCGCCCGATAAGGGTGCGATGACAGGTGAGACCCCCTGCTCTACGATTTCGACCGGACGCGGCCCCGAACGGACGATCGTCAATTGACAGACCGTCCATGCAGGTCAGACGAACAGTCATCGCCGCCGATCGGACCGGCGGATTCTCAGGAGGCTTAGGGATGTTCAGACGCTCTCGTGTGCTGGCGGCTACGCTGCTCGCCACGGTGCTCGTGACGGCCAGTGCTTGCTCCAAGGACGACAGCTCCAGCGACGGCGGCTCGACCGTCGGTGCGGGGAGCGGCGACCTGAAGAAGGTCACCTACGTGACGGCGTTCGGCGCCGTGGGCCGTGACTCCTTCGTATGGGTGGCGAAGGAGAAGGGCTTCTTCAAGGACGCCGGCATCGACGTCGACATCCAGAAGGGCACCGGTAACGTCCAGAACCTCACGCTGATCAAGTCGGGCGGGGCACAGTTCGCGGCCCTCGACTTCACCGGCGCCGAGATCCAGGCCGGCCTGGGCAAGTTCACCAACTGGCGCGCGGTCGCCGCGGTGCACCAGCAGACGCTGGTGTCCATCATGACCACCGCCGACACCAAGATCACCAAGCCGACCGACCTGACCGGCAAGACCGTCGGCACCGGCACCGGCTCGGTCAGCGAGCTGCTGTTCCCGGCGTACGCGAAGCAGGCCGGCCTCGACCCCACCAAGGTCAAGCTGCAGGGCGCGCAGACCACCGCGCTGAACGGCCTGATGGCCCAGCGCAAGGTGGACGCGCTGTCGACCTTCCTGCTCAGCAAGAAGGCCCTGGAGACCGCCTCCAAGAAGGAGGTGACCGTGATGCCGTACTCGGAGTACCTGTCCGACCTGTTCGGCAACGCGATCATCGCCCGCGAGGAGCTCATCGCCAGCGACAAGGACCTGGTGAAGAAGTTCACCGAGGCCGCCATGAAGGGCCTGCAGTACGCCGTCGACCACCCCGACGAGGCCGCCAGCATCATGAACAAGGCCGAGCCCACCGCCGCCATCCCCGCGGCCGTCGGTGAGATCAACGCCATGAAGCCGTACGTGGCCCCGCCGAACGGTGCCCCGCTCGGCCACCTCGACCAGGAGCGGGTGGCCCGCAGCATCGCGGTTCTGCAGGGCAACGGCCTGATCCCGGCCGGCCTCACGCCGGACAAGGTCGTCGACTTCAGCTTCATCCCGGCCAGCTGACGCACTGCGCGGGGCGGGTAAGCTCCCGCCCCGCGCACGCTCTACACAGGAGCAGGAACATGACGGACTTCGACGCCGGCTCGCGGACCTCGCGGGTGTGGACCAACGTGGGGCTGCCCATCCTCGGCGTGGTCATCACGGTCGGGGCGTGGTGGGGCATCACCGCGGCCTTCCACATCGACCCCTTCTACGTGCCGTCGCCGGCCGACGTGGTCGACACGTTCCTGCGTACGCCCGAATTCCTCCTGCAGGAAACCTGGACCACCCTGCAGCGCGTGCTGATCGGCTTCGCGATCGCCGTGGCCCTGGGCCTGGTGATCGCGGTGACCCTGGCCGCGTCCCGCACCGTCGAGCGCATGGCCATGCCGATCCTCGCCGCGATCAACGCGGTCCCGAAGGTCGCCCTCGCCCCGCTGCTGCTGGTCTGGATGGGCTTCGGCGACTCCCCGAAAATCGTCATGGTGGTGCTGGTCAGCTTCTTCCCGGTGATCGTCTCGACCATGGCCGGGCTCACCTCCACCCCCGACGACCTGCAGGAACTCACCCGCTCGCTGAAAGCGTCCTGGTGGCAGACCTTCGTCAAGGTGCGGCTGACCTGGGCGCTGCCGCAGGTCTTCGTCGGCCTCAAGGTGGCCACCCCGCTGGCCATCATCGGTGCGGTCATCGGCGAGGTGGTCAACCCCGACCGCGGCCTCGGCTCGGTCATCGCCGGCTCCGGCGCCTCCAACGACACCCCGCTCGCGTTCGCCGCGCTGGTCCTGCTCGCCGTCACCGGCGTAGTCCTCTTCTACCTGGTCGCCGGGATCGAGCGGCTGCTCGTCCCGTGGAGGGTCGCAAAATGATCACCATCGACGGCGTGTCCCAGACGTTCAAGGGAAAGTCCGGCCCGGTCGAGGCCATCCGGGACATCAGCCTGACCATCGGCGAGGGCGAGTTCCTCACCGTGATCGGCCGCTCCGGCTGCGGCAAGTCCACCCTGTTGCGCATGATCGCCGGCCTGCTCAAGCCGACCAAGGGCGAGGTGCGGGTGGCCGGCGAGGTGGTCCGCGAACCCCGCCGCGACGTCGCGATGGTCTTCCAGAAACCGGCCCTGCTGCCGTGGCGCTCGGTCGAGGACAACATCATGCTGCCGGTCGAGATCTTCGGCCGCCGCAAGGCCGACCACCGGGCCCAGGTCGACCGCCTCCTCGAAACCACCGGCCTGACCGGCTTCCGCAAGCGCCTGCCGCACGAACTCTCCGGCGGCATGCAGCAGCGCGTCTCCCTCTGCCGGGCGCTGATCCAGAACCCCAAGGTCATGCTGATGGACGAGCCGTTCTCGGCCCTGGACGCCCTGACCCGCGAAGAGCTGGCGGTCGAACTCCAGCGCATCCACATGGACCTCGGCACCACCATCGTCTTCGTGACCCACTCCATCCAGGAGGCGGTCCTGCTGGCCGACCGGGTCGCGGTGCTCAGCTCCCGCCCGGGCCAGGTGCGGCGCCTGGTCGAGATCCCGATCCCGCGCCCGCGCTCCTTCGGCCACAACGCCCACCTGGACCAGGTCGCCGGGGTGTCGGCCGAGCTGCATTCGCTCCTGCTCAGCGACACCCACCTCCCCAAAACCTCAACCCTTTAGCCGTACGCCGTCCGGGGCACGATCTGGCCGGGGCGGGTCATCACCGTCGGCTCAGGGGACGAACGCGGCCAGTTGCTCGTCCAGCCATGGGTAGAGCTCCTCGGCCCTGGTGTTCAGGCGGGACTTCAGGTGTCGGGTCTGGTCGTCGGCCAGCACCTCGAACGAGCCGTCCGCCACGGCGTCGTAGGCCTGGGCCACCACGCTTTCGGCGCTCACCTTCGGCACGTCCCAGCGGGCCGACATCGGGGTGTCGATCATGCCGACCAGCAGGCCGATCACCTGCGTGCCCTGCCCACGAAGCTCCACCCGCAGGGCGTTGGTGGCCGACCACATGGCCGCCTTGGAAGCCGCGTAGCCGGTCGGCACGCTGACCCAGGCCGCCGACGACAGGATGTTCAGCAGGGTGCCGCCGCCGTTGGCCGCCAGCACCGGAGTGAAGGCGCGCGCGACGCGGAGCGTACCGAAGAAGTTGGTCTCGAAGGTTTTGCGAAGCTCCTCCTCCGGGCCGGAGATGGAGTCGCCGGCGGGTGCGATGGCGGCGTTGTTGATCAGCAGGTCGACGTCGGGCGCGGCCAGGGCGGCGCGGGTCGCGCCGTCGGGATCCGTCAGGTCGAGGTCCAGCGGTCGCACGCGGTCGTCGGCCCAGTGCTTCGGCGTGCGGGCGGCGGCGTAGACCCTGGTAGCGCCCCGGTCGAGCGCCTGCCGCACGAACTGCTCGCCGAGGCCACCGTTGGCCCCGGTGACGAGCACCGTCCGGCCGTCGAGTCGGTTGTTCATCTAGACTCCTTCAGCAAGTGGGGAGTGCCCCCGGTTCCAACTATGTGGGGACTGTCCCCAGATAGTCAAGAAGGAGTGGCGATGGCTACTGCGGCGAAGCGCCCGCTGCGCGCGGACGCCCAGCGCAACCGGGACGCGATCCTGGCCGCGGCGCGCGAGATCTTCGCGGCCGAGGGCGTGCTCACCTCGCTCGACGGCATCGCGCTGCGGGCCGGCGTGGGCAACGCCACCCTCTACCGGAACTTCCCGACCCGCGACGACCTGCTCGCCGCCGTCATGCACACCAGCATCGCCGACGCCCTGGCCGAGGCCGACGCCCTGGCCCGCACCCGCTCACCGCGCGACGCCCTGGCCGAGTGGCTGTTCCGGCTGACCTGGCAGCTGCGCATCTGGCACGACCTGCCCTACTGCCTGGCCACCGCGCACCACGCCGCGGCCTCACCGATGAACCCGACCACCGACCCACTGGTGGAGCGAACGGCCGCCCTCCTCGACGCGGCCGACGCGGCCGGCCGGATCACCCCCGACGAGGTGTACGAGCTGGTCCTGGCCCTGTCGTGGGCCGTCGACCGCTTCCACGACGACGAGCCGGCCGCCCGCCGCCGCGTCACCATCGGCACCGCCGGCATCTTCACCTGCCGCCCGACGTACGGTCACCAGGATGGACTCTCGTGATATCGACCGTGACGGCACCCGCCTGCACGCTCTGTGGCAACCGGGGACCGGCACGCCACTGGTAGTCATCCCGGGCGTCATGACCGACGCGAAGGGATGGCGGCGGGTCGCGGCGGCGATCGACCGCCCCGAACCGGTCCTCATTCTCAACCGGCGAGGCCGGGCACCGAGCGGGCCCCTCGGCAGCGGCTACGGTGTCGAGACCGAGGTGCTCGACCTGTTGGCCTGGCTCGACCGGCTGGACGAGCCGGCCCGGCTGCTCGGCTGGAGTTACGGCGGGCTGGTCGCCATCGAGGCGGCAGCGCGGACGGCGGCGGTCGCTCAGGTGATCGCGTACGAGCCGGTGGTGCGACCGTTCGGGGCCGCCGCGGTGCCCGCCCTGCGGGCGGCGACCGCCGCCGGCGACCTGGACCGGGCCGTCGAGGTGGTCAACCTCGACGTCTCGCGGTACTCGCCGGAGCACGTCGCCGCCTTGCGGGCCACTCCGGCCTGGGCGTTGTTGCGGCAGTGGGCGGCGCCGGTGGCGGAGGAGCTGGCGGCGCTCAACGCGTTCACTCCCGGGCCGGAGCGGTGGACCGACGTGAAGGTGCCGTTCGACCTCATCGTCGGCGAGCACAGCCGGGACGGCGAGCCGTACGGCGTCGCCTTCACCGCGGTCCAGCGGATGCTGCCGGGCACGGCCATGCACGTCCTGCCCGGTCAGGGCCACCTCGCCCACGCCGAGGCACCGGAACAGCTGGGGCTTTTGATCGGCGGCATCATCGCCGGCCGCGCGGCCTGAGCGGTCAGTGCCGGCGCAGTTTGGCCACCCGGCCCTGTTCGCCGGAGGCCCAGCAGGCGCCGTCGTGGGCGCACCGGACCGCGTCGAAGCTGCCCGTGTCGAAGCGCTTCCAGGTCCGGCCGGCGTCCAGCGACAGATCGCTTCCGGTCGGTCCGACGGCCAGGGCGGCCGGGCCGTGGCCGATCCAGGCCGCGCCGGAGCGGTACTCGCCGGGGACCGTTCGGGCCACCGTCCAGGTGCGACCGCGCAGGTAGGCGGCGCCGGCCGGGGCCGCGTCGGGGACCGCGTAGTCGCCGCCCACGGCCAGGCCGTGGGTGCGGTCGCGGAAGGCCAGGCTGTAGATGCCGGCGCTGGGGCCGCTCGGGATCGGGGTCGCCGTCGCCGTCCAGGTGCGGCCGCCGTCGGTGGAGGAGAAGACGCGGGACGCCGCGCCGCCGCCGGTGGCGAACCAGGCCTGGCCGGCCGCGGACACCAGGCAGGTGCCGCTGGCCGCGAAGGCGAACTCGCCCGCCAGGGCGGCGGGCATGCCGGCGGGGGAGCGGACCGACCAGGTGCGGCCGCCGTCGCTGGTGGCCAGGATGCGGAACTTGCCGTCGACCGGGTCGGACAGCGCCAGGCCGTGCCGACGGTCGAGGAACGTCACGCAGTCGTAGAACGCGTTCGGGTCTTCGTTGCGGAACGTCTCGGTCCAGGAGCGGCCGCCGTCCGTGGTCGCGTACAGCCGGGAGTCCGTGCCGTTGCCGATGGTCAGGGCGGTCGCGGTGCGGGCGTCGAACGCCTCGATGTCGCGGAACTGCAGCTCGGCCGCGTCGGCCGGGCCGACGGACTGCCAGCTGCGGCCGCCGTCGGTCGTCCGCAGGATCGTGCCCGCGCTGCCGGCCACCCACGCGACCCGGTCGCTGACCGGGGCCAGGCCGCGGAAGCGCGCGGTCGTTCCGGTGTCGCTGAGCTGCCACTGCGGCTTTCCGTGGGTGAAGCCGGCCACGGACGCGACCACGGCCAGCCCGGCGACAACGATCGACAACTTTCGCTGCAACGTCATTCCGGCAAACTACCGCTACTGATCGATAAGGGCACGTAGTCGCACGGTGTCCGCCACTGTCCAGCCGGGTGGGGGCGCCACCGCGGCCCAGCCGTCGACCGTTCCCGACTTGTAGACGTGGCCGTGCCCCATCGGCACCTTGTTCGCGAAGATCAGGTCCACCATGGTCTGCCAGAACGTGACGACCGGGTACCAGTGCATGTCGGGGGTCACGTCGGGGCCGCGCTCGCCGCGCAGCCAGCCGGGGCGGTGCCACAGCAGGTTGGGGTTCCACCAGACGACCGGGTCGGACGAGTTCTGCATGTAGACGACCGTGGGTGGCGGGCCGGTCAGCTCGCGCAGCTCGGACGCCCGGGAGGCGAACTCGATCGGCAGGCCTTCGTAGCGGGGATCCCAGACCGTGCTGCCGGCCTCCCGGTCGCGGGTCAGCTGCTGGTGGATCGGGTTGGCGAAGGTCGGCCCCTCGAGCAGGATCCCGTCGGCGCCCGCGGCCATCTTCTCCGCGGTGCCGAAGGTCTTCTCCGTCCCGTACGTTCCGAGGCTCTCTCCGAAGATCAACAGCTTGGGCCGGGTCGTGGGCGGCATCGCCGCCCACCGGTCGTGCACCGCGGTGATCAGCGCCGCGGACGCCTCGACCACCTTGGACCGGTCGACCCAGAACGAGATCCAGCTGGGCAGGTACGAGTACTGCATCGAGACCAGCGCGGTGTCGCCGTCGTACATGTATTCCAAGGAGCTGGTCACGTCGTTGTCCACCCAGCCGGTGCCGGTCGGGGTGAACACCGCGACCACGGCCCGGTCGAACGCGCCGGTGCGGTCCATCTCGCGCACCACCAGCGCGGCCCGCGACTGGGCGTCGTCGTCCGAGGCCAGCCCGGCGTAGAGCCGGATCGGCTCGGTGGCGGCCCGCCCGCTGAACGTGCTGAGCTGCTCGGTCGTGGGTGCCTTGGCGACGAAGTTGCGGCCCTGCCGGCCGAGCGAGTCCCAGTCGACCAGCGAACCGGGGCCGCCGGAGCGCAGCGCGGTGCCCGGTCGCACGACGCCGCGCCCGGTCCCGGAGTCGGTGATCGCGGCCGACCGGTCCGCCGTCGCGTAGAGGTTCTCCACGAGCAGGTTGTCCAGCGCCCCGTAACTCAGCATGCTGACGACCAGGAAGCCGGCGCAGTAGGCCGCCGACTCGGGGACGTACTGCCCGAGGAGCCGGGCGATGCCGTGCGCGGCGAGCCGCAGCAGCCGGGCGACCAGCAGCAGCATCCCGAACGTGAGCAGGCTGATCCCGACGGTGCGCAGGGCGTCGTACTCCTGCTGGGGTTCCATGCCGAGGCGGACCCGCAACTCGCGCTGCCATCGGGTGCCCAGCCAGAGGAAGACCAGGATCAGCACCGGCAGCAGGGCGAACAGCAGGTGCCAGGCGATCCGTTCGACCCGGCGGGACGGCCACCAGCGCAGCCGGACGAGTGCACCCAGGGTGGTGCCGACCGCGTACCCGATGGCGGCGGTGAGCCCGGCCACCACGCCCTGCAGGAACCAGGGGCGGGGGAGCAGTGACGGGGTGAAGGAGAGGCAGTAGAAGAGGGCCGACAGGCCGAAGCCGGTGACGCTGAGCTTGCAGCGGACCATCCGGCGGGACACCACGGTGTTCTCGGGACTGCGCCGCGGCGCCGGGATCCAGCTGCGTCGCGGCGCGGGTGAGTCCGGCGGGACCGTCACCACCAGCCTGTCCATCGGCGTCCCCCGATCCCCGCTAGCGAACGTCACCCCATCTTCGACCACCGATGCCAGCGATGGTTGACCTCATGAGCCAGGCGGCCCGACATTTCGCATCATCTGGAGGCATGACCCGGGACGGTCAGCGCAGGCAGCGGAGATCGGCCGGTGGTGAGGTCCCGGCGTGCTGCTCCCACTCGGTGATCGTCAGGTCGCGACCGGCGGTGGCGCAGGCGAGCCGGACCATGTCGGCCGGGGCAAGGGTCCACTCCTGCAGACCGACTCCGGCGACCGCCACGACCAGCGTGCCGTCGGCCGCGAAGGTCATCGACAGCCGCTGCCCGACCGGGTCGGTGACGTACCGGAGGCTGGTGACCGCCTCGCCGTCCGCGGTGTTGCGGACGGTGATGGTGCCGTCGGCGCGGGCCTGGGCGAGCCGGCTGCCGTCCCGGCTGAGCGCGATCGGGCCGTCCGAGCTGGGATCGCCCACGATGGTCCGGTCGTCCCGCAGTCCGTCCAGGGTGAACAGGTCGACGCTGGTGCCGCGCTGCACGGCCAGTCGGCCGCCGCCGATCGCGACCCGGGTGGCGCCGATGCTGATGATCGATTCCTGCCGGCCGGTGTCCAGATGGATGACCCGGACCGACTCGCCGTACCGGTTGAAGACGACCAGCCCTCGTTCGGTGTCGATGGCGTAGTCGGCCGGGTCGGGTGGCGTCGCGACCGCCGCGTCGCTGGTGTCCGGCGCGGCGACGGTCCGGACCAGATGGCCGTCCCGGGCGTCCAGCAGATGGATGACGTTGGTCCGGTCCACCACGACGATCCGGTCGCCCATCCGGGCGGCCGCGGCGATGTAGGAGGCGGGATAGAGATCGGTGAGCTTTGCGCCGCCGGGCAGCTCGATCCCGCCGGTCGCGGGCGTGGTCAGCAGGAACCCGTCCGGCGTCGGCACCGGCGGGCCGTAGACGAGGCCGGCCGGCAGCGCGCCGGCTGTGCCGGTGCGCAGCGCGTACCGCATGCCACCGAGGCCCTTGTCCGGCACGACCACGGCCTCCCGGCGGCCGTCGTCGACGGCCAGCCACGAGTCGCCGCAGAGACCGCACGGCGCCGGCACCGGCACCGAGTAGGACGTGACGGTTCGCCCGGCCCGGTCGAGATCCCACACCACGACCGCGCCCTCGATCCCGGCCAGCAGCCGGTGCCCGTCGAAGCCGAGCGCACCCTGCTCGATCGCGTGGTTGCCGGCCAGTTCGACCAGCTCGGCGGGCGCGCCGGTGCGGCCCACGTAAACCCGCCCGCCGACCGCGGTCGCGGTGCGGCGATGGTCGGCGGAGACCGCCACCGCCTGCGGTTGCGTCCCCCAGGTGCCGGCCCGCAGCGTCGCGGCGGAGCGGGTCGGGGCGAGAGACATGCTGGAACCGCCGTTGGGCAGGGCGATGTACTCGCCGTCGGCCGAGATCGCGGGCGGATATCTGAGCAGGTCGGGGCCTGGCGCCCCACCGAGCCGGCGCAGGTCGGGCAGGGTCCGCCGCTCCCATCCGCCGTTCCCGCTCAGCAGCACCACCTCCTGGGCGGACGGCACCGCGACCCCGGTCAGCCGGGGGGTGCCGGAGAGGACGGCGCTGCGGTGGGCGGGTCCACTCACCGTCACGCCGCCCTCGTCACCGGTGGTCACCGCGATTGATCCGTCCGGCGACAGGCCGACGGCGGTGAGCCGCTGCCCGGCCGGCGACGGGATCTCCCGGGCGCCGGCGCCGGACGTCCAGATCATCGCCCGCCGGCCGCCGGCCACCACGGTGCGGCCGTCGGCGTTCGCCGCGAGCGCGTCGATTGCGCCCGGCATCCGCATCAGCTCGGTGAAGGAACCGCCGTCCCAGCGCAGGACCCGCCCGTCGACGGTGCCGGCGAACACCGTTCCGGCGGCACCCGCCACCCGGGTCACCAACCCGTCGATCGGCAGGTAGCCGACCAGCCGGGGGTTGGCGGAGACGACCGCATACAGCGCCGCGGTCGTCTGCGGGTTCGGTTCGAGCCGGTACCCCTCGACCGCGAGCAGGCTTGCCACCTGCTGGTTGTCCGCCGTGGCGGCGACCGCGGCGGCGGCCAGGGCGCGGGCGGTGGAGGTCTGCGACTGCCGGTCGGCCCGTCGCGCGTTGCGTACGGTCAGCACCGACGTGATCAACGACAGCACCAGCAGCACCGCGAGCACCGCCGCCCCGCCACGGCGCTGCCGGCGGGCCCGCCGCTCGTAGGTGAGGTGCTCGCCGACCAGCGTGTCCATGTCGACGCCGTGCAGCGGGGCGGCGATCCGCGCCACCGCCCGGTCGAAATCGGATATGTCCACCCAGAAAGGCTCGGCCGCGAACATCCCGTACGCCGACGGCGGCAGCGCGTCGGTGGCCGCGTCCCAATCGCCGGCGGCCGGATCCCACTTCAACGACCCGCCGGCCAGCACGATCCGGAACTCGGCGGACCCGTGGTGCTCCCGCCACCAGCGCACCTCCCGGTCGACCCAGGACGACGTGGCCGCTTCCGGCGAGGCGAGCAGGAGAAAGGTGCGGGACCGGGCCAGCCCGGCCTCGATGACCTGCCAAAGGTCGGGACCAGCGGGCAGCGTGGTGAAGTCCCGGAAGATCCGCAACCGGCGCGGCCGGTACCACGGCGTCGCGAACCGTTCCAGCCGCCGCTGCAACCGGCCGGCCACCGCACCGCTCACCGACGTGCGGTAGGAGATGAACGCATCGAAACTCGTCACCGCCATGCGGTCATCCTGCCGGATTCGGTTGCGAAAAGGGTTCAGGATGCTTGCCGACTGCCGATCACTCGCTGCGAGGAGGTGATCGCCGTGCGGTTGCGCAACTGGATTGCGGTAGTGATCAGTGTGCTGTTGCTGGCAGCGGCGGGAACGATCGGCATCCTGGTGAACCGGTCGGCGCTGCGGGCGGCCGACGCGGTGCACCGGGCCGATTCGCAGGCTCTCGCGGTCAACAACGGCACGCTCACCCGGCAGCTCCAGCTGCTCTCCGCGAAGGAACTGTCCGTGTTCCTCGCCGATCACACGCTGCACCTGGGTAAGAACAGCACGGCCGACAAGCAGACGCTGGCCACCCTGGTCGCGAAGAGCTCGACGTTCGCGTACGGCGCGCTGATCACCGACCTGAACGGCAACGTGCTGACCGCGAGCCGCACCACCGGCCTGCCGGCGGCCACCGACGCGGCCTGGCAGCCGCTGAAGGCGTCGCTCCTGGCCGGTCAGCCCGGCTTCTCCTCGATCATGAACGTGAACGGCACCTACCTCGAGGCGGTGGCGGTGCCGGTCACCGTCGGAGATTCGCCCGTGGCCCTGCTGATCGGCCTCAACGCGGTCGCCTCCACCTCGCTGCAGCAGTACCTCGCGACGCTCGAGGACGACACGCACACCACCGCGGTGGTCGACTCGACCGGCACGATCGCGGCCACCGACACCGACGCCGGCGTCGGCCGGAAGATCGACACGGCGATCCTGAACAAGCTGGCCGGCGCCCCGGCATCCGGCACGTTCGTCGAGTACACCGCCGGTGGCACCGCGATGGTCGCGATGGTGGTCGGCCAGCTGCCGAGCGGCTACGCCTACGTGCGGATCCAGACCCAGAAGTCGTTCGACGGAGCGGTGCACGCCAAGAGCCAGACGCTGAACATGACCCTGCTCGCCATGCTGCTGATCGGGGTGGCCGCGGTGTCGATCCTCGGCTACCGCTCGATGCTGCAGCGCAAGCGGGCCGACGCGCGGTTCCAGGCCCTGTTCCAGCACGCCCCCGACCTGGTGTCGGTGCTCGACCGGACCGGCACGATCGCTTTCTCCAGCCCGAGCGGCGCCGCGATTCTCGGCTTCGAACCCGGCCGGATGGTCGGCACCAGCGTCTTCGGCATCATCCACCCCGAGGACCGGCCGTACATGATCCAGCAGTTCGGGTCGCTGCTGGAGGAGAGGAACGGCGTGGTCCGGTTGCAGTGCCGGGTGCGGCCGGCCGACGGTCAGTACCGCTGGTTCGAGTTCACCGCCTCCAACCAGATGGACAACCCGGCGCTGACCGGCGTGGTGATCAATGCTCGGGACATCTCGGAGAACCGGGCGTTCCAGGAGCGCCTCGAGTTCGAGGCCCAGCACGACGCGCTGACCGGCCTGCCGAACCGGCGCCGCATGCAGGACGTGCTCGGCACCTCGTTGCGCTCCGACTCGGTCGCCGTACTCTTCGTCGATCTTGATGGTTTCAAAGCGGTCAACGACGCCCACGGCCACGAGGCCGGCGACGAACTCCTGCGCCAGGTGGCGGTCCGGCTTTCGGACTGCGTGCGGGCGGACGACGTGCTCTCCCGGGTCGGCGGCGACGAGTTCGTCGTCCTGATGCCGGGCGTGCTCGACCCGGGCGCCGTCGAGGCGACCAGCGCCCGGATCCGGCACGCGGTCGAGGCGCCGTTCCTGATCGACGGCAACGAGGTGCGGATCGGCGCGAGCGTCGGCCTGCACCTGGCCCCGCTGTCCTGCGACCCGGACGAGGCGCTGCGCGCCGCCGACCACGCCATGTACATGATCAAGAAGGCCGGCGGCAGCCGAGCCCAGCGGCACGCGATGGCGGCCGTCGGCTCGGGGAGGCACCGCGCCGAGCCGTAAAAGGTGCACACTGGGTGCATGTCTCGGATCCTGTCTCGTCGCGACCTCGACTTCCTGCTCTACGAATGGCTCGACGTCGAGGCACTGACCTCGCGGGAACGTTTCGCCGACCATTCGCGAGAGACGTTCGACGCGTTTCTCGACCTGTCGGCCCGGATCGCCGAGCGCGACTTCGCCCCGCACAACCGGCGCGCCGACCTGACGGAGCCGACCTTCGACGGCGAGCGGGTGACGATCATCCCCGAGGTCGCGGCGGCGCTGAAGGCGTTCAACGACAGCGGTCTGCTCTCCGCCGGCCTGGACGCCGAGGTCGGCGGCATGCAGTTGCCGCACGTGGTGGCCCGCGCCTGCTTCATGTGGTTCCAGGCGGCGAACATCGCCACCTCGTCGTACCCCATGCTGTCCATCGGCAACGCGAGCCTGCTGCTCGCGCACGGCACACAAGAGCAGATCGAGACGTACGCGCTACCGATCCTCGAAGGCCGCTTCACCGGCACGATGTGCCTGTCCGAGCCGCAGGCCGGCTCCTCGCTGAGCGACGTGACCACGAAGGCGGTCGCCCAGGCCGACGGCAGCTACCGCCTCACCGGCAGCAAGATGTGGATCTCCGGCGGCGACCACGAACTGAGCGAGACGATCGTGCACCTGGTGCTGGCCCGGGTGGCCGGCGCCCCGCCCGGCGTGAAGAGCCTGTCGCTGTTCATCGTGCCGAAGCACCACGTCGCCGCGGACGGCACGGTCGGCGAGCGCAACGGGGTCGCCCTGGCCGGCCTCAACCACAAGATGGGCTATCGCGGCACCACCAACGCGGTGCTCTCCTTCGACGACGCCGCGGGCTACCTGGTCGGCCAGGAGGGCCACGGCCTCGCCTACATGTTCCACATGATGAACGAGGCCCGGATCGGGGTGGGCTCGGGCGCCGTGGCCCTCGGCTACACCGGTTACCTGCACGCCCTCGACTACGCCCGGGAACGCCTGCAGGGCCGGCCGGTCGCGGCCAAGGACCCGGCCGCGCCACCCGTGCCGATCATCGAGCATCCCGACGTGCGACGCATGCTGCTCGCCTCCAAGACGTACGTCGAAGGAGGTCTGGCCCTTGTCCTTCATGCGGCGAAGCTCCTGGACGAGCCGTCGGCCGAGAACGACCTGCTCCTCGACGTGCTCACGCCGATCGTGAAAGCGTGGCCGTCGCAGTGGTGCCGCCTGGCCAACGACCATGCCATTCAAATTCATGGAGGGTACGGCTACACCCGCGAATATCCGGTCGAACAGTTCTACCGGGACAACCGGCTCAACTCGATCCACGAGGGCACCGACGGCATCCAGGGCCTCGACCTGCTGGGCCGCAAGGTCATCATGCGCGACGGCGCGGGCCTGACCCTGCTGCTCGACCGCATCCGCGCGACGGCCGCCGCCGCCCCACCCGAGCTGGGCAAACCGGTGATGGACGCGGCCGACCGAATAGCCGCCACCACCGTCAAGGTGTGGGCCGGCGGCGACCCGACGGTGGCCCTGGCCAACTCGACCGCCTACCTGGACGCCGCCGGCCACCTGGTGATCGCCTGGATGTGGCTGTCCCAGCACGCCGCCACCGAGGGCAAAGAAGGAGACTTCTACGAGGGTAAACGGCTGGCCGCCCGCTACTTCGTCACCCACGAGCTGCCCCGAATCGGCCCGCTGCTAGACCTGCTCGACTCACGCGACACCCTGCTGGCCGACCTCGACCCCGGGGTTCTCTGACGATGAGCAGCGCCACCACCGTCCAGGCGGGCGACTTCGAGGTACGCATCTCCAACCCCGACCGGATCTACTTCCCCGACCTGGGTCTGACCAAGCTGGACCTGGTCAACTACTACCTGTCGGTCAGCGACGGGATAGTCCGCGCGCTACGCGAGCGACCGTGCATGCTGCACCGCTTCCCGTCCGGCCTGGCCGGCGACAAGGTGCACCAGAAACGAGTGCCGAACGGCGCGCCACCCTGGCTGGAAACGGTCCGGGTGAAGTTCCCGCGCTACAACCGCCACGCCGACGAACTGTGCGTGACCAAACCGGCCGACGTGATCTGGGCAGTACAGATGTCGACGGTCGAGTTCCACCCCTGGAACTCCCGCCGAGCCGACACCGAGAAGCCCGACGAGTGGCGCATCGACCTGGACCCGATGCCGGACTGTACCTACGACCGGGTGCGCCGGGTAGCCGAGGTAGCCCACGAGGTGCTCGACGACCTGGGCATAACCGGTTACCCGAAGACGTCCGGCGGCCGAGGCCTGCACATCTACGTCCGGATCACACCCCAGTGGGGGTTCGGCGAGGTGCGCCGGGCAGCGCTGGCGTTCGCCCGCGAGGTGGAACGCCGAGCCCCCCAAGACGTAACCACGACGTGGTGGCGCAAGGACCGAGACCCGGCCAAGCTGTTCGTCGACTACAACCAGAACGCCCGAGACCACACGATAGCCAGCGCATATTCGGTGCGCGGAGTCCCGGCCGCAACGGTCTCCACCCCCATCGACTGGCAAGAGATCCCCGAAGCCGACCCGAGAGACTTCACGATAAAAACGGTCCCCGACCGCTTCGCCCGCCTGGGAGACCTACACGCCAAAATCGACGAAAAGCCATTCTCCCTGGCCAAGCTGCTGGAGTGGGCCGACCGAGACGGCGTAGAACTCCCCGAGGACGACCACCCCGAATAACAGCGGCCCCGAGCCGGGTGCGCATCCCAGATAACGGGCGCGAATTCCCAGAAGCGGCAGCGCTCCCACAACGCGGACACCGGTCCCACTGCGCGGACGCGCAGCGATAGATAAAACAGAAATATCCGATATGAGCCCACGCAGAGGCCCAAGGATGTGGAGTTCACGCGCGCTCCGCGCACAAACTCCTCAAGATCGGCCAAAGCCAGCGCGGCTGCGCGCGACTCGGCACCGCGGCGTGTCCTGCGACTCGGCGCCCGCCGACCGCAGCGCCCGGCCGAGCCGGGGGCGCTGACCTGCGCGGTCTCGCGCGCTCCTGGTTCTGGCTTGGGGATCTCCTCGCGGCGGCACGCCCGCCTATATCGCGCCGGTGGTTGGTGTGCAAGCGGTTTTTGCTTGCGCACCGGCCGCCGGTGTGATCGCTTCAAGTGCCGTCGCGAGGAGATCCCCAAGCCCCGCAGTAAGCCCAGCCACAAACCCAGCCGAAGGCCACCCGCCAGGCACCGATCTCCGAGCGCCCGGCCGGGGTGCGGGGCAGCGCCCCGCGGTCTTAGGACCGCTGATCAGAGGAGCGGTCTTTCAGAGGAGCGGTCTCAGGGCCGCCGATCAAGGGGCCGCCGATCAGGGAACGGGTCGAGGGAGACGACCTAAGGCCGAAACGCCACCGAAGGATCAAGCAGCCGCACCCAACCAGGCCTCCACTGAGGACCCCGACCATCCATCTCTTCCTGCAAATTGGTGCGCCAGGGCCCGGAAACCCCATCATCCGGCCACCAGGGCGGCCAGGAGTCGTAATACCGAGAGATCTCGAAATCCTCCGCGGTAGTCGAGACCCGAAGGAACAACCACCGCCCATAACGAGGATCAGCCTCGGCTCGCCGCAACGACCGCACCAACTCGGTCAGTTCCCGATAGGCCTGCCAGCGCCCTTCCCCTTCCCGGTCAGCCGGCGGATGCGACCCAGGCTGCGCACTGAGGCTGGTCGCGTCGGCATAGACGAGGACCGTGCACCGCCCGTCCCCGCCCGAAGCCCGCCCCCGCATCCAGTCGGCCAGGGCCGCGAGTTCCCCGGTTTCAGGCGGCGAGGGCCGATCGAGCTCGACCGCGTCCTGCATAGCCGCCCACACCAGCCGATCGTGTTCGCCTTCGCTGAGCCGCCGCACCCGCCGCATGGGAGGCCGCGACCCGGGCGGGATCCGCGGCGGCCGAGTCCCGGCGGTGATCCCGCCCTGCCCGGCCGCGAGCAATGCCGCCTGGAGATCAAGCGACGGAACCCGCCCGAGGAGCCGCGAGAAGGCCTCACCGGCGACCTGGCCGCGCACCGCCGAGGCCAACAGCCGCTCGGCCGCCTCCCGCACCTCGTCGCGCGAGGCTGCGGTGCGCAACTCGTGGCCGCCCCACTCGGTGATCACCTCGCCGAGTTCGCGGAGGGTGTTCTCGCTGCTGAGGACCGCGCCGACGGTTTGCACCAGGCCATCGCCGACGTCGTCCCGGTATCGGGTGCGGGACCAGCGGCCCTCGGTGTGCCAGACGACGAAGCCGAGCCGGTTGTCGTCGGCCAGGGCGACCAGGTCGTCCCACGGTAGCCATTCGGGGGCGCCGGTGAGCAGGTCGATCGGCGGGTCGGTGGCGGCGGTCGCACTGTGATCGCGGTCATAGCCGAAGAGGACGGCCCGGGCGCCGTCGAGCAGTGCCAGCCGGGCCCAGCTGCCGCCGTGGTCGTCGTGGTGGGCGCCACGTTCGTCGACGAACCAGACGTCCGCGAACCCGATGCCGGTGAGGGAGGCGGCGATTGTCGCCCATCTGGTCCAGAGCAATCCGGGCGCGGGAAGGTCCACGTCGGTGAGCATCCGTCCACTGTGCCAAATGGACAGACATCTTTGCGACCCGCCCGGAAAAGAGCCGGCCGGAAAGAGCCGGCCAAGAAAGGAGAAGGTTGCAGGTCGGTGGTAGCGGGCCGATCTCGGTAAGGCGGTCCGGGGGCCGGGCGATGGGACACGTGGCCTTTGACCCCGACCCGGAAACGGATCATGCTTACCCACGCTCTCGGCTGCCTCGGTGCCGCGCTGTCCATGTCCCTGTCCTGGCCCCAGGTCTACAAGTCCTGCGTGCAGCGCCGCACCGGTGGCCTCTCGGCCACGGCGAGCGCCCTCGGGGTGGCGATGCCGCTCGGCTGGATCACCTACGGACTGCTCAGCGGTGAACGCATCCAGATCGTCACCAACACGGTCACCGGCACGGCCGGGCTGCTGATCATGGTGGCACTGCTGGCCACGCAGCCGTCGCTGCGCTCGACGCGGGCCCTGCGGGTGAGCGCCGGCGCCGCCGGCGCGGTTCTGGCGGCGATTCTGCTGAGCGGTCTGGCGGCGGCTCTTCCGGGTGTACGGGGTACCGAGGTGGCCCCGGTGCTCGGGCTGGTGCTGGCCGGCGTGTCGGTGCTGTCGGCGATCCCGCAGCCGCTCGCCCTGTTGCGGGACCGGCACCTGGACCTGTCCGGCCTGTCGCCGTTGCGCTGGCGGATGGGGGCCGGGGCGTGCGCGTCCTGGTTCGCCTACGGGCTGGGCACCGGTCAGCCGGCGGTTTACGCGTCGGCCTCGGTGGGCCTGGTCAGTGCCCTGATCGTCTGCACGATCCTGTACCTGCGCGCCGAGCCCTCGACGGCAACCGAGATCAGCGGTGGCGCCCGCTGGCGGGACTCGATCCACACCCGCACGCTGGCGATGGCCGGCGTCTGACCGACCGGAAAGGGGCGGCCCCGGTGGCCGCCCCTTTCGGTTAGGTGGTGCGAGATCCGTCGTTGGTTGGTTTCCAGTCCGCGCTGTCGCGCGTGTCGGCCGTCCGGCCGGCGATCGAGAAGAGGGTGATGACCAGGAAGAAGAGTGCGATTCCGATTGCCATGACATAGAGCTTTCTCTTGCCTTGCCATGGTCGACAGTGGCAGGGATGCCACACATCTTCAAAATCCTGCCAATCGGCCGTATGCTGCGTCACATGCTCCGGAACGTGGCCGTTCTGGCCCTCCCCGACGTCGCGGTCTTCGAGCTCGGCGTGCTCTGCGAGCTGTTCGGTTACGACCGCACGGCCGAGGGCCTGCCCGGCTACGACTTCGCGGTCTGCTCGGTCGACGGCGGCCCGGTCACCACCCATGCCGGCTTCGACGTCGCGGTGCGGCACGACCTGTCCCGCCTGGAGGAGGCCGACCTGGTCGCGATCGGGCCGTACGGTTACCGCGAGCACGAGGTCCCGCCCGAGGTGCTGGCCGCGTTGCGCCGGGCGCACGAGCGCGGCGCCTGGGTGATGAGTGTCTGCACGGGCGCGTTCGCGCTCGGCGCGGCCGGACTGCTCGACGGCCGCCGCTGCACCACCCACTGGCTGCACACCGCCCGGCTGGCCGAGCGGCACCCGGCCGCCCGGATCGACCCCGACGTGCTCTACGTGCAGGACGGCAAGGTGCTGACCAGTGCGGGCACGGCCGCGAGCGTCGACGCCGGCCTGCATCTGGTTCGGCAGGAGCACGGCACCACGGTGGCGACCATGCTGGCCCGGCGAATGGTGGTGCCGCCGCACCGGGAGGGCGGCCAGGCGCAGTACATCGAGACCCCGCTGCAGTCGATCCAGTGCGAGACCCTGCAACCGGTGCTCACCCTGGTGCTGAGCTCGCTCGATCATCCGCACACCGTCGAGACGATGGCCGACCTCGCGCACATGGCGCCGCGCACGTTCGCCCGCCGGTTCCGCAACGAGACCGGGGCCACCCCGCACGACTGGCTCACCAACCAGCGCCTGCTGCTGGCCCGCCGCCTGCTGGAGGATTCCGACCTCGGGGTCGACGCGATCGCCGTCCGGGCCGGTTTCGGCAGTGCCGCCACCCTTCGTCACCACTTCGCCCAGCGGCTGAGCACGACCCCGCAGGCCTACCGGGGGACGTTCCGGTCACAGCCGGTGTGAGCCGCCCCGGCAGCGGGAAAGCAGCCGGTCATGACGGTTTTCGTGCTGTTCGGCGCCACCGGTGACCTGGCCCGGCGGATGGTTCTCCCGGCGTTCTACACCCTGGCCATCGAGGGCCTGCTCCCGGAGAAGTGGATCCTGGTGGGCAACGGCCGCGGTGACGTCTCGCACGAGGACTTCCGGGGCCGGGTGCGCGAGGCGCTCGAGGAGTTCGGGCCGGCGCCGGGCAAGGGGCCGTGGCGCGAGTTCGCCAAGCGGCTGCGCTTCGCCGGCGGCGGCTTCAACACCGACTCGTCCGGCAGCCTGCTCGACGTGATCGAGGAGGCGCGGCGGGAGGTCGGCCCGAAGGCGCAGCTCGTGCACTACCTGGCGGTGCCGCCGGTGGCCTTCCCGGAGATCACCAAGGCGCTCGGCGCGCACGGGCTGGCCGAGGGCGCCCGGGTCGTCTACGAGAAGCCGTTCGGCACCTCGCCGGACGCGTTCCGCAAGCTCAACCGGCAGGTGCACAACGTGCTGGACGAGTCGCAGGTCTACCGGATCGATCACTTTCTCGGCAAGGAAGCGACCCAGCAGCTGCACGCCATGCGGTTCGCGAACACCACGTTCGCCGCGCTGTGGAACCGCGAGCACGTGGAGAGCGTGCAGATCGACGTGCCGGAGACGCTCGACGTGGCCAACCGCGCCGAGTTCTACGACGCCACCGGCGCGGTGCTGGACATGCTGGTCACCCACCTGTTCCAGGTGGCGGCCGAAGTGGCGATGGAGCCGCCGGCCGGGCTGTCCGCCACCGAGTTGCAGTCGGCCCGCGAGACGGTGATCCGCAAGTTCCGGCCGATCGACCCGGCCGAGGCCGTGCTGGGCCAGTTCGCCGGTTACCAGGACATCAAGGGAGTGGCGGCGAAGTCGCGCACCGATACGTTCGTGGCGGCCAAGCTGTGGATCGACTCGCCGCGGTGGAAGGGCGTCCCGTTCCTGCTGCGCACCGGCAAGCGACTGGCGGCCGGCGAGCAGCGGGTGAGCCTGGTCCTCCGTACGCCGGAAAAGCCGTTCCCGAAGCTCCCGCCGCAATCCAACGTCCTGTCGTTCTCGCTCGCCGGCACCGGCGAGGTCGACCTTTCCCTGCTGGCGAAGCAGCCCGGCATCGCCGCCGACCTGGAACCGGCCACGGTCGCGCTGCCGCTGAACGCCGTGAAGGACGCCGACCCGCTCCCGCCGTACTCCCGTCTGATCCACGACGTGCTGGTGGGGGACCGGGCGCTGTTCACCCGCCCGGATGGCCTGGCGGCCGCCTGGAAGGCGGTCCGGCCGTTGCTGGACACGCGGCCGCGGCCGATCTCCTATGCCCCGGGCTCGTGGGGTCCGGCCAAGGCCCGGCAGCTCGCGGCGCCGCACCGATGGTTGCTGGGGCAATAGTCAGTTGAAACTTGTCAGTCTGGACTGAAGAGTTCTACGATCGAGGCATGACCGAGATCCCGGCTTCGGCGATGTTGGCGGCCAGCGAGGTGCGCACGGTCTACAGCCGTCTGCGCCGCCGGCTGCGCGAGGTCGCCAACCTAGGTGACCTGACCCCCTCGCAGACGTCGGTGCTGAGCCGGCTCGCCAAGGACGGCCCGGCCACCGCCAGCGTGCTGGCCACGCTCGAGCGCATCCGCCCCCAGTCGATGGCCGCCACCCTGGCCGCCATCGCCGAGCGCGGGCTGATCGAGCGCACCCCCGACCCGACCGACGGGCGGCGGCAGCAGATCTCGCTGACCGCCGAGGGCCGCGCGATGGTCGAGGGCTCCCGGCGCGAGCGCGAGGAGTGGCTGGCCGGCGAGTTGGCCCGCGACTTCAGCGAGGCCGAGCGGCAGACGATCATCGAGGCGATGGCCCTGCTCGACCGGCTGGCCGGGCAATGACCGTTTTAGAAAACCCGGCCCGCACCTTCGACCGCCGGCTCATCGTCCCGCTCGTCCTCGGCGCAGTCCTCAACCCGATCAACTCGTCGACCCTCGCGGTGGCGCTCGTCCCGATCGGGCTCGCCTTCCACGCGCTGCCGTCCGAGACCGCCTGGCTGGTCTCCGGGCTCTACCTGGCCACCGCGACCGGCCAGCCGGTCGTCGGCAAACTCGTCGACCGGTACGGCGCCCGCAAGCTCTACCTGGCCGGTTCCGCGCTGGTCGGCATCGCCGGCATCGTCGGCGCGCTCGCGCCCTCGCTGGGTGTGCTGGTGCTGGCCCGGGTCCTGCTCGGCTTCGGCACCTGCGCCGGCTACCCCGCGGCGATGTATCTGATTCGTCGCTCCGGAGTGGAGAAACCCGGCGGCCTGCTCACCGCGCTGTCCGTCTCGGCGCAGACCATCGTGGTGGTCGGCCCGACCCTCGGCGGGCTGCTGATCGGCGCGGCCGGCTGGCGGGCGCTGTTCGCCGTCAACATTCCGCTCGCGCTGCTCTGCCTCGTGCTCGGCGCACTCCTGCTGCCCCGATCCGGGCCGGCCGAAGATCATGTGCGGCTCGACTACCTCGGCATCGGCTTCTTCGCCGGCACCCTGACCGCGCTGATGCTGTTCCTGATCAGCCCGTCGCTCGGGCACGTGTGGCTGGTGCCGCTGACCGTCCTGCTCGCGGCCGGTTTCGTGTGGCGCGAGCTGCACTACGCCGACCCGTTCCTCGACGTGCGGGTCTTCGGCGGCAACGCTCCGCTGCTCACCACGTATTTGCGCACCCTGCTCGCGCAGACCGTGGCGTACGCGTACCTCTATGGCTTCACCCAGTGGCTGGAGGCCGGTCGCGGCCTGTCGGCCGCGCACGCCGGCCTGATTCTCCTGCCGATGTCGCTGGTCGCCATCGGCGTCTCGACGATCACCGGCCGGCGGGCCGAGTTCCGGGGCAAGCTGCTGGTCGGTGCGGTCAGCCAGGTCGTCGCCTGTGCGCTGATGCTGGTCCTCGACTCGACCAGCGCACTGTGGATCCCGGTGCTCATCTCGGTGATCTGCGGTCTTCCCCAGGGGCTGAACAGCCTGGCCAACCAGAACGCCGTCTACTTCCAGGCCGACCCGGAACGGATGGGTGCCTCGGCCGGGCTGCTGCGCACGTTCGCCTACCTCGGCGCGATGGTCTCCTCGGCCGCCACCGGCGCCTTCTTCAAGCACGGCGCCAACACCGCCGGCCTGCACGAACTCGCCGTCTTTCTGATCGTCGTCGCGACCCTGCTGCTGGTCGTGGTCCTCGCCGACCGGTCCCTGGGCCGGCTCGGCACCCCGGTTCCCTCCGCCACGGAAAGGCCCTGACTCATGCCCGTCACCACCCTCGACCCCAAGACCGCGCTGGTCGTCATCGACCTCCAGGGCGGGATCATCGCCGCGCCCACGGTCCCTCTGGCCGCGGCCGAGGTGGTCGCCCGGACCGCTCTGCTCGCCGAGGCGTTCCGCTCGCACGGCCTGCCGGTCGTTCTGGTCCGGGTCACCCACCGGGCCGACGGCTCGGACGCGGTGACCGGCCGCATCGACGGCGGCTCGCGCCCGCCGCGGCCCCGCCCCGAGGGCTGGGACGAGCTCGCGTCGGAGATCACCGGCCCGGACGACATCGTGGTCACCAAGCGCAACTGGGGTGCGTTTTACGGCACCGACCTCGACCTGCAGCTACGCCGGCGCGGCATCACCCAGGTCGTGCTGACCGGCATCGCCACCAGCATCGGCGTCGAGTCGACGGCCCGGGCCGCGCACGAGCACAACTACCACGTCACCCTCGCCGTCGACGCGATGACCGATCTGGACGCCGACACCCACCGCAACAGCGTCGAGAAGATCTTTCCCCGGCTGGGCGAGACCGGCACCACCGACGAGATCATCGAGCTGCTGGCGAAGACCCGCGGGTGATCTCGTCGCGGGTGGCGGACACCCAGTCCAGCGCCCGCCCGAGATCCTCGGCGGCGGCGCGGCGGTCGGAATCCGGATCGGCCCGCGCCGTCGCCGCGCACGCCTCGATCCGCTGGGTGAGGTCGGCGTAGAGGGCCGGCTCCTCGATCGGATCCCGCTGTTGACCGCGCCGGAGCCGGCTGTTGAGCGAGATCGCCGCCTGGGCCACCAGCAGGCCCGCCACCAGCGCGAAGGCCAGCGTCAGCGGTGCCGCCGGATCAGTCGCGACCAGCAGGATCACCACGGTGGTGACCAGCCAGGTGGCGGTGCTGACCAGCGGCCACACCCAGTCGTCGGCCTTGCGCATCGGGTTGTACCGGCGGATCGCCGCCCGCAGCTCGTGGTGCACCTGGCTCATCCGGGCGAAGCTCACCCGGTCGGGCCGCTCGGCGATCCAGTCCCGGCACTGAGCATCGAGAACGACCGCCCGGACCCGCCGGTCGATCCGCTCCAGCCGGCCCTCCACGTCACCGGCGAAGATGTCCTCGTCGCTCATGCCAGCTCCGGGCTGCCAAGAGCAAATCCCGCGCTGAGCTTGCCGATTCGCTCGCTACGCTCGCTCATGCCGCCCGCCTGACCTGTTGCTCGGCCGCGTGGATCTCCAGGAAGTCGATGGCCTGGCAGAGCAGCACGTCGGTGTCGGTGATCCGGCTGATCGCCCGGTCGGTGCGGGCCAGCCGGGCGAGATGCGCCGCGTCCCAGTGCCGCGTCCCCACGTGCCGCAGAGCCGCCGACACGAGCCGGACCCGAGCCCGCACCAGCACCTCGGTGACCTCGTCGAGGTCACCCTTGCCGGTGTCGCCGGCCCGCGGCGGCGCGCCCATCCGCCGCCGGTCGACCAGCCGGGAGAGCCGCCCGGTCACCCACAGCAGCCCCGGCATGGCCAGGCCGAGCGCCAGCACGGTAATCACGATCACCCACACCGGGCCGGCCCCGATCGCCCCGGACGCCCAGGCCACCGCCCAGAGCAGCGGAAACGCCAGCGCCGCGCTGATCAGCGTGCGACTCCAGCTGGACAGCCCACCGGCCGCGGCCACCAGCATGCCGTCCATCCCGCGCAGCCGGGCCAGCGCCGACATCACCCAGTACTGCTCGCCGCCGACCGAGATCTCCTCGAGCCGGGCCAGCCCGTCCGCCACCAGACCTCGAACATCGTTGAGGTCGCGATAGAGCTGACGGCGCGGCATGGTCCGAGCGTGCCACTGCTGCGCAACAGCGTGGTTACCGTGCGTCCACCTTATGGGTGACCCAATCGACCGCCCGGTCCACCGTGGTCGCGACCTCACCACCCGGCGCCGGCGGCCGATCGACCAGCACGACGGGTATCCCGCGCTCGCGCGCGGCGAGGAGTTTGGCGGCCGGACCGCCACTGTCCTTGCTCACCAGCACGTCGATGCGGTGCTGGTCGAGCAGCCGCCGTTCCCCGTCCAGGGTGAACGGCCCCCGATCCAGGATCACCTCGAGGTGCTCGGGCTTCGGTGCCGCCGGCGGCTCCACCGACCGGGCCAGGAACCAGCATTCGCGCACCGCGGCGAACGCGCCGATCCCCTGCCGCCCGGTGGTCAGAAAAACCCGGTGGCCGAGGCGGGGGAGAAGGGCGGCGGCTTCCCCAAGATTTTGTACGCGGTGCCAGACGTCCCCCGGCTCCGCGACCCAGCCCGGCCGCTGGAACCGCAGCAGCGGCACCCCGGCGAGTCCGGCCGCCTCCGCCGCGTTGGCGCTGATCCGCGCCGCGAACGGATGGGTCGCGTCGACCACCGCGTCGATCCGCCGTTCCCGGAGGAAGATTGCGAGCCCGTCGACTCCTCCGAACCCGCCGATCCGCACCTCACCGGCCGGTAGCAGCGGGGTGGTGGTCCGCCCGGCGAGTGAACTGATCACGGTGTGGTCGGTCAGCGCGCCGGCCAGAGCCCGGGCTTCGGAGGTTCCGCCGAGAACGAGGATGATCACGCTGATCATCCAGTTCCGACGAGGGCATCGGCCATTCCGGCACCTTACGGCAGACCCTTTCGCGTCAACCCATCAACTGGTCGAGGACGCTTCCGTCGAAGGCCCGGCGGCCATGATCTCTTGCGGTGACCTCGGGTGACTGTCCAGGCTCAACTCCCCGTACCGGCGGTCACGTTTCGTCCCTGGCTTTGCCGCCGAAATACGCACAGCGTGATCATGGGTAGTCCTAACCTGCCTGCCAGCTATGACAGAAGTGAGCCACATGTCGTACCGCCACGCGAAGCCGTCCAGATTTGTCGGGTTCTGGTCGGCCCACCGGCTATTTCGACCGCTGGCGCTCTTCGCCCTGGTCCTCGTCGGCATCGGCGGGCTGGGTATGACGGCCGCGTCGGCCGCCACCGACACGACCGCCCCAAGTGTCCCGGGCAGCCTGAAGTCGGCGTACTACGGCCAGGTCGGCGTCTCGATCAGCTGGGGCAAGGTGTCGGCGTCGGACACCGCGGGGTACCGCGTCTACCGGTCGGCCGCCAAGACCATCGTGCCGGCCACCGACCTGCTGGGCAGCACGACCACCGGCACGCTGACGTTCAACGACACCACCGCCGTCGCGGGCAAAACCTATTACTACGCGGTCGCCGCCATCGACACGACCGGCAACCTGTCCAAGCCGTCCAGCGTGATCACGGTGAAGGCCGTCGACACCGACGAGCCGGACAAGCCGGACAACCTGAAGCTGTCGGCGTCCGCCACCGGCATCGCGGTTAGCTGGACCGCGATCGACGCCGTGCCGGACTTCGCCGGCTACGTGGTGGCCCGCTCGTCCTCGTCGAGCGGCACCTTCAGCCAGCTCACCGCGAGCCCGTACACCGCGACCTCGTTCCTCGACGCGACCGCTCCGGCCGGCAGCAAGTCGTACTACCGGGTCACCGCGCTCGACCTGACCGGCAACGCCTCGTCGGCGGCGACCGCCTCGGAGACCCGGCCGGCGGGCACCGCGACCGCACCGCCCACCCCGGCCGGCTTCAAGGCGAAGGCGGCGGACGACGGTGGCGCCACGCTCACCTGGACCGCCAACTCCGGGACCGGGACCTCGGGTTACGTCGTCGCCCGGGCCACCGCGGCGGCCGGCCCGTTCGCGGTGCTGACCGCGACCCCGGTCACCGGCACCAGCTACACCGACGTCACCGCCCCGGCCGGGGCGACGGCGTATTACCAGCTCACCGCGGTCAACGCGGCCGGTTCCTCGGCGCCCGCCTCGGCATCGGTGGCGATTCCCAAGGACACCACGCCCCCGGCGAAGCCGTCCGGCCTGAAGCTCACCGCCGCCACCACCGGGATCACGCTGACCTGGTCGGCGAACAAGGAAGCCGATCTGCGCGGCTACCTGGTGTACCGGGCGTCCTCGTCCAGCGGCACCTACAGCCAGCTGACCGCGACCCCGCTGACCGCTACCACCTACCTCGACCCGACCGCGCCGGCCGGTGCGACCTCCTACTACCGGGTCACCTCGGTCGACATCGCCGGTAACGCCTCCTCGGCCGCGACCGGCTCGGCCGCCCG
This sequence comes from Paractinoplanes toevensis, assembly GCF_018332695.1. Lineage (GTDB taxonomy): Bacteria > Actinomycetota > Actinomycetes > Mycobacteriales > Micromonosporaceae > Actinoplanes > Actinoplanes toevensis. The sequence continues at coordinate 88,866 of NZ_BOQN01000076.1, forward strand.
CCCGGCCGATGCCACCGCGCTGCCGCCCACCCCGGCGGGCTTCAAGGCGGTCGCCGGCAGCACCGGCGGCGTCGTGCTCAGCTGGACCGCGAACGCGACCGGGACCACCACCGGCTACGCCGTTTCCCGGGGCGCCGCCGCGAGTGGCCCGTTCACCGCGCTCACCACCACGCCGGTCACCGGCACCACGCTGACCGACGCGGCCGCGCCGACCGGTGCGACGTCGTACTACCAGCTCACCGCGGTCAACAGTGCCGGGGTCTCGCCGGCCGCCACCGCCTCCGTCACGATCGCCGCGGACACCAAGGCGCCGGCCGCGCCGTCGTCCGCGAAGGCCACGGTCGCGGCCGTGGGCATGACGGTGACCTGGGCGGCGAACAAGGAGACCGACCTGGCCGGCTACACCGTGCAGAAGCGCAACAGCGACGAGGTCTACGTCGACTACCTGCCGGCGGCCGGTGCCAAGCTCACCGCCACGACGTTCACCGACCCCACGATCACCGAGGGGACGCACGCGTACTTCCGGATCCGCGCGGTCGACACCAGCGGGAACATCTCCTCCTACAGCGCTGTCACCGCGGCGAACCCGATGGTCAAGCCGGCCACGCCGACCGGCCTGAAGGCCGCTCCGAACACCACCCACGGCATCACGCTGACCTGGACGGCGAACCGGGAGACCGACCTCGCCGGCTACAACATCAGCCGCTCGTCGACCAGTGGCGGCACCTACGTCCTGCTGGGCACGCTCACCGCGGCCAAGGCCGGTACGGCGCCCACCTTCGTCGACACCAGTGCGCCCAAGGGCGTCGCGCAGTACTACAAGGTGACCGCGCTCGACCTGGTCGGCAACGCCTCCTCGGTGTCCAGCGCCGCGTCGGCCACCTCGACCACCGACCCGGTCGCGCTGCCGATCGATTACGTGCAGGTCTACGTCTCCCCGGACGGCGCCAACGGCGCGTTCAAGACGGTCACCGCGGCGCTGGCGTCGATCCCGGCGACGAACCTGCAGCCGACGATGATCAACATCGCGGCCGGCACCTACCACGAGACGTTCGAGATCACTTCGCCGAACGTGGTGCTGGTCGGCGCCACCGGTGACCCGGCCGACGTCGTCCTCGCCGACGACAAGGCGTCCGGCACGCCGGATCCGGCCGGCGGCACCTACGGCACCGCCGACAGCGCGACCATCTTCGTGTCCGCGAAGAACGTGACGCTGCGCAACCTGACGGTGGCCAACACCTTCGACGAGAAGGCCCACCCGGAGATCACCAGCCAGCAGGCCGTCGCGCTGCGGGTGGAGGGCGACCGGTTCACCGCCGACCACGTGCGGCTGCTCGGCAACCAGGACACGCTGCTCGCCGACACTCCCAAGCCGACGACCCGCTCCCGGCAGTACTACGTCAACAGCTACATCGAGGGCGACGTCGACTACATCTTCGGCGCGGCCGACGCGGTGTTCGACCGGGTGACGCTGCGTTCGCTGGACCGCGGCAAGTCCGACAACGGCGCCATCACCGCGGCCAGCACCGACAAGGGCAGCAAGTACGGTTTCCTGTTCGTCAACAGCAAGGTCGTCAGCAACGCGGCGGCCGGCACCGTGCACCTGGGCCGGCCGTGGCACCCGAGCGCCGACCCGGACGCGATCGGCTCGGTGGTGTGGGTCAACACCTGGCTGCCGGCCGCGATCGCGACCGACCAGCCCTGGGAGGACATGGCCACCGCCGACTCCACCGGCACGAAGGTCAACTTCAAGTGGCAGGACGCCCGCTTCGACGAGTACCAGAGCATCGGCCCGGGCGCCACGCTGAACGCCAACCGGCCGCAGCTGACCGCCTCGCAGGCTGCCAACGCCACGCCGGCCAAGTACCTGGCCGGCAGTGACGGCTGGAGCCCGATGCTCCCGGCCGGCACCGCCGCACCGGCCTCGCCTACCGGCCTCACCGCCGCCGCCGACCTCCGGGTCGTGCACCTGACCTGGAACGACGACACCTCCGCCGACGTCATCGGCTGGAACGTCTACCGGGCCGACGCGGGCACCGGCGCGCTGGCCAAGGTGGCCGGCGTGGTCTCGCCGACGTTCAGCGACACCACCGTGACCAACGGCGCGAGCTACTCGTACGCGGTCACCGCGGTCTCCCGCAGCGGCGCCGAGTCGCCGGCCACGATCGGGGCCACCGTCAAGGTCGAGGCCGCCCCGCTGGTCACCGACATCACCGTCGATCCGGCCGCGACGCCCGACGGGACCACCACGTTCACCACTCTCACCGCCGCGCTGGCCGCCGCCCCGGCCGGCACCGCCACCGACCCGACCGTCATCTCGGTGGCCAAGGGCACGTACAACGAGTACCCGACGATCGCCAAGCCGTACGTCATCGTGGCCGGCGCCACCGGCACCGCCTCGGACGTCGTGATCAACGGCAACCGGGCGGCCGGGACCCCGATCCCGGGGGCCGCGCCGAACGACGACGGCACCCCCGCCACCTACGGCACGTCCGGCAGCGCCACCGTGGTGGTCACCGGCAACTCGGTGCAGATGCGCGACCTGACCATCCAGAACACCTACAAGGAGGGCACGTACGCCAACGGCCAGGCGGTGGCCCTGCGTACGGTCGGCGACAAGCTGGTCTTCGACAACGTCCGGCTGCTCGGCAACCAGGACACCCTCTACGCCAACTCGCCGGCCACCACCACCCAGTCCCGCGTCTACTTCCACGACGCGTACATCGAGGGTGACGTCGACTTCCTCTTCGGCCGGGCCACCGCGGTGTTCGACCACAGCACGCTCAAGGCCCTCGACCACTCGACGTCGCCGAACGGCGCGGTGACCGCGGCCAGCACCGACATCGGCCAGAAGTACGGCTTCCTGATCACCGACAGCCGGATCATCGGCAGCGCCCCGGACGGCTCGCAGAACCTCGGCCGGCCGTGGCAGCCGGGCAAGACCCAGGCCGACGGCACCAGCGTCAAGGACGACAACGCCCTCGGCCAGGTCGTGGTCCGCGACAGCTGGCTGAGCTCGGTGGTCAGCGGCACCGCGACCTGGACCAACATGACCAACAGCGGCGTCGTCACCGACTGGCACACCGCCCGGTTCGCCGAGTACGGCAACACCGGCCCGGGCAGTACCGCCACCGCGAGTGCTGACCGGCCGCAGCTGAGCGCGGCGCAGGCGGCCGACTACACCGCGACGGCCTATCTGGCCGGCACCGACGGCTGGAACCCGGTGGCCGACGCCGGCCCCGACGTGGCACCGGCCGCGGTCACCGGCCTGGTCGCCGGCGGTGTCGACAAGGCGGTCAACCTGACCTGGGACGACAGCGTCGAGAGCGACGTCACCGCGTACCGCGTCTACCGGGACGGCCAACTGGTGGCCACCGTCGCCAAGGCGGCGTACACCGACAAGGCCGTCACGAACGGGACCGCGTACGCGTACACCGTCGTCGCGGTGGACGCCGCCGGCAACGCCGCCCCGGCGTCGGCCTCGGCGTCCGCGACTCCCGGTGCCGCCCCGCTGGTCGCCGACCTGACCGTCGCCGCCGACGGCAGCGGCGACTACACCACCCTGCAGGCCGCGGTGACCGCCGCACCGGCCGGCACCGCCGGGAAGCCCACCGTGATCCTGATCAAGCCGGGCACCTACCGGCAGGTGGTGACGATCGCCAAGCCCTACCTGGTGATCGCCGGCACCTCCGGCGATGCCCGGGACGTGGTGCTGACCTACGACAACGCGAACGGCACCGCGGCCGGGAGCACCACCTGCGCGACGGTCACGACCGCGACCTGCGGCACGTCCGGCAGCTTCAGCGTCGCCATCACCGCCGGCAACGTGACGGTCCGCGACCTGACGATCTCCAACACGTTCGACTCGGCCAAGCACCCGGAGATCGGCGCCAACAACACCCAGGCGGTGGCTCTGAAGGCGACCGGCGACCGGCAGGTCTACCGCAACGTCCGCCTGCTCGGCGTGCAGGACACCCTGCTCGCCGACTCGGCCGGCAACATCTCGGCCACCGGCAACGGCTACGCCCGGCAGTACTACTACGACAGCTTCATCGAGGGCAACGTCGACTTCGTCTTCGGCCGGGCGACCGCGGTCTTCGACCGGGTCACCATCCACGCCACCAGCCACAACGGCGGGACGATCTTCGCGCCGAGCACGGCGTCGAAGAACCCGAACGGCTACCTGGTCACCAACAGCCGGATCGTCAGCGCCAACGACCCCGGCACGTTCGCCCTGGGCCGCCCGTGGCAGGGGTGGGCCGACGGCGCCCAGCCGGACAACTCCCGCGGCCAGCTCACCATCCGCGACACCACCATCAACGACGGCATCAACCCAGCCAGGCCGTGGATCGACTTCGCGCCGCTGACCTGGAGCGACGGGCGGTTCACCGAGTACCACAACACCGGTGCCGGAGCGACGGTCAACGCCAACCGGCCGCAGCTGTCCGACGCCGACGCCGCCACCCGTACGCCCGCGGTCTATCTGGCCGGCACGGACGGCTGGGACCCGGTCGCCGACGCCGCCGCAGACGTGGCTCCGGCCGTGCCGAGCGGCGTGGCCGCTCAGGGCGGGGCCGGGCAGGTCACGCTGAGTTGGGCCGAGAACGCCGAGTCCGACGTGGCCGGCTACCGCGTCTACCGGGCCGACCAGTTGGTGGCCACCGTTACGAAGGCGGGCTACACCGACAACGCTGTGACGAACGGGACCGCGTACACGTACACCGTCGTCGCGGTGGATGCCGCCGGGCACACCTCCGCCGCTTCGGCGACGGTGACCGCCACCCCGGCCCTGAAGGTGGACGCGACCGTGAAGGCGGACGGGACCGGCAGTTACCCGACCCTGCAGGCCGCCCTCGACGCGGCCACCGGCACGGCGAACTGGGTGGTCTCGGTCGCCCCCGGCACCTACGCCGGCCCGGTGACCATCGCCAAGGCCAACGTGACCCTGGTCGGCTCGACCGGGGAACCGGGCGATGTCGTGATCACCAACGGCACCTCGCCCGCGGCACTGTCCGTCACCGGTTCCTCGGTCACGGTCCGTGATCTGACGGTCCAGAACACCACCGCGTCCGGCGCCGCCCCCGCGGTCTCGATGACCGGGGACAAGGTGCTGCTTGAGCACGTCACGCTCAAGGGCACCAACCGGACGGTCTTCGCCGACACGTCCACCTACACCGCCGGTGCCCGCCAGATGATCGACAACTCGGTCATCGAGGGGACCAGCGACGTCGTCCTCGGCCGCGCCACCCTGGTCATCAACAAAACCACGATCAACGTCAAGGCCGGCGGCGGTACGGTGCTGACGCCCAGCACGGCCAGCACCTTCAAGGGCATGCTGCTGATCAACAGCACCGTGACCACGCCGGCCGGCGTGACCAACGTGCAGCTCGGCCGGCCGTACCGGGCGTGGGGTGACCAGTACACGCCGAACTCGGTGGGCCAGGCCGTGGTCCGGGAGACCGCCCTCGCCGGCGGCATCAACACCGCCCAGCCGTGGGGCACCGGCCCGGCCGGTGAACTGTGGACCCTCGGCCGGCTGGCCGAGTACGCCAACGCCGGCGACGGCGCCACCGTCAACGGCAATCGCCCGCAGCTCAGCCCGGCCGACTCGGTGACCGCGACGGTCACCGACTGGCTCGGCGCCGCCACCTGGTACCCGGCCGTCCCCGCCCCGGCGACGCCGGCCGACATCACCGCGCCGGCCACCCCGGCGTCGTTCGCCGCGACCGGTGGCGACGGCTCGGTCAGCCTCACCTGGGCGGCCGGCGGCGAGGCGGACCTGGCCGGTTACCGGCTCTACCGCGGTGCCGTGAGCCCGGCCAACCTGGTCGCCTCCGGACTGACCACCACGTCCTACCTCAACACCGGCCTGACCAACGGCACGACCTACACGTACGCCCTGGTCGCGGTGGACGCCGTCGGCAACACCTCGGTGCCGGCGACGGTCAAGGCCACCCCGGCCGACAGCGCGCCGCCCGCGGCGCCGACCGGGCTCAAGGCCGGCGTCGGCGACGGGAAGGTCACCCTGACCTGGGCCGGCAGCGGTGAGGCCGACCTGGCCGGTTACAACGTGTACCTGGCCGGCGGCACCGCGAAACTCAACACCGCACTGGTCACCGGCACCGCCTACACGGTGACCGGCCTGGACAACGGCACCACGTACCGCTACGTGGTGACCGCCGTGGACACCGCGGGCAACGAGTCGGCCGCCTCCGCACCGATCGAGGCCGTCCCGGCGCCCGGCGACAGCACCGCCCCGGCCGTGCCGGCCGGCCTGAAGACGATCCTCGGCAAGGGCTCGGTGACCGTCACCTGGTCCGCGGTGGGCGACAGCGATCTGGCCGGCTACGACGTCTACCGGTCCACCGGGGGCGCCGCGCCGAGCCGGCTCGCCGCCGCCGTGACCGGCACGTCCTATACGGACCCGACCGTGACCGCCGGCGTCGCGTACTCCTACACCGTGGTGGCCACGGACACCGCCGGCAACGCCTCCGCGGCGTCGGCGGCGGTGACCGTGACGCCGGTCAAGGTTGACGTCGTGGTGGCCGCCGACGGCTCCGGCGACGCGACCACGGTGGCGGCCGGCATCGCGCTGCTCGCCGACAACGCCGACTACACCACCCAGGGCTACCGGGTGGTGCTGATCAAGCCGGGCACCTACACCGGGGTGATCGCCAGCGGCAACCGGTACGGAGTGACCCTGCTCGGCGCGACGACCGACCCGGCGGACACCGTCGTGACGGCCGGCGGCACCGCGGCGGTGGCCACGGCGACCCTCTCCGGCAACCAGTGGACCCTGCGCAACCTGACCGTGGCCAACACCAACGGCGCCGCCACGGCCGGTGCGCAGGCGACGGCCCTGCAGGTCAAGAGCGGGGACAAGGACGTGTTCGACAACGTCCGGCTCCTCGGGGACAAGCAGACCCTGCTGCTCAGCACGGCGAACGTGACCACCTACAGCCGGCTGTACTTCCGCAACGCGTACGTCGAGGGTGGCGCGGACATGGTGCTCGGCCGCGCGGTGGCGGTCTTCGACCACAGCACCTTCCACGTCCTGGCCCGGTCCGGCGCCAGCCTGACCGACTCGTCGATCAGCAGCGCGTCGCCGTACGGCTTCCTGATCACCGACAGCACGATCGTCACCGACGGCGCCGCGAACTCGATCTACCTGGGCCGGCCCTACAGCACCACCGGGCAGGCGCAGGTCGTGGTCCGCAACTCGGTGCTGGGTTCGGCGATCAACACCGCCCAGCCGTGGAACAACTGGGACGCCACCACGACGTGGACCGCCGGCCGGTTCTTCGAATATCAGAACAGTGGACCGGGCGCGGCCGTGGTCAACGCCGCGACCCGCCCGATGCTCGCCGACACCGACGCGGCGACCTACACCACGCAGAAGTACCTGGCCGGCAGCGACAACTGGAACCCGGCCGGCTGATTCCTACGGCACGGTCGGGGCCTGGGGCGGGGTGTCCGCGCACACCTCGCCCCACCCGACCGCGTCCGTCCAGCCGGCGTGGTCGACGTAGCTGCGCTCCAGGCCGAGCTTCGACTTCTCGCCGTCCTTCGCCAGGATGCCGTCCCAGCCCCGGTTGGGCTGGTTGAAGATCTGCTGCACGATCATCGGTTCGCGGCCGCGCACGACGACGACCCCCTCGTGCGTCAGGACGTCGGCCACCCGGTCCTCGGGCGCGTCGACCCGCACCTCGATCAACAGGTGCCAGGGAGCGTCCACCGGATCCGCGAACCGGCACGTACGCAGCACGGACGTCCCGATTCCGGCGGCCTCGAGCGGATCCAGGTAGGTGGCGACCAGCGTCTCCTCCAGATCGCGCACATCAGCGTGCACACCGTTGCCGGAACTGCAGCCGGTCACCAGCGCGACGACCGCGAACCAAACCCGGACACGCAACATCCCCACCCCCGTAGGCGGACACCCTATCCGCCAGACAGTTGTCTTCGTGGATCCCCAATCCGAGACGGCCTCACGTCCGTACCCATGACTGCATTGCCCTCGGGTCCGCTGGGAGGAAAGCATCGTGGATCAGCCGGAACCGTCGAAGCGACCGATGGCCGCCTTCTGGCCGGAGCAGGCCGATGGGCGGCACGCCGCGGCCGAGCCGCCGCGGCGTCCGGCCGCGCCTGCGCCGCGCCCGGCCGAGCCCCCGCGGCGTCCGGCCGATCCGGACCTGGCGGGCCGGGTGCGCCTAGCCCGCGGCGGTCTGCTGGTGCTGGCCCTGGCGGTGGTCGTGCTGGTCGGCGCGGTGCTGGCGACGGCGATCGTGCGGGCGAACTCCGAACCGGACACCCCCGTCGCCGCCCCGGTGGCGAGCCCGTGGACCGTTCCGCCCGCGGCGAGTGCGCCGGTGGTGGCCGCCCCCGCGACCACCGCGACCCCGAGCGCGCCGCCGCCCACCAAGCCGGCCGAGAAGGTGGCGACGACGGCGCCGAAACTCCCGGCCGCGGCGAGTTTCGAGGTGGCGGCCTCCGACAGTTCGGTCACCGTCCGCAGCCAGAACCTGGGCGCCGACCTCTACCGCGTCACGCTGGCCGGTGGCGGCGACGCGGTCACCCCGAAGGTCGCCGTCACCGGCACGAGCCACCGACTGACCCTGGCCAAGGACTCGGGGACGACGGCGCCACCGGTCACGATCCTGCTGAACAACCGGGTCGAATGGGGCCTGAAGTTGTCCGCCGGCAACACCGAGACCGCGGCCGACCTCACCGAGAGCAAGCTTTCCTCGCTGGAACTGGCCGGCGGCGCGCATCTCTTCGACCTGAGCCTGCCACCGGCGCGCGGGACCCTGCGGCTGCGCATCACCCACGGCATGAGCCAATTGAAGATCAGGACCAACGGCTTTCCGGTACGGCTGACCCTGCGCGTCGGCGCCGGGACGGTCGTCGTCGACGGGGAGGTCGACGACGATCCCACCCCCGGCAAGGTGCTCACCTCGGACGGCTGGGCCGACGCCACCAACCGGGTCGACGTGGACTCGGTCGAGGGCGTCGGCACGCTCACCGTGAACACCGGCTGAGTTTTGCCGGTCAGCCGCGCGATCGCGGCAGGCAGCACTTCTTGTACTTGATGCCGGAACCGCACCAGCACGCCGCGTTCCGCTCCGGCGGCCAGCTGATCTTCGTGGTGCCGGTCTCCAGCCGGCGCGCGTAGTCCGCCCGGACCTTGGCGTCGGTCGCGTCGCCGGTCAGCCCGTCGACCGAACCGGGGAACACGGCCAGGCCCACCCGGCCGGTCCCGGCCAGCCGGACCAGTTCCCGCTCCAGCCGGGCGCGGTGGTCGTCGAAGTTCCGGTCGTACGACTCGGTCAGGGCCGGCCACTTCGCCAGCAGGCGGTCGAACTCGGCCTGCGGCCAGAACAGCAGGTCGTCGGCGGAGCCGCCGGCGGCGGGAGCGGCCGAGTTGGCCAGCCGGGTCTCCAGCCGCTCGGCCAGGTTGTCGTGCGTGTCGTGCGGCAGGCCGATCAGGTGGCGCAGGCGGTGCCGCTGTTGCAGGAGGAAGAAGAGCTGGCCGGCGTCCTCGGCGTCGGCCGGCTCCGGCTGGTCGCGCTCGGCCAGGGTGGCCTGCACCGCCTCGGTGAGCCACTGCTCGGCGACCCGGTTGCGGCCGCCGACGGCGAGGGCCGCGGTGACGTACGCCGCCGCGTCCGGATAGCGGGTCAGCAGCGGGCGCAGCGGTTCCAGCTCCGCCATCGCGTCGTCGGCGCGGCCCGATCGGAACAGGATCCGGGCGCGCAGCGCGTGGGCGGAGGCGGCCTGGGTGTCGTCGCGTTTCTGGTACGCGTCGACGGCCCGGTCCGCGTACCGGAGGGCGGCATCGAGTTTCGTCCGGCTCTCGGCGATCTCGGCCGCGAGCGTAAGGGCATATCCGGCATCGTCCGGGTCGGCGAGGCCGCCGGAGTCGACGGCCTCGGCGAGCTCGGCCGCGATGCCGAGCGGGTCGGCGGCGCCGAGCGCGGACTGCCGGAGCTGGCTGAGGTCTGCGCTGGTCAAATCGGTTTTTAACGACACGTCGTTACGGTACTGCGGGTCGCGTACCCGGCGCTGTTGATCTGGGTCTCATCGTGAGTGAAGCATTCACGTATGGCGATCTATTTATGAATTTGCCTACGCTGCGGCCATGAGACGCTCTGCACCCAGAACGCTCGTCCTGGCCGTCGTCGTCGTTCTCCTCACGCTGGGGAATGTCGCTGCGGCCGAGGCGACCCTGCCCACGCTCGCGGTCGGCGCGACCACCTCCGCCACCGACACGGTCGGTAGCGGCAACACCTGCGCCGGCTTCCTCGACGAACGCACCCACCTGGGCAACCTCGGCATCCGCCGGGTGTTCGCCTCGGCCGGGCAGCTGCCGCCGGCCGACGCCCTCACCTGTCACAACACGTACGGTGGCGTGCTCTGGTACTCGTTCAAGACGTCCTGCACGCCGACCGCGGTGGCGGCCGGCAGCTGTGACACCGAGATCCAGAACATCGCCACGGCCATGCCGGCCAACAGTTACCTCACCTATTTCCACGAACCCGAGGACGACATGACCGGCGTGCAGTTCGTCGCCGCCTTCCAGCGCGCCTACACGGTCGCGAAGGCCGCCAACGCCACCCTCAACGTCATCCCGATCTACATGTCCTACCAGTGGCGCACCGGCTCGACCCGGGTCACCAACAACGGCACCGGCGGCGACTACGAGATCCAGGACTGGATCGTCCCGGCCGCCTACGCCGACGCGTACGGGCTGGACCTCTACTGGCAGGCCAGCACCCGGGGCAGCGAGCCGGACGACCCGTACAGCATCGGCTCCGACCCCCGGATGATCCGCTGGTACAACTCCTTCGCCGGGCTCGGCAAGCCGCTCACCCTGCCGGAGTGGGGCATCGACGACGACCAGGGCACGCGGGCTTCCCGAGGCCCGGCCATCCGCGCCTCCCGGACGTGGCTGACCAGCCACAACTTCCGGATCGTGTCCTACTGGCAGCTGGACAACTGGTACCTCGGCGCCACCACCTTCCCGGCCGGTGGCTACGCCGATCCGGACGGCGTCGCCGCTTACCAGGAACTGGTCGCCGCAGCCACGCCGTGAGAACCGCGATATGACTCGTTCGTGATCCCCGGGCATTTATCCCCATCACTACGCTGCTCTCAACAGCAGCGCGGCGGGTGGAGGTCACTGATGACGCGGAGAACGATTCAGCGCCTGGCGGCGATCGGCGGCATCGTCGGGATGGTGGTCGCGGCGAGTGGTACCGCCGCGTACGCAGCGCCGGACGGCCTCACCGTGGTGGCCGTCCGGCACTCGTTGCTCGGTACGCACACCTGGTACCAGCAGACCTATCGGGGCGTGCCGGTCCTCGGCGGCTATTACGCCACCCACACCGACACCCGGACCGGCGCGACCTCGATCCAGGACGGCCGTTTCGCGATCAAGGGCACGCCGGCCGGCAGCGCAGCCTTCGCCCGCAACCGGGCCGAGTCCGCGGTCACCGGCCGCCTCGCCGGTTCGCTGCTGCGGTCGGCGGCGGTCATCGTGCCCGGCGACACCGCCAAGCTCGGCTGGCTGGTGCTCACCGACACCCGGCGCGGCACCGTGCAGACCGTGGTCGACGCGTCCAGCGGCACCATGCTGACCGAGAAGAACACGATCAAGGAGGTCACCGGGTCCGGCCAGGTCTTCAACCCCAACCCGGTGGTGACCCTGCAGAACGAGAGCCTGACCGACAGCGGCAACGCCAACTCGGCAGTTTTGGCCTCGGCCTACCGGACTGTCTCGCTCACCCAGCTGAACAGCGGCGTGACCACGCTCAAGGGTGCCTACGCCAGCAACGCGAGCAGCAGTGCCGTCACCTCGAGCAGCCGCACCTACACCTACAACCGGTCGCAGGCCGGCTTCGAGCAGGTCATGGGCTACTTCCACATCACCACCGCGCAGGAGTACATCCAGAGTCTCGGGTTCACCGACGTCAACAACTCGGCGCAGAGCTACAGGACGACCGGGTACACCGACGACAACTCCTACTACGACCCGTCGACCGACCGCATCACGTTCGGCACCGGTGGCGTGGACGACGCCGAGGACGCCGAGATCATCTGGCACGAGTACGGCCACGCCATCCAGGACGCCCAGGTGCCCGGCTTCGGCTCGTCCAGCCAGTCCGGCGCGATCGGCGAGGGCTTCGGCGACTACTGGGCGTACACCATGTCGTCGGCGGTCAGCACGAACACCGGCACCGTCCCACTGGCCTGCATCGGCGACTGGGACGCGGTGTCCTACACCAGCACGACGCCGCACTGCCTGCGCCGGGTCGACGGCACCAAGGTCTATCCCGGTGACTTCGAGAACGAGGTGCACGCCGACGGCGAGATGTGGTCGCGGGCCCTCTACGACATCAGCACCGCCCTGGGCCGGACCAACGCCAACACGGTCATCCTCGAGGCTCAGTTCAACTTCACCGCCGGCACGACCTTCGCGGCCGCCGCGAACTCGACCGTCAGCGCGGCGCAGAGCCTCTACGGCAGCACCGCCGCCGCCTCGGTGAAGGCCGCCTTCCAGGCCCGCGGCTTCATCTGACCGGACCGGCTCCGGCGGTCGGCGGTCCGGTTGTCCGGGCCGCCGATCGACGCCGGTGCCGTCAGGCGTCGAGCTCCTGTTGGCGCTGGTACTCCTCGTTCTGCCGGAGGGCTTCCTCGAGTTGGTCCTCGAGGATGATGATCCGGCAGGCGGCTTCCAGCGCGGTGCCCTGGTCGACCATCTCCCGGGCGCGCGCGGCGAGCCGCAACTGGTAGCGGGAGTAACGGCGGTGTCCGCCGGTCGACCGGAGCGGGGTGATCAGCTTCGCGTCGCCGAGCCGGCGGAGGAAGTCCTGCGAGGTGCCGGTGATCTCCGCGGCACGGCCCATCGTGTATGCGGGGTAGTCGTCGTCGCCGAACATATCGTCAGATTGGGCCATATATCCCTCTCCATGAACGAGGGCCCCGGTGCGGAAGCACCGGGGCCCAGGGTTTACGGGTATAAACACCATCTACCGACAGGTTCGTCGGCTTGTCTTTTCCGCACCTACCGCCGTTGGCGGTGTGAGGTGCGAGGATCGCATAAGCGTGACCGGAGACCACCTTTCGTTCGATGGATACTGCGGTGTCCGCCCCGAAGTGGAAATGCGCCCCAGCGGCGGGCGATCCAACGGTGTTCTGCCCTCCCTTTCCTCTGCTTTCAACATCCTGATGCTGTCGTGCTGTTCGTCGGTGTCGAAGCCCCACGCGACTTCATGGCCTCACACACGTGCAACGAACCCGCCCTGACCTGGAATTACGTCAAGGTCTTGTCTTGCTCACTGCTTGTTGCTCACTGCGTCTTGCTCATTGCCTGACCGAGCGAGCCACGAAATGGTCCGGGCCCTGCTTGACGCTCAGTCTCTGGTTCGTCGGCGTCTTCACCAGATCTTTTCTTTCAACACGAGGAACACTAGCGGGCCCTGCCGAGAAAGTCTAGTTATTCCGTCATAGATTTTCTCGATGACCGGACGAGGTTGGCCGGTCGCGGAGGGTCACGCCGGAAAGGCCGCCGTCGCCCACGCGGCCAGCTCGGTCCTCGCCGCGGCCAGCACAGCGGCCGTCGGGGCCATCGCGTCGCTGATCAGGGCGTAGTGCACGACGCCGGACGCGCCCGCGCCGGAGAGCGACAGCGTCCGGCCGTCCGCCGCGATCGTGTAGGCGACGTCCGAGGCGACCGTGTTGCGGAAGCCGGCCGGGAGCTTCACCTCGGTCGCGGCGCCGTCGCCGCCGGAGCGCCAGACGAGTACGGCGTACCGGCTGTTGTTCACCGTCGTGCGCGCGTTCGGCAGGCTCGCCGGGACCGGGATCCAGGCCATCGCGCTGCTGCCGTCCCGGGATCGGTCCTCGTAGACGAAGGCCAGGGTCCGCCCGGCCACCGCGGACGGGTAGATCCGGTCCAGCAGCCGGGCGTCCTGCCGCAGGTACGCCGTACCGTTGCCGTCCAGAGCCACCGCGGAGAAGTCCTCGTCGTTCCAGGCGTCGCCGGCGGTCTTGATCTTGTCGGGGTTGTCGTTCATCAGCTCGTGGTGCCGGCCGCTGTTGGTGTCCCACTGCCACTGCATGCCGGAGAGCGCCGGCCCGGAGCCGGCCACGCTGTCCCACCACTGCGCGCCGGTCAGCCGCGAGTCCAACCCCTGGTACATCGCCTTGTCCACGCTCGGTGCCTTGTCCGAGGTGTAGCCGGTGAGCGGGTGGCCGAACTCGGAGACGATCGCCGGCGTGGACAGCGCCGTCGAGCGGTCCCGGATCTTCGCGAAGTCGGCGCTCTCCCGCCCGTCGGTGGCCTTGCCCCACATCAGCACGCCGGAGATGGCGGCCTGGTCGTAGAAGTGGCTGTTGAACACGTAGCGCGGCCCGATCGCCCCGGCGTCCAGGAAACCGCCGGCCTGGTAGGAGACGTTGCCGTTCCAGAACGGGTTCGGCTCGACGAAGGCCGGCCGGTCGGCCCAGCCCGCGCTGTCCATCATGGCCCGGAACGACTGGTAGAACGGCCACAGCACGTCCCGTTCCCAGGTACGGCTGTTCTGTCCGCTGTCGTATTTACCGGCGTACGGCTCGTTCCACGGGTCGACGCCGAGCACGTGCGCGAACCGGCTGTCGCCGAGGTTGGCCTTGAGGTAGCGGAGAACCTGCTCGGCCTGCCACAGGAAATCCGTACGGTTGCGCCAGAAATCGTAGGTGGCCTGCTGCACCGCGGCGTTCTGGGTGATGTTCTGCCCCCAGGTGACGCAGATGCCGCAGCTCTCCTGGGGGTAGTTGCCGGCCTGCACCCACCACTTGGGCGCGCCGTTGCCGGTGTACCAACTGCCGGAGTTGAACAGGTACCGCGAGAACAGGTCCTGGTGGAAGTCGAAGAGCACCGCGAAGCCGGCGTCCGCGAAGGCGCCGGCCTGCTCGGTGATCTTGCCGAGGTAGGCGGTGTCGATGACGCCCGGGGCCGGCTGGGCCGCCTCCCAGGAGAGCAGGAACCGTACGGCGTTGGCGTTCGTGAGGTTGCGCATGGCCAGCGCCGAGGTGCGGGCGGCGGCCGCGTCGGCGAACGGGAGCCGGCCCTTCTCGGCCAGCTTCACCTCACCGGAGACGTTGAACCCGCGCAGCACGACCTCCCGGCCGTGACCGTCGACGAAGCGGGTGCCGGCCACGGTGACCAGCGGCGCACTCGCCGCGTGGGCCGGGACGGCCGGGCCGATTACCGAGAGGATTGCGGCGAGGAGGACGAGAAGTCGTGTGCGCATGGCGTCTCCCGTTGAGCGAGCGGGAAAGCGGAGGCGGACTTAAGCGAAAATTAATCATGTTAACTTCCGCGACACAATGACTTCTGTCTATTTGGACATGCCGACTTTTCGGCTCAGGTGCGGCAGCGGTCCGCGGAGTACAGGTGGCTGTCCGGGAACTGGGCGGCGGTCAGGGCCGGGCCGATGACGATCACCGCGGTGCGGCGGATGCCGGCCTCCTTCACCAGGGCGGCGATCTCACCCAGGGGCGCCCGGAGGATCTGCTCGTCGGGGCGGCTCGCCCGGGCCACCACCGCCACCGGGCAGTCCGGGCCGTAGGCCGGGAGCAGGTCGGCCACCACCGCGTCGATCCGCTGGACCGCCAGGTGCAGGACCATCGTCGAGCGGCTGGCGGCCAGCGCGGGCAGGTCCTCGCCCTCGGGCATCGCGGTCGCCCGCTCGGCGGTGCGGGTCAGGATCACCGTCTGGGCCACGCCGGGCACGGTCAGCTCGCGGCCCAGCGAGGCCGCGGCGGCGGCGAACGCGGGCACGCCGGGAGTTACGTCGTAGGGCACGCCGGCGGTGTCCAGCCGGCGCATCTGCTCGGCGATCGCGCTGAACACCGACGGGTCGCCCGAGTGCAGACGGGCCACGTCGTGGCCGGCCGCGTCGGCCGCCACCAGCTCGGCGATGATCTCGTCCAGGGACAGCGACGACGTGTCGACCTTCCGGGCGTCCGGTGGGCAGATCTCCAGGAGCTCCTCCGGGACCAGGCTGCCCGCGTACAGGCAGACCGGCGACGCGGCGACCAGCCGCTGGCCGCGCACGGTGATCAGGTCGGCGGCGCCGGGGCCGGCACCGATGAAATGGACCGTCACGGGGTCACCGACCAGATCGTCACCGGCATCATCGTTCTCCATCCCGTGAAACCGCCGACCGGGGAACCCCGGCTGACCGACAGGCGGACCAGCTCACCGCCCAGCTTCGCGTACGCCGCCGCCACCGCGGCCTCCGACTCGACCGTGACCGCGTTCGCCACCAGGCGGCCGCCCGGGCGCAGCGCCGCCAGGCAGGCGTCCAGCACCCCGTCGCGGGTCAGGCCGCCGCCGATGAAGATCGTGTCCGGCGTGGGCAGGCCGGTCAGCGCGGCCGGGGCGCGACCCTCGACCACTCGCAGCGCCGGAACACCCAGCGTGCGGGCGTTCGCGCGGATGGTCGCGCAGCGTGCCGGGTCGGGCTCGATCGTGATCGCGCGGCAGGCCGGGTGGCTGCGCATCCACTCGATGCCGATGCTGCCCGAGCCGCCGCCGACGTCCCAGAGCAGGGCGCCGGGAGCCGGCGCCAGCATCGCCAGGGTCACGGCGCGGACCTCACGCTTGGTGAGTTGACCGTCCGACTCGTACGCGTCGTCGGGCAGTCCCGGCACCACCGGGACGGCCGGGCCGTCGCCGCAGTCGACGGCGATCACGTTGAGCGGGTCGACCTGGGCCGACCATCCGGCGGCGGTGCCGTCGACCCGGCGCTCGCCGGGACCGCCCAGTTGTTCCAGCACGGACAGCCCGGCCGCGCCGAAACCGGCCGCCGTCAGCACAGCCGCGACCTGGGCGGGGGTGCCGGCGTCACGGGCCAGGACCAGGATCCGGCGGCCCGGGTTGATCAATCGCCGCAGCGCGGCCGGGTCGGCGGTGACCAGGCTGAGCACGTCGGTGTCGGCCAGCGGCCACCCCATCCGGGCGGCGGCCAGGGACGCCGCCGACGGGTGCGGATCGATGCGTACGCCCTCCGGGCCGAGCAGACGCACCAGCGTCGCACCGATGCCGTGGAACATCGGGTCGCCGCTGGCCAGAACGCAGATCCGGCGTCCGCGATGCTCGTCGAGCAGGCCGGGCAGCGCCGGGAGCAGCGGCGACGGCCACGGGATCCGCTCGCCGACGACGTCGGCCGGGAGCAGGTCGAGCTGGCGGCAACTGCCGAAGATCACTTCCGCCTCGGCGACCGTGCTCCGACCCGTACGGCCAAGGTCTGACCATCCGCCGGCGCCGATGCCGACCACCGTGACCAGGTCGGGGTTGTCGGCACGCATGGCGTGACGTTATCGCGCGCCGCGGCGCTGAGATTTTCTGCCTCCGGTTGAGCGATGGTCACCTCAACTGCGTATCTCAACCAGACGGCTCCCCGAGACCGGGTCGTCACGCCGCCCGCAGGGGGTGGACGGCGCCGAAGGACGACTTGCCGGACGGGTGAGGACGATGGCGCAAAGACCGCCGATGTTCCAGACCTCTCGAGATCAGGGTTACTCCTCGGGGGAGGAGGACGCGCAGTTCTTCGCGGACCTGCGGGCCGCGCCCGACGACGATGACACGTGGGGTAATTCGGCCTCGACCTCGTCCTCGTCCCGTTACGACGACTCGCCTTCGCCCCGCTACGACGACTCGGCGGACCCGCGTTACTCGACCGGAACGCGGTTGTCGGACCCGCGTATGCCGGCCGAACGCACGCCCGTCGACCCGTGGGCCGACGATGACCGGGAAGACCGGCGGCCGCCGCAGACCTGGGACAGCTACATCGCGGACAGCGACGTCGACGACCCCTACCGGCGCAGCGACATCCTGGTCGAGTCGCACACCGACCCGACCGGCTGGAAAGCCTCCGGGCCGGCCCAGCCGCCCATCCCCGACGACCGGCCCCCGGCCGAAGCCGTCAGTGGAAATCGGCTGCTCACCATCCTGCTGTTTTTCTCCGGGCTGGCCACCAGCGTCTCGCTGTGGCTGTTCGACACGCAGGCCGGCGCGATCAACGACACCGCCACCGCGATGCTCGCGGCCGGGCGGATCACCGGCCTGATCGGCGGCTACCTGCTCTTCATCCAGCTGCTCATGATGAGCCGGGTCTCCTGGCTGGAGGAATGGGTGGGGGCCCGCGACCTGCTGCGCTGGCACCGCTGGCTGGGCACGTCGCTGGTGATGTTCGTGCTCGCGCACATCGTCTTCATCGTCTATGGGTACGCGCTCACCGCCGACACCGGCGTGGTCGACCAGGGCTGGTCGATCATCACCACCTTCCCGGACATGCTGAAGGCTGTTTCCGCGACCGTGATCCTCGTCGTGATCAGCCTGATCTCGATCCGCGGCGCCCGGGCCAGGCTGCCCTACGAGCTGTGGCACCTGATCCACCTCACCGGCTACCTGGTCCTGCTGCTCGGCTACGGCCACCAGGTCGCCACCGGTGCCGACCTGAGCGGCAAGTTCGCCTCCGTGTTCTGGCCCGGCCTCACCGCCCTGGTCATCTCGGCCCTGGTCTGGGGACGGCTGATCGAGCCGCTCTGGCTCAACGTGCGGCACCGCTTCGAGGTCGCCGAGGTCGTCGCGGAGGGCGCCAACACGTTCTCCATCTACATCGACGGCAAGAAGCTGGAGAAGCTGCCCGCGCAGGCCGGCCAGTTCATGCGGTGGCGGTTCCTGACCCGCAACGGCTGGTGGCAGTCGCACCCCTTCTCGCTGTCCGCCGCCCCGAACCGGGAGTGGCTGCGACTCACCGTCACCGCCGTCGGCGGACACACCTCCCGGCTGGGCATGATGCAACCGGGCACGCCGGTGTGGGCGGAGGGGCCGTTCGGCACGTTCACCGCCCAACGGCGTACGCGTCGCCGTGCTCTTCTGATCGCCGGCGGCAGCGGCATCGCGCCCATTCGGGCCCTGCTCGAGGACATGCCGCCGGACACGATCGTGATCTACCGGGCGTCCCGGCCCGACGAACTGGTCTTCCGGGGCGAGCTCGAGGAACTCGCCGAACGGCGGGACGCGTGGGTGCGGTACATCGTGGGGTCGCGCAACGACCCCGGGCCGCGCCGGCTGTTCAGCCCCGACGGGCTGCTCGGCCTGGTGCCGGACGTGAGCCGGCGCGATGTCTACCTGTGCGGGCCGCCCGGGCTCGTCGAGGCGGCGGTTGCGACGCTGCGCGAGCTCGACGTGCCGGATTCGCAGCTGCACCTGGACCCGTTCGAGTTTTAGCTCTCTCGTCTTTGGAAGGGATTCGCGATGCGACGCAGTACCGCCGCCGCTGTCGGCACCCTCACCGGCGCCGCCCTGATCGTCGGGGTGCGCCTGAGCGTGCAGCCGCCAGCGCCTCCGGCCGCCGCATCGTCGTCGGTCGACCTGGTCGGCGACACCCCGACGGATTCGTCGTCCAAGGCCGCCGGCTCCTCTTCGAAGAAGCCCGCCGCCTCGTCCTCCTCCAAAGCCGCCGCTTCCGAGGAAAAGGCGAAGAACGGCCTGAAAGATGGTGTCTTCAAGGGCAAGGGCTCCACCAACCCCTACGGCACCATCCAGGTCTCCATCAAGATCGCCGACGGCAAGATCACGGCGGCCGACGCCACCTACCCCACCACCGGCAACAGCGCCACGATCAACCCCGGCGCCGTCGCGAAGCTCAAGCAGGAAACCCTGCAGAAGCAGAGCGCCGACGTGGCCGCCGTGTCCGGAGCCACCTACACCAGCCAGTCGTACCAGGAGTCGCTGCAAGCAGCGTTGGACTCCGCCAAGGCGTAGGGTCACGGTTCGTGCGCCACGTCGAGCAGGTGATGGGTACGGCCGTCAGCATCGAACTGGCCGACGACCGCCCTGATCCGGAGCTCCGCGCACTGATCGACGACGTGTGCGGATGGCTGCACGAGGTGGACGCACGGTTCTCCACCTACAAGGACGACAGCGAGGTCAGCCGCATGCGCCGCGGCGAGCTGACCGCCGCGTCCTGCTCCGACGACCTCCGGCAGGTGCTGGCCGCCTGCGCAGACCTGTGGCGAGACACCGACGGCTACTTCGACGCGTACGCCGCCGGCCCGCTCGACCCCTCCGGCTACGTGAAAGGCTGGTCGGTAGAGGTCGCCTCCGACCGTCTGCTGGCCGCCGGCTCGGCCAACCACTACATCAATGCGGGCGGCGACATCCGGATGCGCGGCCTGCACCCCGAGGGCGGCCCATGGCGGGTCGGCATCCGCCACCCGTGGGAGGCCGACAAGCTCAGCTGGGTGCTGGCCCTCACCGACGGCGCGGTAGCCACCTCCGGCACCTATGAGCGCGGCAACCACGTGCTCAACCCCCGCACCGGCACCCCGGCGCGAGGCCTGCGCTCGGTCACGGTCGTCGGCCCCAGCCTGGCACTGGCCGACGCCTATGCCACGGCGGCCCTGGCCATGGGCGAGCCCGGCCTGACCTGGCTCGCCAAGCTGGCCACCGACGGTTACGACTCGGCGGTCGTGACCGACGACGGCCGCGCTTTCAGCTCCGCGAACCTCCCCGCCGCGGTGTAGCTAGCTGGCCTCGATCCTCTGCGCGGCGCGGGTGCTCTGCGCGGCGCGGTTGCTCTGCGCGGCGCGGTTGTTTGCGCGCCTGCAGGCGTCAGAAGTCGGCGAACAGGTAGGGCATCTGGCGGGGGAACATTGCGGTCAGCGCCGGGATCGCATCGGGGGAGACCTCGCCCAGGCCGCGGGTGAAGACCTCCACCGGGTCGAGAACGCCGTAGGCGAGCGCGCTGAAGCCGGCCGCGGTCAGCGTGGCCGCCGGCGTCGCCGTGCCCTTGTCGACGCCGAGAGTGCCGTCGGTGGCCGACAGCTGCCAGACACCGCCGATGTGCTCGTCGTCGACGATCTCGAGCGTGACCTCGCCCGGCCCGGCCTGAGAACCGGACAACGCCGCCATGTCGAGCACCCGGACCATCGGGGCGTTGTCGCCCGGATTGTCGACCTTGCCGGTGGTGGTCACCTCGAAGTCGAGACCCCAGAGCTCCGGCACGTCGTCGACGCTGAGCCGCGCGCTGACCCGGGCCACCTGGTCGACGTGCCGCGCGAAGAACTGCAGCAGAAGCGCCCGGCCGAGCGGCCCGGTGCAGAGCAGGTCGGAGCCGACCAGCTCGCCGCCGTGCTGATCGATCCGGTAGCGCACCACGCCCAGGACCTCGCCGGCCTCGCCGCGAGCCACCGCCACCCACAACTTGTCGTCCCGGAACTCGGCCGACCGCACCTCGTCGTAGACCGCGAACCCGTGCCGGCTCGTGACCAGGCGCCGGGTCAGCTCGTCGTACGCCCCGAAGCCCTCGTGCATCGACAGGCGCTCCACCTCGCCCGGAAGCTCGGCCCGCAGCAGGTGAGCGAGCCCCTCCGGGGCGAAGGTCGCCGTGCGGTGGCGGGGAATGCCCACGAAGCCGAACTTGGCGTAGAAGCTCGGCCGGAACGGGTAGAGCGCGCTCACGGCGCACCCCTCGTCACGCATCTGCCGGAGCAGCCGCTGCATCAGCTCCCTCACCAGCCCTCGCCGGCGAGCTGCCGGGTGCGTGGACACGGAGGCGACCCCAGCCATGTCGTGGACGAGACCACGCACGTTCTGCCGCATGCGGAGGGCGGCCACGCCGGCCAGCGTCTGCCCGTCCTCTTCGGCGATCAGATTTACCGTGGTCTCGTGGAAGCGCATCCGTTTCCGATAGGTCTCCTCATCCGCCGGCGACCACGGCGACGGCATGAACGCGTAGCTCTGCAGCGGAAACATCGTCGTGGTGCGCTCAGCCGCACTGATCTGCCGGAAGTCCATGGACTCATCCAACACCGGGCGGCCGGGCGGATGCGCGTCAGTTTTCCGAGCTGTGGATAACCCGGTTTCCGAGCTGTGGATAACCCGGGGGATCGCAGCTCACGACGCGCCGGGGGACCCCGGTTTGGCAAGCGGACGGCCAGCAGGATAAGGTTTCATCCGTCGCCAGGGAGCGCAAGCGCCCCGGAGAGACAAGCGGACGTAGCGCAGCTGGTAGCGCATCACCTTGCCAAGGTGAGGGTCGCGGGTTCGAATCCCGTCGTCCGCTCGGAGCGGGCTTGCACAGGTCTAGTGCGGGGCCAACTCGGTGGAGTGGCCGAGAGGCGAGGCAACGGCCTGCAAAGCCGTGTACACGGGTTCAAATCCCGTCTCCACCTCGGCGAAAGCCAAGGGCGATTGGCGCAGCGGGAGCGCGCTTCCTTGACACGGAAGAGGTCACTGGTTCGATCCCAGTATCGCCCACAGGTTATATTTGCAGGTCAAGTAGCCCGTTGCCGATCAATCGGTAACGGGTTTCTGCTGTTCTGGTCGTTACAGTGGGAGCATTTTGGGAGCATCGGCCGCTCCCTGGGGGTGACAGCTTCCGTTTTTTGATTGTCCTGCTCCCCGGGTGAGCACTTTCTAGTTCCCGAGGTTGTCACGGCGAAAAGGGGAGCGGTTCTGCTCCCAGCGGGTCTGCAGGCCGTCGACGAGTCGCGCCGGCCCCATCACCGACGCCGAGTTCGACGAGATGTTGCGGCCGTGGTGGACCGCCCAGAATTGAGTCGTCGGCGGCAGACATCCGGATCGGCGGGACGTTCCGTCAAAGCCGCGGGCACGTTGAACGCGACGAGGGGTGCTGCGGTCCGAAGGGTTTCGCCGTCCAGGCTGAAGCCGGCTGACGTATGCGTGTACCGCCGAAGCGTCGCGTCCGAGGGGTCGGATGGCACTGATCAGGAGGTGGTTGCCTGCGCGGTGAACATGGCGGACACCGCGGCGTCGGTCAGTGGGCCCTGGTAAATCGTTAGGTCGTCGATGCCGCCCGACCACTTGTTCAGTAACTTGTCGCGCTGGCGGGTCCGGCCGACCAGCAGCGGTCCGTCGGACGCCATCGGCGTGAACGGCACCGCCTGTGTCGCCACGCGCGTCCCGTTGATGTACAGCCGCGCCTCGTGGTGGCTGGCGTCGAACACGCCCGTCAGGTGCGTCCATTCGTCCAGCTCCGCGGTGCCGGTGGCTCTGGCATACGCCGCCGGCCGGGCATGCCGATGCCGTCGTTTCGGCGAGTGCGTCGTGGCGGTGGGCGCGTCCGCGGCGAACACCGCGAACTCCCACCCACCGGTGCCGGAGTCGTACCGCAGCCAGGTCGCGCTGTCATGAACGCCGGCCTGCGCCAGGACGGCGGGACTCCCGCCGGCCTCGACCGCGTCGGGCTTAACCCATGCCGAGACCGTGAACGACTGGTCGGTGAGCAGAACAGGTGCGTCCTGCCAGATGGTGAACTCGTTGCCGTCGGCGTCCGGTGCCGTGGTGCCGGTCCTGATCGCGCTCCGTCCGTACTCCTGAGTTGCCCCGCCTGCCGACGCACCACCGTCCGGGAAGTATTCCGAGTCCAGCCGCAGTGCGAGGCCGCTAGCCGTATGGCCGGGGCCCACGTCCGCACCGAGGGTCAGGGCGAGCGTGCGCTCGAAGATCGACGTGTCCGGCGCTTCGCAGGTGTCTCGCAGGTCAGCGACGAAGCAGGGCACGGCCGCCTCGAAGTCCCATTCGCCGACCCGGATCGGCGAGAGGATGCCCGGCTCGTCGAAGCCGCCTGATCCCGGCGCGTCGGCCGACTGGCCGGTGAAGTCTTCCGGCACGAGCACCCGGTCGTAGACCCGTACGTCCGCGATGGAGCCGTTCCACCAGTCGGCGGCCGCCCCGCTCGCGAAGCCGCGGCCCACCGCGAACTTGCCGTCCGTTTCCCACGGCGTGGCCGGGCGGTCGACCTCGGACACCAGGACCCCGTCGACATAGAGGCGGAGTTTCATCTGCTCCGCATCGAAGCTTCCGGCGACGTGCGTCCACAGGCCCGCGTCCGCCGCGGTGATCGCGGCCGGCGCCGCGGCGACGACGGTGGTGCTCGACTGCGCGGAGGTGTCCTTCATGGCGAACGACCAGTGCGGCACGGCAGGCCTGCCGGATCGGCGGATGCCGATCTCGAACCCGGGGGCGTCGGCGGCCTCCTGGGTGGCGAACGTGATGTCCGTCGCCGGCCTGGCGCCGAGGCGTACCCACCCGCCGACGCTGAACGAGCCGGTCGTGTCGACCACGGCGGATTCAGTGGTGGCGGCGGACGATGCACCGTCGAAAGTAGCGGTCTGCGCGCCTCTCCGTCGTATGTCGCTGGGCCAGCTCACGCCGGCCGGGGTGAGCGGGGAGGCGGCCGGCGCTGCCACCTCGTCGGCGAGCGCGCTTGATTCGTTTATGCCCGGATATGTCTCGAGGCCCCAGCGGGCGACCGGGACCGACAGCCGAGCAGCAGCGGCGGCGGGCTCCGCGACGAACGGCACCGCGAGCAACTCGACGACCAGGCCCGCAACCGAAAGGCCAGGCAGAAGCCTCCGCCACATAGCGTCTCCGTTCAACGCGCAGACAGTGATCGAGACGCTAGGACATCAATGGGACGTGCGCTGCCCCTCCAATTGTCGCAAAGCTAACCAAAGCCAACACAATCTCTGGGCGAGCAGCGTGATCTTGATAACGCGTGGCACCGGGCAAGAAGGGCTACCCCGGCCTCCAGGCCGCACGCCATTCGGACCGCCGGGACAGAACATCGCGCACTGTTCTCGGCTAAATCCGTGCACTCGATCATGAAAGCCCGGCATGGATAGGGGGCATGATTAGCGGAGGCGGCGTGTGGCGCGTCGGCGACAGCGGGATCCCGGCTGTCGACATCGACGCCGGATCGTCCTCCGTAGGCCGGGTTGTACCGGCAGTGCTTACCGGTAGAGCTCCCGTAGCTTCTCGGGATGTCGAGTGGCGGTGCGACGACGTCCGCGCCGGTTGCTGGAATGTCCGAGCGGGCTGTCTGCGTGCTTCCTGACTTAGCCTCGTTTGCCCTGCTGTCGGCACGTGCCGCAGGCTGAGGCGGGGAGCGCGGGACGATGATTTCGGTCCAGCGGCGTCGTGTCGGTTACGGCTGCTCCCCGTATCGGACTGTCGGGGCGGTGTGTCGGTGGGTGCGCACCTGAGCGCCTCTTGTCCGCAAAATGCGCGGACCGGGGGCGCTCGTCATATCTGCTCAGGGGGCCGAGCCCCCTGAAAACCCCACGGCGCGGTGCGTCCGCTTGGCGGTTCGCCTCCGGGTGTTCGCCGCGCCGCCTGGGCTGCACTCCGGCTTGAGGTCGGTCCCTCGGGATGTCGTTCGATCGTTCTCCTGCACGCGGCCGGCCTGAGCCCGGCGCCTCCGCCACGACCGCCTTGTCCGCATGCTTGGCCTCGGGAGTGGCCGAAGCGTCGAGAAGTCGAAACCCTGAACCCTGGCCCACGGTGACGCGGCCGTGGTGGGCGGTCCACCGTGGGCCGGGCGGTGGCTACGTGGCGGTGAGATTTACCGGGGTGGACTCGGGGCCGCGGCCGGCGGAGTTCCAGGAACTGATGGTGACGGTGTAGGTGCCGGGGGCGGGGAGTCTTGTGGAGAAGTGGTTGGCGAAGACGGTGACGTTGTTGTCCATCTCGACGAAGCGGACTACGTAGCCGTCGGTCGCGGTAGGCACGGCGTTCCAGGACAGGTAGGCAGTGCGGCCGGTCACGGAGGCCTTGATCGCGGTAGGCGCGGGTGGGGGAGTGTCGTATGCCCGCGGAGCGGTGGAGGCGACCGGTCGTGCGGTGGGGGACGTGCCGGCGGCGTTGACCGCCGCGACGGTGTACGTGTGGGTGGAGCCCGGGGTCACGTCGCGTACGTAGTAGCTCGTCCAGGACAAGGCGCCGGCGGTGCCGATCTGGGTTCCGTCCCGGTAGACCAGATAGCGGGTGGCGCCGGGGGAGCCCACCCAACGCAGACTCACCGACGTGCTGCGCTGCTCGGCCGCCTGCACGTGGGTCGGCGCGATCGGGGTGACTACCGTGCTTTCCGGGCCGTTCAGCGTTATCGCGTCGGCGTGGAAAGTGGACTGGCCGTACCCGCCGTGGACGTACACCCGGATGCGGGAGGTGTCCGGGCCGGTGACGAAGGACAGGCTCAGCGTCGACCAGTCGGCCGAGCCGGGGGCCGATGCGCTGCCGTAATCGGTGCCCAGTTCGGCGTAGCCGTCCTTGAACCTCCCGGTGAGCTCGTACTGGGAGTCGGGCTGCACCGGAATGATCTGCCAGCAGCCGGCGGTGGACCGGGCGGTGGGTGTGCCGGCGAGCTGGAAGTCGTTGGCCAGGTCGGGGTCTAGTTGCACCACCCGGGCGCCGGGTCCGCAGGTCCATGGGGCCGGACCGGGCTGGAGGTACGCGTGGTCGAAGTTGCCGTTCGCGATCAGGTTGGGTGGCGGCATCGGTGGCACGGCTGCCGCCCGGCCGGTCGGCACGGCCAGGCAGAACGCGATCGTGGCGGCCGCGGCTGCGGCATGTCCCAGGCGACGAAGCACGGCGACTCCTCCTTGCTAATCGACAAATGTCAATCTACAAGCTCTAGGGGCCGAAGGCGTCCCCGTACTTCTCGCGGGATGAGCGTGTGACCGTCCATCTGCTGGGGGATTAGGCGCTTATGGCGCAGGGTGACGGCGGCACCAGGACGGCGGATGGGCGATATCTCGTCGTGTCCGGGCGGCGGTGGCGGGCTACCGACCCGGCCGTTCCCGAGGCGCTGCGGCAGGAGCTGGTCAACGAACTGATGGCCGCTCGGCGCCTGGTTCGTAGTGATCCGGAGTCGGCCCGTCCTCGGGTGCAGGATGCCAAGGTCGCACTGGGTGAGCGCGGCGACCCGTGGTGGGAGCCGACGCCCGGCGGCCGCCGGGTGCGGCTGGCGGCGGCGATGCGTGCGTTGCTGCGGCACCGTCAGCCCGATGCCACCATCTGCCCGAGTGATGCGGCCCGGGTGGCCGGGGGTGAGTCCTGGCGGGACCTGATGGACGTGGCGCGGGAGGTGGCCGCCGAGCTTTCGCGGGAGGGAATCATCGCCGTCCGGCAGCATGGCGTCGACGTTGATCTGGCGGCCGTGGTCGGGCCTGTTCGCCTTGCGCGCGGGCCCGGCTGGTGAGCCGGCTCAGCGGTTGACGATGTAGTGCAGGTGCAGCACGCGATCGCCCTGGACCACGGCGTCGGGGTCGGCCAGGAGGACCGTGCCGGTGTGGTGGCCGAAGAAGCGCACGCCTTTGCCCAGGACCACCGGCGCGACGTCCATGGCTACCTCGTCGACCAGTCCGGCGGAGAACGCCTGGCCGCCTACGTCCCCGGCGGTTACGCAGACCAGGCCGTCTCCGGCCAGGTCTTTGGCCAGCGCTACTCCTGCCTCGACGGAGTCGGCCGGGTGGAACGGTGCGTCCGGGTATTTCGCCAGCCACTCCGGTGGCAGCGGGCGGTGCGTGACCACGACGACGTGGTCGCCCGCGGCGGGAACGCCCGCCCAGCCGTCGGTGGTGTCGAACAGGTGGCGGCCGATCACCGTGGTCTTGATGTCGGCCCAGAACGGTCGCACGTAGTCGGCGGAGGCCTGGCTGACGTTGAACGGCCACCGGTCGTTGACGTGGACCCGCACGTCGCCGTTGCCGTACCAGTCGAAGAGCGGGCCTACGGTGTCGTCGGTGTTGGCGATGTATCCGTCCACCGAGACCACCGCCTGCATGACGACTCTGGCCATCGCATTAGCTCCTCAACGTGAGACCGCCGACGACATTACGCGTGGATCGTCAGGCTTGGTGACCACGACGTCGAGCTTGCCGGCTGTCGCGACCTGTTGGTCGCCGGCCCGGGCGGTGCGGCCGGGATCCAGGTCGTCAACCGTGTTCTCCTGGCCCGGCTGCTGCACGACGTCGAGCAGGCGTGGCGGCGTGGCTGGCAGCCGGCCGAGGTGTGGTGGGAGCACGACGACCACTATGTAACAGCCTGGGGTGACCGGCAGGGCGTCGATCGGGGCACGGTGATCACCCTGCTGATCGAGGTGCTTCGCCTGCTCGCCACCTTGCCGGCGATCGAGGTGGTCGGTCCGGTGCCCGGTGACGCACGGCCGGCCCAGGCGTCCGCACCGGCCGACCTCGATCAGCGGATGCTGGACCGGGTCCGGGCGTTGCTGGCCAAGGCCGAGTCCACCGACTTCACCGAGGAGGCCGATGCGTTCACCGCCAAGGCGCAGGAGCTATCGTCGGCTTTCGCACTGACCTGGACTCCACCGAACTGCCGCGCATCACTACGCGACCGGCAAGAGCTCACCACGTAGTGATCTTCGGCCCGTTCCGGGCGGCGGAAGGTCGCGGAAGGGCCATGACACTCAGAGGTCGAGGGTGACGGCCGTGCGGGGGCGCGCGCAGCAGATCAGCACGTTGCCCTCGGCGGGTGGGTCGATCGGCTCCGGGTCGTAGGTGACCTCGCCGGACAGCAGGCCGGACTCGCAGTTGTGGCACACCCCGGTGCGGCAGGACCAGCGGGCCGGCACGTCGCACGCCTCGGCCAGGTCGAGCAGGCCGGCGCAGTCGGCCGGCCACGGGACGGTCAGGCCGCTGCGGGCGAACGACACGGCCGGGCCGGTGCCGGGGACACCCGCGGGGGGATGCGGTGGGCGGGCCGGGGCCGCGGCAATGCCGGGGGTCAGGCCGGGCCGGGCGCCGAAGATCTCGGCGTGGATGCGCTCGGCCGGCAGGCCGGCCTCGATCAGGGCCGCGGTCACCGCGGCGAGGAAGGCGGGCGGGCCGCAGAGGTACGCGTCGGCTTCGTGCGGCAATTCGAGCGTACGGAACAGGTCCGCCGAGAAATGGCCGGTGCCGTCGTAGTCGGTGCCGAGCCGGTCGGCCGGATCGGGGCGGCTGAACCGGATGTGGGAGTGGGCGTGCGGCAGGCCGGCCAGCAGCGTCGCGGTCTCGGAGGCGAACGGGCGGTCGGCGCCGTCGCGGGCCGCCTGCAGCCACCACACCTCGCGGGCCGGCTTCTCCTCGGCCAGCGCGTGCAGCATGGCCAGCACCGGAGTCGCCCCGACGCCGCCGCTGATCAGCAGCACCGGGGTCGGCGCCGGCCGCAGCACGAACGAGCCGCGCGGCGCGGCTACGTCGACCAGGTCGCCCGGGTGGACCTGGGTGTGCAGGTAGGTGCTGGCCGCGCCGTGCGGTTCCTGCTTGACGCTGATCCGGTACTCCGCGTCGCCCGGGCGGCCGGACAACGAGTAGCTGCGGGTGAGTGCCTGCGGTAGCCGTACGGTCAGGAATTGGCCGGGAAGCGCGGCCGGCAGTGGCCGGCCCGCCGGATCGGCCAGCCGGACCGACGCGATGGTTTTGCTCTCCGGTTCGATGGCCGTGACCCGGAGTGGGCGGAAGCCGGGCCAGGCCGGCGGCGGCCCGGCGGCGATCAGGCCGGCGTTGCCGCTCGCCGACGACGGCTCGGCCAGCATCGCCCGGAACGAGCCCTGCCAACCGGGGCTGAGCGCGGGGATGTGCAGTGCGCGCTCGATCCGCTCGCGCGGGTGTCCGGGCCGGTAGAGCAGGCCGTCCACCTCGGCCACGGTCATCCGTTCCGGGCCGTCGGCGACCTTGACGATGTCGTCGCCGGCCCGCACCTCGCCCTCGCGCAGCACCCGGAAGTAGAAGCCGGGGCGGCGGTGCTGCACCAGCAGCGCCGGCATCCGCGGATCGTCCATCCGGATGCCGACCCGGTAGCAGGTGACCCGCGGCTGGGTCACCTCGAACTCCGCGGTGCCGATGCGGTAGCGGTCGCCGATGCAGACCTCGTCGTCCGGCAGGCCCTCGACGGTGAAGTTCTCGCCGAACTGGCCGGGCGTGAAGTCGTCCCGGCCGAGGAACTCCTGCCAGTACCGGTACGAGTCGAGCTGGTAGACGAAGACGGCCCGCTGCTCGCCGCCGTGACCGCCGAGGTCACCCTGGCCGTCGCCGTCGATGTTGAGACGCCGGACCGTGGCCGGCCCCTCGACGGGTGCCTTCCAGATGCCGGTGTGGACCGTCCGGCCCTGCCAGAGCACGTCCTTGGGCAGACCGACGTTGACCGACCGCAGCGTTGCCATTACCGCATCGTCCAGCAAACCGGGGCGGCTGAGAAGGATCACGCCGGTGACGGTCCCGTGACGGTGCCGCCGGGACGCTGGGCAGGTCCCGGTCCCGGCTGCGGAGGTGGGCGATGAGCTCCGGCTTCGCGGGTGCCGTCAGGCGTCCCGGCACCGAGGTGCGGGACGCCGCTCCCCGGGAGCCGGCCGCGCGGAAGGCCGCCGGCGCCCACTGGCCCGCCTGGGTGCAGCGCTGCGGCATCGGATCGACCTGCGGATGCGGCCCGGAGGAGAAGCAGGCCGGCATCGAACGCGACCTTCAGCAGTACGGGGTGCAGCGCCATCCGGTCACGGTGGGGCCGCTGGACGATCCGTACGAGCGGCAGGCGGCCGATGTGGCGTCGGCGGTGGGCGGTGGCGGCCGGGTGCCGGTCCGGAGGGCACCGCAGGCGGCGGCCGGAACTCCGGGCGGGCACGCGCTCGGCCACCTGGTCGACGCGCCGCCGGCTGGGCGGCCGGTCGCCGGGCACGTGCTCGCGGCGGTGGAACCGATGCTGGGGCAGGACCTTTCCGGCGTACGGGTGCATGCCGACGAGGCCAGTAACAGCGCCGCCCGGGACATCGGCGCCAAGGCCTTCACCCACGGGAATCACATCTTCCTCGGGGCCGGGCAGAGCGACCTCGACGTTCCGCTGATGGCCCACGAGCTGACCCACACCGTGCAGCAGGGCGGCGGACCGGCGCCGGAAGCGGTGCAGCGGCTGCCAAGCCTGGACGACATCGCCGATGCGGCGAGCGCGGTCGGCGGCGGGATCGCGGATGCGGCGAGTGCGGTGGGCGAGGGCGTCGTGGATGCGGCGAGTGCGGTGGGCGAGGGCGTCGTGGATGCGGCGAGTGCGGTCGGCGACGCCGCCGTGAGCGCCGCCGACGCCGTCGCGGGCGCCGGCCAAGCCGCCTGGGACTCGGTTGCCGGGGCGATCGGTGACGTGGTCTCGCTGGGCGACGGCGGCCTCGTGATCACCCCGCCGGACCTCTGCCTCGGCCCGTTCACCACCGGGTTCGATCTACCGCCGATCAGCGGGGATCTGATGGTCCCGGTCGCGTCGCTGTCCTTCGGCCCGGTCTCGCTGGACGGGAGCATCGGCGTCACCGGCGCTATCGAGCCGAAGGTGGAACTGCAACTGGGTCCGGTCTGCCTCACCGGCGTACGCATCGTGGTCGATCCACTGGGCGAGTCGAGCACCAGCGGCACCATCTCGGCCGCCGTCGCCGGATCGTTGGGCGCCGAGGTCCGGGCCGGCCTGCGGGGCGAGCTCGAACTCACCGTGATCGTGCCGATCGAGGGAATCCCGGTGCCGATCACCGTGCCACTCGTCGCGCTCGAGGGTGGCGCGGCCGGTCTGCTGCGCGGGATCGTCGGCGGCAAGTTCACCGCCGGCGGCAAACTCGGCGGCGGCTGGGGGCACGGCATCACCCTGGACCAGCAGGAGCGGGTCGACCTGGGCATCGGCGCCGACCTGTTCCTCGGCGCGTACGGGCAGCTCGACCTGTTCGGCAAGAAGATCTGCCGGCTGTACTGGGAGCCGTACGCCTGGCACGGGGATCTCGGCACCACGTTCGGCCTCGACCTCGGGATCGACGTCGGCCTCACCCACCGGCCGCGAATCACCCCGAAGCTGCACCCGCCGGAACGGCTGGACAAGCCGTTTCAGGAGATCGGGCTGGCGCTGAGCCGGGGTGGGTTCCGGGACGACTGCCCGATCATCGACAAGCTGTGTGATTTCCTCCGGACCCGGAACCTGCTCCCGTCCCGGCGCGGCGGCCGGTGGGATTGGACCGGCGACTTCGGCCCCGGCCCCCGGCTGCCCGGACCGCTCGAGGTCTATCCGGTCGATCCGCGCCGGGCCAGCCGCGCGAAGTGCCGCGGGGCCTGCGGGAAGAACTGCAACGCCTGCTCCGAACCCCGGACCCACCGGGTCACCGATCCGGCGACCGGCGACGTCTGGGAATACACCATCTTCACGGTCGGGGGTACGCACAACGGCTGCCGCGAGCACGACGCGGCGTTCGACTGGGCCGCGCAGGAGCACGACGAGACGGGCCCGCTCGACATCCTGATGCCGTGGCACATGGCCGCCAACGTCGAGTGTCTCTGTAACAACCTGGCCGGCAACTGCCTCGCCTGGATCGCCGGCCTGCCACCGCACGACGGCACGATGAACTTCGCGGACATGGCCCGGGTGGTCGCGCACGGCAATGCCGGTGACATCGACAACCTGTCCGAGGAGGAGTTGCTCGACCGGTGCGCGAAGGGCTTACTGCCGCCGGACGTCTGCAAGCCCCTCGAAGACGACATGATCAGCCGCTTCGGCAACCGGCGGCGCAACCTGGGACTCGACCCGGACAAGGATCCGAAGACCCTGATGCGCCCGGACGACGCGCCGATCCTCGAAGCCTTCCGGCGCCTCTACAACCGGCTGGACAGCTGGAGCATCGTCATCCGCACCAAGCATCCCGACCTGGAGCCGGAGTTCCGTGGCTTCGATCTCGAGATCAAGCGCGACGTGTGGCTGAAGCGCCTCAAGGCGGCCGGGAAGACCTACAAGGAGCAGTTCCGGGATCTGCGCGAGGGCGACACCGGCAAGGCCGCCGACGCCTATCATGCCGAGGTGCTGGGCGGCATCGCCACGGAGATCGACACCCTCAACCGCGAAATAGCCGCCTGGTACGCGCGAAAGACCGGCTCTACCGAGACCGTCGACGAGATCATGGAGCGGGTCCACGTGACCGGCACCGAGCTGTGGCGCGAGGAGTGGCGGCAGGCCATCCTGCAGGTTAACCGGATCCTCGCCCTGCTGTGGCCGCCGGCCCGCACCCGCCTGCTTCTCTTCGTTGGCCAGCAGCGCAGCGCGAATCCCGGCGTCGACCTCGGCGGCGAGGTCGGTCAGCTCGATTACATCGGCAGCCTGGCCACCGGCTTCAAGGGCCCGCCGAAGCAGCAGATCCGCTTCAACCCGCAGAAGTTCGACGTGGACGCCAACCTGGAGGCCCCGCCGCTGGCGAAGTTCGCGCTGTTCCGCAACCCCACCCTGGTGCCGGACCGTGGCCGCATCTTCGGCCGGGTCACCACCATCGAGCCGTTGCACCGCTTCACCGGCGACGCCGACGCCCAGTTCCGGTCCAAGGTGAAGGGTTACGACGCGAGCGACCCGTTCGACGTAGCTCTGACCGACGTCCCGGAACTCCCGACCCAGACCCGCGAGCGGCTGGCCACCGAGCGCATGTTCGAGCTGAGAACGACCCTGGACGCGGCGGCCTACCAGCGCCTGATCGACGAGGTCGACGCAGGCGGTTACCTCGAGCCGGACGGCACGGTCCGCAAGGACCTGTCCGAGGCCGAGTTCGCCGCGCTCAGCGCGATCCTGGACGGACCGGGTCAGGGACCGGGCAGCAGTCATCTCCTCAACCGCCAGGACCTCATCGACGAACTGGCGCGGAACGGTGTCAAGCACAATCCGGAGGACATTCTCGAGATCGGCAAGGACCCCTCCGGGAAGATCATCTTCCTTGAGAAGGGCAATAGCCGAGCCGGCCTGCAGCACATTCTGGAGCGGCATGCCCAGGACTTCGCGAACGTCGGTGTCCCGGCGGACAAGGTCGGCAGGCTGGTGTTCGAGGCGGTCGTCTCGGGGCAGGTGGTCGGTACCACCGGCCGGACGAGGCCGAGGCCCGTCTACGAGGTCGTGTTCGAGGGCCAGACCTATAGGGTCACGGTCACCGTGGCCGTCAACGGTTTCATCGTGGGGGCGAATCCTGTTGGGAGTTGACCAGGGGGTCATCCGGGTGATGACCGACTATGACTGCTTTCCGCTCTGGCTGCGCGGCGGCGCCGGACCGACGAACATCGACCCGGCCACCCTGCCGATCTCGGCCGCGCTGGCGGAGGAACTGCTGGCCTGGGCCGACGAATACGACGACACCCTCGATCGCGACGATCCACTCGCCTCGGGATTCGCCGATCGAGATGCCGAGCTCGCCTTCTACGCGCACGGCCGCGAGCTGGCCCACCGGCTGGCCGGTGAGCTTGGTGAGACGGTCGACTATTTCGACGGTCCAGCGGCGCGGGACGAGCGGATCTCGCCGTGAGCAACCCGCGGGATGCGAGTCTGGCGGTCCGGCTCGAACCGCACCTGCATCGCCCTGACCGGGACGGCTTCGCCGCGATCTGTGGCGTTTTCGCGGGCTGGCCGCACGGGCCCGAGCGCAGCCGGGAGCTGCGGCGGGTTCGGGGTTTGCTGGAGTCGTGGAGCGATGCGGCGCGCACCGAGACCACCGCGTCGGGGTGGCTGTTCGACGGGGGCGGGCTGGCTGATCTCGCGGTGCTCGTTCGGACGCTCGAGATCTATCGGCGGGAGGAGCGGGGCAGTGGGGATCTGCTGGCGGTCGCCGGGTCGCCGTACCTGAAGGATCTGGTTTGTCTGCGGATTCTCTCGTCGGACGTGTCCGATGAGGCCTGGTGGGCCTTTGCCGAGTCGCCGAACCTGGGTGGGCTGCGAACCCTGGCCGTGCGGGGAACCGCGCTCGGCGCGGGGGCCCTCGATGTGCTGCTGCGGTCGGGGCGGCACCCGCGGCTCACCGTTCTGGAGATGGCCGGCGTCGGGCTCGAAGCCGGTGGCCTGGCCGGCCCGCCGCCCGGCGTTCCGTTTCCCGGGCTGGTGCGGCTCGACCTCTACGGCAACATCCTGGGCGACGGCGGGGCCCGGCGGCTGGCCGAGGCCTCCTGGGTCGCGCCGATTCGTACCCTGGTCGTGGGGCGCAACCATCTGTCGCGGGCCGGTGTCGAGGCGCTGTTGCGCTCGCCCGTGCTGGGCCGGCTCGAGGAGCTTGACGTCGGCGACAATCCGCTGTCGGCGGCGGACCGGGCCGAGCTTGCCGAGTCGGCCCGGCGCCGGCGGATCGTCCTGACCATGTGACGCCGGGCCCGGCCGGCTCAGGGCGCGCTCTCCTCCTGCTTCTTGCGCCACTCGTCGCGCTCGCGGAGCTCGTCCGCCTCCTTCTTGGTCTCCGTCGCCAGGTGCGCCTTCAGGGCGATGCACCGGGCCAGGCGTTTCGCCGCCTTGCACTGCTGGACCGCGATCTCGCCGACGATGCGTGTCAGCACCCGGCGGCCCCGGATGGAGCAGCGCTGGCAGGTGCGCAGGCAGTCCTCGTACGCGTTCGGGTAGGCGAAGCCCGCCCAGATCTGGTCCCTCTCCGCGTGATATTCGGCCACCAGCGCCTTGATGTAGGTCAGCTCCGGGTCGGCCGGCGGGTCGGCCGCCAGATCCTTGGCTACCGCGGCGACCTCGGCGGTGAGCGCGACGATCCGGGCCGTCAGCAGCGCCGGTTCCTTGATGAGTTCGTCGAACTTCGCCTCCGCCGCGACGACCCGGGCGGTGTAGGTGGCCTCGCGGGACCGCAGTTCGGCGAGGTCCACGTCGCACACGTCGTCGTCGAACTCGCAGTCGTCGTCCAGGCACGGGCCGCCGTTCGCGGCCGAGCACTTCTCGACCCGGACCAGAACCTCGTTCCAGGCGGCGTCCAGCAGTTCCCGGTCGCAGCCGCTGATGCAGCGCAGCTTCTTGAGCAGGTCCTCGATCGCGTTGCGGGCGGTCTTCAGGGCCGGCTCGGCGGCCGTCCGGTTGTTCTCGTACAACACCAGCGTGTCGTCGAACTGCTTGCTGCGTTCGGTGAGGGCCTTCTCGATGCCCGCGTAGTAGTCGGACTCCTTCTTGTTGCCCTCGAACTCGCAGCGCTGCTTGTCCAGCGCGGTCAGGTCGCGGTCGCGCCGGCGCCGGCCCTGGCCCCGCTCGTCGCGGTAGTCGTCGTCCGGCCGGTCGTGGTGCTCCTGGTCCCGGCCGTTCCCCTCGTCGGAGTGACCAGGCGGCCGGGTCCGCGGGCGATTCTCGGGCTCCTGCTCGTAGACGGACTTCCTCATCGATCCTCCCGGTACGTGGTTGTGGCGCAGTCTCCGCAGCCGATGTCACCGGCGCGTCGCGGGCGCGTCGCCAGGCCGATCAGCGGCGACGAGCCGGTGACGGCGCGGCCGGATGCTTCCGGGCATGGCCGGTTACCAAGCTCTCGCCTCCGTCGCGCGCAGCCTCGTCGAGCTGCTCGACCGGCGGATCGGGGAGGTGCTGCCCGGCGGCCAGCGCCGGCCGGCCGTCCAACTGGTCACCAGCGACGACCTCGACAAGGTGGGCACGCCCAACGCGAACATCCAGATCCCCGCGGTCGCGCTGTACTGCTATCGCGTGTCGGTGGACGGTGAGACCCGGGCGGGCTGGTCGGCGGTGAGCACCGCCGACGGCGTACCGCATCTGCCGCTGCGGATGCACATCCTGGTGTTCGCGTTCGACAACAACGTCGAGTTCGAGCTGGCCTGGCTGGGCCTGACCGCCCGCCTGCTGGAGAGCGAACCGATCCTGACCGGGCCGATGCTGCACACCGACGGTGAGTGGACCCCGGGCGAGGCCGTCCAGATCGTCACCGACAATCTCAGCCTCGACACCATGTCCGAGGCGTTCCAGGCGCTCATCACCAAATACCGGCTGTGCCTGCCGTACGTGGCCCGGGTGATCATGATCTCGGGAGCCCGGCAGCCGACCGCCGCGCCGGTCAGCAGCGTGGGTGCCGGGCTATGAACGTCTCCGGCACCGACACCCCGGTCACCATCCTGCACCGGCTGGCGCTGGGCGTTGAGCCGTTCGACACGCTCACCGGCCGGCGGATCGGCTCGGCCGAGCTGATCGTGGAGCGCGAGCAGGACTACGGCCGGCGGCGGGCCGATCCGTACGAGCCGGTGCCACCGGGCCGGCCGCTCGAACCGAGTCTCGGCGGGCGGTTCCGGCTGCGGTACGGCCCGCAGGTCGTCTCCCCGGCCCGGATCCGGCTCTGGGATCGCCGCCGGCGGTTCGCGCCGCGCCGCTTCGAGATTCCGCTGTGGACCCTGAAGGAAATCACCGCGATCGAGCGCACCGGCACCGACCTGCCGGTCTTCAGCCGGGTGTTCCGGCCCTGGCTGATGCCCGGGGTCGCGGCGCCGATCCCGCCGGCCGCGACGGCCGCCCGGGGCCGGATCGTCCGGGCCGGCCTACCGGTGCCGTGGGCCCGGATCGTCGCGAGCGAGCCCGGGCAGCCGGACGTGCACACGTCCGCCGACGAGCGTGGCGAGTTCCTGCTCGTCGTGGCCGGCCCGCGGCAGATCGCGGTGGGCCGGCTCGACCTCGATCTGGTCGTGCTGGCCGACCCGGCGATCGAGCCGGTGGCGCAGGCCGCGCACCGGTTCGACAGCCTGCCGCTGGAGAAGGTGGCCCGCTCCTCGAACCCGGCGGCCGACGCCGAGCTCGACAACCCGCTCCTGCGCGGGGTCCGGCCGCCGGCCACGTTCGTGGCCGGGCAGACCGTGCACCGCATCCGGCTGGCCGTCGGCCGGCCGGCATCGGAGATCAACACCCTGGAATTCGACCCGCAGTGAGCCGAGGAGGCCGAGCGTGCCCGAGTATCTGACCCCAGCCGTCTACGTGGAGGAGACCAGCTTCCGGGCGAGGTCCATCGAAGGCGTGGCCACCAGCACGCTGGGCATGGCCGGCCTGACCCGGTACGGGCCGATCTCCTATCGGTTCAACGCCGACGAGTACGTCGTTCAGCCGCCGCCCCTGATCACCAGCTACGGCGAGTACGAGCGCGCCTTCGGTGGCCTGGGGCCGGTCAAGGACGGCACCAACTACCTGGCCTTCGCGGCCCGGGCGTACTTCGCCAACGGCGGCCGCCGGCTGTACGTGTCGCGGGTGTTCAACTTCCCGCGCGCCGCCGACGGGGCGATCGACGACGAGGATTTCGACGCCTGCTTCGCGCGGCGGCCGGTCGGGCCCGAACCGGCGGGCGGGCCGGGCGCCGTACCACCGCCCCGCCCGGCCTGGCAGGCCCGCTGGCCCGGGTCGGCCGGGCGAGACATCAAGATCGAGGTGACCGTACGGCGGGGCCGCAACGTCGTCGTCCGGGATGGCGACGGCGCGTTCCTCCGGCTCAGCACGGTACGGCCGTTCGACCTGGTGCAGGTGTCGGACGAGGAGGCGATCCCGACCGGACCGCCCGACCCGGACGACGTCCGGCTCGTCCAGCGCATCGGTGACGACCTGCGGCTGACCGACGACGACGGCGCGGTGGAGATCGGCGACGACACCAGGGCGTACCTCCTCCAGCTGCAGGTCGTGGTCACCTGGGCCGGCCGATCCGACGTCTACACCGAACTGGCGGTCCACCCGGACCATCCGCGGGCGGTGACCCGGGCACTCGGGCTCAAGGACGCCGCCGACGACCTGGCCCTGGTGTGGCTGCGCCTGCCGATCCCGGACCCGGACGACCCGGTCGACCCGAACGCACCCGGCCCGATCGCGGCCGCCGCCACCCTGCTGGCCGATCTGCTCGATGACGACAGCCAGGGCTTCCTGTCCGTGGGCGGCAGCGACGGCGCGGACCTCGCCGTCGGTGACTTCGCCGGCGAGCAGGCCGACCCGGACGATCCCCGCAAGGGCGCCACCGGGCTGAACGCGCTCACCGACATCGACGACGTCGCGATCGTGGCGATGCCGGACTCGGTGCGGTTCGGCGCGGACATGACCGCGGTCGGCCTGCTGATCGAGCACGCCGAGCGGCAGCGATACCGGATCGCGGTGGTGGACCCGCCGCCGGACAGCTCGATCTCCGACGTGCGGCAGTTCCGGGCCCAGTTCGACTCGAAGTACGCCGCGCTCTACTACCCGTGGGTCGAGATCATCGATCCCACCGTCGTACCGGACGCCGGCTCGCCGCCACCGGTCCTGCGGCTGCCCCCGTCCGGGTTCGTGACCGGCATCTACGCGCGCAGCGACATCGAACGCGGGGTCTACAAGGCGCCGGCCAACGAGGTGATCCGCGGGATCCGGAAGATCGAGACCAACGTGACCTTCGACCGGCAGTCCACCCTCAACCCGGAGGGCATCAACGCGCTGCGGTTGTTCCCCGGCCGCGGCAACCGGGTCTGGGGTGCGCGCACGCTCAGCTCCGACCCGGAGTGGAAGTACGTCAACGTCCGGCGGCTGTTCATCTTCCTCGAGCACTCGATCGAGAAGGCCACCCAGTGGGCGGTGTTCGAGCCCAACAACGAGCGGCTGTGGACGTCGATCCGGCGTTCGGTGGAGGACTTCCTGTTCATCCATTGGCGGGACGGCGCGCTGCTGGGCAGCCGGCCGGAGGAGGCGTACTTCGTGCGTTGCGACCGGTCCACGATGAGCCAGAACGATCTCGACAACGGCCGGCTGATCTGCCTGGTCGGGGTGGCGCCGACCTACCCCGCCGAGTTCGTGATCTTCCGGATCGGCCAGTGGACCGCGGACGCGCAGCGCAGCTGAGGAGTGACGACACATGGCTACCAGGGACAACCCGTACAGCGCATTCAAGTTCATGGTGAAGCTCGGTCAGGCCGGCGGGGAGGAGACCATCGCCGGCGGTTTCTCCGACGTCAGCGGGCTGGGCAACGAGGTCAAGTTCGCCGAGTACCGCAACGGCAACGACAAGGAGAACCACGTCCGCAAGGTCGCCAACACCAACTCCACCGACGACGTGACACTCAAGCGCGGAGTGATCGGCGACCTGCGGCTGTTCGAGTGGCTGCAGGCGACCCGGGAAGGGCGCTTCGATCCCCGTACGGTCCAGGTGATCCTGCACGACGAGGCCGGCGCCCCGGTCTGCGCGTGGACCCTGAAGTTCGCCCAGCCGAAGAAGTGGGTGGGCCCGACCCTGGCCGGCAAGGGCGGCGGCGAGGTGGCGATGGAGGAACTGCACCTGGTGGCCGAGCGCGTCGACTTCGAGAGCCTGTAGGCCGATGACCGTCGTCCAGCTCGGCGCGCCCGGCGTCTATCCGGCGCCGGTCGCGTCCGGGCCGCCGCCCGGTCAGCCGATCCGGCTCGACGTCGCCGGCATCGTCGGGATCGCGCCGCGCGGCCCGGTGAACGAGCCGGTCGCCGTGCAGACCTGGGCCGAGTACGTCCGGCGGTTCGGGGCGCAGGCACCCGGATATCCGGGGCGGCTCGCCGACGCGGTGGCGGCGTTCTTCCGGCAGGGCGGCGCGCGGGCGTGGATCGTCCGGGTGGCCCCACGGGCCGTGGACGACTCGGCGGTCACGGTGCTGCGGTTCGGGCCGGAGCTGACCTTCGGCGGCGGGCCGGTCCGGCTCGCCGCCCGCGACGAGGGCAGCTGGGGCAACCGGCTGACCGTACGGGCCGATCTGGTGGTGACCGGCCGGTTCCCGGTCGCCGCGGCGGGCGTCAGCACGCCGCCGGCCGGTGTCGCCGTGCCGGTCGGCTCACTGCTGCGGATCGGTGCGAACCCGGTCCTGCGCTGGGTGACCGGCCACGATCCGGTGCTGACCCTCGACCGGCCGATCCCGGCGGAAGCCTCCACCGCGGAGGTGATCACCGCCTCGGTCACCGTCTCGTCGGCCGATCCGGACGGGCCGCCGACCGAACGGCACGACGGCCTCGGCCTCAGCCCGGAGCATCCGCGCTGGATGGCCACGATCCTGACGGAGCAGTCCCTGGTGGTGCGGCCGGCCGGCACCTGGGCCGGCCGGCTCGAACCGGCCACCCCGGACCTGTCGCCGGCGCTGACCGGCGTCGAGGCGGCCGGCCGCGACCGGTACGAGCAGATCACCGGCGGCTCGTTCTTCGACGTCGTGAGCGCGGGCGGATATCCGCCGCCCGAGCCGGATCCCGACGACCCGCCCGCCGTGCGGTACGGCGTCGACGCGCTGGACGAGCTGGCCGGCGAGCTCGGCCTGCTCGTGGTGCCCGACCTCCTGCACGCGCCGGATCCGGCCCCCGCGCCGACGGTGGAGCCGACCTCGCCCACGCACCGGTACCGCCCCCGGTTCGCGCCCTGCACCCCACCGGATCCGGCGACGCCCGAACCGCCGCCGCCCGCGCGGCCCGGAGTGCTGGACGACGACACCGAGATCCTCGCCCGCCAGCGCGGGCTGGTCGCCCGGACCGGCCCGGACCGGCCGGCCATCGCCCTGCTCGACGTGCCGCCGCACCTGCGCGGCACCCAGATCCTCACCTGGCGGGCGGCCTTCGACAGCGACCGGGTCGCGGCCTACCACCCGTGGCTACGGCTGGTCCGGGCCGACGGCACCAGCGTGATCGCGCCGCCGTCGCCGTTCGCGGCGGGCATCATCGCCGCCCGGGAACTGCGGTCCGGGGTGGCCACCGGCCCGGCCAACGAGCTCGCCGCCGACGCGATCGGGGTGGCCGACGTGCTGACCGAGGAGTTGCACGGCGTCCTGCACCGGGCCGGGATCAACGCGTTCCGGCCGGAGCGGGACGGCGTACGGCTGCTCGGCGCCCGTACCCTGTCGTCCGATCCGGCCTATCGGCAGCTGAGCGTGCGCCGCCTGATGACCTGGGTGCGGCTCGCCGTTACCCGCCGGCTGGAGACCGCGCTGTTCGACGCGAACACCACCGCCCTGCGGACCTCCCTGCGGCTGCAGGTGACGGCGCTGCTGGCCGAGCTGTTCCGGGCCGGGGCACTGAACGGTACGTCCGAGGCGGAGGCGTTCTTCGTGCACTGCGACGACACGCTGAATCCGCTTCGCACGGTGGAACAGGGCCGGCTGGTCATCGAGGTCGGGGTGAACCCCAGCGAACCGATCGAGTACATCCTGCTGCGCTTCGCCCTGGCCGCCAACGGCAGCGTGAGCGTCGCCGAGGAGGCCCGATGACCGAACTGTTGCGCGCCTTCAGTTTTCACGTCGCGCTGAACGCCGTCGGCGGTGGCGCGGCCCTCGGCGACGGCGGCTTCTCCGAGTGCTCCGGGCTGAGCCTCGACGCCGACCTGCACGAGATCCTCCAGGGTGGGGTGAACGACCGGGTCACCCGCTTGCCCGGCCGGGTGAAGCTGGTGCCGATCGTGCTCAAACGCGGCATGTTCGCGCCGACCCGCAACGGCCAGGCCGGCACCGAGCTGTGGGACTGGTTCCGGGAGACCATCGCCGGCGCGCGGCCGGTCCGGCGCTACGACGGCGTCATCACCGTCATGCCGCCGTTCGGCGAGGAGGCCATGGCGGTCTGGCAATTCGAACGCGGCCTGCCGGTGAAGATCTCCGGTCCGACCCTCGACGCGCGCACCGGCGAGGTCGCCGTGGAGGAGCTGCACATCGCCCACGAGGGACTGCACCTCGATTCGCCCGGAGAGGCTCGCAGATGACCGCCGCCGCCATTCCGGAAGGCCGGGCCCACCTGTTCCGGCTCAAGACCAGCCCCGGCGGCAAGGCCGGCGAGAACAGCACCCGGGAGACCGACGGCGCCCCGATCATCGTCCCGTTCAATCCGGCCACCCTGCGGCTGCAGCACACCGGCAGCCTCGACGTCGGCGGCAAGACGGCCGGCAGCGAGAACCGGCAGCACACCGGGGTCGGCAAGGCGTCGCTGAGTTTCGACCTGGAGTTCGACACCACCGAGATGGGCGACGCCCGGACCGCGGTCGACGTCCGGACCCTCACCCAGCAGGTGCGCCAGTTCGTCGAGGCGCCGGCCAACGGCACCAAAGCCGCGCCGCCGGCTGTCCTGTTCGTGTTCGGCACCCTGCGCTTCTCCGGTGCGGTGACCTCGCTCAGCGAGGACCTCACCTACTTCCTCCCGCCGGACAGCACCCCCGCGCGGGCCAAGCTCACCGTCACCATGCAGGGCATCGACCAGCGGATCGAGCAGGCCCGCAAGGGTCCGGCCGGGCGGGACGCGGACGACGGCACCGATCCGGCCCAGGCGGCCGGCGCGCCGGCCGGACCGGGCACGTCCGGTACCTCTTCGGTACGCAAGGTCGAGGTGGCCCGTAACTCGGAGAGTGCCGCTCAACTCGCCGCCCGGATCGGAGCCAATCCGGCGGCCTGGCGCTCGCTGATGGGCGGACAGGACGATCCGCTGACCCTGCCCGAGGGTGCCCCGATCACCGTCGGCCCGGAGCTGGCCGCGGCCACCAGCGCCGTCGGCACCGCGTCCGGCTTCACCTCGGCCGGGGCCAACAGCGACCCGGGCCGGCTCGCCGCCGCGCTCGGGCTCACCGCGGCCGGTGCGGCGGTGACCGACGCGAGCGGTGCGGTGCGGGCCGCGGCCGGTGACGTCGCCACGGCCGGGCGGGACGCCCAGCGGGCCGCCGGGTTCGCGCTCGCGGCGGCGGGCGGGATCGCGGCCGCCGCGGCCCAGATCGTCGCCCAGCGGGCCGCCGCCGAGGCACAGGCCGCCCGGTCGGCGTTCGCCCTGCCGGCGACCGCAGCGGCCGCTGCGACCGCGCCGACC
This sequence comes from Paractinoplanes toevensis, assembly GCF_018332695.1. GTDB lineage: Bacteria > Actinomycetota > Actinomycetes > Mycobacteriales > Micromonosporaceae > Actinoplanes > Actinoplanes toevensis. The sequence goes on from NZ_BOQN01000076.1 coordinate 132,235, forward strand.
GGAGTCGATCCGCGCTCGCTCACCTACGGCCGGTCCGTCCCGCTGCGCGCCATCGCCGGCCGGGCGCCGTCGTGCGGTGCGCCCCCGCCGATGCCGGTCACCGGGCCGTCCTGGGTGCCACCGGCGACGACCCGGTGAGGCGGGCCGTTCTCGGTTTCACCGGCGACGACACGGTGAGGCGGGCCGTTCTCGGTTTCACCGGCGACGACGCGGTGACGGCCGGCGGGCGACGCTGGCGCCATGAGCGTGCACATCTCGGAGGTGCACTCCGACGTCACCGCGGCGGCCGGCGCCCCGTCCGCGCCACCCGGCCCGGATCCGGCCCACCGGGCCCAGCTCGCCGAGCACGTCCGCGACGAGATCCAACGAGCACGGGACCTGGCCGCCCGGCTCGCCGCCGAGGCATTCGATGACTGAGCCGATGTTCTCCGCGGTGGCGCCGGTCTTCACCGTCGACGGGGAACTGATCCGGCCGCTGGCCCGCGACTGCGCCCGGCTCGAGGTCACCGAGGGCGTCGACGGGCTGAAACGGATGCAGGCCGAGTTCATCGCGGTCGGCGGGCACGCGACCGGGCCGCCCGGCGCGATGTACCACCTCGACGGGGCGACCGTCGACTTCGGACGGTCGGTGCGGGTGACCATCGGGCCGGAGGGCAACCAGCGGCACGTCTTCGAGGGGCAGGTGTCGGCACTGGAGGCGGTCTTCGGGGACGGTGACCCGCCGACCGTGGTGGTGCTGGCCGAGGACGCGCTGATGCGGCTACGGATGACCCGCCGGATGCGCACCTACGTCGATGCCACCGACGCCGACATCGCCGCCGAACTGGCCGGTGAGCACGGGCTGAGCGCCGACGTGCAGGCCGACGGGCCCCGTTACGACGTCGTCCAGCAGTGGAACCAGAGCGACCTGGCCTTCCTGCGCGACCGGGCCCGCCTGATCCGGGCCGAGCTGTGGGCGACCGGTCGCACCCTGCACTTCCGCTCGCGCACCGACCGGACCGGCACCGCGCTCACCCTCACCCAGGGCGTCGACCTGCTCAGCGCCCGGCTCACCGCCGACCTCGCCGAGCAGCGCAGCAGCGTGGTGGTGACCGGCTACGACGCGACCTCGGGCAAGACCATCGAGGAGCGGGCCGGGGCCGACGTCGCGGACGCCGAGATCACCGCCGGCCGGGCCGGGCCACGCCTGGTGGCCAAGGCGCTCGGCGACGCGGTCAGCTACCGGGTCCGCGAGGCGGCACTCACCGCCGACGAGGCGACCGCCTGGGCCCGGGCCGAGATGCTGCGCCGGGCCCGCCGGTTCGTCACCGTGCACGGCACCACCCGCGGTTCGCCCGAGATGGTGGTCGGGAGCCGGCTGACGCTGCGGCACGTCGGGGCGCCGTTCGACGGGTCGGGGTACTACGTCACCAAGGTCTGCCACCTGTTCGATCCGCCGCAGGGCTTCCGGACCCGGTTCGAGGCCGAGCGGCCCAGCCTCAACGAGGTGAGCCGATGAGCATGCCCACGCCCGCCGACGGCAGCGCACCCGGCTACTTCGGCGTCTATCCCGCACTCGTCACCGACCTGGTCGACCCCGATTCGCTGGGCCGGGTCGAGGTGCGCTTTCCGTGGCTCGGCGCGGACGGCGACCGGGATGTGCGGGCCTGGGCGACGTTGTGCTCGCCGTACGCCGACAACCAGCAGGGTCTGCAGATCGTGCCGGAGGTGGACAGCCAGGTGGTGGTCGCGTTCGAGGCCGGGAACCTGCGCCGCCCGTACGTCATCGGTTGTGCCTGGAACGGGGCTCGCAGCCAGCCGGAATCGCCGACCGAGGCGAACGACCTGCGGGTTTTGAAGACCCGTTCAGGCAGCAGCCTCGAGTTCGACGACGGCGCCGCCGGCGCGAAGATCACCGTGACCACCAGCGGCGGGAACAGGGTCGTCCTGGACGACTCCGGCGGCTCCGCCGAGGTGCGCACCGCCGCCGGGCACCACGTGACCATGGACCGGACCCAGCTCACCGTGTCGCACGCGCTGGGCTGCTCGGTCACGCTGACCGCAACCGCGGTGCAGGTCAACGGGAATGTGCAGGTGACCGTCACGGCGCCGATGGTCAGCGTGTCCGCGCCGATGGCCACCTTCAGCGGGGTGCTGCAGGCCACCACGATCATCGCCACCACGTCGGTGGTGTCACCGTCGTACTCGCCGGGCGTGGGGAACATGCTGTGAGCCCGCCGGTCTACCGGCTGCGCGCGCCGGTGGTGGTGCGCTACGACAAGCCGCTCTGGGTGCCGGACTTTCTGGCCGTCCCGGCCGGCCCGGGGCTCGGCCCGCCGGAGCTGTGGGGCTACTTCGTGCCGGCGCTTCCCGACGACCTGCGAGGGCCGCGATCGAGGCGCTTCCCGGTGCCGCACCCGACCGCGTTCCAGCCCAACCAGGATCGCTTCTACGCCGTCGCGACCGAGCTGGTCGGCCCCGGGCCCGGGTTTCCGCCGGCCGGCGACGTTCGCGACGTCGAGGTGCGGCTGGTGATCCGGCGCGAACGGTACGACGTCGTGCCCGGTCCGCGCCTGCTCCGGCTCGCCCGCGGGATCGCGGCCGACACCGCCCGCGAGCTGAGCGCCGACGATCTGTTGGACCTGCTGTCCGCGGAGGCCTTCATCCCGCCGGCGCGGCGGCTGCGGTACCGGCGACTCATGCGCCGCCGGGGAGCCACCCGGGTCCGGCAGGCGCTGGTGGACCCGGGTGGCTGGACGCCGGTGAGCCCGGTCTGGCATTTGCACCGGATCGCCGGCGAGCGGGAATATCCGACGTGGCGGCGCCCTGATCCCGTACGAAATCAATGGTTTGGATCTCTGCCGACCGATGCGCCGATCCTCGAGGTGGCGCAGCCGGACCACCGCTGGACCTACCGGATGCACTGCGTGGCCCGGTGGACCAACCCCGGATGCCCGCCCGGCCGCGCGGTCAGCGTGCCCGGGGCGCCGTTCCGGATCGCACCGCTGCGGATGCCCGCGACGGGCGGGTGACGCCGTCCGGCGCAGCATCGGCGAATGACGACCGACTGGCTCGGCACCGGATTCCGGTTCCCCGTCGCACCGTTCGCCTTCGTCAGCGGTCTCGACCTGGTCCGGCAGTCGATCGGCATCATCCTCGACACCGAACCGGGGGAGCGCATCATGCTCCCGGCCTTCGGCTGCGGCCTGCGCCGCTACCTGATGGCGCCGAACAGTGCGGTCACCCGGGCCGCCGTCCAGGAGGACGTGACCGAGGCGCTGTCCCGGTGGGAGCCGCGGATCCAGCTGACGAACGTTGCGGTGACGGCTGGCGACGATCCTGCACTTGTCTGGATCGACATCTCCTACGTTCAGCTGCTCGACCAGCGTCCGGACAACCTCGTCTTCCCCTTCTACCTGCGCTGACCGGAGGTGCCGAGCGATGCCGCTGATCCGGCCCATCCTGGACGACCGGTCGTACGAGGACCTCCGGCGGGAGCTGATCGACCGGATCCGCGTCTACGCTCCGGAGTGGACCGACCACAACGAGAGCGACCCCGGCATCGCCCTGCTCGAACTGTTCGCCTACCTCGGCGAGAGCGTGCTGTTCCGGCTCAACCAGATCCCGGACGCCACCAAGTCCGCCTTCCTCAGCCTGCTCGGCGCGGAACCACGGCCTGCCGTCCCGGCCGGCACCCTGGTCGCCGCGAGCACCACCGATCCGGCCGGGACACAGCTGCTCGCCCGCACCGGCCTGCGCGCCGGCAGCGTCGAATTCGAGACCACCGACGAGGTGTACGTCTGGCCGATCGGTGCTGCCGGCGCGGGCAAGGTCGTCCGGGTCACCGGGGCGGCGGCCAGTCCCGAGGAGCGGCAACGTCTGCTCGACGCGCTACGGCGGGCCAAGCTGCCGTCCACCGCGGCCGACGTGCAGGGCTCGATCGCCTACGAGACCACCGTGCTGCCCGACAAGCCGGACGGCGGCGGCCCGCTCGACGCCGAGGCCACCGCCGACCACGCCCTGTGGGTGGCGTTGACCAGGATCCGGCAGACCGACCCGCGGCTGCTCGGCGGGCAGTCGGTCTTCCTCGGCATCGCGGTCGACGACTCGCTCGATGAGTTGCAGGGGCCCGGCCTCGAACCCGGACTCCCGTTCGCCGCCGACCCGCCCGGGATGCGGTGGCAGTTCTGGGCCGGCCCCGGCCAGTTCACCGACGTCACCGTGCTGCACGACACCACCCGCGGTCTGACCGGCACCGGCGTCGTCCAGCTGGAACTGCCGCCCGACTTCCCGGCACCGGACCGCACCGCGCCGGACACCACCCGCGGTGCCGAGGACGACCCGCCGACCGTGCCCGCCGACCTCGCCCGAAACGTCGTCGCGTGGCTGCGGGCGACCCGCCCGCTCCCGCCCGGCGACCAGCCGCTGCCGCCGATGCCCCGGGTGCGCTGGGTCGGCGCCAACGCCGTCGACGCCGAGCAGACCCGCACCGTCACGGCCGCGGAACTGCTGGGCACCGGAACCGGCGACGCCGGCCAGAGCTACCCGCTGACCAAGCCCGGCGTCATTCCCGGGACCGTACGGCTGGAGGTCGAGGAGGTCGGCGGCTGGCAGACCTGGCAGGAGGTCCGCGAACTGAGTCACAGCCGCGAGAACGACCGGCACTATCGGGTGGAGAGCGTGCCCGGCATCATCCACTTCGGCGGCCCGAACACCCGCCGGCCGCAGATCGGCGACCGAATCCGGGTGCTGTCCTACCGGTACGGCGGTGGGGCGGCCGGCAACGTCGCGGCCGAGGCGATCACCGCGGTCGTGAACGGCCGTGGCGTCAAGGTGCGCAACCCGCTGCCCGCGCGGGGCGGCGGCGAGGCCCAGACCCTCTCCGCCGCGCTCGACGAGGCGACGGCGACCGTGCATCGGCGCGACCGGGCGGTCACCCCCGACGACTTCCGTGCCCTCACCCTCGAGGTGCCCGGAGTGGGCCGGGCCGAGCCGCTGCCCACCCCCGACCCCGAGCACCCCGGCCGGACCGTCGCCGGCGCGGTCACGGTGGTCGTCTTCCCCACCGAGGACGCCCGGCACCCGGACGCGCCGCTGCCCGACGCCGGACTGTTGCGCCGGGTGGCTCTTTACCTCGACGCCCGCCGGCTGATCACCACCCGGATCGCGGTCGTCGCACCCGCCTACCGCAACCTCACCCTCGCCGTCCGGGCCGTCACCCGTCCCGGCTACCAGATCGACGCGGTCCGGCGCTGGGTCGACCTGATCCTGCGGCAATACCTGGCGCCCCTGCCCCCGTACGGGCCGGACGGGCAGGGCTGGCCGCTCGGGCGGACCGTGCGGGCGGCCGAGCTGATGGCCGTCGCCGGGCAGGTCGAGGGCGTCGAATACATCGACCGCCTCACGCTGCGCCTGGCCGGCCAGTCCACCGCACTGTCCATCGTGGAGCTCGGCCCGCTCGAGGTGCCGGCGATCGGCGCCCTCGAGGTGACCGCCGGAACCTCCGGCGCCGACGATCCCGCGCCCGCCTCGCCCCCGCCCGCCACCCGGCACATCGTGGCCTACCCGCCGTCCGAGTGCTGATGAGCGCCGAGCGGGACCTGAGCGTCCTCACCGACGTCGACCAGTGGAGCCGGTGCCGGCACACCGGCACCGCGGTCTTCGCCGGCCCCGGTGACACCGGCGGCATCCAGCTCACCTGGCCCGACGACGTGCCGGCGGCCCCGGCCCCGACTCCGCCGGAACGCTGCGGTCTTGCCTTCGACCAGTGGGGACACGCGCTGGTCAATCGCGGTCCGGACACCGGGCACGTGTGGCGGCACCTCGCCTCCGGAACCACCGAGCCGTTCCCGGCCGCCGACCCGGGCCGCCCGATCTCCCTGGCCGTCGACGCGGCCCAGCGGCTGTACGTCGCACACACGCAGGACGACGAGATCATCACCGCCGACCTCTGGACCCAGAACCGGATCGCCACCATCGACGCCGGCCCCGGGCAGCCGGTCGACCTCGCCGTGGTCGGACCCGACGTCGCGGTGCTGACCGACGGCCCGCCCGGCGTGGCCTGGCTCCGCCGCGGCAGTGACCTCCGCGCCGCCGTCCTCGACGGCCCCCGCTGCCCGGACGGCCTGGTGCCGTGGCGGCTCGTGGCCGGCCCGGACGGTGCGCTCCTCGTGCTGTGGCGGCACCCGACCGGCCGGGCGGCCATGATCTGCCGCACCGACGGCAGCACCGTCCTCGAGGTGGACGGCGCGACCGACCTGGCCGTGACACCCGCCGGGATCCTGGTCGTCGGCCGCGACCCGGCCCGGCCGTTCCGCCGTTTCAGCTCGCGCCAGGGCACCTGGCGGGAGATCGAGCCGGTCCGCGCCGACCAGTACGACGGCGGCGCGATGGCGGTCAGCGCCGACGGTGCGGTCGGGTACACCACCGCGGACGGGGTGGACTGGACGGCCGGGTCGGCCGCCGGTTACCGGGCGGGCGGCACGCTGGTCAGCTATCGGCTGGACAGCGGGCGGTACCGCAACCGGTGGGGCCGCGTGCTCCTGGAAGCCTGCCTGCCGGTCGGCACCGATCTCGAGATCGCCGGGCTGACCTCCGACGACGACGAAGTGGCCCAGCCACTGGACCCGGCGCCACCGGAACGCGGAAGCGCGATCGCCCACCCGGACGCGTCCCCGCCACCGCTTCCGCCGGCCACCCTGTGGGCCGAGGCGCCGTGGCGGCCCCTCTACCGGCGGGAGCGGGCCGGCGACTCCTACCAGACGTACGAGGCGCCCGCAGCCGGCTCACCGGGCCGCTTTCTCTGGATCGGCCTGCGCCTGACCGGCACCGGCGCGGTCACCCCGCGGGTGCGCGCGGTGCGCATCGAACGCACCGGCCACCGTCTGCTGGACTACCTGCCACGGGCTTGGTCGCGGGAGCCGGCCGCGGCCGATTTCCTGTACGGATTCCTCACCCCCGCCGAAGGTCTCCTGCACGACGCCGACCAGCGGGCCGCGACCCGCTCGCTGCTGCTCGACCCGGCCACGGCGCCGGCCGAGATGCTGCCCTGGCTCGCCGGACTCGCCGGCCTGGCCGGCGACGAGAGCTGGCCGGAAGCCGCCCGCCGGACTCTCGTCGCCGAGGCGTACCCGCTCTTCGCCCGGCGCGGCACGCCGGCCGGGCTGGCCCGCATCCTGGAGATCTTCCTCGGCTATCCGCCCGCCCTCATCGAACGGTGGCGGATACCCGGCGATCCGGACCCGGCTCACCGGTTCCTCGTCCACCTGCGCGCCGACCTCGACGACGACCGCCACCGAGTGGTCGAACGCATCCTGCGCGAACACGCACCCGCGCACACCTCGTGGGAGATCCGCGACCTCGGCGCCGGACCGCGGGTCGGCGACGACATGCGGGTGCAGGCCAACACGGTCGCGCTCGCCGGTGCGCTCGGCACGCCGTTCGTCGTCGGCGACTCCGCACTGGGAATTGAAGGCCTGCTCGGCGGTGGCCCGTGACCAGCCGGGCGACCGGCACCGACCTGTGGATCGACCGGCTGAGCGCCACGCTGAGTCCGGCGCTGGACCGCGGCCGGATCGACCTGCTGCTGCACCGGATCGCCGGTGCCGGGCTGGACGACGCTCTCGCGGACACCGGGCTGCCCGGCGGCGAATGGTGCCTGCGGCGGATCGACGTTCCGGTGCGCGTCGACCCGGCGGCCGGCGACGACCGAATCGCCGCCGCCTGGTCGGCGGCGCTGGCGGCGGCCGTGCGGCAGGCTCTCGCGGACGGCGGGGGAGAGGCCGACATCGTTCGGTACGCGTCGGTCCGGGCCGCCGCGGTGGACCTCGTGACGTCGGTCGCGTGGGGACGGTGGGGTCGCGCCTGGGCATGGCGGCAGGTGGGGCTGCTCGATGCCGGAATTCGTCCGGCGCCGGCGGTGGCGATCGTCGCGGCGCTGAACCGGTCGGGCGCCGATGCGCTCGGGGTCCTCATCATGGCGGCCGAGGCGGCCGGGGTGGCCGCCCTGCACCGGGCGCTGGGCCGGGACGGATGGCCGGCGGCGGCCGCTGCGGTGACCGGCGTACGGATCAGCCCGGCGGCCGTCGAGGCGTCCCCGAGCCCGGCATCGAACAGCCGGGTCAACGCCCCCGCCGCCCCGTTCGCGGCGAACGTAAGGGCGGCGAACGTTCGGGCGGCGAACGTAAGGGCGGCGAAC
>NZ_BOQN01000077.1 GCF_018332695.1 Paractinoplanes toevensis
AACCGGGCCCATCTCATTGACGGCGATCGCGCGCACAGTTACGTGGTACGGAGCTCTTTGAGAAGCAATGGGGGATAGTGGTCCAGGCCCCCGCTGGGCGCGGCCAGCGGTGGTTGCGGCGGCGCCTTGGTCAGGCTGCTCTTCGCTGGTGGGGGACCTGGGGGAGTTTGCCCCACAGGTGGACGACGATGGGGGCTACTACCTCGGCGGCTCCGCAGCGGGTGCAGACCAGCTCGGGGCACTCGTCGTGGTCGTCGGGGCACGGGGGGACCTCGAACATCATGTCGCCGTCGCAGATTACGCAGCGGAGTTCGCGTTCCGGCACGGGTGGCTCCTCTCATCGGCGGAGGCGGAATTACCCGAATGTGATTCAGACGCTGCCACGAAATTCCGGCATCTTGGAGCATTAGCGGCGGCGTGTCCGCTGTGATTTGTTATTCGGCGGCCTTTGCGGCCTGCGCGGCAGCCACCCAGCGGGCCAGCTGAGCCGTTGCCGCGCCCGCGTCGATCGTCTGCTGGGCCCGGGCGATTCCGGCCCGCAGCGTCTCCCTCAGGTCGCCGGGGAAGCCACCGTGCGCGGCGAACGCGGCCGCCACGTTGAGCACCACCGCGTCGCGCACCGGGCCGGGCTCGCCGGCGAACGTCCGGTGGGCCACGTCGGCGTTGAACTTCACGTCGTCGCCGCGCAGGTCGGCCGGCTCGCTGCGGGGCAGGCCCAGCTCGACCGCGTCGATCACCAGCTCCTCGACCGTGCCGCCGGAGGCCTTCCACACCCGGGTCGGCGCCGCGGTGGTGAACTCGTCCAGGCCGTCCTCGCCCCGTACCACCAGGGCCGAGTCGCCGCGCCGGGCGAACACCGCCGCCATCACCGGCGCCATCCGCAGGTCGAAGCAGCCGACCATGGCCGCGGTGGGCCGGGCCGGGTTGGTCAGCGGGCCCAGCACGTTGAAGAAGGTGGGCACGCCCAGCTCGCGCCGGGTGACCGCGGCGTGCCGCATGCCGGGGTGGAAACGGGCCGCGAAGCAGAAGCCCATGCCGGCCTCGGCGACCGTGCGGGCGACGCCCTGCGGGCCCAGGTCGAGCGGAATGCCGAAGTGCTCGAGCAGGTCGGCCGTGCCGGTCGACGACGAGGCCGAGCGGTTGCCGTGCTTGACCACGGTGACCCCGGCCGCGGCCGTGACGATCGCGGCCATCGTGGAGATGTTCACCGTGTTGGCCCGGTCGCCGCCGGTGCCGACCACGTCGACCGCGTCGGTGCGGGTCTTCTCCGGCAGCTCGACCAGGGTGGCGGCGGCCAGCATGGCCTCGACCAGACCGGCCAGCTCGGCGGGCGTCTCACCCTTGGCGCGCAGCGCGATCGCGAACCCGGAGATCTGCACCGGGGTGGCGTTGCCCGCCATGATCTCGCCCATCGCCCAGGCCGTGTCGGCGACGGCGAGTTCCTCGCCGCGGAGCAGGGCGCTGGTCAGGTTGGGCCAGGTGCGTGCGCCCATGGCGGGGCCTCCGTCGGGGGTACGGGGTCGGCGGTTGGCGGTAAGGAGCGACTCAGCCCAGGTGACCGAGGGTGCCCAGCGGCACGGCGCCGTTGCGGCGGGCCCGCAGCATGGCGGCGACCGTCTGGCCCGTGGTGACCGGGTCGAGCGGGTAGGTGAGCGTGCCGTCGACCTGCGCGTACGCCGCGAGCCAGCGGTCGGCGGCGCGGGCCAGCACGACGCAGACGGGCGGGGGAGTGGCGTACTCGTCCTTGGTCTGCCGGGCGATGCCCAGGCCGCCCGCGGGCGCCGCCTCGCCGTCCAGGACCATCAGGTCGATCTCGTACTTGTCGAGGATGATGCGGCACTCCTCCCAGGTGGAGGCGTCGACGAACTCGACCGCGAGGTCGATGGCGGGGCGGGTGCCGATGGCCAGCCGGATCCGGTCACGGACCGCGATGTCGTCGCTGTAGAGCAGGACCGTGTAGGTGTCCGGCCCGGGAGTCGCGTGTGCGTCGCTCATGAATTGCCTTCAGTCCGGTCAAGGGTGGCGGGGCGGTCGGATGGGGCCCGGTTCACGTCGTAGGTGCGTTGTGATCGTACCGAACAGGGTTATTCGCCGTCGGACCGTGGTCGTACCACGGCCGGTTGTTCTGTGATCTTGTTAGCAATTACGGCGGCCGCCGCTTCTTCGGCCTCGGCCCGGTCCAGCGCCCGGTCGATCCGCCGGGCCTCCCGCTCGGACTGCTTGATCCACTGCAGGACCAGGATGCCGAGCATCGTGACGCTCACGATCTCGCCGCCGGCCCACAGGATGCCGCCCGCCGTGACCTGGTCGTTCCACGGGTCCGACCAGCTCAGGTGCAGGTTGGGGTAGTAGTCACCGCCGAGCAGCGTCTTGCTCTGCATGATGGTCAGCCCGAGCACGGTGTGGAACGGCACCGACAGCACCATCAGCAGGGCACGCCCGGGGTACGGCCAGCGGTTCGGCAGCGGGTCGAGGCCCAGCAGCGGCCAGAAGAACAGGCAGCCGGTGACGATGAAGTGCACGTGGATGAACTCGTGCAGCCAGGCGTGCTCGAGGGTCTGCCGGTACAGCCCGGTGAAGTAGAGGACGAACGGGTTCGCCACGAAGATTCCGAACGCGACCAGCGGAAACGTCAGCACCTTGACGAACCGGCTGTGGACGACCGCCAGCAGCGTCTTGCGCGGGGCGCCGTGCAGCGTGCGCAGGGCCAGGGTCACCGGCGCGCCCAGGGCCAGGAAGATCGGACCCACCATGGACAGCACCATGTGCTGGACCATGTGCACCGAGAGCAGGGTGGTGTCGTACGCCTCGATGCCGCTGACCGCGACCGCCGCGATCGAGCCCAGTCCGCCGGCGATGAACGCCACCGTCCGGCCGGCCGGCCAGTGGTCGCCGCGCAGCCGGAGCTGGTAGACGCCGTATCCGTACAGCGCCGCGGCGATCAGCAGGAACAGCGCGATCAGGCTGGTCAGGTGGATCTGGGTGAAGATCGCCGCCGGGGTGAAGGGCGGTAGAACAGTATCTCCCGCGGCGGCCAGCGGTGCAGGCGTTTCGACTAGCAACACCACCTGAGGCTAGGCCTATCCGGTCGGCGAATGTTATTCCGGGCTGCGACACGTGCCGGATTCCACCCCCCACGGCACGTTGGACTGATCGCGGGGCAATAATGAGCCTCGTGACAGCGGCCCCAGCCATCGACAAGAGCAGGATCCACTCGCTGACCCGACCGAACATGGTCAGTGTCGGGACGATCGTGTGGCTCTCCAGCGAACTCATGTTCTTCGCGGCGTTGTTCGCCATGTATTTCTCGATTCGCGCGGCGGACTACAGCATGTGGGAAGAGCACACGCCGGAGCTCAAGCTCCCGTACGCGACCACCTTCACGGTGATCCTCGTGCTCTCCTCCGTCACCTGCCAGCTCGGCGTCTTCGCGGCGGAGAAGGGCGATGTGCACTCGCTGCGGCGCTGGTTCACGATCACCTTCGTGATGGGCCTGATCTTCGTGCTGGGCCAGGCCAACGAGTACCGCAACCTGGTTCACGAGGGCATCAAGCTCAACGGCGACGGTTACGGCTCGATGTTCTACCTGACGACCGGCTTCCACGGCCTGCACGTCACCGGTGGTCTGATCGCCTTCATCGTCTACATGATCCGTACGACCATGGGCCGGTTCACCCCGGCGCAGGCGACGTCGGCGATCGTCGTGTCGTACTACTGGCACTTCGTGGACATCGTGTGGATCGCCCTGTTCGCCATGATCTATTGGCTTCAGTGACCCGCGCCCGTCCATGAGTTTCAGGTCAAAACCCAGAGGGACACAGCTGATGACTTCAGGATCCCCCGCCGGCCGGTGGCGTTTCCGGGGCGTGCTCGCCCGGCGCCGCACCGCGCCGAGCCGGGCGCGCCGGCGTCTCGGTGCGGCGGCGCGCATGCTCGCCGCGCTCGCGCTCGCCGGCGGCGTATACACCGCGTTCGCCCCCGGGGCCTTCGCCGAGGACACGACGCAGCTCTCGGCCACGGCGCAGGAAGGCAAGCAGCTGTACGACAACAGCTGCATCACCTGCCACGGGCGGGACGCGCAGGGTGTCACCGGCCGGGGTCCGAGCCTGATCGGCGTCGGTTCGGCCTCGGTGGAGTTCCAGGTGGGCACCGGCCGCATGCCGATGACCCGCCAGGAGGCTCAGGCCGAGGAGAAGAAGCCGCAGTTCGACAAGACCCAGACCAAGCAGCTGGGGCAGTACATCCAGGAACTCGGCGGTGGCCCGCAGCTCCCCTCGGACGGCAAGTACACCGAGGACCTGAAGGAGAACCCCGAGGCCCTCGCCCGCGGTGGTGAGCTGTTCCGGGTCAACTGCACCTCCTGCCACGGCTTCGGCGGCGGCGGTGGCGCACTGTCCTCGGGCAAGTACGCTCCGGCCCTGCACGACGCCTCGCCCGAGACCCTCTACGCGGCCATGCTGACCGGCCCGCAGAACATGCCGGTCTTCGGCGACAACCAGCTCACCCCCGAGCAGAAGCGCGAGATCATCACCTACGTCACCGTCCAGCTCCAGCAGGACAAGGACCCGGGTGGCCTGTTCAACCTGGGCCGTTACGGGCCGGTGACCGAGGGCCTCGCTATCTTCGGAGTAGGCATCACGATCCTGGTCTTCACGGCCCTGTGGATTGCGGGGAAGTCATGACGACTGTGCACGACAAGTCGACGGACGCTCCGGTCGACGTGACCGACCCCCGGCTGAGCCGGTTCGAGATCGTCAAAGAGGGCGCACGGCGTGACGAGATCGAGATCGTCACGTACGAGTCGCAGTTCCACGGCACGGACTCCAAGGCGGAGAAGCGCGTCGTGCGCAACATCGCCCTGCTGTTCCTGATCGCCGGCGTGGGCGGGTTCGCGTTCCTCGGCTTCTACATCTGGTGGCCGTGGCGCTTCGAGCTCGGCGATACGCTGAGCGACTACTACACGCCGCTGCTCGGCATCTCGCTGGCGGTCTCGCTGTTCGGGGTCGGCTTCGGGATCCTGGCCTGGGCCAAGAAGCTGCTGCCGCACGAGGTGTCGATCCAGCAGCGGCACAACGACCCGTCGCCCAGCGACGAGCAGCTGATCACCGGTCAGACGATGCTCTTCGTGGCCGACGAGCTCGGCCAGGGCGTGCAGCGCCGGCCGCTGCTCAAGGGGGCGATCGCGATCGGCATGGCGCCGATCGGCCTGGCCGCCGCGGCGCCGCTGATCGGCGGCCTGATCGAGAACCCGCACAAGGACGACCCGCCGATCATGTTCTCGACCGGCTTCAACAAGGCGCACAACGGCGGCAACCTGGTCCGGCTGACCCGCGACGACGGTTCGCCGATCCGCCCGGACGACGTCAGCACCGGCGGTCAGATGACGGTCTTCCCCGGCATCCCCGGCGGCGCGACCAACGAGTGGGCCGACTCGCCGACCCTGCTGATCCACCTGCGCCCGGACGACGCCCAGCTGACCCGGGAGAACGCGGACGCCGACGTCCGCAACAAGGGTTCGATGTGGGGCGACTACGTCGCCTACTCGAAGATCTGTACGCACGCCGGTTGCCCGGCGAGCCTGTACGAGCAGCAGACCAACCGTCTGCTCTGCCCGTGCCACCAGTCGCAGTTCCTGATCACCCGGAACGCGCAGCCCATCTTCGGTCCGGCCACGCGGCGTCTGCCAATGCTGCCGCTGGGCGTGGACGAGGAGGGTTTCTTCGTGGCAAAGTCCGACTACAAGGACACCGTCGGACCAGACTTCTGGGAGCGGCCGTGAAGCGCAAGAAAGTTGATCTAGCGCAGGCGCCGGTCACCTTCGCCAAGGGGGTGGACGAGCGCTACAAGGCGGCCACGCCGCTGCGTGGCCTCCTCAACAAGGTCTTCCCCGACCACTGGTCGTTCCTGCTCGGTGAGATCGCGCTCTTCTCGTTCATCATCCTGCTTCTGACCGGTGTGTTCCTGACCCTCTTCTTCGATCCGTCGATGAAGGAGGTGGCTTACGAGGGCCCGTACTCGGCGCTGCGGGGCACCGAGATGTCGGCCGCCTACGAGTCGTCCCTGCGCCTGTCCTTCGAGGTGCGCGGCGGCCTGTTCATGCGGCAGATGCACCACTGGGCGGCGCTGCTGTTCATGGCGTCGATCGTGGTGCACATGGCCCGCATCTTCTTCACCGGCGCGTTCCGCAAGCCGCGTGAGGCGAACTGGGCCATCGGCGTGGTGCTGTTCCTGCTGGGCTTCCTGGCCGGCTTCACCGGTTACTCGCTCCCCGACGACGGCCTGTCCGGCACCGGCCTGCGCATCGCCTCGGCGATCATGCTGTCCATCCCGGTCGCGGGCACCTGGATCTCGGCCTCGATCTTCGGCGGCGAGTTCCCCGGCCACCTGATCATCGGCCGGTTCTACATCGCCCACGTGCTGCTCATCCCGGGTGGCCTGCTCGCGCTGATCAGCGTCCACCTGGGCCTGGTCTTCGCGCAGAAGCACACCCAGTGGCCCGGCCCGATGCGGACCAACACCAACGTGGTCGGCGAGCGGATGTTCCCGCGTTACGCGCTCAAGCAGGGCGGCTTCTTCATGGCCGTCTTCGGCACGGTGGCGCTGATGGCGGGCCTGTTCCAGATCAACCCGATCTGGCTGTTCGGGCCCTACCGCGCGTCCGAGGTCTCCTCGGCGTCGCAGCCCGACTGGTACGTCATGTTCATGGACGGCCTGGTCCGGCTCATGCCGAACTGGCAGATCTACATCGGTGACTACAGCATCCCGCCGCTGTTCTGGCCGGCCGTGGTCGGTCTCGGGGCGCTCACCACGGTCCCGATGTTCTACCCGTGGATCGAGGCCCGGCGCCTCAAGGACAAGACGGTCCACAACCTGCTGCAGCGTCCGCGGGACAACCCGGAGCGCGTCGGCATCGGCGCCATGTCGCTGGCGTTCTTCATGGTCGCCACGCTGTCCGGTGGCAACGACGTCATCGCCGACAAGTTCCACATCAGCCTGAACGCGATGACCTGGGCCGGCCGCATCGGCCTGCTGATCCTGCCGCCGCTGGCCTACTACATCTCGGTCCGCGTCTGCCTGGGTCTCCAGCAGCACGACCGCGAGGTGCTGGCGCACGGCGTGGAGACCGGCATCATCCGCCGCCTCCCGAACGGGCAGTTCATCGAGGTCCACCAGCCGCTCGGCCCGGTCGACGACCACGGACACCCGATCCCGCTGGAATACGGCGGCTGGGTGGTCCCGAAGAAGATGAACCGGGTGGGTGCTCTCGCCCCCGCCATCAAGGGCTTCTTCTTCCCGGTGGAGAAGCCGGCCGAGGCCCCGGTCTCGCCGGGCATGCCGCCGGTCACCGGCCAGGAGAAGCGCGAGGAGATCACCACCGGCCGCTGAGGCCGGAAAGACAAATCCGGGAGGGGTCCGCTGCGGCGGGCCCCTCCCGCTTTTATCCGGTACGCCGAGCGGGTTCACCTGTTTGGACGGTGCTGCTTAAGTTGGTCTGTGGCGGGTGGGGACGGACGGCGACGGGTGCTCCGGATCGTGGAGCTGGCCGTGTCCGCGATCAGCGCCCTGTGCACGCTCTGGCTGGTGCCGCTGCTGGTCAACATCGTCTCGGACGCGAACGTCTGGCCGATCACCGTCTTCCGGCAGCAGCCACGGACGTGGGCGGCCGTCCTCTCCGTGCTGATCTTCGTCGGCGGCGCGTTCCTGCTGCCCCGGCTGCGCCGCTTCCTGCCCGACACGGTGGCCGCCGCCGACCCGGCCCTGCTCCGGCGGCAGTTCGCGGAGCACGTGCGGGAGCAGTGCGATGCGCTCGTCCGGCAACGGCCGGAGTTGCAGTCGCCGGTTCGTCTGCTGTGGACCACCACGACCGGGCATCCGGCGGCCCGGCGAGGTGCCGTTCTCACCGGCGAGCCGGAGGTCACCTGGGCGGAACGGCCGCTGTCGGGAGATCAGGACACCCTCGCGGCGGCCGTGCTGGACCTGCGGTTCCGGCAGATGGTCATCCTCGGCGAGGCGGGCGCCGGCAAGTCGGCGTGCGCGATCCTGCTCACCCGCGCCCTGGCGGACACCGATCCGGTCCCGCTGCTGATCCCGGCCACCGGTTGGGATCCCCGGGCCCAGGAGGACTTCCTGGCCTTCGTCCGCGCGCAGGTCCCACCCCGGTTCCGCACCCTTGTCCGGCCGGGTGCGGTGCTGCCGATCCTCGACGGCCTCGACGAGTTGCCGACCGATCTGCACGCTCTGGCCCTGCGGCGGCTCCGGGCCTACGGCGGCCCGCTCGTGGTGACCTGCCGCGGCGCCGAGTACGACCGCGCGGTGGCGACCACCGGCCACTTCCTGTCGCAGGCCGCGGTCGTGGAGATCCAGCCGGTCACCGCCCCGGACGCGCGCACCTACCTGTCGAACGAGACGGTGCAGCCGGACCGGTGGGACCCGGTCTTCGCCGCGATGGAGGCACCGCCGCTGTCCGGCGTGTTCGCCTCACCCCTGATGGTCACGGTGGCGTCGATCGCCTACCGGGCCCCGCGGACCGACCCGGCCGAACTGCTCGGACTGGCCGACCGGGACGCCGTCGAGGCGCGACTGCTCGACGACTTCGTGGCCGCCGCCTTCGAAGGCCACGATCCGGAGCGCGCGCATCGCTGGCTGTCCACCCTGGCCCACCAGCTCGACCGGGCCCAGTCGCGAACGCTGCGGTGGGGCCGCCTCGAACCGGGGCTGTTCATCCGGGATCTCTTCCCGTGGCAGTTCGGGCTGCTCGCGCTGGCCCTGGTGGCCCTGTTCATCGCACCGCTGGCGATGATCTTCACGGTCCCGCCCGGCCTGCCGACCGCACCGCATCCCGGGCTCGTGCTGTTCGCCGCGACCATCGGCCTGCTCTTCTGCTGTGGACTGATGCGCCGCTGGCACCGGTACGGGTGGCCGGAGGCCGGGCTCTGGATCGGCTACGGCTGCGCGCTCGGATTCCTGGTCACCGTGCTGAACGTGGACCGCGACCGCGGCCTGGTCGTCGGTCTCGTCGCCGGTCTGCTGCTCGCCGCGCTGCCGCGCCGGGCGCCGTGGCCGCCCGCCGGGGCCGGCCGGCACGGGTTCCTGGCACCCCGCGAGGTGCCGGCCCGGCGGCGCTATCCGGTCATCACGGCGGTGCTGCACGGCTCGGCGGCCTTCGTCCTGTTCGCCGGGTCGTACTGGCCCTTCGGCATGCCGGCCGGGGCATACCGGGCCGGGCTGATCGCCGCCGGTGTCTTCGGGGTCGGGGCGGGCCTGGTCACCGGCTGGCTCAACTGGCTGCTGTTCCGCCTCACCCACCTGCGTCTGGCGGTGCGCGGCCGGCTGCCCGTCCGGCTGCGGCCGTTCCTGGAGCGCGCGTACCGGCACGGGGTGCTGCGCCGGGCCGGTGACGCCTGGCAGTTCCGGCACGCCATCCTGCTGGAGCACCTCGCTCGGCAGGTGCGGCGCCAGATGATCCTGGCCGACGGCGTCGGCTGGGCGCACGCGACGCTGCTGGTGGAGCTCGGCGAGATCGGGAAACTGCGGCAGCTCGCGGCCCGTGATGTCGCGGCCGCCTACCGGCTGGCCGACTGGCTCCGCGCCCGGGACCGGCCCGCCGAGGCGATGAAGGTGCTGCGCCCGCACTCCACGTCGGACGATCTCGCCGCCCTGAGCCTGGCCGAACTGCTGCTCGCCGAGGGCGCGGCGAGCGAGGCGGTGCCCATCCTCGAGCGCCTGGCCGGGGCCGGCGAATGGGCCGCCGACTGGCGGCTGGCACAGCTCCGGATGGCCGAGGGCGGCTCGGCCGCGGTCCGGGCACATGCCGGGGCCGGCGATTCGGCCGCGACCTGGTATCTGATCGACGAGCTGGCCGCCTGCGGCGATCTCGACGAGGTCGCCCGGATGACGCTGCAGGGGTGCTTCCGATACGACTGGTTCTCGGTCCGGCACGGGATGGCCGTCCTGATCGCCGATCGCCGGATCGACGACGCCGAGAGCGTCCTCGCCGCGATTCGGTCGCATGCGACCTACCTCGCCCGGCGGGCCGCCGACGACGAGAACGCGCCGGGCGCGAGTGCCGACGTCGCCGTCATCAGCCAGTTCCGCGCGCCGGCCGACGCGGCCAAGAGCCTGGCCCGGTGGTCGGCGGCCCGGCTCACCGAGGTGCCGGCGGCCGACGGGCGCATCGACGAGCTGCGACGGCGGCCCCGGACGCCGGACGACGATTTCGCCGCGGTCCGGTGCCTCGCCGAGCTCCAGGACGGCAACGGCGCGCTCGCGCTGCTCGAGCGGCACCGCGGGACGGAAGCGGTCGACCTGGTGCTGGCCGAGCGGCTGGCGGGGCAGGCGAGGTTCGACGAGGCGCTGAAACTGCTCGGCCGGCACACGAAGACGGAGTTCTCGGCGGCCGCCCGGCTACGCGCCGAGGTGCTGGTGGCGGCCGGCCGGGCCGATGACCTGGCCGCCTTCGCCGCCCGCAAGGATCTGTACGCGGCGGCCGGTTACGTCGCCCTGCTCGCTCGGGCCGACCGGGTCGCGGAGGCGGTCGAGTTCCTCGCGCATCGCCGGAACAGCGGTGCCGCGGCACTCTTCGCCGACCTCACGCTCCGCGACCGGCAGCGTCTCGAGGACGTGCGGGCCGAGGCGGAGACCGGCGGGTGGCTCGACGCGCGCCGCCTCGCCGAGCTTCTCGATCGCGCGGAGCGGGAGGCTGCGGAGATCCGGTCGACCGGCGAACCCTGCCGCCGGGCTCTGCTGCTCGCCCTGAGCGGTCGGCTCGACGAGGCGGTCCTG
>NZ_BOQN01000078.1 GCF_018332695.1 Paractinoplanes toevensis
CGACGCCCGGATCTGCCGCGATCCGTTCGCTACCGGCTGTCACCGCTTCCGCATAGGCCAGCGCAGGCTCGTATCGAGGACAAAGGCGCGTTGCAAGCTCAGTCAGAATCTCAGCAGCTCATCGACGTAGCCGTCGCCGCTGGTGCAGCGCCGGCCAGGACCGCGCCGGGACCGCTCAAGCGAGCGGGATTCAACCCGCCGACGCGGCTGATCCGACCAATCAAACGCGCCGTCGGAACACTACGCCGTCGCCGCATGAGCATGGCCGCTCTACCGCGAATGCGCACATTTGCCCAAGTCGCGGCCGATACCACCAAGGCGGTTCGAGTACCGCCCAAACGGATTCACGTTTTCCCAGGTCCCATGCCGTTGGTGGGCCGAACGTTGCACCATGCGAACCGCCCGACCACCGTTCCCGGGCATCCGCTGCCAGAACGTTTGACCTGCTCACGCCACAGTCGGGGCCCCGCTGAGCACTCCTAGCGGTCCCACAGATGCACGGTTTCGCCGGTTCTTAGCGGCTTACCGTCCGGACCCTTTCTCCGCACCACGAAGATCATCGATTTCAGTGGGGCGATGCCCGGCGGCTGGTTGCCGGGCCGCCGCTGCGGCGTCGCTGTGGCGCTGCGGGAATGCGGTCGCTCGGTCGGCTCATGGGCGACAGAATGGCTGCGATCATGGCGATCGGCGGTGGGGACGGGGGCCTCGGTGGGCGCGATGTCGCTGGGGACAGCGTTGCGGCGGTGGCTGCGAAATACGAAGTAGCCGAAGATCACCGCGCGCATGGCCCACACACGGACGCGCCGGAGACCCCGTGGTGCGAGGGCCTCCGGCGAGGCGGTTCCGTGCGGTGGATCAGGATCCGCGAAGGATCAGGTTGCCGTCGTCCGCGGCGCCGCTTTTGTCGCTGGCGCGTTTTACGGCGCCGCATTCCCCGCGGCCTTATCCCGCTGGCGTTTCGTTCAAAC
>NZ_BOQN01000079.1 GCF_018332695.1 Paractinoplanes toevensis
GATCGCTTGAAGTGCCGCCGCGAGGAGATCCCCAAGCCCCGCAGTAAGCCCAACCCCCACCCAGGGCCGAACCCGACCGGCAGGCTGATCTCCGAGCGCCCGGCCGGGGTCCGGGGCAGCGCCCCGAATGCTCCGGCCGCAACTACGACCCGGAGCAGCCCGGATACGGCCGCGCCGAAGGGCTACGACCGCATCCGGGGGTCTTACTGCCCGCGCACCAGCCCGATGGTGTCCCGGAACCAGAGAGCACTCTGCTTGGGCGTCCGAACCTGGCTCGAGTAGTCGACATGCACGATGCCGAACCGCTTCGCGTACCCCTCGGCCCACTCGAAGTTGTCCATCAGCGACCAGGCGAAATAACCGCGCACATCAGCACCCTGCGCCCGGGCGTCGGCAACGGCCCCGATGTGCGAGGCCAGATAGGCAGTCCGATCGTCATCGGCGACATATCCCGAAGAATCCGGCGCATCGTCGAAAGCGGCCCCGTTCTCGGTGACCACCATCGGCAACCCGGGGTAGTCCTGGTGCAACCGGACCAACAACTTGGTGAACCGCTCGGGAGTAATGGGCCAGTCCATAGCCGTCCGCGGAGTATCCGGCAGAACAGCCCGAACGACCGGCTCACCGAGAGCATCGTGCGTGTTCCCGTCGAGATCGGTCCCGGCGAAGTCCTGTCCGAAGTAGAAATTGACCCCAAGCACCTCGAACGGCGTAGAGATTATCTCCAGGTCCCCGTCGCGGACCGGGAAGGCCGATCCACGCGCGGCCAGTTCGTCGACGATGTCCGAGGGATACCGGCCGTACCGCAGCGGATCAAGGTAGATCCGCAGCCCCATCCCGTCGGCGCGACGGGCGGCTTCGCGATCCTCAAGAGTGTCCGCAGCAGGGTCCGCCGTGCCCATGTTGAGCGTGATCCCGAAGGTGTGGTCCCCCGTGGAAGACGCCCGCATCCGCTGCGTCGCCAGCCCGTGCCCGAGCAGCAGGTGGTGCACGGCGAACAGCGAATCGTCGAAATTGCTGCGCCCCGGCGCGTGCACTCCCACGTTGTAACCCAGCCAGGCCGAGCACCACGGCTCGTTGAGGGTGGTGAACGTGCCGACCCGGTCCTGCAGCTTGTCGAAGACGAGCGAGGCGTAATCGGCGAACCGGTAGGCGGTGTCCCGCACCGGCCAGCCACCCGCGTCCTCGAGCTCCTGCGGCAGGTCCCAGTGGTACAGCGTCACCCACGGGTCGATCCCGGCGGCGAGCAACTCGTCCACGAGCCGGTCGTAGAAGGCCAGCCCGGCCGGGTTGACCGGCCCGCGGCCGCCCGGCTGCACCCGGGGCCAGGACACCGAGAACCGGTACGAGTCCACGCCCAGGCTCTTGATCAAGGCCACGTCGGCCGGCATCCGGTGGTAGTGGTCGCAGGCGACGTCGCCGTGTTCCGCGTTGTGCACGGCGCCCGGTTTGCGGCAGAACGTGTCCCAGATGGACGCGGTCCGGCCGTCCTCGAACGCGGCGCCCTCGATCTGGTACGCGGAGGTGGCGACACCCCAGCGAAAGTCGGTGGGCAGCCCCGTGACCGGGGGGATGACGATGCTCGGTGCGGTGGTGGGGTTCATGTCTCTCCAGGTGGGGATTGGAAAGGGGCCGGTCTCCGGGAGATGAAGACCGGCCCCGCGTCATCCGACGGGCTGCTCGGCCGGATGCAGCCAGCACGCGACGGAACGGCCGGCTCCATCCGGGGTGTCCGGACGGCCGAGCACCGGGATGGCGCTGCCGCAGGGCTCGAAAGCCTTCGGGCAACGAGGATGGAACGAGCAACCCGCGGGCATGCCCGCGAGGTCCGGCGGGGAGCCGGGGATGCCGGTGAGCTCGCGCCGGGGGCCACGCAGGGCCGGGAAAGAGCTCAACAGACCTTTGCTGTACGGGTGCAGAGCGTCGCGATAGATGGTGTTCGCGGGCGCCTCTTCGACGATCCGGCCGCCGTACATGATGGCGATCCGGTTCGAGAACTCGACCAGCAGGGACAGGTCGTGGGTGATGAAGATGACCGAGAAGCCGAGCCGTTCGCGCAGCTCGATGAGCTGGCCGAGGATCTGCCGTTGCATCACCACGTCGAGGGCGGTGGTCGGCTCGTCCATGATGACCACCTGCGGCTGCAGGATCAGGGCCATGCCGATCATGACGCGTTGCCGCATGCCGCCGGAGAGCTGGTGCGGGTAGGCGTCCATCCGGTCGGCGGAGATGCCGACCAGCTTGAGCATCTCCCGGGCCCGGGCGGCCCGGCTGTGCGCGCTCATGTTCGGCTCGTGCGCCTTGAGCACGTCCATCAGCTGGGTGGAGATCTTGTGCACCGGGTTGAGCGAGTTCATCGCGCCCTGGAACACGATCGCCGTCTCGGCCCAGCGCCACTCGCGCAGCCCGTTGTCGGAGAGCGCGAGCACGTCGTACGACGAGCCCTGGGCGGGGTGGTAGATGACCTGGCCGCCGGTGATCACGCCGGGCGGGGCGAGCAGCCGGGTCAGGCCGTAGGCGAGGGTCGACTTGCCCGAGCCGCTCTCCCCGGCCAGGCCGAGCACCTCACCCCGGTGCAGGGTCAGGTTGACGTCGCGGACGGCGTGCACGGCCCGGTCGCCGAGGCCGTAGTCGACGTTGAGGTTGCGGATCTCGAGAACCGGTTCTGCCATCACTTGGCCTCTCGCATCACGGGGGTGGAGATGACCCGGGCGTGGGTGTGCGGGGCGGCCGAGTTCTCCAGCACGGGAGTGAAGCCGATCCGCATCCGTACGGTGTGGCCGGCGGCGGTCTTCAGCTTGGTCTTGCCGGCGCTGCGCAGCCGCGGGCTGACGAACTCGTCGATGCCGAAGTTGATCAGCGACAGGGCGGTGCCGAGGCACGCGATGGCGAGGCCGGCCGGCACGAACCACCACCAGGCGTGCTGGCCGAGGGCCTGCTGACCCTGCGCCCAGAACAGGATGGTGCCCCAGTTCCAGCCGTCGTTCGAGGTGATGCCGATGAACGCCAGGGTGATCTCGGACAGGACGGCGTAGATGACCGTGCCGACCAGGCCGGAGGCGATCACCGCGGTGAGGTTGGGCAGCAGCTCGAAGATGACGATCCGCCAGGTCGTCTCGCCGCTGGCCCGGGACGCCTCGACGAAGTCGCGCCGGCGCAGCGAGAGGGTCTGGGCCCGCAGCACCCGGGCGTTCCAGGACCACGAGGTGAGGCCGATGACCACGGCGATCAGGGTGTCGCTGGCGTTGTTCAGCACCGAGGTAATGATGATCATCAGCGGGATGGCCGGGATCACCAGGATCACGTTGGTCAGGGCGGACAGGCTGTCGTCGGTCTTGCCGCCGAGGTAGCCGGCGGTGACCCCGATCAGGACGCTCAGCGTCGTCGCGATCAGGCCGGCCAGGAAGCCGACGTACATGACGCTGCGGGTGCCGACCAGGATCTGGCTGAAGATGTCCTGGCCGAGGTGGGTGGTGCCGAACCAGTGCGCGGCCGACGGGCCCTGCACGAGGTCGTTGCTGCGGCCGCTCGGGTCGTACGGAGCGATCCACGGCCCGATGATCGCCAGGAGCACGTAGACGCCCAGGACGACGAGACCGGTGGCCGCCTTGGTGTTGCGTACGAAAAGGAATCTCTGCCGTTTGGCCTTGGCCGGTTTGGCCGAAGGCTGGGCCATCGCGCCCTGGCCGGGGATGACCTGCTCGATGCTGGAGGTGGGGATCGTCATCTCTCAGCCGTCCTTGCGGGTGCGCGGGTCGAGGAGCAGGTAGGCGATGTCGGCCAGCAGGTTGGCCACCAGAACCGCGATCGTGATGATCAGGAAGATGCCCTGCATCAGCGGGTAGTCCCGGGCGCCGAGCGCCTGCAGCAGCGTGAAGCCGAGGCCGGGATAGGAGAAGACGATCTCCACCAGCAGGGTGCCGCCGACGATGAAGCCGAGCGACAGCGCGAAGCCGGAGACATTGGGCAGCAGCGCGTTGCGGGCCGCGTAGCTCAGCGCCACCCGCCGCTCGGACAGGCCCTTGGCGTGCGCGACGGTGATGTAGTCCTCGCTGGCGACGGTCACCATCATGTTGCGCATGCTCAGGATCCAGCCGCTCACCGACGAGATCAGGATGGTCAGCGCGGGCAGCAGGCTGTGCTGGATGGCGCTCGGGATGAAGTACTGGTCCCAGGCGGGCACCAGGCCCGAGTCGAAGCCGCCGGACGACGGGAAGAAGCTGTCCGGCCCGGCCAGCAGGTAGATCGCGATGATGCCGAGCCAGAAGTACGGCACCGACGAGAAGAACGTGGTGACCGGCAGCAGGCCGTCGGTCCACGAGCCGCGCCGCCAGCCGGCCACCACGCCGAGGCTGGTGCCGAGCAGGAAGCTGATGATCGTGGTGATGCCGACCAGCAGCAGCGTCCAGGGCAGGGCCTGCGAGATGACCTGGGAGACCGGGGCCGGGAAGAACGTGAAGGACAGGCCCAGGTCGCCGTGGAAGATCTGCTTCCAGTAGTCGACGTACTCGGCCCACATGCTCTTGTGCTGGTCGAGTCCGAAGAGGATGTAGAGCGACTGCATCGCGTCGGTGCTGAGCTGGCCTTTGTACTTGGCGATCAGCGACTGCACCGGGTCGCCCGGCACCATCCGGGGGATGAAGAAGTTCAGGGTGATCGCGGCCCACGCGGTGAACACGTAGAACCCGATCCGCTGGAGGAAGTACTTCACTGTGCACCAGCCTTGTCGTACAGCCAGCACGCGGCCCAGTGGCCGGGCGCGTCGCCGATCTCCAGGCGGACCGGCAGATCGGTGCTGCACCGCGGCATGGCCGCCGGGCAGCGCGGGTGGAACCGGCATCCGGACGGCGGGCGGATCAGGCTGGGCGGTTCGCCGTTGCCCCGGTCCTCCTCGAGCGGATCGATGTCGCCGGTCAGCCGGTCCGGGTCCGGGGCGGAATCGATCAACAGCCGGGTGTACGGGTGGGCCGGCGTCTGCGTGACGGTCTCGCTGTCGCCGCCCTCGACCATCCGGCCCGCGTACATCACCAGGGTCTCGTCGGCGAAGTACCGGGCCGACGCGATGTCGTGGGTGATGTAGAGGATCGCCAGGTTGAGCCGTTCCTTGAGGTCCCGCAACAGGTTCAGCACGCCGAGCCGGATGGAGACGTCCAGCATGGACACCGGCTCGTCGGCGAGCAGGGCCTCGGGGTCGGCGCCGAGCGCGCGGGCGATCGCGACCCGCTGGCGCTGCCCGCCGGAGAGCTCGTGCGGGAACTTGTCCAGGTAACGCTCGGGCGGGGTGAGGCTGACCCGGGTGAGCAGCGCGGCCAGGGCGGCGTCGAGGTCGTCCCCGGCGTTGTGGTGGATCTTCAGCGCCCGGGTGAGGTGGTACCGGATGGTGTGCACCGGATTCAGCGAGGCGAACGGGTCCTGGAAGATCATCTGGACCCGGGCCGCGTAACCGCGGAAGTTGCGGCCACCCTTGACCGTGGTGCTCCGGCCGTGCAGCTGGATGTCCCCGCCGGTACGCGGGTAGAGCTGGGCGAGCAGGCGGGCCACCGTGGACTTGCCCGAGCCGGATTCGCCGACCAGCGCGACCACCTGGCCGCGCCGCAGGGTCAGGTGCACGTCGTCGACGGCGTGCACCGCGTCGTGCTCTTTGCTGAAGAGATCGCGCAGTCGCCGGCGGACGGGGAAGTGCTTGGTCAGGCCGATCGCCTCAAGCACCACCTCGCCCGCAGGGGCCTTGGCGTCCTGAGTAGACGTCATGTGCCGAAGTCCTTTGCGGGGGTGAAAACCGCCCCCCGCACGAGGGTGCCGTGCGGGGAGCGGCGGGGCGACGATCAGGAGTTGGCGGGCTTGAGGTGCAGAACGATGTCGAGCGCGTACGGCTGGGTGGGCTGCATGCCCGCGTACGGGTCGGCGTCGGACGGCCAGCCGGTCCAGTTCTTGGTGCTGTAGTCGCCACCCACGTTGTCGGAGCCGACCGGCAGCGCCGGAGCCTGCTCCACGAAGATCTTCTGGATCTGGTTCATCGCGGTGGTGCGGGCGTCGTCGCTGGTGGCGTTGGCGTACGCCTTGAGTGCGGCGGTCGCCTCCGGGCTCTTGAAGCGGCCGAAGTTGCCCTGCTGCGCGGCGGTGCCGAGCGGCTTGAGCAGGTCACCGTCCATGATGGTCTGGTAGATGTCGTACGGCGTGGCGCCGCCGTTCGTCCACCGCATCGAGGCCTCGAAGTCGCCCTTCTGCACGCTGGCGTCCCAGACGTCCTGGTTCGGCTTCTCGACCGTGGCCTGGATGCCGATCTCGGCGAAGTTGGTCTTGAGGATCTCCAGCGTGGTCTGGTAGTCGGACCACGGCGCCGGGTCGCTCAGCTTGATCTTGACCGGCTTGCCGGACGGGTCGGTCAGCGTCGTCCCGTTGAGCTTGTAGCCCGCGCTCTGCAGCAGCGCCTTGGCGCCCGCCACGTCGACCGTGAACTTCTTGTCCTTGTACTCCGGCGCGATGAACGCGTCACCGGCGCCGTCGGGCAGACCGGTCACGCTGTTGATCTGCGGGTGGAAGTAACCGGCCTCGGCCTGGTTGAAGATGTCCGCCCGGTTGACGACCATGTTCATCGCCTGGCGCAGCTTCGGGTCGTCGAACGGCTTCACCGTGGTGTTGATGTAGAGCGCGTGGATGCCCAGCACGCCCGGCGCCCAGACCTTGTGGTTGGCCGGGTCCTTGGAGATGAACGTGGCCTGGTAGTTCGGGATGAAGACGAAGCTCCACTCGGACTCGCCGTTGGCCAGCGCCGTGGTCTGCGCGCTGTTGTCCGCATAGGACGTGTAGCGCAGCTCCTTGACCTTCGGCAGGTCCTGCCAGTAACCCTCGGTGCGGACGGAGAGCACGACGCCGGCCTGGGTGAAGGACTTCAGCGTGTACGGGCCCGAGCCGATCGGGTTCTTGTTGATGTCGGTGGTCGGGTCGGCGATCTTCTCCCAGACGTGCTTGGGCACGATCGGGGTGCTCGCCATGATCTTGTTCTGGTTGACGAACTGCGGCGTCGTGAACGTCACGTGCACGACGCTGCCGTTGACCGTGATGTCACCGAACGGGATCGCGTTGGCGTTCAGCGCCGGCTTCGACTTGAGCAGCGTGAACGTATAGGCCACGTCGTCGGCGGTGAGCTTCTGCCCGTCCGACCAGGTGGCGTTGTCGCGCACCGTGATGTCCGCCGACTTGTAGTCCGCGGCCCACTTGACCTCCTTGGCCAGCCATGGCTTGGCCGGGTCGGCCGGCTTGACCGGGTTCCACTGGGTCAGCGGCTCGTAGATCATCCACTTGTAGCCGAGCGCGTTGGCCGAGGACGTACCCGCGAAGGGGTTGTGGTTCTCGGTCTGCGTGCCGTTCGGCATGCCGATCCGCAGGTAGTCCACCGACTTGCCGGCGTTCGCGTTGTTATTGGCGTTGGGTGAGTCGCTGCACGCGGCGACGCCGCCAGTGGCGAGCGCTCCCGCCAGGACAGCGGCGAACAGAGTCCTTCTCTGCATCGAGGTGCTCCTGAGAGGTGTTTGGGTGAAGAGGGGTGTGCGCCATCGCGGCGCCGGCGAGTTTCCGCCGGCCCCGAGGTGAGGGCGCGTTTCGGTAACCGATCGTCGATCGGGGGTGCTTACCGGGTTTTAGGTGCTATTCGACGGTCGAGCCGCGCTTGACGAAGCTCGCTGGGATGACGGTCGGGCGGTTGGGCAGGGGTGTGCCCTCGAAGTGGGCGAGCAGCGTACGAGCCGCGGCCTCACCCATCTCGCGCAGTGGTTGATGCACGGTGCTCAGTGGCGGCTGGGTGTGTGCCGCCGTGGGTATGTCGTCGAAGCCGACGACCGCCACGTCCTGCGGGACGCGGCGGCCGGTGTCCTGAAGGGCCTGCATCGCGCCGAGCGCGGACAGGTCGTTGTGCGCGAAGACCGCGTCGAACTCCACGCCGGCCTCGAGCGCCGTCTGCACGGCGGCGATGCCGCAGTCGACGGTGAAGTCGCCGAGCGAGGTGCGCTCGGCCGGGATCGGCCGGCCCGCGTCGGCGTAGACCGCGGCGAAACCGTCGGTGCGCTGGCTGGTGCAGCCGAAACGCTCCGGGCCGGTGATCACCAGCGGGCTGCGCCGGCCGATCTCGAGCAGATGGCGGGCCGCCGAGCCGGCACCGTCGTGGTTGGTGGTGCTGACGCTCGGGATCTCGCCCGAGGTCTGGTCGCGGTCGTCGATGAGCACCATCGGCAGGCCGCGGCGGTGCAGGGTGGCGATGTAGTCGAGAGTGCCCTCGGGTTCGATGACCAGGAGACCGTCGAAGGACTTGGCGGACACCTGGGCGCCGAACTGGCGCATCGACTCCTCGCCGCGGTTGCAGGTGAACAGCAGCAGGCCGTACCGCTCGGTCTCCAGGACGTCGACCGCGCCCTGGATGACCTCGCCGATCCACGGCCAGGTCAGTGACGGAACGAGCATGCCCACCACCCGGGTGCGGCCGCGGGCCAGGCCCACGGCGCGGGAGCTGGGCACATAACCGAGCTCGTCGATCACGGCCCGGACCCGGGCGGCGGTCGACTCGTCCAGCTCACCCTTGCCGTTCAGCACCCGGGAAACGGTCGTCTTGCTGACCTTCGCCCGGGCCGCCACGTCGGCGATGGTGATCGGCACTGGTCCTCCTGTGTCCATACCCGCGATTGTCTCCGCTGGAGGCGGATCGTGTTGCCGGGGTATTGCGGAACCGGTTTCGGGACCGGTTCCGGCAGTTAACGACAGTGGCCGCCGTCACGTCAATGCGTAACAAACTTTATTTGTGTATCGCTACGGTAACCACGTCGAAATCATCCCGATTTATGCGGCTGGGAGCGCTACCAAATGGGGAAGGACGATGCCCAAAGGGGCATCGATGAATAGCCCCGCGTACGGCTCGCCGCGGGTGACGCCGCGATTGACGATCGCCACTCGGATGCCGAGCTTCGCGGCCCGCAGAACGAACCGCCGGCCCGACATCACGGTCAGGGAAGAACCAAGAACCAGCAGCGTACGGGCGGTTTCCACGAGTTCGAAGCTGCGCGCCACGCGCTCCGGCGGCACCGTCTCACCGAAGTAGACGACGTCCGGCTTCAGCATCCCGCCGCAACTCAGGCAATCCACCACGGTAAATCCGTCCAGCGACTCGTCGGCCAGCTCGGCGTCACCGTCCGCGTTGAACGCCAGCGCCACTCCGGCAAACTCCGGGTTGGCCGCGTCGAGCCGCTCGCCGTGGATCTCGCGCGGGGTCAGCTCGCCGCACGCCAGGCAGGTGATCCGGGCGAGGTTGCCGTGCAGCTCGACCACGTCGCGCGCGCCGGCCGCCTGGTGCAGGCCGTCCACGTTCTGGGTGATGATGCCGGCCACCGTGCCCTGCTGCTGCAGGGCGGCCACGGCCAGGTGACCGTCGTTCGGCCGGGCCGCACCGATCGTGCGCCAGCCGAGGTGACTGCGCGCCCAGTAGCGGCGCCGGGCGATCGGGTCCCGGGTGAAGGTCTGGTAGGTCATCGGGGTGCTGCGCCGGGCCGATCCGGACGGGCCGCGATAGTCCGGAATCCCCGACTCCGTCGACAGTCCGGCCCCGCTCAGCACCACCACGCCGCCCTCCGCGATCCAGTCGCCGAGGGTGGCCACCTGCTCCACCACCTGAAGTTCCACGGATCCATCTTCCCTCGTCCGTGGGACACGCCCGAAATGACCACAACGAGTGGGAGCCGTGCACGTTGCGGCGGGAAACGGTAAGTTGATCCACGTGACAGCTGTGGCGCGTGTGCTTCCCCGGAACTGGGACGGCCACCGCCTGCTGCGCTTCCTCGCCGGTCTGGCGATGCTCGCGCTCGCCTTCACCACGCCGGCTCCGGCGTCGGCGGCTTTGGCCGCACCGCCGGCCGCGGTCACCGTGGAGGCCTCGGCGACGGTCGCGGTGAGTGAGTCGGCTCCGGCGCCTCCGGCCGTACGTGTTGTGCCCGCCCCCCGGCCCGCCTCGACCGTCGCGGTCACCGCGATCCTGGTGCTGGTGTCGCTCGCGGTTCTGGTCGGCGTCTCGCCGCGGATCCGCGGCGAGCGGGCACCCCCGGCGATCTAGCACTTCTCCGCACCCGGGTCGGCCGGCTGCTGCGGAGCCGAGCCGGAACTCCGCTCGGGCGCGATGACGATCTGCTTTTCACCCGAGCAGGAGGTCGCCCGCAGCGGAAGGCGTTGGTTCTATCCCGTACGGGAAAGAAACGCCGCGTGCCGAAAGGCGCGCCACTCAGCGCAACCTCCGCACGATGATCGCGTCTCTCGGTGAGGTGTTTCCGTGGAAACGGCCATGCACAGCTTTCTCGTGTCCGTCCCGCAGGCCGCTGCCCTCTGGGTGGTGATGCTCGGCGGCGTGCTGCTCGCGGCGGCGGCGATCGCCCGCAACCAGCGGCCGTCGGCGCCGCCGGTCGTGGACGACGATCTCCGTTTCGCCGAGGAGATCTCGGTGGCGGCCGACCGGGCCGCCGCCACCGCCGCCCGGCGGCGGGCCGAATGGGCCACCGCGCAGGAACGGCTCGACGCCGCCTGGCTGGCCTACGACGTGGCCGACCGCACCGCCCGGGAGGCGGCCAAGGCCGCCGCCTTCCCGCTGATCAGCAAGCGCCGCAAGCCGGACGAGAACCGCGCCCGGGAGCGTTATCTGCATCACGCCGCCAGCGCCGCCTGCCGCAACCACGACCTCTCCATCGCGCAGCTGAACGACGTCTTCGCGCACCGTGGCTGGAACCCCCGGCTGCACCCGGTGGTGCAGGAGTCGTTGCTGCGGCAGGCGGTCCGGTCGCACCGTTTCGACGAGTATCAATCGGCGCTCCGGGCCGAGCGGGCCTCCTGGCAGGAGGCCGAGTCGGCGGCCGAGGCGCTGCGCAGTCTGCGACTCGAGGCGGCCGCCGCGGTTACCCGGGCCGGTGCCGGGCAAGCCGTCTCCGATGAACACTGGTTTGCCGACCAATGGACCACCGCCGAGCTTCCGGCTGCGGCCTGAAGTCGTGTGTGGAGGCGCCCCGCATTCGTCCGCGGGTGTCCGGCCGGGCGGGTACCGTAACCGGCACGGAACGACCGGGTTAGGGGGCCAGCAAGCGTGACGCAGACTCCGGCGGGTGCCTCCTCAGCCGTGGTCCGGATGCACCGGGCCGCGCGGGTGGAGGACGCACTTCACGAGATCGTCGAGCGCCGGTTGCGTCATCGGGGCTGGCAACCCGTGATCACCGCCTACACGGGCTACGGCGCGCCCGGCTGGGCGCGGGTGATGGGCCGGGTGGTGCTGACCCGTGGCGGCGATTCGCACAAGCGGCTGGAAAAGGTGCGGGGCTGGCGCAGCTTCCTGAGCTCGCCGGTCAGCAACATGGTCGTGCGCGTCCAGGTCGGCGACACCGTCACCGAGACCCGCACCGACCGCAGCGGTTACATCGACTGCCGGGTCAAGGGCGACCTCGAGCCCGGCTGGGCCAAGGCGCAGCTCGCCACCGACGGCGCGGCCACCGTCGAGGCACCGATCCGGGTGGTCGACCCGGCCTGCAAGTTCGGGCTCATCTCCGACATCGACGACACGGTGATGGTCACCGCGCTGCCCCGGCCGCTGCTCGCCGCGTGGAACACGTTCGTCCTCGACGAGCACGCCCGGATGGCCGTGCCCGGCATGGCGGTGCTCTACGAGCGGCTGATCACGGCGAACGCCGGCGCTCCGGTGTTCTACCTGTCGACCGGCGCGTGGAACGTCGCGCCCACGCTGAGCCGCTTCCTGTCCCGCCATCTCTACCCGGCGGGCCCGCTGCTGCTCACCGACTGGGGCCCGACCCCCGACCGCTGGTTCCGCAGCGGCCAGGAGCACAAGCGCAACACTCTCCGCCGGCTGGCGCAGGAATTCCCGCACGTCCGCTGGCTGCTCATCGGCGACGACGGCCAGCACGACCAGGAGATCTACTCCGAGTTCGCGCACGCCCACCCGGAAAACGTGGCGGCCGTGGCGATCCGCCGCCTGTCACCCACCCAGGCGGTGCTGGCCGGCGCCGTCCCCGGGCCGGCCGGCACCCCCGAGGCGGTCGGCTCGCACGGCAAGACGTGGTTTTCGGCCCCGGACGGGGCAGGACTATGGTCGCTACTCCGCGACACTGATGTTGTCTGACTCGGCGGCCCGCTGGTGCAGCCGCTGTCGCACCTCGTCAGGGGTGTACGCCCGTCGTTTCCGTTCGCCCCGGGCGACCACCACTCCGGTAGC
This sequence comes from Paractinoplanes toevensis, assembly GCF_018332695.1. GTDB lineage: Bacteria > Actinomycetota > Actinomycetes > Mycobacteriales > Micromonosporaceae > Actinoplanes > Actinoplanes toevensis. The sequence goes on from NZ_BOQN01000079.1 coordinate 12,245, forward strand.
CGCCACTCCTGCCAATCCGGCCAGACCCACTATTTTCCACCAACGCATCACCCGAGGATAGACACGTGGATGCCGCTATCAGCCTGGACCAGGCGATCGACCTGACGCGCACCGGTGACATCTGGATCTTCCGCGGCCGTTCCGGCCCCGACCGGGCGATCCAGACCCTCACCAACAGCCCCGTGAACCATGTCGGGATGTCCCTGGTCATCGAGGACATGCCGCCGCTCATGTGGCACGCCGAACTGGGCAAGTCCCTGCCCGACCTGTGGTCCGGCACGTTCCAGCGCGGCGTCCAGCTGCACGACCTGCGCGACGCGGTCACGGTCTGGGCCAACCGGTACGGCCAGCGTGGCTGGCTCCGCCAGCTGGAACCATCGGTGACCCGTCCGATGGAGGACAAAGCCCTCAAGACGGTGGCCCGCCTGGACGGCACCCCGTTCCCGTCGTCGGCGCAGCTGGCATGGCGCTGGGCGCGCGGCCGGGTGCCCCAGATCCGCCCGCGCCGGTGGCAACGCGGCCCGGTCGGCGATGCCGCCCTCGAGACGGCCTACTGCGCCGAGGTGGTCGCGGTGACCTACGAGGACATGGGCCTGCTGCCGCCGCGCCACAACCCGAGCTGGTACGACCCGGGCCGCTTCTGGAGCGGCGACGACCTGGAACTGTGCGCGGGCTTCACCCTGGGCGACGAGATCGAGGTGGACGTCCCGGCGACGTGACGGTGCGCGTCACCGGGACGTGGTGGTCGCCCGATCAGCGGCGGCCGACGCGGCTGGCGGAGGAGAAAGCGGCCGCGCCGCTGCTCCGGCCGGCCGTCGACGTGGTGGCGGCCCCGCTCCGGCCGCGGTTCCCGCCGCCGGTGGAGCCGCCCGAACGGCCGCTGCCGGCCGACGACTCCGAGGTGTGGATCAGCGGTGCCGCGCCGCGGCCGCGGCCGCGGTTCGCGCGGGACGGCTGAGCGCCCCCACCGCGCTGCTTCGGCCGGTCGCCCCCGTCCGCCTGCCCGGCCCGCGAAGACTGCCCGGCACGGGACGGCTGAGCGGCCCGCGAGGGCTGACCGGTCCGGGCGGACTGGCCGGCCCGGGACGACTGTGCCGGCCGAGACGGCTGGGGCGCGGGTGCCGTCACGAAGCGACGCTCGCCCGGGGCCAGCTCGGAGAGCAGCGGGTCACCGGGGCGGGTGCGGTTGGTGGTGGGGCGGACGCCGGCCTTGCGGGTCAGGTCGCGGACCTCGGCCTGCTGGTCGTCGGTCATCAGGGTGATGACCGTGCCCTGCGCGCCGGCCCGTGCCGTGCGGCCGGAGCGGTGCAGGTAGGCCTTGTGCTCCACCGGCGGGTCGGCGTGGATCACCAGGGCGACGTCGTCGACGTGGATGCCGCGGGCCGCGATGTCGGTGGCCACCAGCGTCTCGGCGCTGCCGTCGGAGAAGGCGGCCAGGTTGCGGTTGCGGGCGTTCTGCGCGAGGTTGCCGTGCAGCTCGACCGCGGGCACGCCGGCGCCGATGAGTTGCTTGGTGAGGACCTTCGCGCGGCGCTTGGTGCGGGTGAAGACCACCGAGCGGCCGGGTGCCGAGAGCAGGTCGACCAGGACGCCGAAGCGGTCGTCGCCGCGCACGTGCAGCACGTGGTGGGACATCTCGACCGGGGCCTCGGTGGCCGAGTCGACGGAGTGCGTCACCGGCTTGTTCATGAAGCGCTTGACCAGCACGTCGACCCCGTTGTCGAGGGTGGCCGAGAAGAGCAGTCGCTGGCCGTTGCGCGGGGTCTGCTCGAGCAGGCGGCGCACCACCGGCAGGAAGCCGAGGTCGGCCATGTGGTCGGCCTCGTCCAGCACGGTCACCTCGACCGAGTCGAGCGAGGCGTGGCCGTTGCGCAGGTGGTCGTCGAGCCGGCCGGGACAGGCCACCAGCACGTCGACGCCGGCCGCGAGGCCCTTGATCTGCGGGTTTGCCCCGACGCCGCCGAAGACGACGAGGGTGCGTAGGCCCAGGACCGCGGCGAGCGGTGCCAGGGCGGCGTCGATCTGGGTCGCCAGCTCACGGGTGGGCGCCAGGATCAGCGCCCGCGGCCGGCGCGGCTTGCGCGGCGACTTGGAGGCGGCGAGGCGGGCCAGCAGCGGCAGCGCGAACGCATACGTCTTGCCGGAGCCGGTGCGGCCGCGGCCGAGAACATCTCGGCCGGCGAGCGAGTCCGGCAGCGTGGCGGCCTGGATCGGGAACGGGGTGGTGATGCCGAGGCCGGCGAGCGCCTGCGTCAGGGCGGCGGGCACACCGAGCTCGGAAAAGGTCAACATGTAGTGGGAACTCCAAAGATGGTCAGGGGATCAAGACTACCCGCAGGTTCGCGAAGCAACCGTGCTGCACCCGTACGGGACCTGCTTAGCACTCAATCGCCATCACCGTTCTCCTCAGTGCCCGGGACTACCCCCAACCCGGGCGTTACCGCGAGGAGATCCCCCAACTATGAGCGGTGCCCCCGTTGTTGTCGCTGACCGCCGCCGTTCGGACATCGTCCAGGAACACATGCCGCTCGTCGGTCACCTGGTCCGGGAGATGCTGGCCCGGGTTCCGGCGCACGTCAACCGCGACGACCTGATGTCCGCCGGCTATGCGGCCCTGGTGCACGCGGCCCGTGGTTTCGACGCCGACCGTGGCGTCCCGTTCGGCCGCTTCGCGGCGGCCCGGGTGCGTGGCGCCCTGCTGGACGAGCTGCGTGGCCTGGACTGGGCCAGCCGCTCGGTGCGGCAGCGGGCCCGGCGTACCGACGCGGCGCGCCAGGAGCTGACCGCCAAGCTGGGCCGCACCCCGACGGTGCAGGAGGTCGCCGAGCACATGGGTGTCTCGGTGGAGGACATCGAGACCGCCGATGACGACGTGCACCGCGCGGTGGTGTTCAGCCTGCAGGGTTTCGCGACCGCGGCGGCCGACGACATGGTCACCGAGCCGAGTCTCGGCCCGGAGGAGATGCTGATCCGCCGGGAGCGGTTCGGCTACCTCAAGCACGCGGTGGACGCGCTGCCGGACCGGTTGCGCACGGTGGTGCAGGGTTACTTCTTCGACGAGCGGCCGATGGCCCGGATCGCCGAGGAGCTGGGTGTCACCGAGTCGCGCGTGTCGCAGCTGCGCGCCGAGGCCCTGGGCCTGCTGCGGGACGGCCTGAACACGCACCTGGACCCGGCCCTGGCCGCGGAGACCCCGCCCAAGGAGGGCTGTGTGGCCCGCCGCCGCTCGGCCTACTACGAGCAGATCGGGGTGCGCGGCACGCTGCACTCCCGGCTGGCGATGACCAGCCCGGACGGAATGCCGCGGGCCGCCTAGAGCGAACCGGACGGTGCCCGCCGCCCGAACCGGGCGGCGGGCAACGGACGTCAGCCCGCGCAGGTGCCGGCCTTCTTCTGCGCGGCGATGGCCTTGGCCGCGCCGAGCTTGTAGAGCGCCAGGCCTTCCTTGGCCGGCTCCAGCTTCCAGGCGTTGTTCTCGTACACCATCGTGTACGACTGGGCCGCCACCAGCTGCTTGGCGATCACGATCGCCTTGTCCTGGCCCTCCATCCGGGCACTGGTGAGCTGGATCGCCAGGCCCTTGCGGGAGCAGGCCTGGTTCAGCTTGACGTAGTCGTCCTTGCTGATCGACTGCTTGCCGGCCGAGGTGTACATGTCCCAGGCGCCGGCGAAGTCGCCGCCGGCGAAGCGGTCGAAGACGGTCTGCGCGGCGGCGCGGGCGCCTTCCACGGTCTTCGGCTCGGGGCCACCGGCCGCAGCCGCGGCCGCGTTGCCGGCCGGCTCGTCGTCGTCGCCGGAGCAGGCGGTGACGAGGGTGAGGGCAGCGACCGCGGTGAGGGCGAGCGCGCCGAAACGTCGGATCGGGTGGTCGTGGGTCATGCCGGGACTAATCGGGATCGACCGTTGCGCGTAACGGCTCGCCAGCGAACTTGACGGATTGATGACACTTCCGTGGAGCGCCGTTACCCCAGTGACCCTGGTGTATTCTGAGCGATTGTCGAGGCAATAAAAAAAGACGCTCAAGATATGAGCGCCATCGCGACGAATGATAGCACAAAGGGGAGTGGCATTGTCAAGTTTCGCCGCGGAACAGGCGTACCTCACCACCCTCTACGAACGGCTGGACAGCCTGCGCGATCAGGCTGACCAGCGACTCAAGGCGATTTTGCTGGAGTCCGGCGGCACCCCGCAGGGCCGTGCTCAGCGCGAGGCCAACCGCAGCCATTACGCCGAGCAACTGGCTCAGATGAACGCCGTGGAGAACGGCCTGTGTTTCGGCCGCCTCGATTTCCACACCGACGAAAAGCGCTACATCGGCCGGCTCGGACTGTCCGCTCCGGAACACGATCGTGACCCCCTGCTGGTCGACTGGCGGGCCCCCGCCGCCCGCCCCTTCTACCTGGCGACCGCGGTGTCGCCGGACGGCGTGACCCGGCGCCGGCACCTGCGCACCAAGGGCCGCACGCTGACCGCGATCGACGACGAGGTGCTCGACCTCGAGGCAGGCGCCACCGGCGGCCGGGAGGACGTGACCGGCGAGGCGGCGCTGCTGTCCGCGCTCACCGCCGAACGCACCGGCCGGATGCGCGACATCGTCGAGACCATCCAGCCCGAGCAGGACGAGGTGATCCGGGCCGAGCTCAACGGCATCATGGTGGTGCAGGGCGGGCCGGGCACCGGCAAGACCGCGGTGGCGCTGCACCGCGCCGCCTACCTGCTCTACACCTACCGCGCTCAGCTCACCAAGCAGGGCGTGCTGATCCTCGGGCCGAACACCACGTTCCTGCGCTACATCTCCCAGGTGCTGCCGTCACTGGCCGAGACCGGGGTGCTGCTGGCGACGCTGGGCGACATGTTCCCGGGCGTGCGCGCGCGGGCCGTCGAGTCGCCGGCGGTGGCCGCGGTGAAGGGCCGGCTCGGCATGCTCGAGGTGCTGGCCCGGGCGGTCGAGGACCGGCAGACCGTGCCCGGCGACTACATCGAGGTCGACCACGACGGTTACCCACTGCGCATCGAGCGCAGCGTGCTGGAGGACGCCCGGGCCGCGGCCCGCCGCTCCGGGCGCCCGCACAACGTGGCGCGGGGCGTCTTCGTGACCGAGGCGATCCACGCGCTGAGCCTGCAGATCGCCGAGCGGATCGGCGCCGACCCACTCGGCGGGGAAAATCTACTGTCCGAAGCGGACCTCGCCGAGACCCGCCGCGAACTGCGCGAGGACATCGACGTGCAGATGGCGCTGTTCGACTTCTGGCCGGTGCTCACCCCGCGCCAGGTGCTGCGCGACCTGCTCAGCGATCCCGACCGGCTGGCGTCGGCGGGCGGCGACCCGCTGCTGCTCCGCGCGCGGGACCACCGGTTCACGCCGGCCGACGTGCCGCTGCTCGACGAGCTGGCCGACCTGCTCGGCGTCGACGAGACGCTGCAGAAACGGCAGGCGGCGCAGGAGCGGCGCGAGGCGATCGAGTACGCCGAGGGCGTCCTGGAGATCGTCGAGGGCTCACGCTCGCTGGACTTCGAGGACCAGGAGGAGGAGATCCTCTCCGCGATCGACGTGGTCGACGCGAGCGCGTTCGTCGAACGGCACGAGGTGATCGACACCCGCACCGCGGCCGAGCGGGCCGCCGCCGACCGCAACTGGGTCTTCGGTCACGTGATCGTCGACGAGGCACAGGAGCTGTCCCCGATGGCCTGGCGGTTGCTGATGCGCCGCTGCCCGAGCCGCTCGATGACGGTGGTCGGCGACGTCGCGCAGACCTCGGAACTGGCCGGCACCACCGGCTGGGACCAGGTATTCGAGCCCTACGTCGCGCAGCGCTGGAACCTGGTCGAGCTGACCGTCAACTACCGCACGCCGGCCGAGGTGATGGCGGTCGCGGCCGATGTCCTGGCCGCGGTCGACCCGGCGCTGCAACCGCCCCGGTCGGTGCGGTCCGCGGGCGTCGCGCCCTGGTCACTCCGGGTGCCGCGGGCCGCGCTTCCCGCGGAGACAATTGCGGCCGTACGGCTGGAAGCCGCCGAGGTCGGCGACGGCCGGGTCGGGGTGCTCGTGCCCACGGCGCTGGCCGAGGAACTGGGCCGGCAGCTGGTCGAGGCGGTGCCCGGCGCGGCCGTGGGAGAACAGCCCGACCTGCTCAACCAGGTGGTGCTGATGACCGTACGGCAAGCGAAGGGTCTGGAATTCGACGCGGTGATCGTGGTCGAGCCGGACGAGATCATCGCGGAGTCCCCGCGCGGTCTGTCCGATCTCTACGTGGCCGTCACCCGGGCCACCCGCCGCCTCGGCGTCCTGCACAGCGCCGATCTGCCCAAGGTGCTCGGCGCACTGGCGGACTGAACCGGAACGGGCCCGGCGTCGATAGACGCCGGGCCCGGAAAATCCTGAAAAATCAGGCAACTGCCGCCGGCGTACGCAGCGTGCGGCCGTACGTGGTGTGGCCGTGCGCGTTGGTCATCGCGAGCCGGCTGGTCATCGACGTGTTGTTCGCGATGTTGGCGTAGTAGCTGGCGCGGCGGCGGGCCGTGATGCTGTCCGGGTTGTCCGGCACCGGGGCCAGGTCCGGGTTCAGGTGCGTGTTCAGGCCGTCCTTGAGCAGCGACAGCGCCTCGGCCCGCAGCTGGCTGATCCGGCTCTCGGTCACGCCGAGGTCGGCGGCGATGTCGGCCATCGGGCGCTCGTTGAGGAAGTACTCGGTGATGACGACCTGCAGCCGGTCCGGCAGCGAGCCGATCGCGTGGTGCAGGTAGCCGATCTGCTCACGGCGCAGCAGCATGTCCTCCGGGCCCGGCGTCTTCTCGGTGACCAGGTCGTCGGCGCTGCTGGTGGTGAAGCCCTGCAGCGACAGCACGGTCGCGCGCTGCACGTCGGTGTCGGTGCGCTGCAGGTCGTTGGTGGTGGTGCCGAGGGCCTGGGCCAGCTCGTCCGAGGTCGGCGTGCGGCCGAGCGTGGTGGTCAGCTGCTGGCGGGTGGTGTCGGTGGCGCGGGCCTTGGTGCGCACCGAGCGGGTGGCCCAGTCGAGGGCGCGCAGCTCGTCCAGGATGGCGCCGCGGATCCGGGTGCTGGCGAAGCGGTGGAACGGGATGCCGCGCTCCGGGTCCCAGCCGCGGGCCGCGGTCACCAGCGCGTGCAGGCCGGCGCTGGTGAGGTCGTCCCGGTGGATGTGGTTGGGGATCCGGGTCAGCATGTCCCGCACCAGGTGGCCGACCAGCGGCATGTGGGTGCGGATCAGCTCCTCCTGCTCGGCGGCGGAGAGCACCGTAGCGGCGGGCGCGGTCGCGGCGTCGGCTGCGTTCGTCACGATGGTGTTCATGTAAGTTCCCCCGGTTTTGTTGGTCGGGCGGCCCGTGGGCTACCCGGCTGACAGGAGGAAACTTTGGTCGGCCTGGGGTACGACTTTCGGTCACGACCAGGTGCGTAACGGTTGCCGTGTTTGGCTACTTGCCATCGGCGGGCACGCTGGTCCCATGGACCTCTCCGACACCGGCACCACCGTGAACGTCATCGCCGGGATCGTGATCGCGCTGGGAGTCGTGGGGGTGGTGATTCCGGTGCTTCCGGGGTTGCTGCTGAGCTGGCTCGGCGTGCTGGCGTGGGCGCTGCTCGGCGACGCGACGGGCACCGTCAAGTGGTTGGTGCTGGTGATCGCCACGCTGGTGGCGACGCTCGGCGCGCTGGTGAAATACCTGCTCCCGGGCCGGCGGCTGAAGAGCGCCGGGATTCCCAACACGGCGCTGCTGGCCGGCGGCGCGCTCGGCGTGGTCGGTTTCTTCGTGATCCCGGTGGTCGGGCTGATCCTCGGCTTCGTGCTCGGAGTGTTCCTGGTCGAGCAGGCGCGGCTCGGGCCCGGTCAGGCCTGGCCGTCGACCAAGAAAGCGCTCGGCGCGGCCGGAATGGCCATGCTGATCGAGTTCACCGCCGCGCTCGGCGTCGCCGTGGTCTGGGTGTTCGGCCTCATCCTCGCCTGACGGAGCGGGCCACGGCGGCGCGCGGGCCGCGCCGGCGGCGCTGGGTCAGCAGCAACAACAGTGGGGTGCCGGCCAGCACGAGCGCGACCAGGCCGGCCGCCATCACCGTCGTCGCGCCGGGGCCGGGGGAGTGCACCGCGGGTGCGGCCGCCTTCGCCGCGCCGGTCGACTCGGTCTTGGCCTCGGTGGTCGCGGCGTTGCGGGCGGCCACGTCCTCCGGGGTGACCAGCTTGCCGACCGAGGAATCCGCGGGCTGCGCGAAACCCCAGTCGAGCAGCGCGGCGCCCTGCTGCCAGCCGCGCAGTGGATGGGCCTCGGCGCCGAGCAGCGTCACCACCAGGCGCCGGCCGTTGCGCTGGGCCCCGCCCACGTAACTGTGCCGGGCGACCGTGGTGAAGCCGGTCTTGCCACCCATCGCGCCCGGGTAGTTGTAGATCAGCTTGTTCTCGTTCTGGATCTGGAAGCCCTTCTGCTTCACCTGCGGCTGGGCCGGCATCTGCGCGGTCCTGGTGAGCACATACTTGCGGAAGTCGGCGTTCGCGAAGTCCTTACGGGCGATCAGCGCCAGGTCGTACGCGCTGGTGAACTGGCCCTTGCCGTCCAGACCGCTGGGGGTGACCGCGTGCGTCTGGAACGCGCCCAGCCGCTGCGCCTCGGCGTTCATGGCGGCCACCGTCTTGGCCACTCCGTCCGAGCCGCCGCCGGCGGCCGTGCGGGCCAGGGCGTTCGCGGCGTCGTTGCCGGAGTTGAGCAGCAACCCCAGCCAGAGCGTGGAGACCTTGTATTTTCCGCCCACCACGATGCCGACCGCCGAGCTGTTCACCTCGATGTCCAGGTCGCTGCGCACCGCGGTGATGGTCTGGTTCGGGTCGAGCTTGTCCATGACCGTCGCAGCCAAGAGCGTCTTCTGGACGCTGGCCGGGGTCTGGTAGACGTGCGGCCCGCAGGCGCCCAGCACCTCGCCGGTGTCCAGGTCGGCGACGATCCAGGTGGTGGCGGTGACCGCCGGCGGCTGTTTCGCGCCGGCCGGGATGACCAGGCCGTGGGTGGCCAGGGCGTCGCCGCCGACCGCGCTGTTGACCGGGTCGTCGGCCGGGGGCACCGGCCGGGGCGGGATGCCGGTGGGCTTGGCGACCTTCGGCTTGGGGCAGGGGATGTCCGCCGCGGCGGCCGGGGAGGCCGGAACGACGGCCGCCGCCGCGGCGAGGAGGAGCGCGGCGAGGGTTGCCGGAACACGGTTCAAGGCCAGGAGACTCCCGCGTCGAGTCGCTGATCAAGCAACTGGGCCAGGGGGATGGTCTCGCCGTCGCCGCCGCCCGCGCCGACGATCAGCCGGGGGGTGCTCGGGGTCAGGTCGGCGCCGGTGAACCGGGCGCGCAGCGAGGCCGGGACGGTCAGAACGTAATACTCGCCGTTCGCACCGACGGCGACCGAGCGGTTGGACTTCAGATACCACCCCGTGGATCTCGTCCGGTACGTCGCGCGGCCGTCGAAGCTGCGAGCGGCCAGGGGATGCGGCGGCAGGCCGCGCTCGGCGGCCCGGCGGACGAAATCGGCGAGCAGGACCGCGGCCTCACGAGCCTCGGCTTCCCGGCTCGCGGCCTGTGCGGCGGCGTGCCCGGCGATGGCTTGCCGGCGCCGTTCGTGCCACGCCGCCCGTTCGTCCATGCCTGCGACCCTAGGTGATCCACACACCCGGCGGCCACCCGGGAAATCTCGCCGTTTCCTGTGAATGTCGGTCCCGCCATTTGAATAACGGCGGGAAAGAATTGCGAAATTTGGTTCGATGAGTTGCGCGGGATGCCGGTTTCGAGCAAGACTGGGCGCGGTTGATCGGATTAACTCGGGAGTCATTATGGCGCGGCAGGTTATCACCACTCTGATCGACGATCTGGACGGAAAGAAGGCGGACCGCACCGTCGAGTTCAGCCTGGACGGCATTAACTACACGATCGACCTTTCCGAGGCCAATGCCGGGAAGCTGCGTAAGGCACTCGACCCGTACATCAGCGCGGGCACCCGCCTCGGTCGCGGCCCCGGCCGGATCGGCGCCCGCCGGGGCGTTCCCAGCCGCACCGCGGGCTCTCGCGACGAGAACCGCCTGATCCGCGAGTGGGCGCAGGCCAACGGCCACCAGATTTCCGAGCGCGGCCGCATTCCGCAGTCCGTTACGGACGCGTACCGCGCGGCTCACTGAGTTGATGGCTTCGCTTCGCTCAGCGGGGCGATCGCGGCTCGGGTTGAGCGGCCGGGTTCAGATTCCGCGGAGCGCCGGCAGGCGCTCCGCAACTGATTCCAGGACCTTTTCGTCGCCGGCGTACCAGCTCGCGGTGCGCGGCCAATGCGTGATGGCGTCGGTGAAGCCGAGGTCGGCGGCACGGCCGATCGCATCGGTGAAGGCGTCGACGCTGGTCATCGAATAGAGCGGGGCCGAGTCCAGGTTCAGATAGCGCGGGATCGCGTCCAGCGGCCGGCCGGCCGCGGTCAGGGCCTCGGCGAATCGGGACGAGATCTCGGCCACCGCGCGCCACCACGACGCGAGATCGTCGGCCTGCGGGCCGGTGGTCACCCAGCCGTCGCCGTGCCGGGCGGCCAGCCGCAGCGCCCGTGGGCCGTTGGCCGCCACCACGAACGGCGGCCGCGGCTGCTGCACCGGGCCGGGAATGCTGCGCGCGTCGATCGCGGTGTAGAACTCCCCGCGGTGGGTGGTGGCCGGATTGGTGAGGATCGTGCCGAGCAGGTCGAGGAACTCGGTGAACCGGTCCACCCGCCGGCCCGGCGTCAGCTCCGGCTCGCCGAGGACCGCCGAGTCGAAGCCGATCCCGCCGGCGCCCAGCCCCAGCAGCAGGCGGCCGCCGGAGATGTCGTCGAGCGCGGTGACCTCCCGGGCGAAGTGCACCGGGTGCCGGAAGTTCGGCGACGCGACATAGGTGCCCAGCTTGATCGTGCTGGTCACGCCGGCCGCCGCGGTCAGGGTCGGCACCGCGTCGAACCACGGCCCGTCGATCAGGTCGCGCCACCCGAGGTGGTCGTAGGTCCAGGCGTGGTCGAAGCCGTACTCCTCGGCGCGGCGCCACCGCTCGGAGGCGACCGACCAGCGCTGGTCGGGAAGGATCACGATGCCGATGCGCATATCGGGACGCTATCTCAGGCCGAGCGCAGAGCACCGCCGTGGTCGGGGTCGGTGGCCGCGGCGAACGCCTCCAGGGCCCGCACGAGGTCCTGCCGATCGTCGTCGGGCATTCTTTCCAGCACCGCGGCGAGGGCCGTGCGACGGCGCTCGCGCAACTGGTCGAGCAGCCGCCGGGCGGCTGGGGTGAGCAGCAGCCGCACCTCGCGGCGGTCCCGCGGGTCGGGCACCCGGCGCAGCAGACCGGTCGCCTCCAGGCGGTCGCAGAGCCGGCTCGCCGACGACGGCACCACCTCGAGCGCCTCGGCCAGCCGGCTCATGTTGGTGTGCCGGTTGCCCGCGACGATGGTGAGCACGCGCAACTGGGCCGGCGGAACGGCCGGCGAGCGGGCGTCGCTGGTGCTGAGCACGGACACGAGGGACTCGACCGCCGTTTCGACGGCCGCGGCGACGGCGGTGACCCGGTCGTCCATGTATGTGTCCCGTTCTGCCGTGCTCGATGCTCGGAGGCGACCTGCCCACTACCCCCACGGCCGACGGATCATGCCGGTAGACGCAGCCAATCCAAGCAGACAATCACGGCGTCGTCCTCCGGGTCGACTCCCGCATGGTAGTCACGCAGACTGCGCAGCACGGTCCCGACCGCCTCGGACGGCGGCTGTAGCCGGGTCGAGCGCAGGGCCGTGAGCAGCGCGGCCGACCCGAAGTCGGGGCGTCCGCCGGGGGCCGCGGCGTGCACGCCGTCGCTGGCCACGAGCAGCCGGTCGCCCGGTTCGAGCTGCACCTTCTGGATCTCGTAGCGGGTGTCGCCGAACATGCCGAGCGGGAGTTGCTGGTCGAAGGTGATGGGGCGGATGTCGCCGTTGCGGGCGATCATCGCGCGCGGCGACCCGGCGTCGACCGCCTCGACCCCGCCGCCGGTCAGATCGATCTCCATCAGCAGGGTGGCCACGTGCGCGTCGCCGCCGTTCCGGGAGTAGATCGCGTCGGAGGCCAGTTCGGCCTGCTCGACGATGTTGGCGCCGGACCGGCGGGCGTTGCGCATGGCGTTCACCGCCACGGCGGTCAGCAGGGTCGCCTCGAGCCCGTCGCCGCTTCCGTTGAGAACGGTCAGGGTGATCCGGTCGCCGGTGACCGCCCAGTCGTAGTGGTCGCCGTAGACCGCGTAGGCCGGTTCGAGCGCGCCGGCCAGCCGGAACCGCTCGCCGCTGAGCGAGCGTCCGGGCAGCATGTCCCACTGGAGCTCGGCGGCCATGGTGAGCCGCTGTTTGCGGCGCACCAGGTGATAGCGGTCGGTGTCCTGATCGGCGGTGCGCAGGGCCATGGCGAGCTCGCCGGCGATCATGTGCAGGTCCTGGGTGACGGCGCGGGTCGGCGGTGTGCGGGTCTCGATCCGCAGCACGCCGAGCCGGTCACCCCAGACGGTCAGCGGCAGGATCAGCCGGGTCGTGCCGTCGGCCCGGGGGTCGATGATCGGCTCCTGGCTGCCGAAGCAGCGCTGTTCGAGCGGGCCGCCGGCCGGACCGTCGGGGTCGAGCACGGGGCGCAGGGTGGACAGGCTCAGATCACCCAGCAGCACCTCGACGCCGTCGGCGGCGTAGCGGGTGCGCAGGTGTTCGGCGGTGACCTCGGGAAGGCGATCGGGTGGCGCCGCGCGGAGCAGGGCTCCCACCGATGCCGGGCCGTCGGACACTCGATCTCCTTTCATGTTTCGGGCGCGCAATAGTTGCCGGACGGCAAGCATGATAAGTGCTCGGCCCGGTCGAGGACTGACTGGGTCCTAGGCGAACGACTTCTCGAAATGGATCAAGCTGCCGCGACGCGGTGCGGACTGCATCCGGACGTTCTCGGCAAGTGCCTTGATCAGGAAAAGGCCGCGGCCACGCTCGTTGCCCGGCCCCGGCGGACCGACCGACTCGGGGTCGAAGCCGTCTCCGTCGTCGCGCACGTCGATGCTGCAGTGATCCTCGGCGACCTCGAGGCATACCTCGAAGTTGTCGGCGCCGTTCGCGTGGTCGATCACATTGGCGCAGGCCTCGGTGATCGCGATCTCCAGGTCGGCGCCGTGCGCCCGGTCGACCTGCAGGGCGGCAAGTGCGGAGCGCAGCAGCCGCCGCACGGCCGGCACGCTGCCGGTCTCGCGCGGAAGGTTCAGGCGGACTGTCATACGCATAGCTCATCTGTGCCCGTCGGATGGCCGGACTAATCCCGAGCCGCTCATCCGGGTGGGCCGGGAAAACGTGTTATCCATGGACGGCTTGCGCGTCCCCCTATGGTCGGCCGCTGAGACCGGTGGCCGGGACGTTCGACGAGAGGCAGGAACATGGCGGACCAACCCGACATTGCGACGGTCGTCGCGGCGCGTGCCGGCGACCCGGCCGCCGTCGACCGGCTCGTCGCGGGGTACATGCCGCTGGTCTACACGATCGTCGGCCGGGCCCTGGAGGGCCACGCGGACGTCGACGACGTGGTGCAGGACGTCATGCTGCGGGTGCTGCGCAACCTCGGCGACCTGCGCGAGCCGGAATCGTTCCGGTCCTGGCTGGTGGCGATCACGGTCCGCCAGGTGCGGGAGCGGTTCCGCGCCCGGCGCGGCGCACCCGAGGCGCTCGTCCACGAGGACGTACGCGATCCGGGTGCCGACTTCACCGATCTCGCGATCACCCGTCTCGAGCTATCCGGGCAGCGCCGGGAGACCGCCGAGGCGACCCGCTGGCTCGACGAGGACAACCGGGAACTGCTGTCGCTGTGGTGGCTGGAGGCCTCCGGCGAGCTGACCCGGGACGAGATCGTCGAGGCCACCGAGGTGACCCGGCAGCACGCGGCGGTGCGGATCCAGCGGATGAAGGGCCAGCTGGAGACCGCCCGGGCCGTGGTGCGGGCGCTGCACGCCCAGCCGCCCTGCCCGGAACTGCGGCTGGTCACCGTGCCCTGGGACGGCACTCCCGGCGCGTTGTGGCGCAAGCGCATCGCCCGCCACACCCGCGACTGTTCCTACTGCGCCCCGAGCTGGAACAACCTGGTCGCGGCCGAGCGACTGCTGGCCGGCATGGCGCTGGTGCCCCTCCCGGCCGCGCTGACCGGCAAGGTGGTGGCCGCGAAGACGGTGGTGGGCGGGGGAACCCACCTGGCTGCCAAGATCGGCTTGGGCGTGTCGCAGAAGGTGCTGACCGCGGCCCTCTCCACGGTCGCGGTCGCGGGTGCGGCGACCGCGGTGGTCGTCATCCGGCAGGACCCGCCGCCCTCGACTCCGACGGCGGCCGTCCTCGCCACTCAGTCGACCGCTCCACGGCGTACGCCATCAGCCGGCCCGACCACGACGTCGCCGTCGGCGTCCCCCTCACCGACGGTGAAGAAGACCTCGAAGAAGCCCGTCGTGATCACCGCCAAGGCGAGCAAGAAGAAGGGCGTCGGGGTCTGGGAGTTCACCGGGGTCAAGGCGGCCCTGGCCGACGTGGGCGCCGGTTGGTACTACAACTGGGCGCCCGACAACGACAACCTGCCCGGTCCGTCCGGCGTCGAGTTCGTGCCGATGATCTGGGGCAAGGCCAACGTCACCGACGGCACCATCGCCCAGGCCAAGAAGGAGAGCGAGGGCGAGCTGCTCGGTTTCAACGAGCCGGACATGTCCGGGCAGGCCAACATGAGCGTCGAGGACGCCCTGGCCGACTGGCCCAAGCTCCAGGCGACCGGGCTGCGGCTGGGTTCCCCGGCCGTCGCGTACGGCGGTGACACCGCCGGCGGATGGCTCGACCGGTTCATGAGTGGCGCCGAGGCCAAGGGTTACCGGGTCGATTTCATCACCCTGCACTGGTACGGAAGTGACTTCAGCGACGCCGCGGTCAATCAGTTCCTCGGGTACGTCGATGCCGTGCACAAGCGCTACAACAAGCCGATCTGGATCACCGAGTACGGGCTGATGAACTTCTCCGGCTCGCCGAAATACCCGTCCGACGCGCAGAAGGTCGCCTTCATCTCGGGCAGCACCAAGGGTCTGGAGAGCCGTTCGTTCGTCGAGCGGTACGCCTGGTTCGGCCTGCCGGCGGTTGGCGACAGCGTCGATTTCGGCCTCTACAAGGACGGTGATTCTCCCACCGCGGCGGGTCAGGCCTACAAAGCCGCGGGTTAGATTCGAACCATGATTCGGTTCGGGTACAAGGCGTCGGCGGAGCAGTTCGCCCCGGCGGAACTTCTGAAATACGGCGTGCTGGCCGAGGAGCTGGGCTTCGACTCGGTCTTCACGTCAGATCACCTGCAGCCGTGGCGGCACGACGACGGGCACGCCCCGGCCGCCCTGCCGTGGCTCGGCGCTCTGGCCGCCCGCACCGAGCGGGTGCTGATCGGCACCAGCGTGCTCACCCCGACGTTCCGCTACCACCCGGCCGTGGTGGCGCAGGCGTTCGCCACGCTGGGCTGCCTCGCCCCGGGCCGGGTGGTGCTCGGCGTCGGCTCCGGCGAGTCGCTCAACGAGGTGCCGCTGGGCATCCCGTGGCCGGACGGCAAGGAGCGGTTCGCCCGGCTCAAGGAGGCCGTGCTGCTGATCCAGAAGTTGTGGCGCGAGGACCGGGTGACCACCGAGGGCCAGTTCTACCGGGTGGAGAACGCCACGATCTACGACAAGCCGGAGACGCCCGTCCCGATCTACATCGGCGCCTCCGGGCCGGCCGCGACCCGGCTGGCCGGGCGGATCTCCGACGGCTTCATCACCACCAGCGGCAAGGGCGCCGAGCTCTACACCGAGACGCTGCTGCCGGCCGTGCGCGAGGGCGCCGAGAAGGCCGGCCGCAAGGTCGACGACCTGGACCTGATGATCGAGGTCAAGGTGTCCTTCGACGAGGACATCGAGCAGGCTCGCAACAACACGCACTACTGGGGCGCGCTGGCCCTGACCCCGGACGAGAAGACCGGCGTCGAGGACCCGATCGAGATGCAGCGGCTGTCCGACGCGCTGCCGGTCGAGCGCACGATGACCCGCTGGATCTGCTCCAGCGATCCGGAGGAGCACGCCCTGCGGATCACCGACTACCTCGACATGGGCTTCAAGCACCTGGTCTTCCACGCCCCCGGGCCCGACCAGGAGCGTTTCCTGCGCCTCTACTCCGAGCAGATCCTGCCCAAGCTGCGCGAGCGCGCCGCCTAGGGGTTCTGCGGCGGCACCGGGCGCAGGCGCCCGCTGCGGGTCCGCGGACCGCCGGTGCCCTGACCGTTGATCAAGCGCAGGTCGGGGCGCTGGCGGTACCCCTCCAGGCGGCGGCGCTTGCCGCCGACCTCGCGCGGACCGGCCGGCGGCTGCGGCGGCATCGATCGCACCTTGGCCGGGTCGGGGCGCTGGTCCTCGGCCGAGCGCGGCTTCAGATCCGCCGTCCGGTTGCCCACCCCGAAACCGGCGGGAGCCGGGCGGCCGGGGTAACTGGACCGCCAGGAGTGCTTGCCGTTGCCGGTGGGCCGGGTCGACGTGTGCGGCGCCGGGTTCTCACCGGCCCGCCACAGGTCGCGGCCGGGCGACGGGCGGCGGCTCGGCGGACCCCACAGCGGTTCGCCGGCCGGCTGCCGGTCGGTCTGCCGCCAGGACGGTGCCATCGGTACGGTCGGCGCGTCCGGGTCGACGGCCGCCGCGTGCCGGCCGCCGCGCAGCCGGTACTCGGCGGTGATCACCCGGATCCAGTGCCGCAGGCCGGCGCGTTCGCCGCTGTTCATCCTCGGGTAGGCCACGCTGCTGACCTCGGTGACCCGCAGGCCGCGGGCCGCCGGGCGCACCGCGAGCAGCGGCTGCATCTCGGGGCCGTCACCCCAGGCGCCGGCGTGCCGGGCGGACGGGTCGGGCAGATCGAGGTCGTCGATGGCGTCCCTCCAGAAGGCGGCGTAGCCGAAGCCGGGGTCGGTGCGCTGCGTGCCGAACAGCGCGTTCACCACGCCGATCAGGAGCAGGTTGAGCCAGCGGCGGAACCGGCCGCCGGTGAGGTCCCGGCCGCCGGTCAGGTACCGGGAACCGAGCGCGACGTCGGCGCCGTCGGTCAGGGCGGCCACATAGCGGGGGATCTCGGCCGGGTCGGTGGAGCCGTCGCCGTTCAGCGTCACCACGACATCGCCGCTGCTGGCCGCCACCCCGCTGGCCAGGGCGTTGCCGGAACCGGTCCGGCCGGGGCGGATCACCAGCGCGTCCGGCCGGGCGGAGCGGACGACAGCGGCCGTGTCGGCGGCCGGGCCGTCGGTGACCACGATGACCTCGTCGACGGCGGGCAGGCCGCGCAGCATCAGCGGAAGGCCGCCAGGATCGCGCACCGGTATCACCACGCTCACGGAGGGTGATGATCGGCGGTAACGGCTCGTCGCTGGGTTGAGCGGCGAAGGAGGCATGGCGGTGCTCCTCACACTGACTGCTGATCTTCGAAGCTACCGGTCGGCAACCGAATCGCAACTCAGCGGAACGGTGGAGGCCGGGCCTACCCGAGGACCGAACCGGACTCCCGCAATGCGGTAACGGAGCGTGTTCGGCGGTCGCGCAGCTACTGTCCGTACAAGAATGGGGGGTTGGGGGTAGGGTTTTCACCGTTGCGGATCTATGCCCCGGTTCTATCCCCGGTCGGAGGACAACGGCTGTGAAACTTGGCCTGCACATCTCGAACTTCACCTGGCCCGACGGCGCCCCGCGCCTCGGCTCGGTGCTCGCCGACGTGGCCTCCGCGGCCGACGAGGCCGGCTTCGAGCGGATCAGCGTGATGGACCACGTCTGGCAGATCGGGGTCAACGGCCCGCCCGAGATGGACATGCTGGAGGCCTACACCGCGCTCGGCTTCATCGCCGCCCACACGTCCACCGCGAAGCTGCTCACCCTGGTCACCGGCGTCACCTACCGCGACCCGGGCCTGCTCGCCAAGGCCGTCACCACGCTCGACGTGCTCTCCGGCGGCCGGGCCATCCTCGGCATCGGCGCCGCCTGGAACGACGAGGAGTCGCGCGGCCTCGGCCTGTTCTTCCCCTCCACCAAGGAGCGGTTCGAACGGCTCGAGGAGACGCTGCGGATCTGCCGGCAGATGTTCGACGGCGACGAGACCGCCTTCGAGGGCAAGCACTACCAGCTCGGCCGGGTGCTCAACGTGCCGCAGCCGCTCGCCCGGCCGCGGCTGCCGATCCTGATCGGCGGCGGTGGCGAGAAGAAGACGCTGCGCCTGGTCGCGCAGTACGCCGACGCCACCAACCTGTTCCCCGGCCCCGAGGTGCAGCACAAGCTCGACGTGCTCAAGCAGCACTGCGAGGACGTCGGCCGCGACTACGACGAGATCGAGAAGACCGTCATGTACCGCTTCGACCTGACCGCGCAGACCCCCGGCCAGATCATCGAGGACCTGGCCGGCCTGGCCAAGCTGGGCTTCACCGTCGGGCACGGCGGCGTGCGCAACGTGTACGACACCAACCAGCTCGAGATCTTCCGGAAGGAGATCATCCCCGCGGTCGAGGCGCTGTGATCAACGCGGTCGTTTTCGACCTCGACGGCGTCATCATCGACTCCGAGGAGGTCTGGGAAGAGGTCCGGCGCGACTACGTCGCCTCGTTCGGCCGCGAGTTCCTGCCCGACACCCAGGACCGGATGATGGGGATGAGCACCGGCGAGTGGTCGACCCACCTGGCCGAGGAGGTCGGGGTGCCGCGCACCCCGGCCGAGGTCGCCGACGACGTGCTCGGCCGGATGGCTTCGAAATACCGGAGTGACCTGCCGCTGATCCCCGGTTCCGTCGACTCGGTGCGCCGCATCGGCGAGCGATTTCCCATCGCCCTCGCCAGTTCGTCCGCGCGCCTCCTGATCGACCAGGTGCTCGCCACCGCCGGATTGAGCGACGCTTTCCAGGTGACGCTCTCCACCGAGGAGGTGCCGCGCGGCAAGCCGCACCCCGACGTCTACCTGGCCGCCGCCGAGAAGCTCGGCTTCGCTCCCGAGACGTGCGCCGCGGTCGAGGATTCGAGCAACGGCCTGCGCTCGGCCGGCGCGGCCGGGCTCGCGGTGGTGGCCGTCCCGCACGGTGTCTACCCGCCCGCCGCCGACGCCCTGGCCCTGGCAAGTCTCGTGGTGTCGGATTTACGCGAGCTGAGCGTGGAAGCGATCGATAGGCTCCGCTGATGGGGGTCTTCACGTCGGCCGTTGGCACGGCACTGCATTACGAGCTGCGCGGGGAGGGGCCCCCGCTGATCTGTCATCCGGGCGGCCCCGGCCGGCCGGCGTCCTATCTGGACGATCTGGGCGGGGTGGCGCACACCCTGGTGCTGCTCGACCCGCGCGGCACCGGCTCGTCGGAGCCGGCCACGCCCTGCGCGTTCACCGACCTGGCCGACGACCTGGAACTGCTGCGCGTCCACCTGGGCGCCGAGCGGCTCGACGTGCTGGGCCACTCGGCGGGCGCCTGGCCGGTCCTCGCCTACGCGGCCCGGCACCCGTCCCGGGTGTCCCGCCTGGTGCTGCTGACCCCGTCCCGGAAGCCGATCCCGCAGGGCGCCGACGAGCCCAGCCAAGATGTCCTGGTGAAACGCTGGTTCGCGGCCGAGCCGTGGTACCCCGCGGCCAAGGCGGCCTGGGACGCCGACGATCTCCCCGGCCTGATGCCGCTGGTCTACGCGGCCGACACCCCCGCAGTGCGAGCACACGCGGCCCGCACCGAGGCGAGAGCCGACTACGAGGACGAGTTCTGGTCGGCCGCCCTCGACCCCGGCGACCTGGCCGCGGTGGGCGTGCCGGTAAGCATCATCGCCGCCGACCGAGACGTGGTGACCGGCCTGGCCGCCCCCCACGTGCTGGCCGACTGGCTCCCGAACGCCTCCATAATCTGGCTCCCCGACGCCGGCCACTTCCCCTGGGTAACCCACCCCGAACTAACCCGCCTGTCCATAAACGAGGCCCTGGCAAGCTGACCACCGAAGCCGCCCCCGCCCGGTCAATCCCGCCCGACGAGGACAGCGCCCGCGCCAACGCGGCCAAGGGTGTGGAGTTTGCGTCAGCTCCGAGCGCCAACTCCGCAAGGTCGGGCCGCGAGGAGATCCCCAAGCCCCGCTCCAACCCCAGCCACGAACGGACCCGAAGCCACCCCGCAGGCGGATCTCCGAGCGCCCGGCCGGGGTTCGGGGCAGTGCCCCGCAGAGCTAGCCGGAAATGCCGGCCACCCGGCCGGCGTAGTCAGGCAGTTCCATTTTCGTGCTGCGATCCGCGGCGATCTTGAAGGTCAGATCAAGGAACCACTTCCGGTTGTTCAGGTAGTTCCGCACCCGGATCCCCCGCTCCGTCTTGGGCGCGAGGAACATGCCCGTGGTATCCCCGCCCTTCTGCGTCCCGCGGGCGAACTTCCCGATCCGCTTCTCGTACGCCGGGAACGCCACCCGATGGTCACCCCCCGCTGCCGCCAACTCTCCGGCGAGAACGTACGCCGAGACGATCGCCGTACCGTTGCCCTGGCCGCCGATGGTCGCCCCGCAGGCGGCGTCCCCGACCAGCGCGACCCGTCCCCGGGTCCATGACGGATTGTCGACCCGGCAGATCTGGTCGAAGTAGAAGTCGGATGCCCCGTCCAGCCCGTCGAGCAGGCGCGGTGCCAGCCAGCCCATACCGGCGAACCGGTCGCGGAGGATCCCCTGCATCTCGGCTCGGTCATGCCGGTCGTACCGCAGGGCGGGGGAGCGGAAGACCGCGAACGCCCCGGCCCGGGACGGATCGTGCTGGTTGCCGCCGATGCTGAGCATCCGCCCGGGCAGGTTGTGCAGCAGGCTGTCCTTGCCGATTCCCCATTCGTTCGGCACGTCCCAGCCGGCCACGTAGTAGCCGAGGTGTTTGACGAACTGTTCCTCCGGCCCGA
Organism: Paractinoplanes toevensis; assembly: GCF_018332695.1. Classification (GTDB taxonomy): domain Bacteria; phylum Actinomycetota; class Actinomycetes; order Mycobacteriales; family Micromonosporaceae; genus Actinoplanes; species Actinoplanes toevensis. Next base: position 33,173 of record NZ_BOQN01000079.1, read on the forward strand.
ACGCGAGCCGCCGCACCCCGGAGTGCACTCCGTCGGCCCCGATCACCAGGTCGAAGCGGCGTTCCAGCCCACTGGCGAAGGTGACGTCGACACCGCCGGCGTCCTCCGCGAGCGCCGCGATCCGGTCACCGAAGAGGTATTCGGTGTTGTCGCCGGCCGCGCACAGGATGCGGGCCAGCGAGCCGCGCTGCACTTCGAGGTCGCCACCGGCCAGCCCGGCCGGCCACTCCATCAGCTTCCGCCCGTCGGCGTCGACGAAGCGCATCGCGTTGCCGCCGGTCTGCACGGCGCGCAGGGCCGGCAGCACACCCATCTTGTCGAGCACCCCCATGTGCAGCGGGCCGCGGAAGTCGACCGCGTTGCCGCCGGTGCGCAGAGCCGGGGCTACCTCGACGATGGCCGGCCGGAAGCCGTGGCGACCGAGCCAGTAGGCCAGCGCGGGCCCGGCGATGCTGGCACCGGAGATCAGAACGTCCATAACTGTGTCCTCCGTACTCAATTATTTCTGTGTACGGTAGACGCTGTTTGGAGAGAGGGCAACATGTCTGTCGAATTCCTCTGGCACGAGCGGCCGAAGCCCGCCCGGGGGCCGAAGCCGGCGCTGACGCTCGACCGGATCGCCGATGCCGCGATCGCGATCGCCGACGCGGAAGGTCTGGCGGCCGTCTCGATGCAGCGAGTGGCGGCCGACCTGGGCTACACGAAGATGTCCCTCTACCGCTATCTGCCGGGCAAGGCGGAGCTGGTGGCGGCGATGCTGGAGCGGGGCATCGGGCCGGCGCCCGATCTGTCCGACCGGCCATGGCGCGCGGCGCTGACCGCGTGGGCGACGACCCTCTTGGGCCGATATTTCGGGCACGCCTGGTCGCTCGAAGCCAGTACCGGCAACCGCGCCATCGGGCCGGTCGAGCTGAGCTGGATGGAGAGCGCCCTGAAAGTGCTGCCCGACGGCCTGACCGGGGGCGAGCGGATGGACGCGATCGCCACCATCGCCGGCCACGTCCGGGCCATCGCGGCCCAGAAGGGCGGCGAGGAACAGCTGACCGCCGCCATGACCCTGGTCCTGCGCGAGCACGCCGACCGTTTCCCCGCGGTGGCCGCCGCCCTGGCCGACGCGGGCGCCCCCGACCAGGCGTTCACCTTCGGACTCGACCGCATCCTGGACGGGCTGGAGGTGCTGCTGGAGCGCCGGGTGTGAAAAAGATTCGGTAGGGGTATCCGAGGCCGACTCAGCCTTGGAGGTGGCCCATGGTAATCGCGGCGAGCGCATTACGTCTCGACCTAGACATCTTCGATTACCTCATCCTCGCGCTGTACTTCATCACCGTTCTGGGCATCGGTTTCGCGGCCCGCGCGGCGATCAAGACCAGCGCCGACTTCTTTCTCTCCGGCCGCTCGATGCCGGCCTGGGTAACGGGTCTCGCCTTCGTCTCGGCGAACCTCGGTGCCCTGGAGATCCTCGGCATGGCGGCCAACGGCGCCCAGTACGGTCTGATGACCCTGCACTATTACTGGGTCGGCGCGGTCCCGGCCATGGTCTTCCTCGGCATCGTGATGATGCCGTTCTACTACGGCTCGAAGGTGCGCAGCGTCCCCGAGTTCCTGCGCCGCCGCTTCAACAACAGCACCCACCTGTTCAACGCGATCAGTTTCGCGATCGCCCAGATGCTCATCGCCGGCGTCAACCTCTTCGCCCTCGCGCTGATCCTGAAGGCGTTGCTCGGCTGGCCGCTCTGGATCTCCATCGTCGTCGGCGCCGCGATCGTGCTGATCTACATCAGCGTCGGCGGGCTCTCCTCGGCGATCTACAACGAGGTGCTCCAGTTCTTCGTGATCCTGGCCGGTCTCATCCCGATCACCATCGTCGGCCTGGTGAAGGTCGGCGGCGTGGACGGGCTGGTCGACAAGGTGCGGCAGACCGAACTCGGCGATGCCGCGCTGCACACGTTCGCGAACACCGCGGGTACCGACAACCCGCTCGGTGCCAACTGGATCGGCATCATCTTTGGTCTCGGCTTCGTGCTGTCGTTCGGTTACTGGACGACCAACTTCGCCGAGGTGCAGCGGGCGCTGTCCGCGAAGAACATGAACGCCGCCCGGCGAACCCCGATCATCGGTGCCTTCCCGAAGCTGCTGATCCCGGTGGTGACCGTCGTTCCCGGCCTGATCGCGCTGGTCACCGTCAAGGGCCTGGGCGCCGAGGACGGTGACTACACCTACAACAACGCGATCCCGCTGCTGATGAACGAGCTGCTGCCGAACGGTGTGCTGGGCGTCGCGGTCACCGGCCTGCTGGCCAGCTTCATGGCCGGTATGGCGGCCAACGTCTCCGGCTTCAACACCGTGTTCACGTACGACATCTGGCAGTCCTACATCCGCAAGGACCGCGACGACGCGTACTACCTGCGGGTGGGCCGGATCGCCACGATCGGCGGCGTGGTGGTCGGCATCGGCACCGCGTTCATCGCGGCCGGCTTCAACAACATCATGAATTACATCCAGGCGCTGTTCTCCCTGTTCAACGCGCCGTTGTTCGCTACCTTCATCGTCGGCATGTTCTGGAAGAAGATGTCCTCCTGGGCCGGCTTCTGGTCGCTCGCGCTGGGCACTTTCTCCGCGCTCACCCTTTACCTGCTCTACCTGGGTGACGTGGTCAAGTTCAACTCCGACCTGGAGGAGAGCTTCTGGGGCGCCGGCCTCGCGTTCGTGGTGGCCGTCGTGACGGCGTTGATCGTCACCCAGTTCACCCCGGCAAAACCCGAGAACGAGCTGCAGGGCCTGGTGTACGGCATGGGCGGCGAAGCCACCTCGACCGAGACGATCATCGCGGGCGAGAAGGTCTGGTGGCGTAATCCGGTCCTGCTCGGCGCGATAGCCGTGGTGCTGGCCCTCGTTCTGTACATCCCGCTCTGGTAAAGGAGGTCCCGACATGGCAGACCAATCGCGGACCAGCAAGGCGGCCCGGCTCTTCGACGTACGGCGGGTGATCGGTGGCCTGTTCGTCGTCTACGGGGTGATCGTCACCCTGCTCGGCCTGTTCGACAACCAGGCCGAGATCGACAAGGCGCAGGGTGTCCGGATCAACCTGTGGATGGGCCTGGCGATGCTCGCCCTGGGCCTGCTCATGTTGCTGTGGTTGAAACTGAGCCCGCCGGAGGCGCCGGAGGAGGCCCCCGAACCCGAAAAGCAGGCCGACTGATGGTGGGGATGGTGCCGACCGGGTGCGGTTCGGTTGCACAGGTTCCTCATATCTTCGAGTCGGGGGCATGACCGTCCGATACACACGGCATGGAACCCCTCGCAGCAGTCAGCTTCGCCACCACCGGGGCCAGCCGGGCCCCCGGGTGGCAGGCACAGGTGAGAATTGACTACGCCATCAACAAGGTCGCGCAAACCCACCGCGGTCAGTCCGAGGACACGGTTGCGCAGGCAATCCACGATCAGCTCCGAGCCCTCGGAGTGGTGCCGAACGGACGCAAGGTCGCCGAGTACGCGACCGCCATCTCCGCACTTCCCCAACTACCGCCCAACAACAAGTGAGTGACTCGTGGCCCGGTCCCTGAGCAGGACCGGGCCACGTGGTTCCTAGGCGAAGCGCAGAATCCGGTCATCGCCGGAGCGAGGGTCGCCGCGGCCGTCGCGGTTCGAGGTGGTCAGCCACAGCGCACCGTCCGGCGCGACCGCCACCGTGCGCAGCCGGCCGTACTTCCCGGGCAGCTCGGCCTTCGGCTCCCCGCCGCCGAGCGGGACCGTCCACAGCCGCTCGCCCTTGAGCCCGGCCACGTAGAGGGTGTCGCCGGCGACGGCCGCTCCTGACGGTGAGGCGTCGTCGGTGTGCCACTGCGCGATCGGGTCGACGAAGCGCGGATCGTTCGCCTTGCCCTCCACGGTCGGCCAGCCGTAGTTCTTGCCCGGCTCGATGACGTTCACCTCGTCCCAGGTGTCCTGGCCGAACTCGATGCCGTACATCTTCTTGTCCGGGCCCCAGGCCAGGCCCTGCACGTTGCGATGGCCCATGCTCCAGACCGGGGAGCCCGCGGTCGGGTTGCCCGGCGCCGGTTTGCCCGCGGTGGTCAGCCGCAGGATCTTGCCGTTCACGTCCTTCGGGTCCTGCGACTGCGGCTCGTCGCCGGCGTCGCCGACACCCGCGTAGAGCATGCCGTCCGGCCCGAACGCGATTCGGCCGCCGTTGTGCCGCCCGCCCTTGGTGATCCCGTCGAAGATCACCTGCGGGGTCTTGTCGTCGAGCGTGAACTTCACGATCCGGTTGTCGTTCGCGGCCGTGAAGAAGGCGTACACGAACTTGTTCTGCTCGTAGGCCGGGTCGACGGCGAGCCCGAGCAGGCCGCCCTCGCCGCCGGACTCGACGCCCGGCATCTGATAGACCTTCTCCGGATCGCCGCCACCGACCGGAATGCGCAGGATGTCACCCTGGTCGCGCTCGCTGACCAGGGCGCTGCCGTCCGGCAGGAAGGCGAGGCCCCACGGCACATCGAGGCCGGTCACCAGGGTCTGCGGTTGGGACAGATCGGGCTCGCCGGGCGGGGCGGCCGACTCGACGGCTGGAGCCGACGGCACGGTCGTCTCGGCCCGCGGCGTCGACGACGTGGGCTCGCCCGAGGAGCAAGCGGTCAATATCGCGGCGCCGGTGACGGCGAACAGAAGTCGCGTACGCATCGCTCAACCGTGCCACGCTCCGGCGAACTTCACCCGTTTCCCAGCCCCGTGCTCATGATCCGTTTCAAGATGGGGCCGCGCGGTGGGGCAGCCGGGCAGGGCGGAGAGACACGCGGTGCGAGCTTCGGCGCGACCCTTGCGGGCCGCGATCATCACGGTCACGACACTGCTTGCGTACGGCGTCAGCCCCGCACTCGCCATCCCACCGCCACCGGTCATCGTGTGGCACCCGTGTCCCGAGAACGAGAAGGTCCAGTGCGGGGAGATGAAGGTGCCGGCCGACTGGGCGAACCCGGGCGGGCCCACGGTCACCCTGACCATGGCGCGGCGGCCGGCGCTCGACCCGGCCCACCGGATCGGGGCGCTGCTGGTCAACCCGGGCGGCCCGGGCGGGTCGGCGGTGGACTTCACGTTCGACGCCTCGACCTTCTTCGGTGCGCAGGTGCTCAAGCAGTTCGACATCGTCGGGATGGACCCCCGCGGCGTCGGCCGCAGCAGCCCGATCCTCTGCTCCCAGGACCTGGTCGACGCGAAACCGTCGCCGCTGATCGAGACCGCCGCCCAGTACGCCGCCACCATCGAGTACAACCGCAAGCTCGCGGCCGACTGCGCCGCCCGCACCGGCCCGGTGTTCGCGCACGTCGACACCGGCAGCGTGGTGCGGGACGTGGACGCGGTGCGGGTCGCCCTCGGCGAGCAGAAGATCAGCTTCTACGGCGCTTCGTACGGGTCGCTGATGGGCGAGCAGTACGCCGAGCGCTACCCGGAGCGGCTGCGCGCGCTGGTGCTGGACGGCGTGATGGACCACACCGCCAACGTGGGCACGTTCCTGGTGCAGGAGACCGACGCGGCCCAGGACTCGTTCCGCGAGTTCGTCGCGTGGTGCGCCCGCGACGAGAAGTGCGTGCTGCGTGGGCAGGACGTCGACAAGATCTGGGCCGCCTTGATGGCGCGGGCCCGGGCCGGGACGCTGAGCAACCCGTACGAGCAGCCGGAGAAACTGAACCCGGCCACCCTGGCGCAGGCCGCGTTCGCGGCGTTCTACGAGCCGCAGTGGTACTCGTTCGCCTATTACCTGAAGGATGCGACCGGCCTCAAGGCCAGGTCCCGGAGCTCGCCGCCGCCCCCGGTGGACATCGTCGACCACAGCTTTCCGGCGGTGATCTGCTCGGACTGGTACCTGCCTATCACCGGCTTCCCCGACCTGCACCGCCGGCTGTCGATCCTGGCTGCCCGGGCCCCGCAGATGCTCGCGTCGCCGCTCGCGCTGTCCGCCACGGTCGGCTGCCTGGGCTGGCCGTACGCCCCGCCGAACCCGCAGCACCGGATCGTCCCGCCGGCCGGCATGCCGCCGGTGCTGCTGATCGGGACGAGGCACGACCCGGCCACCTCGTACGCCTGGTCGCAGCGGATGGCCCAGCAGCTCGGCCCGGCGGCGAGCCTGCTCACCTACGAGGGCTGGGGCCACGTCGTCTACAACCGCAGCCCCTGCGTGGCCGCCACCGCCGACAAGTATCTGCTCACCCTGACCCGCCCGGCGGCCGGCGCGTCCTGCCCGGCGGTCGAGCCGAAGCCGTTCGGAGTCGGCTGATCGGGGTAAGAAGCCCGGTCGATGGGTTTCGTGCTGGCTCGTTACGTGGGCACCGCCGTGTGTGCCCGGCTCGCCGACGAGGGCGCGCGCGTCGCCGTGCTGCTGCTCGCGATCGAACGCACCGGCCGCCCCGGCACCGGCGGCCTGCTGGTTGCCGCGCTGATGGTGCCGCACGTGCTGGCCGCGCCGATCGTGGGCGCGCTGGCCGACGTGGTGCGCCGGCGCCGGCTCTTCTACCTGGCGATCTTCGTGGCCTACGCGGCGCTGCTGGCCGGGGTGACGCCGCTGGTGGGCCGCAACGCCCCGGCCGCGGCGGCGATGCTGCTGGTGGCCGGTTGCGGTGCGCCGCTGCTGATCGGCGGCCTGACCAGCCTGCTCGGCGAGCTGGTGCGGGACACGGCCGCCCCCGACGCGGGTGCTGCCCGGCGCCTGCAGCGGGCCTTCGGCCTCGATGTCTCCTCCTACAGCATGGCCGGGATCGGCGGTCCGGCCCTCGCCGCCGCGCTGGCCGTGGTGATCGGGGCGGCGTGGGCGTTGGTGGCGCTGGCCGGGCTGGTCGTGCTCGGTGGTCTGCTGCTGGCCACGCTGCCGCTGCGCACCCGGGCGACCGCCGCCCGGATGGCCGACCCGCTCGCCGGGCTGCGGCTGATGGTGCGCGACCGGGAGCTGGGTGCGGTCACCCTGGGATCGGTGCTGAAGGAGACCGGGATCGGCGCGTTGCCGGTGGTGGCCGCGCTGCTGGCGGTCCGGGCCGGCGATACCGCGTACACCGGCGTGGTTCTGTCGGTGGCCGCGGCCGGCGGGCTCGCCGGCTCGCTGCTGACCACCGTCTTCCCGATCCGGCGGCGGTCGCCGCTGGTCGTGGTGGTGCTCGGCGCGGCCGGCACCGGGCTGACGTTCCTGCTGCTCGCGGTGGTGCCGCACGGGTGGCCGGCGCTGGTGCTGTTCGCGGTGGCCGGCGCGCTGGGCGCGCCGCTGGTGGTGGCGGTCTTCGCGGTGCGGGACCGGGCGGCGCCGCCGGAGCTGCGGACCCAGGTGTTCACGCTCGGCGCCGGGCTCAAGGTGACCGGGGCGGCGCTCGGCGCGGCGGTGGCCGGGCTCGCGGCGCCGGCCGGCGCGGTGGTACTACTGCTCGGGATAGCCGGTTGCCAACTGCTCGCCGTTCTGGCCACGCTGCTGGTGGGCCGGGTCACCCTGGCGCGACGCGAGCCCGAGAGTATCGTTAGCTAGGCTAACTACCTGCTCCGTACCGGGAGGCGCTGTTGAGTCGCCGCGCGCCCAAGGCGTCCATCGATCCGGATGCCCGCAAGAGCTGGCTGCGTCGCGCGCTGCCGCTCGTCAAGGCCCATCGCGGGCTGCTGATCACCTCGCTCGTGCTGTCCTTCGCCGGGCTCATCGTGCAGGTGCAGATCCCCAACCTGGTCCGGATCGGCATCGACCAGGCCGTCGTCGACCGGGCCGGCAACCTGAGCTACTACGTCTGGGCCATCGTCGGGCTCGCCCTGCTCCAGGGGCTGATCAACTACCTGGCCCGGCTCTACCTGCTGCGCACCGCCTACGAGCTCGAGTACGACCTGCGCAACATCGTCTACTCCCATCTCGTGCGCATGCCGTTCGGTTTCTACGACAAGGTGCAGTCCGGCGAGCTGATGTCCCGCTCCGGCTCGGACATCCGGGCCGTGCAGATGTACCTGGCGTTCGGGCCGTCGATCCTGGTGCAGTGCCTGATCGCGGTGGTCGCGTTCGGGCTGATGCTGTCGATCAACGTGCCGCTCGCCATCGTGGCGATGTCCACCATGCCGATCATCGGGATCCTCGGGGTCAGCATGCGCAAGGCGATCTTCCCGGTGTCCTGGATGATCCAGGCCCGGCTCGCCCAGCTGGCCACCGTGGTCGACGAGAACATCCAGGGCGTACGCATCGTGAAGGCCTTTGCGGCCGAAGGCCGGCAGTTGACGTCGCTGGCCGAGAGCGCCGACCGGATCCGCTGGGCCTACCGGCAGGACGCGCGGATCCGCAGCCGGTGGAACCCGTTGCTGGACAACCTGCCCCGGCTCGGGCTGGCCCTGGTGCTGCTGGTCGGCGGCCTCATGGTGATCGACGGGCACACCACCATCGGCACGATCGTCGCCTTCAACTCGTACGTTCTGATGCTCCAGCCGCCGTTCCGCATGCTCGGCATGATGATCATGATGGGGCAGCGGGCGTCGGCGTCGGCCCGGCGGATCTACGAGATCCTCGATACGCCGTCCGACGTCGTCGACGACGTCGCCCCGGTCGCGCCGAAGCTGCGCGGGGATCTTGCGTTTGTCGACGTCGGGTTCGCGTACCCGAATGGGACCGTGGCCCTCGACGGCCTGGATCTCATCCTCGCGGCGGGCGAGACCGTCGCCGTCGTCGGCGGCACCGGGTCGGGCAAATCGACCCTCGGGCGGCTCGCCGCCCGCTTCTACGACGTCACGTCGGGCAGCGTGACCATCGACGGCATCGACGTCCGGAAGATCCGGCTGTCGTCGCTGCGCGAGCAGGTCGGCATCGTGCCGGACGAGCCGTTCCTGTTCTCGCTGTCGATCCACGACAACATCGCCTACGGCCGGCCGGACGCCTCGCGCGACGAGGTCGTCGATGCGGCGGTCGCGGCCGGCGCCGACGAATTCATCCAAGAACTTCCCGAGGGGTACGACACGGTGGTGGGCGAGCGCGGCTACACGCTCTCCGGCGGCCAGCGCCAGCGGATCGCGATCGCGCGGGCGCTGCTGATGAACCCGCCGATTCTCGTGCTCGACGACGCGACCAGCGCCATCGACGTGACCGTCGAGCAGCGGATCCACGGCTCGCTGAAGGACCGGATGCAGGGCCGGACCACGCTGATCGTGGCCCACCGGCTGTCCACGATCAGCCTCGCCGACCGGGTCGTGCTGATGGACGCCGGCCGGGTGATCGCCGACGGGACGCACGCGTCGCTGCTGGCCACCGAGCCGCGCTACGCCGAGGTGCTGGCGTCGGCCGCCCGCGACGACTCGTCCGAGGTGCTCGCGTGAGCATGTTCGGTGGTGGATTCGGGGGCTTCAACGCCGGCGGGCGGCCGACGGTCGGGGTGGCCGGTCGCAAGGGCAACGGCCTGCCATTCTCCGGGATTCCGGCCGATCTGGCGGCCGGCGTCGCCAAGCTGGAGGCGCAGGAACCCGACCACGGTGATCCCGGCGTCGCCTTCGACCCGGTGGCCGACTCGGGCGGCAAGATCTCGATCGGCCGGCTGCTGATCGGGCGGCCCGGGCTGCTGATCGCCGCCTCGCTGGCCATCCTCGTCGAAACCCTGCTGCTGCAGGCCGGGCCCTATCTGGTGCAGGTCGGCATCGACCACGGCATCGCCGCCCGCAACCTGCGGGTCCTCGTCGTCGCGACGATCTGCTTCGTCGCCGCCGTGCTGCTCACCGGGCTGGCCACCGCCGTCCGCATGCGCAAGAGCGGCGTGCTGGCCGCCTCGGCCACCCGGGACCTGCGGATCCGCATCTTCGCCCACCTCCAGCGGATGTCGCTGGACTACTACACCCGGGAGAAGGCCGGGGTCACGATGACCCGGATGACCTCCGACGTGGAGTCGCTGCAGAGCCTGCTGCAGGACGGCTTCGCCCAGTTCCTCATCCAGGGGCTGACCATGGTGGTGGTCACCGGGGTGCTGTTCCACTACAACCCGGAACTGGCGATCCTGACGTTGGTGCTGGTGGTGCCGCCGCTCACGGCGGCGTCGCTGTGGTTCCGGCACGCCGCCGACCGCGGGTACAACCGGCAGCGGGACACCATCGCGGCGATGTTCGCCGATCTGGCCGAGAGCCTCAACGGCGTACGGGTGGTGACCGCGCACAACCGGCAGGAACGCAACGTGGTCGCGCACCGGTCGGTGGTCGGCGAGTACCGGGACGCCAACGACTGGACCGGGCGGATCAACGCGATCTACGGGCCGGGCACGTCGGTGATCGGGCTGATCGCGATGGCGGTCATGCTGCTGCTCGGTGGCCGGATGGTGCTGCGCGGGACGCTGACGATCGGCGAGCTGACCGCGTTCGTGCTCTACATCAACTCGTTCTTCCAGCCGGTGCAGCAGCTGGTTCAGCTCTATACGCAGTACCAGCAGGCCAAGGCGGCGGTCGGCAAGATCCGTGCGCTGCTGTCGACGGCACCCTCGGTCTCCCAGTCCGCCGATGCGGTGGCGCTGCCGCCGGTCGTGGGGGAGATCGTTTTCGACGACGTCAGCTTCGGATATCTGCCGTCCCGCCCGGTTCTGTCGCATGTCTCGCTGCGGATCGCGCCGGGTGAGACGGTCGCCTGCGTCGGGCCGACCGGGGCCGGCAAGTCGACTCTGGCCAAGCTGGTGACGCGGTTCTACGACCCTTCTTCCGGGGCCATCCTGATCGACGGGCACGACCTGCGCGACGTCACGCTCGACTCGCTCCGGCGGCAGATCGGGGTGGTGCCGCAGGAGCCGTTCCTGTTCGCCGGGACGCTGCGGGACAACATCGCGTTCGCCCGGCCGTCCGCGTCGGACGACGAGGTCTGGGCCGCGGTCGACTCGGTCGGGCTGCGCGACCTCGTCGAGCGCTCGCCCGAAGGGCTGGACACCCCGCTGCACGAGCGCGGGCAGTCGGTCTCCTCCGGCGAGCGGCAGCTCCTCGCCCTGGCCCGGGCGTTCCTGGCCGAGCCGCGGGTCGTTGTGCTCGACGAGGCCACGTCCAGCCTCGACCTGCGCTCCGAGCTGCGGGTGGAGGCGGCGCTGGACGCGCTGCTCGACGGGCGGACCGCGATCCTGGTCGCGCACCGGCTCTCCACCGCCATGCGCGCCGACCGGATCATCGTGGTCGACGACCACGGCATCGTGGAGAGCGGGTCGCACGACGAACTCGTGCGAGCCGAGGGTCGTTATGCCGCCATGTTCGACCAGTGGGCCGCTTCGTCTGGTAGCAAGAGGTAGACAGCTACCTTTGCCCACTGTGGAGGATCGATGCGGATCTTGCCGGTTCTAGCAGTAGCTTCCCTTTCCACCGTGTTCATCGCCGCGCCGGCCGCCGCCGCGCCCACCCTCGGACCGACGGCCTACGGGCGCGGCGGCGGGATCGCCACGGTCGACGCGACCGCGACCGCCGCCGGGCTCGACGTGCTGCGCCACGGCGGCAACGCGATCGACGCCGCGGTCGCGGCCGCCGCCACGCTCGGGGTCACCGAGCCGTTCGTGGCCGGGCCGGCCAGCGGCGGTTTCCTCGTCTATTACGACGCCAAGCATCGCCGGGTCTCCACCATCGACGGCCGGGAGACCGGGCCCGCCACGATGACGCCGACCTACTTCATCGATCCGGCCGACGGTCTGCCCTACGACTTCCCGGAGGCCCGGGTCAGCGGCCTCTCGGTCGGCGTGCCCGGCGCCCTCGCCACCTGGGACACCGCGCTGCGGCAGTGGGGCACCCGCTCGCTGGCGTCGCTGCTGCGGCCGGCCGCCGCCGTGGCCGATCGCGGCTTCCCGGTCGACGCCCAGTTCCGCCAGCAGATCAACGACAACCTGGCGGCGTTCGGCCAGTTCGACTCGACGAAGGCGCTCTACCTGCCCGGCGGCGCCCCGCCCGCGCTCGGCTCGACCCAGCGCAACCCCGACCTGGCCGCCACCTACCGGCAGATCGCGGCGCAGGGCATCGGCGCCTTCTATCGCGGCCCGATCGGCGCCGACCTGGTCAAGACCGTCCAGCACCCGCCCGTCTCGGCGAACCCGGTCGGTTCGTGGGTCTATCCCATCCGGCCCGGCCGCCTCACCGTGGATGACCTCGCGGGCTACCGGGTGCGGCGTCCCGCGCCGACCGTCTCCGACTTCCGCGGTCTCTCGGTCTACGGCATGTCCACCCCGTCCAGCGGTGGCACGGCGGTCAGCGAGGCACTCAACATCCTGGAGAAGGTGGCACCCGCTGATCGCACCCAGGTGCTGCACACCTACCTGGAAGCATCGGCACTCGCCTTCGCCGACCGTGGTCGTTACGTCGGGGCGTACACCTCGCCGGATGTCCTCCGCAAGCTGGCCTCGGACCGCTGGGCCGGCCGGCGCGCCTGCCAGATCTCTTCTTCGAAAGCCTTGCCGAAACCGGTCGCCCCCGGCGACATCAACGCCTCCGGGTGTACGCCCACCGCCGCCTCGCTGACCCCCGACACCGGCCGGAGCACCACCAACATCACGGTGTCCGACCGGTGGGGCAACGTCGTCGAGTGGACCTTCACCCTCGAGCAGTTCGGCGGCAACGGCATCGTCGTGCCCGGCCGCGGCTTCATGCTCAACAACGAGCTGACCGACTTCAACTTCGCACCCACCCAGGGCACCGCCCCCGATCCGAACCTGCCCGGCCCCGGCAAGCGCCCGCGCAGCTCGATGAGCCCGACGATCGTGCTGAAGCACGGCAAACCGTTCCTGGCCCTGGGTTCACCGGGCGGTGCGTCGATCATCACCACCGTCCTGCAGATCCTGGTGAACCGCCTGGTCCTGGGCATGCCCCTGCCCGCCGCACTGGCCGCGCCGCGGGCGTCCCAGCGCAACACGGCCGGCATCCAGGCCGAGCCCGCCTTCCACACCACCTACGGTCCGTCGCTGACCGCCCTCGGTCATACCTTCGGTCCCGACATGGCCGAGCTGGGCGCCGCGACCGCCATGGAGTTCACCGGCTACGGCGGCCTGATCGCCTCGGCCGAGCCGTCCCGCCGCGGCGGCGGGGCTGCCGCCGTGCTGTGGCCGTCGAACTCTGGTAGGCAGAGATAGACCGTCCACCGCCCCACCACCGCCCTTGATCAGCCTGAAGGCCATCCCCCTTCTCTGCCAACCTCGGAGGATCGATGCGGATCTTGCCGGTACTTGCCGTAGCTTCTCTCGCTTCGGTTTTTATGGCGGCGCCCGCCGTCGCGTCCCCGCCGTCATCGGGGCCGACCGCCACCGGCTATGGGGGAGCGGTCGCGACCGTCGACCCCACGGCCACCGCGGTCGGCCTGGACGTGCTGCGCCGCGGCGGCAACGCGGTCGACGCGGCCGTCGCGGCGGCCGCCACCCTCGGCGTCACCGAGCCGTTCTCGGCCGGCATCGGGGGCGGCGGCTTCTTCGTCTACTACGACGCCAAGCATCGCCGGGTCTCCACGATCGACGGCCGCGAGGCCGGACCCGCCACGATGACGTCGACCTACTTCATCGACCGGGCCGACGGCCTGCCGTACGACTTCCCGGAGGCCCGGGTCAGCGGCCTCTCGGTCGGCGTGCCCGGCACCCTCGCCACCTGGGAGTCGGCAGCTCGCTCCTGGGGCACCCGGTCGCTGGCCTCGCTGCTCCGGCCGGCCGCCGAGGTGGCCGACCGCGGCTTCCCGGTCGACGCCACGTTCCGCCAGCAGATCGCCGACAACGCCGACGCGTTCGGCCAGTTCGACGCGACCAGCGAGCTGTACCTGCCCGGTGGGCAGCCGCCCGCGGTCGGCTCGACCCAGCGCAACCCCGACCTGGCCGACACCTATCGGCTGATCGCCCGCAAGGGCACCGACGTCCTCTACCGGGGTGCGGTCGCCCGCGACATCGTCCGGGCCGTCCAGCACCCGCCGGTCTCCGCCGACCCGATCGGCACCTGGGCGTACCCCATCCGGCCCGGCGCACTCACCCTGCAGGACCTCGCCCGGTACGACGTACGCCGCCCGGCCCCGACCCGCTCCGACTTCCGGGGCCTGTCGGTCTACGGCATGTCCACGCCGTCCAGCGGCGGCACCGCGGTCAGCGAGGCGCTCAACATCCTGGAGAAGGTCAACCCCACCGACCTCACCCAGGTCCTGCACACCTACCTCGAGGCGTCGGCGCTGTCCTTCGCCGACCGCGGCCGCTACGTCGGCGCGTACACCCCCCAGAAGATCCTCGACAAGCTGGTCTCCGACCGGTGGGCCGGGCAGCGCGCCTGCCAGATCTCGTCCTCTTCGGCGCTTCCCAAGCCGGTCCCGCCGGGCGACATCAACGCCCGCGGCTGCACCCCCGCCACCGTCGGCGGGCCCACCGAGCAGGGCCAGTCCACGACCAACCTGACCGTCGCCGACAAGTGGGGCAACGTCGTCGAATACACCCTCACCATCGAACAGACCGGCGGCAACGCCGTCGTCGTGCCCGGCCGCGGCTTCCTGCTCAACAACGAGCTGACCGACTTCAACTTCACCAACACGCAGGCCCCCGCCGCCGACCCGAACCTGCCCGGCCCCGGCAAACGCCCGCGCAGCTCGATGAGCCCGACGATCGTGCTCAAGGACGGCAAGCCGTTCCTGGCGCTGGGTTCCCCGGGCGGTGCCACGATCATCACGACCGTCCTGCAGATCCTGGTCAACCGGCTGATCCTGGGCCAGTCGCTGCCGGCTGCGATGGCCGCGCCCCGGGCATCGCAGCGCAACACGGCCGGCATCCAGGCCGAGCCCGCCTTCCACACCACCTACGGCCCGCTGCTGACCCCGCTGGGCCACTCGTTCGCCGCCGACGTTCCCGAACTGGGCGCCGCGACCGCGATCGAGCTGACCCGCGGCGGCGGCTTCATCGCCTCGTCGGAACCGGTCCGCCGCGGCGGCGGCGCGGCCGGCGTCGTCCACCCGAACCGCTGATCTTGCCGGGGGCGGTAATCCCGTTGCCGCCCCCGGCCCGGCTCGCTACGTTCCCGCTCATGGCCCTTCGCCCCGAACAACCGCAAGACCACGCCGCGGTGGATGCCGTGGTCCGGCAGGCGTTCGGCGACGACCGGGTGCCCGGTCTCGTCGCAGCGTTACGGCCCGCCACGCTCTCTCTGGTGGCCGAGGAGGCGGGCGAGGTGGTCGGGCACATCATGTTCAGTCCATGCCTGCTCGACGCGCCGGCCCGGCTCGTCGAGGTTCAGACATTGAGCCCGCTCTCGGTGGCCCCGAAATGGCAGCGCCGTGGGATCGGGTCCGCTCTGATCGAGGCCGGCCTGCGGGAGCTCGATTCGCGCGGGGTTCCGCTGGTCTTCCTGGAGGGGGATCCGAGGTATTACTCGCGGGTGGGCTTCACCGCGGGGGGTGATCACGGCTTCCGTAAGCCGTCGCTGCGCATCCCTGATCAGGCCTTCCAGGTCGTTCGGCTGTCTGCCTACGAGTCCTGGATGACCGGGACCTTTGTTTATTCCAGTGTGTTCTGGGAGCACGACTGCGTTGGTCTTCGGTAGTCGGTGGGGCCTGGGCGCTCGCAGCCCAGGCCCCACGTGTTCTCAGGCGGTGATCGTCCACTCCTGGCAGGAGTTGCCCAGGGCGGACCACTGGCGCACGGCGGTGCCGTCGGCGGTGGCGCAGTCCGTTACGTCGAGGACCAGGCCGTTGCTTCGGTTGGCTATCAGGTAGCCGCCGTTGACCGGGGTCAGGCTCCACTCCTGGCAGACGTTGGAGAGGTTCGCCCACAGGTTGAGCGCGGTGCCGTTGGCGGCGCCGCAGTTCACCGAGTCCAGGACCGTGCCGCTGTTGGCGTTGGTGATGCGGTAGTAGTTGCTCGTCGTCTTCGTGAAGGTCCACTGCTGGCAGGCGTTGCCCAGCGACGTCCACTGCTGGATGGCGGTGCCGTTGGCCGTGCCGCAGTTCTGGGCGTCCAGGACCTTGCCGCTGCTCTTGTTGACGATGCGGTACTTCGTGCCGGCCGCCGGGAACGAGACCGTGCCGCCCGGGTCACCCGCGGGGGCCGTCAACGATGTCGACAGCTTGTCCGGCGTACCCAGATTGGGGCTTCCGTCGGAATTCCAGGTGACCTTCTTGATCCGGGTCGTCCGGGTGCCGCCGCAGCCCTGGGTGGTGCTCTCGTTGGCGTGGTAGACCATCCACGTCTCCGAGCCGTCGGGCGAGTTGAAGAAGCCCTGGCCGCCGGGGCCGTAGACGCTGTTCGCGTCGCTGCGCTGGAAGATCGCGGTGCTCTTCTTCGTCCACGAGCTCGCCGCGAGCGGGTTGCTGCCGGTCAGGGTCAGCATGCCCAGCTTGTAGTCGGGGGTGTTGCAGGAACTGGCCGAGAAGGTCAGATACGAGACCCCGTTGTGCTGTACGACGTAGGGCGCCTCCTCGGTGTTGCCACCGACCATCTCCCATGAGTACGTGGGGTAGGAGATCCGGGTGCCGTAGGCGCTGACCGTCCACGGGTTCGACATCGGCGCCACGAACAGGCTCTGCAGGCTGCCCACCCACGACGAGTAGAAGAAGTAGTTCGCGCCGTTGATGGTGGCCACGCTGCCGTCGATCGCCCAGCCGTTGCCGGACTGCACGTTCAGCTGTCCCTTGTAGGTGTAGGGGCCCATCGGGTCGTTGCCGGAGCTTTCCAGCACGTACGACCGCTGGCCGTCGCAGCACGCGGCGGTGCCGGCCGTGTAGTAGAGGTACCACCGGGTGCCGTTCGGCCCGGTGAGCCGGTGCAGCGAGGGCGCCCACACGTTGCAGCAGTTCGCGGTGCCGCTGCCGGTGAAGACCACGGACTCGGCAGCGCCGGGGAGAGCGGCCACCGAGGTTGCCTTCTTGATCACGATCTGCGAGTTCCAGGTGGTGGTGGCCACGTAGTAGTAACCGTTGTAGTAGCCCATCCACGGGTCGGCGCCGTACGGCGCGGCGGCCGTCGGATTGGTGAAGGCGACGGCCGCCTCGCTGGTGTGCGGGCGGGAGACGATCACGATCGAGCCGACCACGGCGAGGAGGACGGCCAAGAAGATCTTGCGAAGCATGGCGACCCTCCTCAGTAGACGTAGGGCCAGGCGGACGAGTCCCAGCCGAGCAGGTTGATGCCGAGCTTGGCCGCGCCGGAGCTGGTGTAGTAGTGGTAGACCAGCACGTCCTGGGTGCCGTCGGTGATGACCGCCGGATGCCCGGGCCCGTGGACGGCGTCGTGCGCGGCGAGGATCTGGGTGCCGCCGCCGGCGGTGGTGGCGACGCCGGCCCGGTCGACGTACGGCCCGGTGATCGTCTTCGATCGCGCCACCATGGTCCGGTAGGTGCTGGACGCGCCCTGGCAGCAGAAGTCGAACGACATGAACAGGTAGTAGTAGCCGCCGTGGTAGTAGACGAACGGCGCCTCGACCGACTTGGAGTTCACGAACCGCTCGGCGATGTTGTACATCGCGCTGTCCGCGCGCTTCCCGCTGCTCGGGTTGATCTTGACCATCTTGATGCCGCTCCAGAAGGAGCCGAAGGTCAGCCACCATTCACCGGACGGGGTGACGGTCAGGTTCGGGTCGATCGCGTTCCAGCCGCTGCTCGTGGTGGACTCGATGACCTTGCCGTAGTCGGTCCACGAGCCGGCCGCGCCGGTGGTGCTGCCGGCCAGGAAGATCGCCGACTTGCTGGAGCCGAAGCTCGACGCGGCGTAGTACATGAGGTACTTGCCGCCCTGGTACGAGATGTCCGGTGCCCACAGGTCGGCGCTGCCGTTGGTGTACGGGTCGGCCCACGACGTGCCGTTGGGGAACGCCTTGCCGGCGTCGGCGAACGCCGTCCGGTCGGCCGAGGTCTTCAGCGTGATCCCGGCGCCGGTGGTGGCGAGGAGGTAACCACCGGTGGGCCGCTTCACGATCGACGGGTCGTGCGCCCCGGTCGAGCCGGTGACGACTCCCGGGTTGGGATAGGTGGCGGCGTCGGCCGTGGACAGGCCGTAGATGCTGGCCGCGGCCGCCACGAGGGCGGTGACGCCGGCCAGCAGGGACTTTCGAAGCATGGGGGAATGCCTTCCGAGTCGGTGGACTGCTCGGGGTAGCAGTGGCCGAAGGGGTGCGTAAGGTTGCTCGCTCCCGTAGATGTTTCGGAAGGCGCCAAAACAACAGAAATATCAGCGGGCGTCCATCGGCAGGCGGACCAGCACCGTGGTGCCGAGGGCCTCGTGGTCGACCAGCTCGATGCTGCCGTGATGGCGGGAGACGACCGCGCGGGACAGCGTCATGCCGAGCCCGGTGCCGGGGATCGCCTTGTCCCGGGCCCGGCTGGTGCGGTACAGGCCGGTGAACAGCTTCTCCCGCTCGTCGGCGGTGACACCCAGGCCGGTGTCCGAGATGGCCAGCTCGGCGGCGCGCCCGTCGGCGCGCAGGGTCACTCCGATCCGGCCGCCGTCGGGGCTGTACTTCACCGCGTTGCCGAGCAGGTTGTCGACGACCTGGCGCAGCCGTTTCCGGTCGCCCGGCAGCACCAGATGCTCCGGCAACTCGTCGTCGATGACCAGGGGAGCGCCGTCGATGGCGGTGCGCGCCTTGGACACCGAGTCGCGTACCACCTCGGCCAGGTCCATCGGCGCGAGCTGCACGTCGGCGTGGCCGGCGTCCAGCGCGGACAGCTCCATCAGCTCGGTGATGATGTGTCGCAGCTGGTTGGTGTTGCGGTCGATCACCTCGAGCAGCCGCGGCCCCTCGGCGACCAGGGTCTTCTCGTCGGCCTCGCGCAGCAGTTCGGTGTACGCGCTGATCGACGTGAGCGGCGTGCGCAGCTCGTGCCCGATCAGCGCCAGGTATTCGTTCTTCGAGCGGTTGAGCTGCCGCTGCAGATCGTCGACGAGGCGGCGCTCGACGAACTGGCCGATGTGCGCGGCGATCCCGGACATCAGCGCCAGCAGCTCGTCCTCCGACTCCTCCACGGTGTCCGCGAAGACCGTCAGAACCCCCAAGGTCTCAAAACCTTCCCTGACCGGTACGCCGAGGGCGGCGTGCAGCCGCGACGTGTGGGCGGTCTCCTCGGCGATCAGGCTCTGCGGCTGTCCCACGTCGCGGATCCACAGCGGCTTGCCCACCTGCCAGACCCGGCCGGCCAGTCCCGTCCCGTACGGCAGATCGGCCGGCACCTCGATCTCGGCGTCCCAGTCGGGCGCACTCCAGTGCGCGGCCGACCGCACCACCGCGGCCGCCTCGTCGACCAGCCACAGCTCGGCGTGCGCCCAGCCGAGCGTGTCGACCACGGCCTCCAGCACCCGCGGGCCGGCCTCCTCGATGGTGGGGGCGTCGGCCAGCGCCATGGTGACGGTCAGTTCGCAGGTGCGGAACCGTTCGACCCGGCGGCGGCGGGTCACGTCCTGCACGGCCTGCACCGCGCCGACGGTGTGCCCGTCCGGCCCGGTGATCGGGTGCGCGTCGATCAGGTAATGCCGGGTGCGGCGGTCCGGGCCGTGCAGGATCACCTCGTCGTCGCGCAGGTGATCGCCGCGCAGCGCCCGGAACAGGCCCAGGTCGTGCTGGCCCAGCGGCTCGCCGGTGGCGTCGGTGAAGCCGTGCTCCGGCGGGGTGCCCTCGGGCAGCCCGGCGTCCACCCACATCTGCCGCATCCGCTCGTTGACGAACACGACCTCCCCGTCGGCGTCGCAGGCGGTGACCCCGTCGTGCAGGCTGTCCAGCACCGCGTCGAGGAAGCGGCGCTGCTGGTCGACCTCGTGCCGGGCCAGCTGCTCGGTGATCAGCAGGGTGCACACGTGGGCGGCCTCAGCGACGGCGGCGACCTCGTCGGCGGTCCACTCGCGCGGTTCGGTGTCGCACGCGCAGCAGACCCCGAGCACGGCACCGTGCTGATCCCGTACGGAATGACCGATGTACGCGCCGCGATGCGCGGCACCCGGCCCGGCCACCCGCTCGTCGGCGCTGAGATCGTTGATCAGAACCGGGTCGTCGCTGTCCAGCACGAGCCCGGCGAGCGATTCGTCGATCGGGGTGTCGGCGACCTCGTCCCACGCGCCGGAGAGCCCCCAGCCACCGTAGAGGCGCAGGCGCCCGCCCTGGGCGAAGTGGATGAGGCCGGCCGGGGCGTTCGCGGCCCGCGCCACCAGCGCCGCCAGATGGTCGGCGGCGCCGCTGGTCAGGACGCCGCGATGCAGCTCGGCCTCGAACGCGCCGGGGCGCCATCCGACCCCCGCCCGAGGGGTGTTCCACGCCCGTCCAGCATCCAGGCCGGGATCCTTAACCACCATGCCGACCTCCGGCTTTCAGCCTAAAGGCGGCAAATCAGGCCCGGCGCTGGAATCGCAGATCCGTGATGGGTCGCCCGGCCTCGTTACCGCGCCGCTCGAACTTCGTCTCCGGGCGGCCCGCGCGATCGTCGCCGGCCGGCTCCAGGCCCGGGTCGGCGGCGAGGGTCTCGGCCATCGCCTCGGCGTAGTGCGGCCAGTCGGTCGCGCAGTGCAGCAGACCGCCCGGGCGCAGCCGCTCCCGCAGCAGGGCGACGTTGCCCGGCCGGATCAGCCGGCGCTTGTGATGACGGGCCTTCGGCCAAGGATCAGGAAAGAAGACGTGTACGGCGTCCAGCGCACCCGGGGCGATGCGGTGCACGAGTTCCATCGCGTCACCGTGCGCCACCCGTACGTTGGTCAGGTCTTTCTCGCCGACCAGCGCGAGCAGATTGCCGATGCCCGGGGTGTGCACCTCGACGCCCAGATAGCCGCGGCCCGGATCGGCCGCCGCCATGGCGGCCGTGGTGTCACCCATCCCGAAACCGATCTCCAGCACCACCGGGTTTGCTCTTCCGAACAGCCGGCCCAGGTCGAGCGGCGTGCGGTCGCCGTCCTCGACGGTCAGCCCATAGCGCGGCCACAACTCGGTGTGCGCGTCATGGTGCCGGGAACTCATCCGGCCACGGCGCGGATGGAACGTACGAATCGGGCGATGGTCAGCGGTCTCCGTCATAGCACCGCCAAGCGTAGTTACGCCGAGACGTCGATGCGGCGCGGGCCGCTCTGTGCCAGGTAGGCGAGGGCCTTGTCCAGGTACGGGCCGATCGGGCTCGGCGCGCTCGCCCGCTGGTAGCGGTGGTGCAGATCCTTGAGGTAGACCGCGGTGACCGGCTGGCCCGGAGCGAGGTGGCCGGTGGCCCGCTCGGTGGCCAGCGCGGTCGCGAAACTGGTCGGCTTGTCCTTGGCCGGGTCGAAGCCCGGCGTGACCCGCTGCCCGGTCGCCTGGAAGATCAGCTCCCGGTCGGTCGCGGTCAGCGTGTCGAAGTCGTTGCGCCCGTTCTTCTCCACCTGCGGCCGCCGGGGCGGCGCGGAGATGGGCGTGTGATGGGTGCGAGCGGTTCCCAGGCCGGAGACGGTCATGTGCGGATCCCCATGTGCGTATGCGGGATGGCAACCAGGTTGCCACCGGTCTGTACCTCTGTTCGGCACCCTCCCCGCTACCGCTTAGCGGCAAGGACACTTGGCTGCGAACCTTCTCGCAACGGAGTCCGGGAGCCGTCGGTCAGGCCCACCGTCATCACCCACGAGTGCCCGCGGTACTGGCCGGTGACCAGGCCGTGGGTGGCATCCAGGTAGGTGAGCTCACGGTCGCCGACCCCGCCGACCGTGCGCTTGACCCGGCTCGCCGGGTCGTACTCGACCAGGTGCACCGGCTCGTTCTGGGCGGCGGTCTCGCCCTCCTGGTAGGCGGTCCAGGCCAGCCGCTTCCCGTCCGCCCGCCAGCCCGGCACCACCGCGAAGCCGCGGTTCTGCAGGCTGCCCCCGCCGTACGCGGCCACGGTCTGCTCGCCGCCGGTGGCCACCGTGCCCACGCTCAGGCAGGCGTCGTAGACCGACTCGCAGTCACCGCCCCGAAACGCGATCTTGGAGCCGTCCGGCGACCAGGCAACCGCGTCGTCGGTGCGCAGCCGCTCGGTCAGCGACGTCGGCGCGCGGCCGGTCGGCAGGGCCGGCTCGCCGGGCAGATCCTGCTCCCGGCAGTCGCGGGGGAACAGCACCGCCGGGTTTCCGCCGGTCGCCGCGATCCGGTAGACGCCGGGGCCGCCGGTGCAGGAGAGCGAGGCAAAGGCGATCCACCTGCCGTCGGGGGACCAGGACGGTCCGGCGGCGGCGCGGGTGGTGAGCCGGCGGGCGGCGGTGCCGTCGGCCTTCATGGTCCACAACTGCCCGCCCTTGAGGTACGCGATCTGGCGGCCGTCCGGCGACCAGTGCGGGCGGGACCGGCCGCCGCCGGTGGTCAGCCGGGTCTCCGCGCTGCCCCGGCTGACGTAGATGTCGCCGTTGCGGACGTACGCCACCGGGCTGCCGCTCGTTGCCGCCGCGGCCGGCGCGACTCCGCCGAGGGCCGCGCCGACGGCCGCCAGGATTGCGGTGATCTTCTTCATGCCCTGCATAACGCAACGCCCCCCGACGCGCTTCGCCCTGCCAGTTACATCTCGCAGATCGTCCGCAACCTTTTCGCTACTGAGCGGTTTCCGGATTCTTCTGCGGCGGTGCGTCGGGGATGCCTATCTGGCGGGCGCTCTCGTGCTGGTGGGCGAGCAGGCGCAGGGCGCTGAACAGGGCTTCGCCCAGCACCGTGCCGAGAACCACGAGCTCCATCCGGGCGGCCGGGTCCGGCCGGTCCAGGACGGTACGCACCTCGACCGCCGCCAGTGAGGCCGCCGAATCCGCGTATCGCCCCAGGTTGTCGAAGAGCTCGGTCACCCCGAGCGAGCCACCGGCCGCGAGGGCGTCGGCGACCAGGTCGATCTCGGGGGAGAGCGGGTAGACCAGCCAGCCGCGCTCGGCGATCAGATCGAGGACCCGTTGCTTGGCGGTGTGCCATTCCGGCGTCTCGCGGTCGGGGCGATGCCGGGGAGTGACGGCGGTCTGGGCGGCACTGAGCAGTTCGAGGGGGTCGTCGGCGTGGGCGCCGAGAGCCGCGACGACCTCGCGGGCGGCGGCCACCGAGACGCCGCCGACGTCGATGAGCGCCCGGATCAGCAGCAGCCGGCGCAGGTGTTCCTCGCCGTAGTCGGCCTGGTTGGCGGCCGTGGCGGCGCCCGCCGGCAGCAACCCTTCCCGCAGGTAGTACTTGATCGTCGGGATCGGCACCCCGCTCCGTTTGCTCAGTTCTCCCACACGCACCTTGCGATCATCCCCCTTCAAGTGGATAGTGTAACTATCTACAGCGGATAGCGCCGCTATCTATATGGGAGGTAATGATGGCGAAGGTCGTTCCCGGTTACATGACCGCCGAGATCGAGGGAGACTTCGTGGTCTTTCTGATCGGCATGCGCATCAACAAGTGGTGGAAACTGCACAAATGGTTGCCGGTGATGGCCGCGATGGGCCCGATGCTGCGCGAGCTGATCCGCCGCAAGGAGCTGGGCCTGCTGCACTTCACCTCGTGGATCGGCCCGTCCGGCCCGCTGATCGTGCAGTACTGGCGCAGCGTCGAGCAGCTGGAGGCCTTCGCCAAGGACGCCCGCCTGCCCCACCACCCGGCCTGGAAGCGCTGGAACAAGGTGATCGGCGACAGCGGTGACGTGGGCATCTGGCACGAGACCTTCGTGGTCCACGACGGCACGTACGAAACGCTGTACGGCAACATGCCCGCTTTCGGCCTGGTTCGGGCCGGCACCGCCACGCCCCTGACCAGGGCGACCCGGGGCGCGGCCGGTCGGCGTGCCGGCAACGCCGTCAGATGACCGGAACGAGGGGAGGCTCCAGCAGAGTGCGGTCGCCGTCGGCGCCGCGGCTCAGGGCGGCGGCGACGTCCTCGTGCGGGGTGCCCGGCCGCACCGCACTGACCTCGTCCAGTTGGCGGTAATGACGGTCGCTGAGCTCGAGGTCGAGCGACCTCAGGTATTCCTCCAGCTGGGGCCGGGTGCGCGGGCCGACGATCGGGATCAGGGCCGTGGTGGCCAGGGCGGCCCGGCGGCGCAGCCAGGCCAGGGCGACCCGGACCGCGCCGACGCCCAGCTCGTCGGCGATTGCCAGGACGGCGTCGACGACCGCGCTGCGCTGCGGGCTGCCCTCGATCGCGTCGCCTCGGGCGCTCAGCCGGCCCTGCTCGCCCTGCCGGTATTTGCCGGTGAGCAGACCGCCGGCCAGCGGGGAGTAAAGCACCACGCCCAGACCGTGGGCCTGCGCCATCGGCAGCAGCTCCCGCTCGGCGGATCGTTCGGCCAGGCTGTACTCCGTCTGCAGGCCGACCAGCGGAGCCAGGCCGCGCAGGTCGGCCCGGACGGCGGCGCCGGCGACCCGCCAGGCCGGGAAGTTGGACAGGCCGCCGTGCAAGATCTTGCCGGAGCGGATCAGGTCGTCGAACCCGGCCAGGATCTCCTCGATCGGCGTGGTGCCGTCCGGGAAGTGCGGCATGAAGACGTCGACGTAGTCGGTGTTCAGGCGGCGCAGGCTCGCCTCGACCGACCGGATCATGATCTTGCGGCTGTTGCCGGTCGTGCCGGGGCGGGGCTGTGCCTGCCGCGTCCCGCTGTACTTGGTGATGACCACGAAGTCGTCCCGTTGTCGGCCGAGCAGCCCGCCGAGCGCGGTTTCGGCCTGCCCGCCCTGGTAAAGGTTGGACGTGTCGAACGTGGTGCCGCCGGCGTCGACGAAGGCCTCGAAGATCTGCCGGGAGCCTTCCGGGCCGGCGCCGGCAGTCGAGGTGCTGAAGTTCGCCGTCCCGAGCGCGAACTCCGACACGCGCAGTCCGGTCAGCCGGCCGAAGGTCTGGTAGCGCATGGCAGCTCCTGGAGTGGGGTAGGCTCCAGACGGTAGCAAATAAACCGAGGGGTCACTCTTTTATGCCGAGGGTCAGTCAAGCGCACCTCGACGCCCGCCGCCAACAGATCGTGGACGCCGCCCGCGCCCGGTTCGCCCGGGACGGCTTCGCCCACACGTCGATGGCCGACATCGTCACCGAGTCCGGCCTCTCCAACGGCGCCATCTACCGGTACTTCACCAGCAAGGAAGAGATCGTCATCGCCGTCTGCGAGCAGGGCACCGAGGCCCTGCCGAGAGCGCTCACGGCCGAGGCGGTGGCCGGTTTCCTCGAGCACGTGCGGGCCCGGGCGCGAGAAAACGGCCACGCTCGGCTGGTCGCCCAGATCTACGCCGAAGCCGCGGTGTCACCCTCGCTGGCGGCCGTGGTGCAGCGACAACTCGCCGCCATGCGGGCCGCGATCGCCGAGCTGGTGCCCGACCCCCGGCGCCCGCAGGCCGGCCAGATCGCCGAGGCGTTCGTGGCCCTGTGCGCCAGCTACAACCAGCAGTTGGCGATCCGCGGCGACCTGGATCCCGCCCCCTACACCGCAGCCCTGATGGCGATCATCAAGGGCTAGCGGGCGTGCCGCATAAAGAGTGACCTTTCATTTTGAACACTGATCTCGATCGCGTTCGGGCGAGGCGTCGCTAGGTTGGGTGGCCGCCGCAGCCCGGGCTGCGGCGGCCACGATTGGTCCTGTCAGGCGACGGTCGTCGACCACATGGCGGTGAAGGCGGCGGCCTCGCCGGCCAGCCAGCTCTCGATGTCGGAGGGCTTGGCCGCCGGGTCGATGCGGTGGGTGACGCCCCGGCGCAGGTCGACCAGGACCGGCTCGGCGTTGGGCAGGATCTGATCCATGTGCCGGGCCATCAGGTGCAGCGTCGCCGTGATCGCCTCGGGCGTGGGCGGCGCCTCGTCGAAGTGCAGCCGGACCGCCTCCCGCTTCCCGTCCTCGTAGCGCAGGCCGAAATGCGGGTTGATCTTCACGGCGAGCGGCCCGACCGAGGCGAGCGCGTCGCGCGTCTGGGCGAGCCCGACCCGCTCCGGCTCGCCGAGCGAGGCGAGATAGGTCAGAGCGCCGGCGCTGACCGACTCGTAGAGCGGCTTCCACCGGTCCTTCACCAGATCGGTGACGCCGTTGAGGTAGCTGCCGCCGGTGCGGAACGCGATGTCGGCCTTGAGCGCCTTGACCAACTGCCCGTGCGGGTTGAAGCCCGACCGGCGCTCCCGCGCCTTGCGCAGACCGCCGACGAACGTGGCCTTGGCGGGACCCGTGCGGGTCACGTAGCGGGTGAAGCCGAGCATGGTCGCGTAGGGCGGAATCATGGGCACGGATTCTGACAAAACAGGCGCGGTCACGTTGATCTCCTCGCAGCTCACGGCCCCTTTTAGTACACACATTCTAATCGACGGGTACGACATTCCCAACCTCGCTAGGCTCGGCTCGTGTCCAATCTCGAGGTGTCCCGGATCGCGGCCGAGGTGACCGCTCGCGAGCCGGTCGACGGCATCCGCATCGTCGGCGTCGACGGCCCGAGCGGTGCCGGCAAGAGCCACCTGGCGCGAGAGCTGGCCGAGGCGCTGGCGGCACCGATCATCGAGATCGACGACTTCGTCTCGTGGGACGACTTCGCCGGCTGGTGGCCGCGTTTCGAGGCCCAGGTGCTGACGCCGCTGCTGCGCGGTGAGGCGGCGACCTACCAGGCCCGCGCCTGGTCGGACTGGTATGGCAACACCCTCGGCGAGTGGAAGACCCAGCCGTGGTCACCCGCGATCATCGTCGAGGGCGTCACCTGCACCCGCCGCGAGACGATCGGCCGCCTCGCCTACGCCATCTGGGTCGACGCCCCCGCGCCGGTCCGCCTGGCCCGCGGTCTGGCCCGCGACCAAGCCTTCCCCGGCGCCGAGCAGCTGTGGCACAACTGGATGGCCGAGGAGGCTCGCTTCTTCACCGCTGACGGCACCCGAGCCCGAGCAGACCTCGTCGTCGACAACAACTTGACTCTCCCGTAGGGGGAGACGCCAGAGTTACCGCCATGGACGACGACCCGGGCTGTTCGATCGGTGAGTTGGCTCGGCGCACCGGGCTGACGGTGAAGACCATCCGGTTCTACTCCGACAGCGGGCTCGTGGCGGCCAGCCACCGCAGCCCGAGCGGGCACCGCCGCTACGGCACCGAGGCGGTCGCCCGGCTGGAGTTCGTGCGCACGCTGCGCGAGCTGGGGCTCGACCTGGCCACGATCCGGCGGGTGGTCGATCGGGAGCTCTCGCTGCCCGAGGTCGCCGTCACGCACGCCGACGCGCTGGCGGTGCAGATCCGCACGCTGTCCCTGCGGCGTGCGGTGCTGACCGCGGTCGCCGCACGAGGCTCGACCCCCGAGGAGATGGACCTGATGCATCGGCTGGCCACGTTGACCGAGGACGAGCGACGGCGCCTGATCGGCGATTTCCTGGACAACGTCTTCGGCGGTCTCGGCGACGACCGCGTGTTCGCCGGCATCGTGCGCTCGATGACGCCCGAACTGCCCGAGAACCCCGCGGCCGAGCAGGTCGAGGCGTGGGTCGAGTTGGCCGAGCTGTCGCAGGACCCGGGGTTCCGCGGCAGCATGCGTCGGGTCGCCCGGCAATATGCGAGTCAGCAGGCCGCGAGCTGGGGCGCCCCGGTGCGCCGGGACGCGGCCGCGGTGGTTCGTGATCTGGCTCGCCCGGCGCTGGCCGCCGGCATCGATCCGGCCCGCCCGGCGGCCGGGCCGGTTGTCGAGGCGGTCCTGGCCGAGTGCGCAGGGCTCGTCGGCCGGGCCGACCACGTCGACGTGCGGCGTGAGCTGGTGGCCTACCTGGAGGACGTGAACGAGCCGGGCCGGCAGCGCTACCTCCGGCTCCTCTCGACGATCAACGGCTGGCCCGCTCCGGAGGACCTCTCACCCGTACTCGATTGGTTTCTGGATGCTGTGCGGGCCCGATAGGGTCTCGCATGCCCTTGACGAATCCCTGGCTCACCGAGCCGATGCCGGCCGGGCGGCTGCCGCGCGAGCGGCTGGACGAGCGCATCCGCAACCTGCTGGCCTCGCAGAACATGTGTGTGCTGGCTACCGCCGGGCCGGACGGGCCGCTGGCCACGCCCGTCCGGTATTACTCGCTGGACTTCGCGGTGATGTTCACCGCCGCGCCGTCCTCGCCCAAGCTGCGCAACGTCGCCGCCGATCCGCGGGTCTCCGTCGGGATCTTCGCGCCGCTGGTCGGGCTGGCCAGCAGCCGTGGAGCCCAGCTGTTCGGCGAGGCCCTAGTGCTGCCGCCCGACCACCCCGACGGGGAGCGGTACTGGGCGGCGTTCCGCTGGGAGAGCGAGCACGCGGAACGGGGGCGCCCGCTCACCGAACCGCCCCGCGACACCCTCGTCGTGATCGAGCCGACTCGGATCGTCTACACCGAGCACTGGCTTCGGCGGGAGGGGTTTGCCGCGCGGCAGTTCTGGAAGCGCTCGGCACACGAGTAAGGGCACGCGAGTAAGACTGTGGCCATGGCCGTGATTCGCTGTGACTTCTCCGCCGAGACGCTCGAGCTGGACACCTCGATGACCGTGGTGCTGCCGCAGGAGGGGACCGGGCCGCCGCCGGTTCTCTATCTGCTGCACGGGCTGAGCGACGACGACTCCGCGTGGACGCGGTTCACGTCGATCGAGCGATATGCGACGGATCGCGGCCTCGCCGTGGTGATGCCGCAGGTGCATCGCAGTTTCTACGCCAACGAGGCGGTCGGGATGCGCTTCTGGGACTTCCTGTCCGAGGAGCTGCCGGCCACGGTCCACCGGTTCTTCAAGGTGTCGGACCGGCGCGAGGACACGTACGTCGCGGGGTTGTCCATGGGTGGGTACGGCGCGTTCAAGTGGGCGCTGCGGGAACCGCACCGGTTCGCGGCCGCGGCGAGTCTTTCCGGCGCGCTCGATCTCGCGTACATCCAAGAATTTGATCTTCGGCCGCATATTCTCGGCCTGATGCCGCGGGTTTTCGCGGACCGGCCGGTGCGCGGCGGGGACGACGACCTGATGCACCTGGTGAAGACCGCGGACAGGGAGCGGCTGCCGCGGCTGTTCCTGCGGTGCGGCACCGAGGATGTGCTGCTCAAACAGAACGAGCGGTTCGTGGCCGCGGCGCAGGCCGCGGGCGTGCCGCTGGACGCCGGCTTCGGGCCGGGCGAGCACGTCTGGCAGTACTGGGACGACCAGATCCAGAACGTGCTCGACTGGATGCTCCCGAAACCGGCGTAACGCTCACTCCCCGTCGCGGGACTGCTCGGCCAGAAAGCGCTCCAGCTCGGCGCCCAGCTCCTCGGCCGTCGGCAGCGGGGTGTCGTTGTCGGCCAGCAGGTTGTTCTCCCGGCCGCGCAGGAACGCGTCGTACTGCGCCTCGAGCGAGCTGACCAGCCGGCCGGCCTGCTCGTCGTCGGCGATCTGCTTGTCGATGTCGGCCCGCACCAGCTCGGCGGCCTTACGCAGCTGGCTGGTCGGCAGGGCCAGGCCGGTGCTCGAGGAGACCGAGTCGGCCAGCAACTCGGCAGCGGCCGGATAGTTGGTCTGGGCCAGGTAGTGCGGGACGTGCGCGGCGTACCCCATGGCGTCCTTGCCGGCCTGGCCGAGCCGGAATTCGAGCAGGTTGCCGACGCTGGCCGGCACCTGCACCCGTTGCAGCCACGACTCGCGGTCGCCGAGCAGGCGCTGGTCGGTGGCGTGCGCGGTGACGCTGACCGGGCGGGTGTGCGGCACCGCCATGGGAATCGCGTTGAGGCCGACCGTCAGCTCGACGCCGAAGCGGTCGATGAGCCCGGACACGGCCGCGATGAACCGCTCCCACTGCAGGTCGGGCTCCGGGCCGGCGAGCAGCAGGAACTCGGTGCCCAGCTGATCGCGGACGCGGTGCAGGGCGAGGCTGGGCTGCTCGTAGGAATCCCAGTGGTCCTCCACGAAGATCATCGGAGGGCGGCGGGAGCGGTAGTCGAGGAGCTGGTCGAGGTCGAACGTCGCCACGACCTGCGTGTCGAGGGTGTCCAGAAGATTTTCGCGGAAGAGCTGGATCGCGCTGCCCGCGTCGACGAAGCCGGTGAGGGCCTGGACCAGAACGGGCTTGTCCAGGGCCGGCAGGTCGTCGGCCAACTCATAGAGCTCGTGTGGGTCGAGCACGTCGACGACCTCCTGTGCTTGCACTAACCGGGGTAAAGCAGAGAAACAACGACCGGCGGTCCTTCATTCCGGTCACCGCATGATCTTCCCAAAGGTGCGATAGATCTCAGCCTGGGCACAACCGATCTTCACCCCTCGCGTGCACGTGCATGTGCACGGCACAATGGATCGAGATCTCCTCTCATCCCCCTCGGAGCGTGATCTGGTGAGTGAAGTCGCCGTGAAAGAGCCCATCCCCGAGACCGAAGCCCCGCCCGGCACCCTGTGGTCGCGGATGAAGTCCGACCCACACTATGCGCCGGAGCACCTCGCCCTGGAGGCCGTGCGCCGCCTCGGCCCCGAGGCCGCCCAGTGGGCCGAGCGCGCCCGCCTGGACAATCCCGGCATCACCCCCGACGCGCTGGCCGATCTGACGGTCAAGCGATTCACCACCCTCGCCCGCATCTCCGGTGCCGTCTCCGGGGCCACCGGCCTGCCCGGCGCGGTGCTCGACGTCGGCGTCCTGGCCTGGACCCAGTCGCGGATGGCCCTGCACATCGCCGCCGCCTACGGTTTCAATCCGGCCGCCCCCGAGCGCGCCACCGACCTGCTGATCCTGCAGCGGGTGCACAAGGTCGCCGAGACCGCCCGGCTCGCGCTGGGAGTGGCCGCCGGCCGGGAGCGCGCCAGCCGCATGTTCACCGACATCGCCAACCGCCCGATCACCCGGGTGATGCTCAAGCTGAGCGTGCGGCTCGCCCAGATGGCCGGGGTCCGCGCCGGCCGCCGGGTGTTCGCCAAGATCATCCCCGGCGCCGCGGTGATCCTCGGCACCTGGGTCAACTCGGCCGCAACCAAAGACCTCGCCAACCGCTCCCGGCAGCTCTACCGCTCGGCCTAAGCAAACTCCTCGCCCCCGACGATCTGGTTCCTCGACAGAGCCAGTTCTAGACGGGGGAGGCGGGCCGTGCGCCGTCGTTGGCTGTTGCTTGTGGGAAGCGCCGCGCTGCTGCTGGTCGGTGGCTGCAAGGCAAGCACGACCGCGTCCGCGGTCCCGACCCCGAGCGGTTCGCCGTGGGTGGTCACCTCCAAGGGCAGCGCCACGCCGTCCCCGGTCGCCAGCGTCGTGACCGCGACGACCAGCGCGTTCCCGACCGGCTTCCTGCCGCTGCCGTCGACCACCGCCTCCGCGACGCCCACCCCGAGCCCGACCTGCGCCCCGATCGGCCAGACCAGCCCGATCCAGGGCGCCGACGTCGCGCCCGGCACCACCAGCGCCGCCGTCACGTTCTTCAACCCGGGCGGCACCAACCTGCAGGAGTTCCGGGTAACAGCGATCTCGCAGGACCTGGCGGTCGGTTCGCAGCGTGACGTCGGCTGGACCGTCGTCACTCCCGGCACCGCCTGCACCTTCCAGACCGTGACGATCACCGGTCTGGACCCCACCACCGACTACGTCTTCTCGGTCGACGCCGTCTGGACCAAGATCGGCGGAAAAGACGGCACGAGCGCCAAGACGGTGGCCCGCTCCCGCGTGGTCAGGACGGCGTGACCGGCCGCCAGCCCCGCCCGAGCGCTTTGCCGATGTCCAGCACCATCCCGTCGGTGACCTGGTCGATGCTGTAGCGGGTCAGCGCCGGCCCGGCCACCAGCGAGGCCGCCCGGGCAACCGCGATCGGCACGTGCCGCACCGGCACGCCCAGCACCGCCGCGATCGCGGCATCCCGCTGGTAGACCCGATCGTCGGCGATGTTGTAGGCGCCGGCCGGCCACCGGATGGCCGCGAGGCAGGCGGACGCGAGGTTCTCCACGGCGGTCAGGCTGAGCGGCACGTCCGGCCCCGGCAGCCAGGCGCGACCGCCGCGCACGATCCGCCGCAGCCGCGGCACCAGATGCGGATCACCCTCGCCGTAAACGGCGCGGGGCCGCAGGACGACGGCCCCGGCGGCCAGCGCGAGCTTTTCACCAGCCGATTTCGTACGCCCGTAAGCGGTCCGCTGCCCGTCGACCGGATGATCCTCCCGGACCGGCGCCACGTAGGGCCCCGGCCGGTAGACACTCGCGCTGCTCACCCAGACGACCGGCCGCCCGGCCGAGGCCGCGAGCAGCCGCCGGGTCCCGCCGACGTTGACCGCGCGAAAGGCCGCTTCGGTACGCCGCCCAGGCCGCGGATCCCCAACGGCCGCCGCCAGATGCAGCACAGCATCGACACCCGATAAGTCAGGCATGTTCGGTGAGGCGGCATCCCAGAAGCTGTGCCGCCCCACCGGCCCCGGCCGCCGCCCGAGACAGACCACGTCGGCCCCCGAGGCAACCGCCAGCCGAGCCACGACACCACCACAGAACCCGCTACCCCCGGTCACCGCGATCCTCATGCGGCGCGCACGATCAGTGAGCGCCAGCCCGGCAACGCCGAGCGACGATCAACCCGGGCGCGAACGACGACCGGCCGATGCGGCGCGAGCGCGGCGAGAAAATCACCGAGTTGCAGCCGGGCCAGCCGAGCGCCCGGACAGGCATGCGGCCCAGCGCCGAACACGAGCTGCGCGGTCCGCGCCGGCGCCGGCCGATCCGGATCAGGATCACGATGATGCGCGTCGGCCGCATGCCGGGCGACCAGCAGCATGCGATCCCCGGCCCGCACGGGGCATCGCCCAAGATCACCGCCGCCGGCGGCAACGCGAGGCAGGAGCGGCGTGGGCGAGGTGACGCGCAACAGCTCATCGGCAAGGGCAGGTTCCCGGGCGTACGCCCACAGCGCCCCATCAGCACAGGCCCACGCCGCGGCCCGGGGCAGAGCGGCCACCGTAGTGTTCACGGCCGCAACGGCCAGAGTGGCAGCCAACCCGCCCCCGGCCGGCCCGCCTCCGCCCGGCCCACCCCCGGCCGGTCCGCCTCCGCCCAGCGCGCCCCCGGCCGGTCCGCCTCCGCCCAGCGCGCCCCCGGCCGGCCCGTCTCCGGTCGGTCCGTCTCCGCCCAGCGTGTCCCCGGTCGGCCCGTCTCCGATCTGTCCGCCTGCGATCGGCCCGTGCCCGGTCGGCCCGTCTCCGGTCGGCCCGTGCCCGATCTGTCCGTCTCCGGCCGGTCGGTCCTCGATCGTTCCGCCTCCGACCAGTTCGAGGAGGCGCTCTGCCGCCAGCTCCGCCTCCCGGGCTGCCCGCCGCCGCCTGATGCCCGGCAGGTGCGCCCGGGCCGCCGTGGCCCCCGCCTCCTGCGCCGCCGCGGCCAGCACCAGCGGATCCAGCTCGAGCCCCAGCAGCGCCGCCGCCGTGCTGCCGGCGATCTCCGCCGCGAGCGGCACGAGATCCACGCTCCCGCCGTTGCCGAGCGGTGCGAGCCGCTCGTCGATGAGCTTGATCCACCCCGGCCGGAGCCGATCCACCCCGGCCACCCCGAGCCCGTCCGCCACATCGCGCCGGGCGCGCCGATGCTCCGCGCCTTGCTGATCGAACAGGCCACCCGCCCCCGCGAGCCGATCGACCGCCCCGCCGGTGGTGCCCTCGGCGGTCCGATCGAGCGGAATCCGGGTGAGCGCCGCGAGATAGGCATCCCGATCGTGCACGAGCACGGTCCGCCCAATCCGCACGGTCGGCCACCGTCGGCTAGCCGCGAGCAGCGCAAACAGCACCGGATGGCTGCCGAGATAAACGCGCCGATCCCGCCCCCGAGCGCTACTCACCGGCCCACGATCCCGTCGAGCGCACGCCCGGAGCCGTCCAAACCCCGCCAACGTCGCCGGCCGATCGCCGCGCGCAGGTGCCGTTCACGCTCGTCCCGCGATCGCGTGGAGTTCGCTCCCACGAACGCCGAAATCCTCCAAGATCGCGGTGAGCGGTCGCACGCTCGCGCGTCGATGGTGTCTCCCCGCGATCTTGTGGAGTTGGTGTCGCGAGCGGTCGGCAATTCCACAAGATCGCGGTGCAGGGGGTTGGGCGCTGCGCGTCGGTGGCGTGCCGCCCGCGATCTTGTGGCGTGGGTGTCGTGAGCGGGCGGGAATTCCACAAGATCGCGGTGGAGGGGTTGGGTGCCGCGTGTCGGGGGCGTTTCCTCTGGCGATCTTGTGGGGTTGGTGTCGCGAGCGGACGGGAACTCTCCAAGATCGCTGGGGAGGTGTGGTTTGTGCTGGGGCACTTGGTTCTCCGGGATTGCGGGGTCATGCTGTGGCGGCCAAGCGGGCGGTGGCTGCTCGGTCGGGCTTTCGGGAGCGGCCGGCCAGTGGGATCTGGGCGAAGATCACCGCGTCGGGGCGGGCGGCGCCCATCCGGGACAGCGGCTCGCGCAAGGCCGCGCGGATCGCCGCCTCCGACGCGCCGGCCGCGGGCTGGATCACCGCCACCACTCGCTCGTCGCCCTCGGCCGGCGGAACGCCCGCCGCTCTCTCGTCGCGGTCGGCCCGCGGAACGGCCACCACCCGCTCGTTGCCGTCGGCCGGCGGAACGCCCGCCGCTCGCTCGTCGCCGTCGGCCCGCGGAACGCCCATGACGCGCTCGTTGCCGTCGGTGGCGGGGACGCCTACCAGTAGGGCCAGTTCTACGCCGGGGACGTGCAGGGAAGGCTCGTACAGGCCGGGATAGATGTTCTCCGCCTGGCGCAGGATCATGTCTTTCAGGCGGCCGCCCAGGATCACCCGGCCGTTCTCCAGTCGGGCCAGGTCGCCGGTCGCCACCTGGTCGAACGGCTCCTCGCCCAGGTAGCGGGACGCCGCCGTCGGGCCGCTGAGCAGCAATTCTCCGCCCGCGCCGACCTCGGCCCGCACGCCGGGGAGCAGCTCGCCGACCAGGTCGCCGGGGCCGGTGAAGGCGGACTTCGCGGCCGACTCGACCGCGGCCGCCGGGAACACCTCGGTCAGGGCGTAGACACCCCAGGCCTCGTCCGCGCCGGCCGCCCGTACCGCGCGCAACAGTGCCGCGCTCACCGGCGCCGAACCGCTGTAGACCCGCCCGGTGAAGCGCACCCGGGCGGCCAGGGCCGCCCGGAGCTGCGGCGGCGTCAAGTAGATGGCCTGCGGCCGCAGCGAACGGATCTGCCGTCCGAGAGCCCGCCGCGACGGCAGCGCGACCGGCGCACCGCTCGCCAGGGACGGCAGCAGCACGAAGAAGGTTCCGCCGAGGACCGGCACGCCCGGCGCCGGCCGGACCAGGTCACGCACCGCTGTCATGCCGGCCGACAGCGATGACCGGGTGTGCACGACGGCGCGTGGCCGGCTGGTCGTGCCGGAGGTGAAGACGACGACCGCGTCGCCGTCGCCGTCGTAGCCGGCGGGTGGCGGGCCGGGCATCGGGCGGAGCGCCGGCGGTGAGCCGGGCAGGCGCCGGCCGATGGTGCGGACGGGGGCGAGGGTGCCCAGGTCGGGCAGGGCCAGGTGGGCCCGGCGGGCGAGTGGTGCCAGCCATCCGGCCACGGCCTGCGCGGTCGCGTCGGCGAGGATCAGCCGCGGCGCGGCCAGGGCCAGGCGGGCTTCGAGGACATCGGGGCCGGCGGTCGGGTCCAGCACGGCGATCCGCAGGCCCAGGTGGTACGCGGCCAGCATGGTGGCCAGCGAGCGGGCTCCCGGCCGTACGGCTAATCCGACCGTGTCGCCCGCGCTCAGGCCGACCGAACGCAGCGCCACGGCGTAGCCGTGGGTGAGGACGGCTAACTCACCGCGAGTGGCTCGCCCGGCGATGGCGGGACGGTCGTCGGTCTCCCGGAGACCGCCGATCAGATCGGTGAGCATCAGCGCGGGTCCGCCGTTCTCGGGCCGCTGCCGCGGTCGAGGTACCACTTGGCCGTGCCGATCACTCCGTAGGCCCTGATCCGGCGGGTGGAGTTGGCGACCACCATGTGGCGGCTGTGGGTGATCGCGGGAGTGGTGCGGCGCACCCGGTTGAGGAACGTGCGGTCGGTGGGGGACGGGCGGCGGGGCATGCCGCCGCAGGCTTCGTACAGCTCGGCGGTGATGGCCATGTTGTTGCCGGCGTGCATCCGGTAGGGGGCCTTGAACTCGGGGCCGCGGTGTTCCGGGCGGAACCGGCCGAACCATGCGGCCAGCGCGACCAGCAGGCGGAACCAGGCGCGGCCGAGCGGGCCGTGTTCGTCGCGGCGGGCCACGATGCGGCCGCAGGCCAGGCCGCGGCTCTCGGTCAGGGCCTGCCGGGCGGCGGCCACCCAGCCGGGTGCGGGCAGGCAGTCGGCGTCGGTGCGGGCCAGGTGGATGGCGCCGTTGGCGATGGCGTGCCGGAAACCGGTGTCGACCGCGCAGCCGACGCCCTTCTCCGGCTCGACCAGCACGTGCACCGGGAACGGCGCGGGGAAGCGCCGGGCCAGCGCGGCCGTGGCGTCGGTGGAGCCGTTGTCGACCACCAGCAGGGTGAAGTCGGTGTCGGTCTGGTCGGCCAGGGCACGCAGGGTGGCGCCGATCTTCGACGCCTCGTTGTAGGCCGGCACCACCACCCACAGCGGGGTCGTCACGAGACCTCCCAGACCATGGTCATCAGGCTGACGCCGCCGCCCAGGCCGACCAGCAGCACCCGGTCGCCCGCCTCCAACTGCGGACGGACCCGGGCCAGCTGTACGCCGAGGGTGGCCGACGCCATGTTGCCCAGCTCGGTGACGGTGATCTCGAGCTTGTCCCGGGGTACCCCGGTGACCTGCACGAACCGGTCCAGATACGGCAGCGTCACCTGGTGCACGAGCACCTTGGCGTAGTCGTCCCAGCCGTACCCGGTGCGGAGAGCGACCCGTTCGATCAGGCCGGCGCCGATCTGTTCGAAGATCCGGCGCAGCCGGTGCCCGTCGCCGGTGAAGTAGGTGTGTTCGTCGCCGCGCGGGTGCCGGGAGCCGCCGCCGAAGATGCCGCCGGCCGCCCAGTGCTCGGAGTGGGTCTCGGTGTCCACGTCGAGGATGCCGCCGGTGGCGACCGGCTCGACCAGCACGGCCGCGCCGCCGTCACCGAAGGTGAAGCCGGCGAACGCGCTACGCGCCTGGGCGAGGCCGTCGAGGCGGGGCCGCATCGCCCGGGTGGGGGTCTCGCCGGTGACCACCAGGGCGCGGCCGGCCCGGCCGGCCAGGATCATCGAGCGGGCCAGGTCGATGCCGTTGAGGAAGCTGTTGCAGGCGTTGGTGATGTCCATGGCGTGCGCCCGGCTGCCCAGCGCGGCCTGCACCACGTGCGCGGTGGCCGGTTCGGTCATGTCCCGGGTGGCGCTCGCGAACAACAGCAGGTCGATGTCGAGCGGGTCCCGGCCGGCCTCGGCCAGCACCTTGGTGGCGGCGTCGATGGCGAGGTCGGAGGCGTACTCGTCGTCGGCCGCGATCCGCCGCCGCCGGATGCCGCTGGCCTGCTCGAACATTCGCGGCGGCAGCATCAGGCCGCTGGCCGTCGCGACCCGGCGCTGCAGCTCGGCGGTCGGCACCTCGCGGGCGGGCAGGGCGTACGCGATCCCGGTGATCCCCACATTCATGGGCGACAGCTTTGCCTATCCGCGCACGCCCGGGCCTGAGTAAGGGTGCTCAACTCCGTGATGCTCCGCACGCGCCGCCGCTTTCAGCATTCAATAAGATTTCCGCCATGAGCAGCATCGTCGACGTGGTCGTCCTGGTGGCCATCTCGGTGATCGGTGCGGCCCTGGCCCGCCGTCTCGGGTTCGTGGCGCCTCTGGTCCTGCTCGTGGCGGGGCTCGGCCTGTCATTTGTGCCGGGTTTCCCGGAGGCGGAGCTCGAGCCGGAGCTGGTGCTGATCGGCATCCTGCCGCCGCTGCTCTACGTGGCCGCGCTGCAGACCTCGGTGCCCGCGTTCCGCCGGGCGATCCGCCCGATCCTGCTGCTCGCGGTCGGCCTGGTGCTGGTCACCGCGTTCGTGGTGGGCGCGGTCGTGCACATGCTGTTGCCGGACATCCCGTTCGCGGCGTGTGTGGCGCTGGGCGCGATCGTCGCGCCGCCGGACGCGGTGTCGGCCACCGCGATCGCCCGCTCGGTCGGTCTGCCCCGCCGGGTGGTGACCATCCTCGAGGGCGAGAGCCTGCTGAACGACGCGACCGCGCTGGTGCTGGTGCGCATCTCGGCGGCCGCGATCGGCGGCACCGTGGTCGGCTTCTGGCCGATCGCGGGGGAGGTGGCGCTGAAGGCCGGCGGCGGCGTGCTGATCGGGTTGCTCGGCGCGTTCCTGGCGGCCAAGCTGCACCGCAAGATCGTCGACCCGCTGCTGGACGACGCGGTCTCGCTGCTCACCCCGTTCGTGGTGGTGATCGTGGCCGAGGAGTTGAAGACGTCGAGCGTGGTGGCCGTGGTGATCGCCGGTCTCTACCTGGGGCACCGCATTCCCTACTTGCTGTCGGCGACCTCCCGGCTGCAGATGGACGCGGTGTGGAAGCTCGTCACGTTCCTGCTCGAGGGTGTCGTGTTCCTGCTGGTCGGCCTGCAGCTGCGGCACATCGGCGAGAGCATCGAGACCGACGTGGGCACCACCGTGGGGCTCACCCTGGCCGTGTTCGCGACCCTGGTCGTGATGCGGTTCATCTGGATGTACCCAGCGACCTACCTGGTGCGCCTGGTCCCGCGCATCCGGCAGCGCGAGGAACGGCCGCCGATCGCCGTACCGACCGTGCTGGCCTGGGCCGGGATGCGTGGCGTGGTGACCCTGGCGGCCGCGCAGACGCTGCCGCCGGAGGGCGGCAAGGTGCCGGAATATCACCGGGACCTGTTCATCTTCGTGGCGTTCGCGGTGATCGTGCTGACCCTGCTCGTTCAGGGCACCACGCTGCCGTGGCTCGCGGTGAAGCTCGGCGTCCGGCAGGACACCAGCACCGAGGACGCCCTGGCCGAGGCCGGCGTGCAGCATCAGGCCGGGCGGGCCGCGCTGGCCGCGCTCGAGGAGAGCGCCGGGGACGCGCCCACCGAGGTGGTCGACCGGCTGCGATCACTGGTCGGCAGCCGGGGCAACAACGCTTGGGAACGGCTCGGCAATCAGCAGGCGGAGACCCCCTCCGCGGCGTACGGTCGGCTGCGGCGCGAGATGATCAGTGCGGAACGGCACGTTTTCAAGATCGCGCGGAACGAGGGGCGCATCCCCGAAGAGGTGCTCACCCGCGCTCAGCGCGAGCTCGACCTGGAAGAGTCCCAGTTGCAACGGAGTGACGATTGAGCTGCCAGCACCTGGCGGAAGCCGGCGAACCGGAACCGCAGTCGGCCTACGAGGACGGGTGCCCGCAGTGCGTGGCCGCCGGCTTCACCGGCTGGGTGCACCTGCGCACGTGCCTGAACTGCGGCGTGGTCGCCTGCTGCGACTCGTCGCCGCGCCGGCACATGTCCGCGCACCACGAGGAGACCGGCCACCCGGTGATGCGGTCGTACGAGCCGGGCGAGAAATGGCGCTGGTGTTTCGAGGACGAACTCCTAGGCTGAGTCCTCGTGCGGACACTTTTCGTGGGAGCCGGCGCCACCGGCGGATATTTCGGCGGGCGGCTCGCGTCGGTCGGTAAGGACGTCACATTCCTGGTGCGGCCGGGCCGGCAGACCGTGCTCCAGCAACGTGGACTGCGGATCAAGAGCCCGGACGGCGAGACTCTGGTCCGGCCGCGCACGATCACCGCGGACACCGTGGACGGCCCGTACGACCTGGTCGTCCTGGCCGTGAAGAGCTACGCGCTGGAGCAGGCACTGCTCGACATGGCTCCGGCGGTCGGCCCGGGCACGGTGGTCGTGCCGCTGCTCAACGGCATGCGCCACGTCGACGAGCTCGAGGGCGCGTTCGGGCCGGAGCGGGCCTGGGGTGGCGTCTGCATGATCCAGGCGACGCTCGACGACGACGGCGACGTGGTGCAGATGACCGGGATGCACCGGATCGGCTACGGGCCGCTGGACGGTTCCGAGGACGAGCGGCTGCCCGCGGTCACCGAGGCGCTGTCCGGGCCGGAGTTCGACTCGAACCCGTCGCTGTCCATCGTCCAGGACATGTGGGAGAAGTGGGTCTTCCTGGCGGCTCTGGGCGCGGCCACCACGCTGATGCGCGGCACGGTCGGGGAGATCAACGCGGCGCCCGGCGGCACCGACTTCGGGGCCCGGGTGGCCGCGGAGGCGATGGCGATCGCCTCCGCAGCCGGTCATTCGCCCCGCGCCGGTGCGGTGTCGGTGCTGCAGAACGGCATCTCGAGCACCGGTCCGATGACCTCGTCGATGTACCGGGACCTGATCCAGGGCGCTCCGGTCGAGGCGGACGCGATTCTCGGCGATTTCGTGGCCGAGGCTGCCAAGCACGACGTCCCGGCCCCGATGCTCAGCGCGGCGTACACCGCGCTGAGCATCTACTCGACGAAACGGGCCTAGGTCAGCACCGCTTCCAGGCCAGGTGGTAAACCGTGCCGAGGCTGGTGTCGGTGGAGTCCATCGCGATCATGTTGAGGGTCTTGCCGTTCGACGAGCCGGTGCCGATCCGCAGCTCGGTGTTGATGTTCAGGTAACGCTTCTCGCCGCACGGCGCCCACGAGTACGACTCGAGTCCGACCAGGTCGGTGGCCTGCCAGTCGCCGTCGGCCGGCCCGCCGAAGTTGTGCCGGGCCCGGACCGTCTGCGAGTAACCCTGGAAGTAGTAGTTCGCCTGCTCGTACGCCCACGCGCCGGGGACCAGGTGCAGGTAGCCGCGGAAATCGGTCTTCGCGATCGCGTACGTGTAGCCCGACGGCACCCGCACGTTGAGGGCGAGCTGGCAGTTGCGCCGGAACTCGTCGGCCGCCGCGCCCTTGCCGGCCTGCGCGGCGTACTCGCTGTAGAGCACCGTGAACGCGGTGTTGTCCCCGGCCGGCAGCACCGAGGCGGTGCCGGGCGCGCAGCCGCTGCCGTTGACCCCCACGACTGTGATGGTCATCTTGTCGTTCGGCGGCGGGGTGGCCTTGGCCGGCGAACTCACCGGCGACGCCAGCGACGCCAGGAAAAGAGCTCCGGCAGTCAGTGCCTGAAACATTTTCTTTCCTCCTGCGAATAGCCGAAAAAGATTTGCATAATGGATTCGTAAACCCGCAGGTAACGTACTTTTCGCAGTTCACGGCGGTTGTAGAATGGTCGCAAAATGGCTATTCGCAAGATTTCCGAGTCCGACCGTTCCGACCTTGTCCGGCTAATTGGCCAGGATTTTCCGGATACCGCTGCGCGGTGGTGGAGCCGGGTGCTACGTCGGCCGATCGGCCCACCCCGAGCGGGCGGATCTGCGGGCAACCGGACAGTCGTGCGGAAGTTGTCAGCCCCATCGGTGAGAATGACCGCTGACGCGGCCGCACAGGATTAACGACGCCCGACGTGGGGCAAAGACCGGTGCGCCGAGGTGCGGTCGCGTGCACCGACGGTCGAGGGGTGGGAGCACGAAATGCAAGTTTGGCCTGGTCATCGGTACCCTCTTGGGGCGACCTACGACGGGACGGGCACGAACTTCGCGATCTTCTCCGAGGGGGCCGAGGCGGTCGAGCTCTGCCTGTTCGACCCGTCCGGGAACGAGCGCAAGGTTCAGCTGCACGAGCAGGACGCCTTCGTCTGGCACGCCTACCTTCCGGGGGTCGAGCCCGGCCAGCGGTACGGCTATCGGGTCTACGGGCCGTACGAACCGGGGCGGGGTCTGCGGTACAACCCCCACAAACTGCTCCTGGACCCGTACGCCCGGGCGGTCGACGCCGACATCCAGTGGCACCCGTCGCTGTACGCGTACGAGCTGGGCAACCCCGACCAGATGTCGGACCTCGACTCGGCGCCGTACATGGCCAAGGGCGTGGTGGTGAACCCGTACTTCGATTGGGGGAACGACCGCCGTCCGGACATCCCGTACCACCACTCGGTGATCTACGAGACGCACGTGAAGGGCCTCACCGAGCGGCACCCCGAGGTGCCCAAGGACATGCGCGGCAGTTACTCGGCGCTCGGCCACCCGGCGATCATCGAGCACCTCAAGAGCCTCGGCGTGACCGCGGTCGAGCTGATGCCGGTGCACCAGTTCGTGCACGACAACCGGCTGCACGATCTGGGCCTGCGCAACTACTGGGGTTACAACACGCTCGGCTTCTTCGCGCCCTACCAGGGTTACTCGTCGACCGGCACGCTGGGCCAGCAGACCCAGGAGTTCCGCGGCATGGTCAAGGCCCTGCACAAGGCGGGCATGGAAGTCATCCTCGACGTGGTCTACAACCACACCGCC
The DNA here is from genome assembly GCF_018332695.1 of Paractinoplanes toevensis. GTDB lineage: Bacteria > Actinomycetota > Actinomycetes > Mycobacteriales > Micromonosporaceae > Actinoplanes > Actinoplanes toevensis. The sequence continues at coordinate 75,208 of NZ_BOQN01000079.1, forward strand.
GAGGGCAACCACCTGGGCCCGACGCTGTCGCTGAAGGGCATCGACAACCGCACCTACTACCGCCTGGTGGACGATCAGCCGCAGTTCTACATGGACTACACCGGCACGGGTAACAGCCTCAACGTGCGCAGCCCGCAGAGCCTCCAGCTGATCATGGATTCGCTGCGCTACTGGGTCACCGAGATGCACGTCGACGGCTTCCGCTTCGACCTCGCCTCCACCCTGGCCCGCGAGTTCTACGACGTCGACCGGCTGTCCACGTTCTTCGAGGTCGTCCAGCAGGACCCGGTGGTCGGCCAGGTGAAGCTGATCGCCGAACCGTGGGACGTCGGCCCGGGTGGTTACCAGGTCGGCAACTTCCCGCCGAACTGGACCGAGTGGAACGGGAAATACCGCGACACGGTCCGCGACTTCTGGCGCGGTGAGCCGGCCACGCTGGCCGAGTTCGCCTCCCGGATCACCGGCTCGGCCGACCTCTACCAGGACGACGGCCGCAAGCCCTTCCACTCGATCAACTTCGTGACCGCGCACGACGGCTTCACGCTCAACGACCTGGTGACGTACAACGACAAGCACAACGACGCCAACGGGGAGGAGAACCGGGACGGCGAGAGCCACAACCGGTCCTGGAACTGCGGCATCGAGGGCCCGACCACCGACGAGAAGGTGCTCACCCTGCGCGCCAAGCAGCGGCGCAACTTCCTGGCCACGCTGATGCTGTCGCAGGGCGTGCCGATGATCTCGCACGGTGACGAGCTGGGCCGCACCCAGCAGGGCAACAACAACGCGTACTGCCAGGACAACGAGCTGGCCTGGATCGACTGGGGGGACGCCGACGAGCAGCTGCTCGAGTTCACCCGCAAGCTCACCGCGTTCCGCCACCGGCACCAGGTGTTCCAGCGGCGCCGGTTCTTCACCGGCCTGCCGGTCACCGCCCGCGGCGGCGGCGACCCGCTGCCCGACCTCGAGTGGTTCACCCCCGACGGCCGGCAGATGGCCGGCGACGACTGGGGCAACGACTTCGGCCGGGCGGTGGCGCTGTTCGTCAACGGCGAGGGCATCCGCGAGCGTGGCCAGTACGGCCAGCGGCACGTGGACTCGTCGTTCCTGTTGTTCTTCAACGCGCACGACGCGCCCATCGAGTTCGCCACGCCTCCCGCCGAGTACGGGGAGAAGTGGGAGAAGGTCATCGAAACGGCCGAGCCGTCCCCGGATCAGCCGTCGGTCGTGGAGGCCGGCAACAAGATCCTGGTGCCGGACCGGTCCCTCATCGTGCTGGACAGGACGGTCTGATGCCCCATTCCGACCACCCCACCGCCGCCCTTGATCGGGCTGAAGGCCCTCCTCGGGGAACCTATCGAGTCCAGGTCCGACCCGATTTTCCGTTGTCCGCCGCCGCCGAGCTCGTCGATTACCTGGCCGACCTAGGGGTCAGCCACCTCTACACGGCGCCGATCCTGACCGCGACGCCCGGTTCCGAGCACGGCTACGACGTCGTCGATCACCGCGCGGTGAACCCGGAACTGGGTGGCGGTGCCGCCTTGACCGACCTGTCCAACGTGTTGAAAGCAGCCGGCCTCGGGCTCGTGGTCGACATCGTCCCCAACCACGCGGGTGTGGCGGTTCCGCCGGTCAACCCGACGTGGTGGGACGTCCTGAAGAAGGGCCAGAAATCGGAATTCTCCGATTTCTACGACATCGATTGGTCGCGCGGCCGCCTGCTCCTTCCGGTTCTGGGGAGTACGCCGGACGAGCTCGACAATCTGCGCGTCGAGGACGGGGAACTGCGCTACTACGACAAGCGCTTCCCGATCGCGGACGGCACCGGCGACGGCACGCCACGCGAGGTCCACGATCGGCAGCACTACGAGCTGGTCGACTGGACCCGCGGCGACCGTGAGATCAACTACCGGCGCTTCTTCACCATCACCGACCTGGCCGGCCTGCGCGTCGAGGACCCGGCCGTGTTCGACGCGACCCACGCCGAGATCCTCCGCTGGATCAGCGAGGGCCTGGCCGACGGCATCCGCGTCGACCATCCCGACGGCCTGCGCGACCCCGGCGACTACTTCGCCCGCCTGCGCGAGGCCGCCCCCGGCGCCTGGATCGTGGTGGAGAAGATCCTCGAACCGGGCGAGGAGCTGCCGCCCTGGCCGGTCGCCGGCACCACCGGCTACGACGCGCTCGCCGAGGTCTGCGGCGTCTTCGTCGACCCGTCCACCGAGGCGTTCTTCGACACCCTCCAGCACCACCTCACCGGCGCCGAGACCTCCTGGCAGGACCAGGTGCACCAGGCCAAACTGGCGATCGCCACCACCCACCTCGCCGCCGAGCTCGACCGGCTCGCCCGCCTCGTACCCGAGATCGAAGCCGCCCCCAAGGCACTCGCCGAACTCGCCGCCTGCTTCCCGGTCTACCGCTCCTACCTGCCGTTCGGCTCCCGGCACCTGGCCAAGGCGCGGTCCGAGGCGGGCCGTCGCCGGCCGCAGCTGATCGGGGTGCTCGACCAGCTCACCGCGCGGCTGCGCAACCCCGCCGACGAGTTGGCCGTGCGCTTCCAGCAGTACACCGGCGCGCTGATGGCCAAGGGCGTCGAGGACACCTCGTTCTACCGCTGGACCCGCTTCACCGCCCGCAACGAGGTCGGCAACGACCCGGCCAAGTTCGGGGTCAGCCCGGACGAGTTCCACGACGTCACCGAGGAGCGCCGGCGCACCTGGCCGGACGCGATGACCAGCCTCTCCACCCACGACACCAAGCGCAGCGAGGACGTCCGGGCCCGGCTCGCGGTGCTCGCCGAGGTGCCCGGGGACTGGACCGAGGTCGTACGCCGGTGGGTCCGGATCGCTCCGCTCCCGGACCCGGCGCTGGCCCATCTCATCTGGCAGGCCGCGGTGGGTGCCTGGCCGATCTCCCGGGAGAGGCTCCAGGCGTACGCCGTGAAGAGCGCCCGTGAGGCCGCGACCGCGACCAGCTGGCATCACCCCGACGAGCGTTTCGAATCGCGGCTGCGCGAGATGGTGGACCAGATCTACGACGATCCCGCCCTGAACCGGGAGATCGCCGACTTCGCCGCGTCGATCACGCCACCGGGCTGGTCCAACTCGCTCGGCCAGAAGGTCGTGCAGCTCACCATGCCCGGCGTCCCCGACGTCTACCAGGGCACCGAGCTGTGGGACCTCTCGCTGGTCGACCCGGACAACCGCCGCCCGGTCGACTTCGCGACCCGCCGCGAGCTGCTGGCCCGCATCGACGACGGCTGGCTGCCGCCGGTCGACGAGAGCGGCGCCGCGAAGCTTCTGGTCACCAGCCGGGCCCTGCGGCTGCGCCGGCAGCGTCCGGAACTGTTCACCGGTTACCGCCCGGTCTGGGCCGACGGGCGCTGCGGCGAGCACGCCCTGGCCTTCGACCGCGGCGGCGTGGTGACGGTGGCCACCCGGCTGCCCGTGGGTTTGTCACGCCATGGCGGCTGGGGCGACACTTCGCTGTCACTCGACGGCCACAGCTGGACGGAAGTGTTCACGAACACGAGCTACGGCGGGAACCGTTTGTCGGTGGCCGAACTGCTGCGCACCTACCCCGTCGCTCTCCTGGTGAAAGAACAATGACGCTCTTCGAAGTCTGGGTCCCCGAGAAGACGGTCCGGTTGCGGGTGGCGGGGGAGGACCGCGAGATGGAACGCGGCGACGACGGCTGGTGGCGCCTCGACGTGCCCTCGGCCGGCCCCGGCACCGACTACGCGTTCCTGCTGCCGGATGCCCCGTCGCCCCTGCCCGACCCGCGCTCGCCGTGGCAGCCGGACGGGGTGCACGGCCCCAGCCGGGTTTACGACCAGTCCGCCTTCACCTGGACGGACCGGGCGTGGCCGGGCCGTCAGCTGCCCGGCTCGGTGCTCTACGAGCTGCACATCGGGACGTTCACCCCGGCGGGCACCTTCGACGCGGCCATCGAACGGCTCGACTACCTGGTCGACCTCGGCGTCGATCTCGTCGAACTGCTGCCGGTCAACGCGTTCAACGGTGAGTACAACTGGGGTTACGACGGCGTCTGCTGGTACGCGCCGCATGCGGCCTACGGCGGCCCCGACGGGCTGAAGCGTTTCGTCGACGCCTGTCATGCGCGCGGCCTCGGCGTGGTTCTTGATGTGGTTTACAACCACTTCGGACCAAGTGGTGCCTATGCGCCGATGTTCGCGCCCTACCTGTCCGCACACGGCTCGAACCCGTGGGGCGACTCGGTCAACCTGGACGGCCCGCTCTCCGACGAGGTGCGCCGCTACATCGCCGACAACGTGCTGATGTGGCTGCGCGACTACCACGTCGACGCGCTGCGGCTGGACGCCGTGCACGCACTCACCGACCACTCCGCGATCAACCTGCTCGAGCAGCTCGCGGCCGAGGTGGAGACGCTGTCGGCGCAGCTGGGCCGGCCGCTCTCGCTGATCGCCGAGTCCGACCTCAACGACCCCAAGCTGATCACGCCGCGCGAGGCCGGCGGCTTCGGCCTGCAGGCCCAGTGGGACGACGACGTGCACCACGCCCTGCACACCCTGCTCACCGGGGAGCGGCAGGGCTACTACGGCGACTTCGGCTCGCTCGATTGCCTGCAGACCGTTCTGGAGGGCGCGTTCTACCACGCCGGCACCTGGTCCAGCTTCCGTCAGCGGCACCACGGCCGGCCGGTCAACCGCCTGTTCACGCCGGGCCACCGGTTCGTGGCGTTCCTGCAAAACCATGATCAGATCGGCAACCGGGCGATAGGTGACCGGCTCTCCGCGCTGCTCTCGCCCGGCCTGCTCAAGGTCGGCGCGACGCTGCTGCTCACCGGGCCGTTCACCCCGATGCTGTTCATGGGCGAGGAGTGGGCCGCCAGCAGTCCCTGGCAGTTCTTCACCAGCCACCCCGAGCCGGAGCTGGCCGACGCCGTCCGCAACGGCCGCCGGCGCGAGTTCGCGTCGCACGGCTGGGCCGAGGCCGAGGTGCCCGACCCGCAGGACCCGGAGACCTTCCAGCGGTCCAAACTCGACTGGGAAGAGCCGGCCAAGCCGGGGCACGCCGAGATTCTCGATCTCTACAAGCGACTCATCGCGCTGCGGCGCACCCAGCCCGGGCTGTCCGACCCGTGGCTGTCCAAGGTCGAGGTCTGGCACGGCGACCAGTACGTCGTGATCAAGCGCGGTTCCTGCCTGGTCGCGGCCAACCTGGCGCCGGTGCCGCAGACCGTCAGCTTGCGCTCGGTGCCGAGCAAGGTACTCCTCGCCACCGAGCCCGGCGTCGTTCTGCAACGCGATCGGGTGGAGTTGCCGCCCGAGAGTGCGGTGGTGGTAACCACGCGGTAGTGCCGGTACGGCACCATGGGCCAATGACCGAGCGCTTCGCGTGGCCGTTGAAGCGGCGCACGCCGGGACCGGACGGCACCGCGGAAGACATCGCCGTGCAGGACATCGCCGAGCGGGAGGCGGCCGACCGGCGGCTGCCCCCGCCCGACCCGGAACCGCTCGCCGACCCGCGGCCGCGCTTCAACCTGGCTGCGTTCCGGCTGGCCGCGCTGGGCCTCGCCCTGGTGCTGGCCCTCGCTCTGGCCATGGTGCGGGTGTTCGTCGGCGGCCCGGAGTCGGTCGCCGAGCTGCGCGCGCGGTCCGGCGTCGACGAGTGGAAGGAACTCGCCGTCGGCGTCAAGGACGACCAGCCCGGCGTCGCCTTCTACGACCCGGCCGACAAGATGTGGAAGGGCTTCGACGTCGACATGGCGTACATGATCGGCGAAGACCTCGGCTTCCGAAGCGACGAGATCAAGTTCTACGGGATGGAGAGCGAGGACCGCGCCCGCATGCAGGCGTACGACCTCGATCACAAGCGGGTGGCGGTCAACGTGGTGATCGCCAGCTACAGCATCACCAAAACGCGGATCGACGAAGGGGTTGTCTTCGCCGGTCCCTACCTCTACACCGAGCAATCGGTTCTGACGCTCAAGGGCCACGCGCCGGTGGCGACCTTCAAAGATCTCACCGACAAACAGGTCTGCTCCCTGTCCACCGCCACCAGTCTGACCGGCCTCGAAGCGGCCCATGCCCTCGTGCGCAGCAAGAACCGGATCAGCGAGTGCATCACCGAGATGCGCGCGGGCCGGGTCGAAGCGGTCAGCACCGACGCCGCCATCCTCGCCGGCTACAAGGCGAAATACCCCAGCGAGTTCGAGCACTGGGACCTCGGCTACGACGCCACCGAGAAGTGGGGCGTGAACGTCGGCGAGAACCAGGCGCTGAAGAAGCTGATCAACCTCACCCTCTACCGCTCGCTGAAGGACCCCAAGGACGACCGCTGGGAGAAGGCCTTCCAGGACAACCTGCAGGTCGAGGTCGGCGAGAACAAGAACACCCCGATCGCGGTCGCCACCCAGCCCCCGGTCGACAGGCCGAACATTCGCGACCTGCCGTGGGAGGACGTCTTCCCGTGACGGACATCTACGTCAAGGGCGGGCCGATCCCGCCGCGGCGCCGGCGGGCCCAGCTCAACTGGCTGCTCACCATCCTGCCGGCGTTCCCGCTGGTCCTGCTCGTGCTCCGGTTGTGGTATCTGAGTCGCCAGGACCTGCCCACGATGCTGCTGCTGGTGCAGTACATCAGCCCGCTCGGCATGATCAGCGCGCTGTTCATCACGCTGATCTGGACCGTGCCGGCGGCCATCCTCGTGCTGCGCACCCTCGGCGGCATCCTGCTGGTCAGCGCCCCCGACGACGCCGGCCGGTCGCTGCTGGCGGTCACCGCCCTGCGGATGCCCGACTGGGTGGTGCTGCTCGCCACCATGATGGCCGCCTTCACCTGGCAGCTGCGCCTGCTGCCCACCCTCGGCATGCTGATCGTCTCGATCCTCGGCGTCACCGCCACCCTGCGGTTCCGCACCGAGCGCTGGGTCATGGTGTGGATCACGGTGGGCGTACCGGTGCTCACCGGCGCGCTCGTGCTGATCTTCGTGTGGCCCGGGATCGTCACCGCGCTGCGGGCCGGCGAGACCACCACGGCTTTGCTGCTCGGTGTGCCGCCGCTGCTCGGGCCGCTGCTCACCGGCCCGGTGCCGGCCTGGTCGGCCCGCCTGGTCACGCACTGGCCGGCCGTCGCCGCCGCACTCGTTGCCCCGCTCGCCATCGGGATCATCTTCCTGCGTGCCCCCGTCCTGCCGGACAGCGCCGTCGAGGTCGGCCCGCCCGGCGGCGCCATCGACGTGGTCCGCGGCCAGCTGATCTCGGTCGACGACACCTCCACCACGATGCTGCAGAGTGACGGCGCTGTCCTTTTCATCCCGAACGACCAGGTTCGCTCGAAGACCCTGTGCCCCGCGGCGGTCCGGCCGCCGGACAGCGTCGTCGCGGTCCGCGGCTGGCGGGTCGAGGAGTCCGCGTTGTCGTGGATCGCACCCACCCACCGCGACAGCACGGTCGACCCGCGATGCCTCGGACGCCCGATGAATCCCAGATGAGCCCGTATCCACCGCGTTTTTCGGCGACGCGCCGCCGCCCGCGTGCAGACAGGGTGGCGGTGATCTGGGAAGCTACCCGCCATGACCTTGCACCTGAGGTGGGCAGCGATCACCGATCAAGGACATGTCCGCAGCAACAACGAGGACAGTCATTACGCCGGTGACAACCTGCTCGTCGTCGCCGACGGGATGGGCGGTATGGCCGCCGGTGATCTCGCCAGCCGCGTCGCCATCGAAGCGATGAGCGTGCTCGACGTGCCCATCGACAACGAGCACCAGATGGACGCCCTGCACAAGGCGCTGGAGATGGCGAACGGCCGGATCGCCGAGCAGGTCGCCGCCGACCCCGAGCTGCAGGGCATGGGCACCACGCTCACCGCGGTCATCTTCTCCGGCACCCGGGCCGCCATGGCCCACGTCGGCGATTCCCGGGCCTACCTGGTGCGCGACGGCCGGCTCAACCAGCTCACCAAGGACGACACCTACGTCCAGATGCTGGTCGACCAGGGTCTGATCCGCCCCGACGAGGCCGCCGGCCACCCGCGCCGCTCGGTCGTCACCCGGGTCCTGCAGGGCGAACCGGTCAGCCCCGCCTACGTGATCGTCGAACCCGAACCCGGCGACCGCTGGCTGCTGTGCAGCGACGGCCTCACCGCCGTGGTCAGCAACGAGACCATCGAGCAGGAGATGCTCGCCGCCACCGATGCGAAGTCCTGCGCCGAACGGCTCGTCGACCTGGCCCTGCGCGGCGGCGGCCCGGACAACATCACGGTGATTGTCGCCGATCTGACACCGACTGACTGATCAGGTCGTCACCCTGGTTTAGCTGCGGTACCTTACTCCGGTCGCGGAACAGGGGGCCTGCGGCTCTATCGGGAGTTGATGGATGACAGCGCGACTTTTCGTCACGCTGACACTCGTTCTGGGTTCGGTCGCAGTCGGCGAACTCGTCGGGCCGCGGGGGTCGCGGCTCTACGACGACGCGGTGCAGACGGTGGCAGGGGTGGCTGCCGCGGGCATCTGCATCGCCGCCGCCAACCGGCGTACGGGTGTGCAGCGTCGATGGCGGCTACTCGCCGGGATCGGCCTGGCCGGATGGGCGCTGATGCGCATCTGGTGGGTCGTCCGGGACGTCGCCGAGCCCGGCTGGGCGACCACCTCGGTCGCCGACGTCGGCTTTCTGGTGCTGCCCGTCTTCCTGCTGTTCGGGCTGCTCAACGTGCCGTACACCCGGCCGCGCCCGATGCCCACCTCCCCGCGCCGGGACCAGATCGCCCTGCTCCTGGACAGCGTGCTGATCTGCGGCTCGCTGGTCGCCCTGGCCTGGTCGGCGATCCCCGACCGGATGATGAGCTGGGCCGGCCAGAGCACCGGCGCGATCGGCATGGCCGCGGCGTACGCGATCGCCGACCTCCTCCTGGTCACCATGGTGGTGCTGCTGCTCGCCACCCGCCCCGGCTCCCGGGCCGGCCGCCAGCCGCTGCAACTGGCCGGCGTGGCCATCGTCGGCTTCGGCGTCAGTGACACCTTCCGCCTGGTCAATCTCAGCGACGGCCCGATGTCCCCGCTGCAGTCCGCGGGATACCTGATCGGCTGCGGTTTCGTGGCGCTGGCCGCGGTGTCCCGCCCGCCCGCCGTCGACGATCCGCAGCCGGTCGGCGCCGAGCGGGACTGGCTGCACCTGCTGCTGCCGTACGTTCCGGTCACCGCGACCGGCGTGGTGATCGCCATCAACACCGGTGCCGGCCATCCGCTGTCGCCGTTCGAGGCCTACCTGGGCTGGCTCGGCCTGGGGCTGGTGGTGGCCCGGCAGATGTTCACCATCGTCGACAACACCGTGCTGCTCGACCGGGTGAGCGAGGGCCAGCAGCGGCTGCACCACCAGGCGTACCACGATCCGCTGACCGGCCTGGCCAACCGCGCGCTGTTCCGCGAGCGCCTGGTGCTCGCCCTGGACGCCCACCGGCACCGGGGCAAACCCCTGGCGGTGCTCTTCGCCGACCTCGACGACTTCAAGCTGGTCAACGACAGCTTCGGGCACGCCATGGGCGACCGGGTGCTGCGCGCCATCGCCGAACGCATGCAGGCCTGCGTCGACGAGGCCGACCTGGTGGCCCGCCTAGGGGGTGACGAGTTCGCGGTGGTGCTCGACCACCACCCGGCCGACGCCGAACCGGCCGGGCACCGCATCCTGGCCGCGCTGCGCGAGCCGTTCATCATCGACGGCCACCGGGTCGGCGTGGGCGCCAGCATCGGCCTGGTGGTCCCCGAGCCCGGCGAGCCACTCACCGCCGACGCCCTGCTGCGCCGGGCCGACGCCGCCATGTACTCCAGCAAGCGCCGGGGCAAGGGCGCGCTGGCCCGGTACGCGGGCACCGCCGACGGTTCCCCCAACGCCGACCTGCCGCACCTGCTGGCCCAGGCCCTGTTACCGGGCGGGCGCCCCGAGGCGGCCGGCTTCGAGGTCTACTACCAGCCGATCGTCCGGCTCACCGACGGCGCCACGGTCGCGGTGGAGGCCCTGGCCCGCTGGACCCTGCCGGCCGCCGGTGGTTCCGTGCACCCCGACGTCTTCGTCACGGTCGCCGAACGCACCGGGCAGGTGGCCGCCATCGACGACTTCGTGCTCGACCAGGCGTGTGCCGACGCGGCGACACTGGCCATGGTCTACGGCCGCCCGATCGACGTACACGTCAATGTCTCGGCGGCCCGTCTGGGCCAGGCGGGCTTGGAGGAGGCGGTCCGGGCCGCCCTGGCCCGGCACCCGCTGCCGCCGTCCCGCCTGATCATCGAGATCACCGAGACCCACCGCATCCAGGACCTGCCGTCGGCCGCGGCCGCCGCCACCCGGCTGCGCGCGCTGGGCCCGCGGATCGCCCTCGACGACTTCGGGAGCGGCTTCAACGCCCTGGCCCAGTTGCACTCCCTGCCGGTCGACATCGTGAAGCTCGACTCCACCCTGACCGATGTGGACGTGGCTCCCGAGCGGGCCGGCGCGCTGTGCCGCTCGGTCCTGGCCATCTGCGCGGAACTGGACATCGTCGTCGTCGCCGAGGGCATCGAGACCGAGGCCCGGTCGGCCGCCCTCGCCGGGCTGGGTTGCCCGCTCGGCCAGGGCTACCTGTTCGGCCAGCCCGCCCCGGTGCACCGCCTCAAGCCGCCGGTCATCCCGGCCCAGCCCGGCCCGCCCGCCCTGCGCCGGCTCAGCTAGAGATCTTTTTTCGGGTCGGAGTCCCGTCAATTTCCAGAAAGGACGGGACCCCAGCCCGGCTTCCTTGTAGCGGTGGGCGGCCAGACGTGATCTTGTGGACTCAGCGTGAGGACAGTGCGCCGGGGGGTGTCGTTGCGCGAGAGTCGCGG
>NZ_BOQN01000080.1 GCF_018332695.1 Paractinoplanes toevensis
CCGGGTGCTGCCAGCGCACCAGCGCCTCGAGACCGATCACGCTGCCGGTGGGCAGGTCGACGATGGGCTGGAAACGCAGCCGCATCTGGTCGCCCGGCACCGCCTCGACCAGCGCCGAGCGCATCTCGAGCCGGCTCAGCATGGCCTCGTGCATCACGTCCTGGTAGCGGCGCCAGGTGCTCTTGCCGTCGGTCTTGGCCACGTACATGGCCACGTCCGCCCGGCGCAGGAGCTCGCTGATGCCGGCCGCGTCCGCGCTGGTCGCCACGCCGACGCTGCTGGCCCCGCTGACCAGGTGCAGGCCGCCGTGCCCGTCGCTGACCTCGATCGGCTCGCTGAGCGCGGCCACGATCCGGGCGGCGATCGCCTCGGCGTCGTCGGGCGCGGCGAGGTGCTCCATCAGCACCGCGAACTCGTCGCCGCCGGTCCGCGCGGCCGTGTTCATCGGGCCGGCCACCTCGGTGATCCGCTTGCCCACCGCGATCAGCAGCTGGTCGCCGGCGGCGTGCCCGAGCGTGTCGTTGACCTCCTTGAAGTCGTCGAGGTCGACGAAGAGGACAGCGACCGAGCCACGGGCCTTGCCGGCCACCGCGGCGGCCTGCTCGAGCCGGTTCTGGAAGAGCGCCCGGTTGGCCAGCCCGGTGAGGGTGTCGTGGAAGGCCTGGTGGGCCAGGTCGTTCTCCAGCCGGCGGCGCTCGGTGACGTCCCGGATGGTGACGACCAGGCCGTTGACCGCCTTGTCGTCGCGCAGGTCCCGGCAGGTGCACTCGACCTGCAGCAGCAGGTCGTCGCCGGAGATCGCGGTCAGGTCGATGCCGTCGCGCGGGCCGCGACCGGACAGCACCAGGGACAGCAGGTCGCGCAGCTCGGCGTGGTCGGTGCCGGCGAAGAGCCGGAACAGCGAGGTGCCGACCAGGTCGGTGCGGCCGAAGACCGGCAGCGCCGACGGGCTGGCGTAGCGGATCGTCTCGTCGTCGCCGATGATCAGGATCACGTCGGACGCGCTCTGGATCAGCGCCCGGAAGTAGTCCTCGCTGGCCCGCCGGTTGACCTCGGCGTTCAGCGAGATCCGCTCGATCGCCATGGTGCCCTGCGCCATCAGCGCCTCGAACGACGGCTGGAGCTCGACCAGCAGCTCCTCGTCGGCCGCCAGGTAGACGAGGCTGCGTACCTTGGCACCGTCGCCGGGGACCGAGGTGACCACCTCGCCGTACAGCGCCCACTCGAAGTCGCCCAGCTCGGCAGAGACGTGCCGGGGCAGGTCGCCGGTGTGCACCCGGCCGGTCATCAGGAAGCCGGTCGTGTCGGCGGTGCCCGCGTCGGTCCGGTATTGGAAGACCTTGAAGGGCTCGCCGCCCGGCACGATCTCGGCGATCGCCTTGCCGACGGCCCGCGCGGCCTCCGACTCGTCGCTCGCGGCCACCAGGTCGGCCGCCGACATGCGCAGCGTCCGCTCCCGGGCCGCGTTCTCCCGCTGCGCCTGCAGCAGGCCGGAGACCCGGGCCACGACCAGCAGGAACATCGTGCCGGACGCGGTCGCGATCATCAGCGCGTCGTCGACGCCGCCGGTCAGGTCCTCGACCAGCAGCACGGCCGGGGCGATCAGCGCGGCTACCGACATGATCGCGATCCGCCGGCCACCGGCCATCACGACCGTGGACGGGCTGCGCAGCGCGGTCATCTCGCGCATCGACGGGTGCAGGGCGGCGAGCGCGGTGGCGGTGTAGAAGAGGATCCAGCCGGAGTCGACCGGGCCGCCGACCTGCCAGGTGCCGTCGAGCTGTCGCAGCCCGTAGATCACGTCGGTGACCAGCAGGCTGAAACCGCCCGCGGCCAGGGTGCTGAGCGCGACCGGCTTGCGGCCGCCCGCGGTGATCAGGCGCAGCAGCATGGCCAGCGCGAGGACGTCGCCGAGCGGGTACCCGGTCGAGGTCAGCTTCTCGATGAGGCTCAGATCGGTGTTCCGGATGTACGGCGAGATCAGGAAGACCCAGGACAGCAGCCCCAGACCGGCCGTCGGCACCAGCGCGTCGAGCAGCGCGGCCCGGTTGTCCCCGCCGGCCCGGGCCCGGATGAAGACCAGCAGCGCGGCCGCCAGCATCGGGTAGACCAGCAGGTAGGGCCCATCGGCCACGGACGGGAACGGGTTGACCTGGCCGAGGAAGTCGATCTGGATGTTGTAGATCGTGTCGCCGGCCGTGAAGCTGACCAGCACCGCCGACAGCAGGTACCACGGCAGCGGCTTGGACGGCCGGTGCACCCGCACCCCGACCAGCACCGCGGCCGCGGCCGAGAGACCGATCGCGGCCCAGGAGTACATGCTGTACGCCGGGAACACGTAGAACAGTGCCGTCAGGGCGATGATCCACGCCCCGAAGCACGACTGCATACGTGTGGCCGACATCCGTGCTCCGATCTCCTGGGCAGTCCTTCGTCTAGGACCCCCGGATCGGCACGGAACGCCGCTACCTGCAAATTCCCTAGGTGTCTGCTCCCCGAATGCGACCTAAACGGGGAGGCAGCAACTCATCCGTTCAGCTCATCCGGCCCAGCGCGCCCCGGAACCGGGCCAGGTCACGGCGCCGCCGTTCCAGCGTCGCGGCGAGCACCACGAGCAGCACCCCACCGGCGGCCGGCGGGATCCACCGCGGCACCAGATCCCACACCCGGGTCAGCTCGTGCAGCGCCACCAGCGCCAGCGCCAGGCTGCCGGCGATCACCGGCGCCCGCAGCCGGGTCCGCACCCCGACCAGCAGAATCGCCAGCGCCCCCACCCCGAGCAGCAGCGGCCGCAGGTACTGCCCTTCGTCCACGAAGATCGAAACCAGGCTGGGCGTCAGCGCCGTGCTCAGCGCCGGGCCGTAGGAAACCCAGCTCGGCGTGGGGCCGCGCCGGGCGAGAAGGGCGGCGGCCAGTGCCAGGCCGCTTGCCGGCAGGGTGTACGCCTCCAGCACGGTCCCCGGCGCCGCGGCCAGAGCAACCCCCCACCCCGCCATGATCGCGATGGCCACACCGAGCCGGCGAATCCGGGCCGTCCGCCCCGCGGTGCCGGTCACCGCGGCCGCGGCGAGCAGCGCCCCGAGGCCGGCCAGCGTGGCTGCCCGGGTGCTCAGCAGATCTCCCAGCAGGACCACCACCAGCACAAACCCGGCCGGCGCGAGCACCGCGACCTCCGTCACCCGATCCCGGGTCAGCGCCGAGGCACTGCCCGCCAGCAGCAGGCCGAGCACCAGGTAGACCACAACCGGCTCACCGGCCACCAACGCCCACACCGGCAGCAGAGCGGTCAGACCCAGCACGGCCACCAACATCAACGGCAGCCGCAGCGCACCCGAGACGAGCGCCGCCGCCATAACGGCCGGCCGCTGCGGGAGGGGAGTGGCTGATGTTGCCGCTGTCGGCGGATGAGCCGGTCGGAGCCGCATCGCGCACACCAGGATGGCGGTGGCGACCGCGACGGATCGCACCTGGCCCGGGCCGGCGAGGCCGAGGGCGTTCGCGGCGGTCCAGGCGACCGCCGGCACCGCGAGGAGGGCGGTGAGCATTCCGGCGGCGCGCAGGCCGGGGTGCCGGGCGAAGGCGGCACTGGCGATCCCGAGCAGGGCGAGCACGGCCAGGACGGCGGCGGCCATGCCGGGCCGGCCGAAGCCGGCTACAACCGCGTGCAGGCCGAGCAGCCCGGCGACGATCAGCTGCCCGGCGAAGCCGCCTGCACCGCCGAGGCCGAGTGCGGCGCTGAGCCCGCCTGCGCCGCTGAGACCGCCTGCGCCGCTGAGGCCGGTGGCGCCGGCTGCCGTGCTGAGGCCGCCCTGGCCGCCGAGGACGGAAGCGACCGACGAGGCGGCCGTCGGGGATGCCGCGGCGGGGTGGGCGGCGACCCGGGTGGCGACGCGGGTGGCCGGGACGGCGAGGGCGGGTGCGGCCTGGCGGGCGGCGTCGGCGAGTGCCGGTGCGGCGTGGCGGGCGGCCAGGGTCAGGGCGGCGGCGAGCACGACCAGGTCGATCAGCGGGCCGTTCCACCACGGTAGGTGCAGGCCGGACGGCAGGGCCAGGGCGATCGCGGCGGCGCCGGCGATCGTGGCGGCCGGGCGTGCCCGGGACGGCAGCGCGACCACCAACGCGATCGTGACCAGGGCCAGGGCGGCCGGGAGGCGCCAGCCCGCGGAGGAGACGGTCGCGGACCAGGTCGCGTGGAAGACCGGGCGGGCGGCGTCGACGGTGCGGCCCGCGGCGACCAGGGCCGGCGTGACCGCGGCCAGGGCGGCGATGCCGCCGAGGGCGTAGGCGAGCGGGGCGACCCGGGTGCGGCGGACCGCCACGTCCAAGGCGGCCAGGATGCCGAACGTCAGGGTCCAGCCGGCCGGGCCGGGGTGCGCCGGGGCGACCAGCAGCGGCAGGGCCGGCTGGCCGGCGAGCAGGGCGGCGTAGCGGGGGGCGGTGAGGCCGGTGAGATAGCCGTAGCCGGCGGCGATCGCGGCGGTGAGCCCGAAGACCGCGCCGGCGTAGCGGGCCGGGTCGCCGCCGGCCAGGCCGAACAGGTTGACGTACCAGGCGGCGTACCCGTCCAGCAGGATCAGCAGAACGCCGACCGCGGCGACCGTCTCGGCGGCGGCGCGCAGGCCTCGGCGCAGCGCGAGCGGCGGCACCGCGAGGGCGGCGACGGTGACCACGCCGAGGATCGCGGCGCGGCCGCCGACCCCGAACTGCGACCAGGCCACCGCGGTGAAGACGATCGCGGCGACGGCCAGCAGCAGCCCGCCGAGCAGGAACAGGACGTTCTGCACGGCCCGGGACGACGTTTCCGGCGCGGACGACGGCGACGGCGACGAGGTGCCGGGCCGCAGCGATGCCCGTACCCTCTCGGCCGCCTGATTGCGCCGCTGGTAAGCGTGCGAGATTCGCGTCTCCAGGTCGCTCACCGCCCGCCGGGCGGTGGCGAGCTGCGTGAGCAGCGTGGCGATCTCGTTGTCGGTCTCGATCACCTGGATGGCGTCGGTGTCGGGTCCGCGCCCGCAGGAGGGGCAGCCGGTCTCGCTCGAGGCCGTGGCGCGGCAATGCGGGCAGGGGTAGGTCACGTGCTCGATCCTTGTCGGGGCGGGGTCACGCTTCCTGAGCACGCATACCTAAAGAGGCTGCCCGGATACCCAGACCGACCAGCGCGACACGGTGATCTGGAGGAACGGGCCGTCCGGCGCGGCTGCCCGATATTGCGGATATTTCGCGACGAGAGCGTCGAGACTCTCGGGCGCGGAGTCCAGGATCCGTGCCGTGCCGTCGGCCCGCACCCACCACAGCTGCGACCAGTCGTCGTCGTAGTGGTCGGCCAGCGCGCAGACCTGCGGGTTCGCGGCGATGTTGGCCAGCCGGCGGAGGTGGCGCGACCGCTTGGGCTTGGCGTCGACGGCGGAGTGGATGACGTCGCCGACCACCGCGAACACGAACGGCACGAGATGCGGATCGCCGCCCGGGCCGCTCGTCGCCAGCCGGGCCACCCGGGCCGTGCCGAACCGCTCCGCCGGCGTCACCGCCCGACCAGGTCGGCGATCGCGCGCTCCCACTTCTCCAGGGCCGGCTCGACCACGCTCCACGGCCCGGACGGCAGCCACCCCGACGCCCGCTGCACCCCGGCCCGCTCCAGCTGCTCGAGGGCCTTCGGGTCGGGCGGCACGCTGAGCACCTGCACCTGCAGGTAGCGATCGGCGCGGCCGCGCAGCTCGCGGATCCGGTCGAACAGGTCGGTGTCCTGCCACTGCGGGAACCAGCCGTCGCCGTAGTCGAGCACCCGGTCCAGGGCGGTCGGCCCGCCCCCGCCGACCAGGATCGGCGGCCACGGCTTCTGCGCCGGTTTCGGCCACGACCAGATCCGGTCGAAGTTCACGAACTTCCCGTGAAAGGTGGCCTCGTCCTCGGTCCAGATCGCCCGCATCGCTTTCACCCGCTCGCCCAGCAGGGCCAGCCGGGTGCGCGGGTCGGTGCCGTGGTTGGCCATCTCCTCGCGGTTCCAGCCCGACCCGATGCCGAACTCGAACCGCCCGCCGCTGAGGTGGTCGACGCTGGCCACCTCTTTCGCCGTGGTGATCGGGTCGCGCTCGATGACCAGGCAGACCCCCGAGCCGATGCGCAGCCGGCTGGTCGCCTCGGCGGCCGCGGTCAGCGCCACGAACAGGTCGTAGGTGTGCCAGTACTTCTGCGGCAGCTGCCGCCCGCCACCCCACGGCGTCTCGCGAGCGGCCGGGATGTGCGTGTGCTCGGCGAAGAACAGCGCGGTCTGCCCGCGCTCCTCGACCCGCCGGGCGATCTCGCCGGGTCGCACGCCGTCGTGGGTGGGGAAATAGCCGACACCGAATTCCATGAACCCGATCCTAGGAGCCCGCCTGAACTGCCGGTGAACGATGTGACACCGCAGGGTGCACAGACGAGCGGATCCCTCCCGGGCGGCCGATGCCGTCGTTAGCATCGCGGTTCGATGAGCACAATCGAGATGGATCGCGTCGAAACACCCCGGAAAACCCGGCCTTACGGCCTCATCGCGGCCGGGGTGGTGGTGCTGGCTACCGTCCTGGTGACGGGTCTGGCGGCGCTCAACGGCGATGTGACGTACGCGCTGGGCGGCATCGAGACGGCCGGGGCCGGCGGGGTCAGCATCTGGGATGTGTTCATCGCGCGCCCGGTCGCCTACCGGCTGCTGATCGGCGCGCTGGGCCACACCGGCGACGCCCCCTCGTGGATCGCCGACCGGGTCGTCCGGGCCGAGGCCGACGTGCTGATCGTGGCGGTGGCCGCGCTGCTGTTCCTCGGGCTGCGCCGGCACCTCGACAGGCGGGCCGCGGCCGGCATCGCGTTCACCGTCGGGTTCGCCCTGATCGTCTCGCCGCCGTGGCATTTCCTGGAGCCGGACTGGGTGGCCGCGCTGGCCGCCGTGGCCGCCGTCGGTGCCGCCCTGGCGCCCCGCCGGCTGTGGCTCGGCGTGCTGCTCGGTGGCCTGGGCACGGTGCTGGTGGTCGCGGTCAAGCTGGCCACCGCCCCGATCGCGCTGCTGGCCCTGATCGCGATCGCGCTGTTCAGCCTGCGCCGGGCGCTGTGGGTGGCCGGCGCCGCCGCCGTGCTGGCCGTTCTCTGGTACGCCACGACCAAGCACTTCCTGCCCTGGGAGTGGCTGTGGCTGCGGGACCAGGCCGACCTGGTCGACGACTCGCCGATCCACCACGGCCTGCGCCGGGTCGACTTCCACTGGCTGCGCTACGGGCTCGGCGACACCACCATCCTCAGCCCGATCGTGGCGACCGCGCCGGCCGCGTTCGCCGCCCTGATCCAGCGGCAGGCGGGCGCCCGGCTGCGCTGGCTCGGGGCCGGGATCGCGGTGGTCGCGACCGGTCTGTCGCTGGCCTCGGCGTACGGCCAGGGCGAGTTCTTCATGTACCACTACGCGGTCGTCCCGGTGCTGGCCGCGGCGGTGTGGGCCGGCGCCTTCGCGCTGAGCCCGGCCGCCCGGGTGCCGCTGCTGGCCGCCACCCTGGTGCCGGCCGCCGCGAGTTTCCTGCTGCTGCGCCAGGACGCCGAGTGGCGGCACGACCACGTCGGCCTGGTCGCCGGCTCCTATCTGCTGGCCGCCGCGATCGCCGCGGTGGCCGTGTGGACGGTGACCGCCCGCTCGGTGCCGTGGCCGGCGGGCGCCGTCGTCCTGTCCGTCGTGCTGCTGCCGCCGGTGCTGCTGGGCGCGCCGCTGTCGTTCAGCATGTACAACTACCAGTCGCCGGTGGCGCGACCGGCCAACGCCCCGTACGAGGCGCTGAGCGACCGGATCGGCCACGACACCCCCGTGCTCTACCTGGCGTTCGGCTCGGTCAACTACGGCATCGGCAACCCGACGGCCTGCCGCTATCCGTCGCCGCAGTGGCTGCAGCGCGGCACCCTGTTCGCCCGGGTGCGGGAGTACCGCAGCTACGACGACAACCTGCGCTGCCTGACCGAGGACCGGACGGCCCGCTACCTGATCGTGCAGCCGACCTGGTTCAACCTGGCGAAGGCGCCGGCGGAGGTGCAGGGCCTGATCGACGGCCGGTTCGACTGCTCCGACGAGGCCCGCGTCGAGGCCCCGGCCAACCTGATCGTCTGCCCGGCCCGATGAGTTCGCGCGTCCCCGGCGGTCAGTAACGGTATGACTCCGTCGAAAATCACCAACCTCTGCCGGTACGGCAGCGCGCCCCTGGAATGGTCGCGCGCCCTCGCCGCCCTGAGCCCCGGCTCGAGCCCGACGCAGACCCACTTCCTCGGCACCTGCCGCCCCGACGGCACTCCGCACGCGGCCGGCATCGGTGCCCTGTGGCGGGACGGCTTCTACTACTTCACCAGTAACCCGGCCACCCGCAAGGCCCGCGACCTGGCCGTCAATCCGCGCTGCACGATCTCCGCCGCGCTGCCCGGCCTGGACGTGGTGCTGGAGGGCACCGCGGCCCGGGTCACCGACCCGGCCGTGCTGGCGGAGGTGGCGGCGGGATATCGCGCGGGGGGCTGGCCGGCCGAGGTGGCCGGGGACGCGCTGACCGCACCGTTCAGCGCGCCGAGCGCCGGCCCGCCGCCGTGGGAGGTCTACCGCTTCACGTTCCACACCGTCGTCGGCGTCGCGACGGCCGAACCCCACGGCGCGACGAAGTGGACCTTCGACCGCTAACCGATCACCGAGCCGGTCGTCTCGCCGCCCGGCGATCGGGCCAGGCAGTGCAGCAGCCAACTCCCGTCCGGCAGTTGGATCGGCCATGCGTCCGGGGTGAACGCGTCCGCCTTCCCCGGGGTGCTGCCGCGCGACCTGAGCAGTGCGGGCGTGCAGGCCTTCGTCACCGCGGGCTGCGCCATCAGGGAGTCGGTGCGGATCTCCAGCGCGCCTTCGGGCAGTGGGATGGCCGCGTAGGTCTGGTAGCGGTGCGGCTCGTCGCAGTTGATCCGCCCGGGTGGCTGGGCCCGTCCGCTGATCGCGGTGAGGCCACCCCAGCACATCGGCTCGACCGGGCAATATCCCGTACCGCAGGAGGCGAAGCCGGCCGGCACGCCGGCTTTCGCGGCCGGCACGGCGGAATCGCCGCCGCCGTCGCGGGTGAAACCCCAGACGGCGACGCCGCCGGCGAGGACGACGGCGAGCACCAGCGCGGCCCACAGCATTCGCCGCGCCCTACCCTCTGTATTTGCCGGGGCCGGGCCGACCGGCGCCGGGATCCCGGTTCCGGCGGCCCCCGCGCGGGCCGCGCCGGCCAGGGCCGACGCCGACGGCCAGCGCTGCGCCGGGTCGGTGGCCAGGGCTTTCTCGAGTACGGCGAGGACCGCGGCCGGCAGCGTGATCCCCATCGTCCGCGGGGCGGTCTGCAGCCGCTGAAGTGCGACGGCATACGGGTTGTCCCCGACGAACGGCTTCTGCCCGGCCAGGCACTCGTAGGCGGTCAGGCCGAGCGAGTAGATGTCGCTGCGCACCGTCGCCGGTTGCCCGAGCACCTGCTCCGGCGACAGGTAGCTGGGCGTCCCCATGATCGCCCCGGACGAGGTCAGCAGGCTCGCGTCGTCCCGCCGCGCGATGCCGAAGTCGGTGATCACCACCGAGCCGTCCCGGCGCAGCAGCAGGTTCGCCGGCTTGATGTCCCGGTGCACGATCCCCTGGTCGTGCACCGCCTGCAGCCCGTCCGCGGCCTGCGCGACCAGCCGCAGCGTCTCCTCCGGCGCGATCCGCCCACCCCGGGCGATCCGCTGCGCGAGCGACTCCCCGTCGACGAACTCCATCACCAGGTAGGTGAGATCGTGACTGCGGCCGAAGTCGTGCACGGACGCCACCGCCGGATGATTGACCCGCGCCATGGCCGTGGCCTCGGCCCGGAACCGCCGCGCGAAGTCCGGTTCGTCGGCCACCGCGGCCAGCATCACCTTCACCGCGACGATCCGCCCCAGCACCTCGTCGACGGCCCGCCACACCTCACCCATGCCGCCGGCCCCGACCCGCTCCTCGAGCCGATACCGCTCACCAAGCCGCACCCCAGGTCCCAGCACGCGCGCCAGCCTAGAGCGCTAGTCGCCCCAGTCGAGTTGCGGCTCGGGGATGCCTTGGTCGCGGCCGTAGCGAACGGCCTCCTCGCGGCCGGCCGGGTCGCCCACCCGGTAGCGGAAGACGCGGCCCGGGAAGACCACCACGTGGTCGTCGCCCGCCCGGAAATCGGCGTACCAGTTCGGGCCCTCGGCCAGTGCGCCGGCCAGCGTGGCGGCCAGCTCATCGGCGTACTCGTCGGGGGCCTCGAAATTGATTTCGGTGAAGACCGTGGGCTGGGTGGGGGAGGCGGAGGCCGAGACGTCGGCGCGGGCAATGCGGGTTATCCGCAATGCCGGGAAGTGCAGCTCCGCTCCGACCCTGAGGCTTTCCGCCAGGATGCAACCGGTCAGCATGGGTGGATGCTCTCATCTCCTATGCTCGCGGGCGATGAGCAGGACAGCGATGATCACAGGGTTTCGGCTGGTCGCCCGGGGGCGCCAGGTTTTTCTGGTGGCGGCGCTCGGGCTGGCCGTCGCGCTGTCGGTGGTGGCCGAACCGCGGGAGACCTCCTGGTTCGTCGCCTTCGGGGCGATGGTGGTGCTCACCGTGGTGCTCTACGGGCTGTCGGTGGTGGCGATCCTGCTCTACCACCCGCGTGACCTGCTGCTGCGGCCCGAGTGGCACGCCTTCGAGACACCGCTCAACCCGAACCGGGCGCTGCACGCCGGGGCCTTCACGTTCCTCGGTGCGGGGCTGCTCACCCAGCGGGCCGGTGACCCGGATCCGGCCGGCGAGCTGTGGCAGTTCGGGGTGATCGCGGTCGGTGTGCTCGCGGTCGTGACGGCCGGGATCTGGTATCTGGGGTGGCGCTGGCACGGCGTACGCCTCACCCCCGAGGGTCTCACCGACCTGCAGCCGTTCGGGTCGTTGTTCGTGCCGTGGGCGGCCCTGGCCGCCGAGGAGCCGGCCGTGTCGATCGGCCGCAACCAGATCGCGCTCTACTTCGACCGGCCGGAGCTGGT
Organism: Paractinoplanes toevensis; assembly: GCF_018332695.1. Classification (GTDB taxonomy): domain Bacteria; phylum Actinomycetota; class Actinomycetes; order Mycobacteriales; family Micromonosporaceae; genus Actinoplanes; species Actinoplanes toevensis. The sequence continues at coordinate 11,029 of NZ_BOQN01000080.1, forward strand.
GGTCAAGCGCGGCTACCGGCCGGGCAGCTCGCACTTCCTGACCGCGGGCGCCGACGCCGACCTGCTGGCCGGAGTGATCGCCGGCTACGTCGCCGAGCCGGAGCGCCGGGCGGCCATCGGAACCGAGGCGGAACTGCGGGCAGTGCTCGGAGCCGGGACGGGGCTTCGGAGCGGCGCTCGGAACTGAGAAGCCTGACTTGAACAGCCAAGGCCGACATCGGATTCGTCGGCTATTGGCGGTATGGGCGCTCCACTCTCGCCTGATCGACGGTGTGCGAGACTCGGATCCGTGCAGCTACGACGCGCCGATGTCCTGCGGGGTGCCCGGGATCTTCTCGACGCCGAAGGGCTCGACGGTCTCACCATGCGCAAGCTCGGTGCCGCGCTCAACGTGCAGGCCGGCGCACTCTACTGGCATTTCGCCGGCAAGCAGGTGCTGCTCGAGGCGATCGCCGACGACCTGCTCGCCGCGGTCGCCGAACCGCCCCCGGCCGGCCCGTGGGACCAGCGCCTCGTCACCCTCGCGCACAAGCTGCGGCAGGCCCTGCTCGGCGTGCGCGACGGGGCCCGGCTGGTCGCCGAGACGTTCGTGACCGAGCCCAACACCGCCCTGGCCGGCCGGATCGGCATGCGCATCCTGATGGACGCCGGACTGCCCGCCGAGCAGGCCGCCTGGACGATGTTCGCGGTCGGGCACTACGTGCTCGGCCACACCATCGAGGAACAGGCGACCGGCCCCGACCGGGACGCGAAACTCGCCGCCCGGGCCGAGGGCGACGCCGATCTGCGCGAACTGGCCACGGCGATCGGCGCCGACCCCGGCCGGCGATTCGAGTTCGGACTCGGCCTCCTGATCGACGGAATCAGGGTGCGAGTCGGCCCGCGTACTCCCGCAGATAACTGATCCGCCCACCCAGCGTGCGGCAGATCGTCGCGCCCTGGAACGACGATTCCTCGCCCCGCCAGCGGCGGGTGATCTCCCATTCCGCCACCAGCAGATCACCGGCCGCGCCGCTGTCCGTGATCCGCCATTCCCGGACCTGCCCGCCGGTCGCCAGCCAGCTTCGCATCCAGCGGCCGACCTGATCCCTCCCCCGATGGACCGGGCCGTGCGACTCGATGACCTCGCAATCATCGGCCAGCGCCGCCAGCACCACATCGATGTCGTGCCGGCACCACCCATCGATGTAGATGTGCAACAGATCCGGATCAAGCGTCGGATCCTTGTTCACGAACGCCCACCGCAGTGGCGTCCTCTCCGCCCCCATAGTTGGTTCCCCCCTAGTTTCTGCGCGGTATTCGCACGCCGGCCCGATCCGGATGACTGTCCGGAATGCGCCACCCATTTCCGGGAACGCTGCGTATCGTCGTCGGCCTATGAGTGGGCACCCCGACGATCTGCTCGAGGCGTACGCGTTCGGCGACTGCGCCGACCCGTCCGTCGCCGCCCACGTGGGCTCGTGCGGGGCGTGCTCGGCGCTGGTCTCGACCGCCGCGCGGACCGCGGCGTGGCTCAGTGCTTCGCACTTCGAGGCCCCGCCGATCGCCCTGCGCTCCCGGATGCTCACGGCCGCCCGGTCGGCGCGGGCGCCGTCGATTTCTTCCGCGCTTGATGCGTACGCCGCTCAGGTCGCCTCTTTCGGGGTGCTGCTCGACGGTTTGTCGGCGCGGGACTGGCAGGCACCGGTGACCGGCGGACGCACCGTCGCCGAGCTGGTGTCCCACCTGGCCGCCAACGACGCCCGGGTGGCCGACGACCTCGGCTTGAGCGCGCCGCCGTCCGTACGCCTTTCTCCGTCCGCACGTCTTTCTCCGCCGCCCGGCGGCCTTTTACCGGTCGCCGGTCTTTCGTCGTCGCCGGTCGCGGGTCTCTCGTCGTCGCCGGTCGCGCGTCTGGAATGGCGGGACCGGTCGGATCGTCTGTTGCGGACCGTCGGCAGCCGGGCCGACCTGCTCGGGCATCCGGTGCGGCTGGCCGGGCGGATCCCGGTGCGGCGGCCGCTGCGCGACGCGCTCACCCAGCGGGCCTTCGAGACCTGGATCCACGACTCCGACGTGCGGGAGGCCATCGCGCTGCCGCCGGTCTCCCCGCCGCCGCTGCATCTGGCCCGGATCGTGGCGCTCGGGCTGGCGCTGCTGCCCGGGGCGATGGACAGCGCCGGCCGGGGCCGGCCCGGCACCACCGTTTTCGTGCGGCTGACCGGCCCGGGCGGGGACTCGTTCGTCGTCCCGATGTCCGCCGGTCCTGCCTCCGGAGGCTCGCCGGTCGCGGAGATCCGGCTTCCCGCCGAGCGGTTCGGGCGGCTGCTCGCCGGCCGGATCCCGGTGCCGGCGTCGGCCGCCGAGATCAGCGGGGATCGCTCCGCCGCCCTCGACCTGCTCGCCGTCGCCGCCACGCTGGGGTGTGAGTGAGGTGCGTTCCCACGCCGACGACGTGCGCCTGCGCGCCATGCTGGTCGCCGCCGACGAGGCCGCGCTGACCGAGGCGTACGACCGGCACGCCCCCTCCGCCTACGCCCTCGCCGCCCGGATCACCGGCGACCCGTGCTGCGCCGAGGACGCCGTGCAGGAGGCGTTCGTCGAGTTGTGGCGGCATCCCGAGCGTTTCGATCCCGGGGCGGGCTCGCTGCGCACCTGGTTGTGCATGCTGGCCCGCCGCCGGGCCATCGATCTGGTGCGCCGCCAGTCCGCCCAGCGCACCCACCTGACCCGGCTGGCCGGCCAGGCCCCCACCGAGCCGACCGTGGAGGACGACGTGCTGGGCGCCGCCCAGGCGAAGGCGGTCCGGGAATGCGTACGCGATCTGCCCCAGCTCTACCGGGACGCGATCGCCCTGGCCTACTACTACGGCCTGTCCTACCGCCAGGTGGCGGTCGAGCTGGGCGTCCCCGAGGGAACCGCGAAGTCCCGACTGCGCGGCGGTCTGCGCCTGCTGGCCGAGCGCATGGAGGCGCAGGGTTACTCACTGACCGGGCAGTAGCGGCCGCATGAACGTCCGTTCGTACCGCACCACACACCCCGAGTCGTCCCGAATCCGGTCCGCCGCGATGAATTCGGGGTCGCTGCCGAACCGTGCCCGGTAACGCTCATAGGCCGCGAGGCTCTCGAAGCTGAAGAGCGCCTCGGCCTTGTCGCTGGCCCCTTCGGCCGGCAGAAAATACCCGTGGTGCACCCCACCGTGCGCCGCCACCAGCCGCATCCACTCCCGCGCGAAGCGCTCGAACGCCGCAATCTCCCCCGGGTCAATGGTGTAGTGCACCACGCAGGTAATCATCCTCCCACGGTATCGACCTATCCAGATCTGCGCTGGTCACCACCATGATCATTCCCGCAAATCGAAAGTCTGGCCGTCGCAGATCGAAAGCCTGAGGCGCGCAGATCGAAAGTCCCAGCGAGACCTCGACCGGGCGCAGGACAGGGCGGCGGCGATCGCCGACTACGCAGCCCGAATCGTTCGCGGCGGCCTTCCGGAGGCCACCTTCCGCGAAGACGATCGTTGCCCCCAACGCGCTCGAGTCGCCCTCGGACTCAGCCGGCCGACGATCGTTCGCTATCTCCAGGCCCAGCTCGACCTTGCCGTTCGGTGACAAATTGCGGGCGATGCCGGTCAGCGCGCTGTGCCAGGTGCCCTCCCCGGAACGTGCCTGATCGGTCACGTCGGGGTCGGGTTGCTCGGGGTGGCGTGCTCGAATGGGAGGCGATGATTCTTCGTGTGATGGCGGTACTGGCCTCGGTGGCGATCGGGGTTGCCGTGCCCGGGGTGGCGGTCGCGGCGGCAGCCGGGCCGGAGCGGGTCTGCAAGGTCGGTGACAAGCGGCTCACCGAGCTCTCCGGGCTGGCCGCCACCGGTAGCGGCTATGTGGTGGTCGACGACAGCTCCGACCAGTCCTCGCACCGGAAGATCTTCTACCTGAACCGTAAGTGCAAGGTCGACCGGACGGTGTCCTACCCGTCCCGGCCGCGCGACACCGAGGACCTCGGCATCGCCGCCGACGGCACGCTGTGGGTCGCCGACATCGGCGACAACAACGGCAACCGGGCGACCATCGCACTGTGGCGGCTGGCCCCCGGCGCCGACGAGCCGGTGCTCTACCGCCTGACCTACCCCGACGGGGCCCACGACGCGGAAGCGCTGCTGCTCACCCGGGCCGGCACCCCGATCGTGGTGACCAAGTCGATCGCCTCGGCCGGCGTGTATGTCCCCGACGGCGAGCTGAAGCCGGACAAGACCACGACACTGCGCTCGGCCGGCTCGGTCACCGTGCCGGTGACCGGCACGAGCAATCCCTTCGGGCTGCCCGGCCGCCTGGTGATCACCGGGGGAGCGGTGAGCCCCGACGGCCGGCATGCGGTTCTCCGGACGTACGCCGATGCCTTCGAATTTGGAGTTGATGGCGACGACGTGGTCGGCGCCATCACGAAGAGCACGCCGACGCAGATCGCCCTGCCCGACGAGCCGCAGGGCGAGTCGATCAGCTACACCGTGGACGGAACCGCGCTGCTGACCGTCTCGGAGGAGGTGGACGGCGAGGAGGCGGTGATCCAGCGCTACCCCCTGGCCGACCGAGCCCCGGTCACCACCCCGGCGACCTCAGCCGCGCCGAGCCCCACCACCAGGACGACCTCAGCCGTGCCGGCCGCCGCGCAGAAAGCCGCCGAGGACGACAGCCTCCCGACCGGCCTGCTGGTGACCGGCGGCGTCCTGGTCCTGGCCGCCGCGATCCTGGGCGGCCTCCTGCTGCGCCGCCGGGAGTAACACCGCGCAGCCGAATTCTTGTCAGAGGGGCGTGCCAGCATGACCGGCATGGATGTCCACTGGGGATTGATCGGGGTGCCGTCCAGCGCGGGGGCACACACGCCCGGCCTGGAGAAAGGGCCGGCGGCGATCCGTGCTGCCGGCCTGGTCGGCCTGCTGGCGGGCGGGGTGCAGGACCACGGCGACGTGCCCGCGTTCCGATGGCGGCTCGACCGGGAACGGCCCGACGCGAAGAACGCCGCCGCCGTGGCGCGGGTCGCCGCCGACACCGCCGACGGCGTCGTGCGGATCCTCGCGGCCGGTCAGAAACCGCTGGTCATCGGGGGCGACTGCTCGATCACGATCGGGGTGGTCGCCGGGTTCCGCCGGGCCGGAGTCGATCCGGCGCTGCTCTACGTGGACAGCGGCCCCGACCTCTACACCCCGGCGACCAGACCGATCGGCAACTTCGACGCGATGGGCATGGCACATCTGCTGGCGATCCCGGGTCACGTCCCCGAGGTGGCCGGCGACGCCCCGCTGCTGACACCGGCCGACATCGTCAACTTCGGCCACACCTTGCCCGCCGACGACATCGAGCTGCGCCTGCTGGACGATCTGGGCATCGCCCACCTGCACGTCGACGAGATTCGCGCCGGGCCGGAGGCGGCGGCCCACCGGGCGCTCACACACATCACCAAGCCGTTCGTGCTACACCTCGACGCCGATGTCCTCGCGTTCGCCGACACCCCACTGGCCGACGTCCCCGACTGCGGCGAACTGCACCTCGCCGAGCTGGCCGCCACCTTGCGCGTCTTCACCGCGAGCCCCCTCTTCGCGGCGCTGGTCCTCACCGAGATCAACCCGGACCACGCCCCCGACCTCGACGTGCTGCCCCACTACCTCGCGGCGGTCACCGCCAGCCTGCCCACGGAGCCGACCGGTCCCGCCGGGCCGCGCCGCGTTCCGTGATGGCCGTGGTGTGCCGCGTTCCGTGACCGCCGCGCCGCGACGCGCGCCGCGACGCGCGCCGCCACGCGCTCCGTGGCTGGGCCCCACCGGGCTCCGTGGCTGGGCCCCGCCGCGCTCCTTGGCTGCGGCCCACCGTGCGTCGGGATGAGCCGGACGAGCAGTTCCGCTGGTGTGGCGGGTTCGGCGACCTCGTCATCGGCACGCTCGGCGATGAATGGCTGCTTGCCCTCGGCCCGGTGCCGGCGGCCGCCGCCGCGCACTGGACGGTGCAACCATTCGTGCGCGGGATGGTGTGACGCTCCGGTCCCGCCGTCGGCGGCATCGGCGTCTTGAGACCAGGCCACCGCGGCCGCGCAATCCAGGAGAAGCCGGGCCGGGGCCGCCGAGACGGCCGCCCGGGATCCGATGCCGCAGGGCGGTGGTGCACAGGGGCGGTGGTGCGCAGGGCACCATATGAACATTCGTTCGGCGTCGCCGAACACGACGATCAAGACTGCCGACCGTGAGCCGTACACACGCTCCGTTCGGCCTCTTAACCAGGTCCAGTGCTCGGATCGACCGATGCGAGTACGACCACGGTGCGTGATGCCGGAACTGACGGGAAAGCATGATCGATTAACTCATTTGCCAATGAGCATGCATTAGGTCGCGCCGAATTGTTACGCCTGGGCTGCAGCCCATGGTCTTCTACGGACCGCTCTGTGGTCGCCGACGTCGGCGCGTCGTTGGACGCCTCAGACGATGCCACCAAGGTTTGATCGGTTTGAGTACCATCCGGGCATGCTCGACTTCGACGGACGATTTCGCATGCCGGAACATCCGGAGTCGTTGGCCGCCGTACGTGAGTGGGAAGACACCGTCGCCGCGCGGCAGCAGCAATTCGGCGCCGACGATCCAAGGACGGTCGACAGCCGGCTCCATCTCGCCGAAGCTTACGAAAATCTGGGAAGGTCCTTCGAGGCTTACGAAAACTCGGAGGACTCCGACGACCGTGAGTTGGAAGCACTGGCGACGGCCGAGTTGGCCAAGGCAGTCGACAGCCGCATCCGCACGCTCGGGCCGGATCATCTCGACACGCTCACCATCCGGTACGACCTCACCGCGCTGCGCCTCCGCCAGGCGGTCCAGGAGGGGTTACCCGGACAGGACGAGTTGGTGACCGAGTTCCGGTCCATCGCCGACGTGTCGGCCCGAACGTTAGGGCACGCTCACCCGATGACGCTGAAAGCCCGGTCGCAGCTGTCCTTTTTCAGCCCGGAACCGGAGCGTTCGGCCCTGAAAGCGCAGGTCGTGCAGGGCTTGGAGGACGTGCTGGCCGAGCAGGAGCAGCGCCTCGGGTCTGATGACCCGCAAACCTTGGAAACGATGAGGCGTCTGGTGGCGGCGTACCGAGACGACCGCGGTGATGAAGCACAACGGCTGGCGGAGCGGCTGATCGCCGGATGGGAGCGAGTTGCCGCCGCCCGCATCCGCGACCTGGGGCCAGTACATCCGGACACCGTAATCGCCCGGGAGCAACACCTCACATATGTCAATGACTGGGTATCCCGAGGCGCCGCCGAGCGGCTCTTCGAGGAACTCGTCGCGGAACACGTCCGGCTACTCGGTCCGGACCATCCTCGGACCCTTCACACGCAGCTGGAGCTGATACATACATGGAAAGGGCTGTACGGCTCCGCCACTCCGGAGACCATCACATTCGCCGAACGCCTTCTCCATCGCTTCCGCGATGTGCTCGGTCCGGATCACCACGACTTCCTGATGCTCCGCTATTACTTGATGTCGCAGCGCCTCATTGAAGGAAATCTTGACGCTGCCTTCGAGATAAAAAGGCAATACCCTGCGCCCGCCGACGACGAGGAGAAGTAAAACCCGGCGGGTGGCATCACTGCGCGACATGACAGCTACGTCGGCCGAGGCTGCATTCACCATGCTCGGTTAGCGGCTCACTGTCATGCCGCCGATCGCGCACGTGGCCGACCTGACCGTCGGGCGAAGTTCGACCTCGATGATTGCGCGACGTGCTACGACTCGATCAATCTGGAGCTCAGATCTGGTCGAGCATGATCACGACATCCCCGGGTGCGTGCGTGCCGCCCAGTGCCCATGCCCATCCGGGAAGGGCAACAGCTTCGTCGAAGAACCTGTCGATGTCCTTGCCGAAGGACCATAGGTGTCCGGACGCCAGGTTCTCGGTCGCAGTGTTGGTAGGCCAATAGAGCGTGCAGCTCAGTTGCCACATCGGCGCGTCCTCGCCGCCGCGCTCGACGAGCTGCCGCGTGAGGCTAGCCGAGAATTCTCGCTGACCACGGAACTCATATGTCCCGAACTGGGCGAGGACTCCGTCACCGTCTTCGTCAGGTGGTCTTGCATCCTCGACCGGAAGCTCGGCAAATCGCCGGAAAGCCTCAACGACATGCCGGACATCGGTGGCAGCAACCGCATTCGAGTCCATCGCGGCATCGTCAAGCACCGACGCCAGAACCACCTCTGTTTCGCGGATTAGCACAAGTCGATCATCTCACTCGACGTCCTCTTCTGCCGCTGTCCGTCCGCGCGGCCGAACCCGCGTACCCGATCGCCCGCGCCGTCCTGGACAACCCACGCCGCCTGTCCTACTTCGGCGGTTGGCACATCTTCGAATCCGACGAGCGGCTCCGAACGGCCGCCACCACCATCCTCTCTTGATCCGGGCCGCGTACGAACCAACACCTCAACGAGCCACAGCGACGCACGGCCACGCGTTCTAACGGTCGGGTCTTGCCCCCTGATCTTGGACACTTGAACCTGGGATCGTGAGGTTCCGGGTAGATCAGGAGTCCTGAAGCAAGATGGCGAACAAGCACTATCCCGCGCAGTTCAAGGCCGACGCGGTCGCGTTGTACCGGTCTCGGCCGGGTGCGACGATCGCGTCGATCGCTGGTGACCTGGGCATCAACCGGGAGACACTACGCAGCTGGGTCCGCCTGGATGACGAGCGTCGTGGCGGCGTCCCCGGTCGGCGCGGGCGGTCCCGGTCGCGGGGTGAGCCGGCGGCCGGCACGGTCGAGCAGGAGAACACCGAGTTGCGCCGGCGGGTCCGTGAGCTGCAGGAAGAACGCGACATCCTGCGGAAGGCGGCCCGGTATTTCGCCGGGGAGACGCGCTGGTGAACCGCTCCCCGGTTCGTCGCCGACCACCAGACACGCTACGGCGTGAAGCAGTTGTGCCAGATCCTCAACATCGCCCGGTCCAGCTTCTACTACTGGAAAGCCACCGCGACGTCGCGGGCCGCCCGTGACACGGCGGACGCGGCGCTGGCCGCCCGGATCGAGGCGGTCCGCACCGCTCATGACGGCACCTACGGGGCCCCGCGGATCACTGCCGAACTGCACGACACCGGCATGCGGGTCAACCGCAAGAAAGTGGCCCGGGTGATGCGCCGCTACCGCATCCAAGGATTGCGGCTACGCCGGCGGGTGCAGACCACGATCGCGGACCCGGCGGCGGCCAAGGCACCGGACCTGATCGGCCGGGACTTCACCGCCCCTCAGGTGAATCAGCGTTACGTCGGTGACATCACGTATCTGCCGGTCGGGGAACGCGGATCCTTTACCTGCAACGGTTATCGACCTGCACTCACGACGGTTGGCCGGGTGGGCGATCGCCGATCACATGCGCACCGAACTCGTCGTGGACGCCCTCGCCGCCGCCGAACGGACCCGGGGCAGCCTCGACGGGGCCATCTTCCACAGCGATCACGGAGCCCAATACACCTCGAAGGCGTTCGCGGCCGTCTGCGCAGCGGCTGGGGTCCGGCAATCGATGAGCAAGGTCGGCAGTTCCGCCGACAACGCCCTGGCGGAGTCGTTCAACGCGACCTTCAACGCGAGACCCTGCAAGGCCGCCGGGCGTTCAGCGACGAACGCGAAGCCCGCCTGAGCAGCTTCCGCTGGCTGCACCGCTACAACTCGATCCGGCGCCATTCCCGGCTCGGACAACGATCACCGAACGCCTACGAGAACAGCATCCGCACTACGCCAGCTACGCTGGCCCAGGCCGCATAGACCCCGTGTCCAAGATCCGGGGGCAAGCCCCGTCCGGCATAGGCCGATGGTCGCACTAACCACGTCGATATGCGATGTTGGTTTCCTGGCGCACGTTGTTCTGAAGGGATCTGTCGGCGCGATCGGCCGAGGGTTTGGCGGCGGTGCTGAGCACGTACAGTCGATCGATGACCGGTCCACGGACGGTCGTCCTCAACGGCGACCTCGGCAGTGGCAAGACAACAGTGTCGGTCGCGCTGGCCGAACGGCTGGGAGTGCGCCGGGTCAGTATCGGCGACCTCTACCGGCAGATGGCGGCCGAGCACGGCATGACCGCGCTCCAATTCAACCTGCACGCTGAACTCGACGACAAAATCGACCACCACATCGACCAGCTCCAGCACGACATCGCCGCCTCGGGCGAACCGCTGGTCGTCGACAGCCGCCTGGCCTGGCACTTCTTCCGCGGCGCGTACAAGGTCCACCTGGTCACCGACCCTCTGGTGGCGGCCCGGCGGGTCCTGGGCCGCCCAGGCGGTCCAGTTGAGCAGTACACCAGCATCGAGGATGCGTGCACGCAGTTGGCGGCGCGCAGCGAGAGTGAGCGGCAGCGGTTCCTCACCCGTTATGGGGCCGACAAGACCCGGTTGCAGAACTACGACCTGATCTGCGACACGACCAGTGCCAGCCCTGCTGACATCGTTACTCGCATCATCGAATGTGCAGCGGCACCGGCCTGTTTTCTCGACCCCCATCGGGTACGGCAGACGTCGTCCACCGAGAGCGACGGCGAGATTGTGGTCCTCCACCAAAACCCGCACTTCTTCGCCGTATGCGGCGGGCTCCGCCTCGACGCAGCCGTGCGGGCCGGCGAAACCTTGATCCCGGTGCAGCTTGTGAACGAAGCCGAGAAAGTACCGTAGGCGGATGGCAAACTCGGCACGCAACGTTGCCGACGATGCGCGCCGAAATACTCGTGAAACCGACGCCACTCGTGGATCTTGCCCGCCGGTGACGCTGGACTCCGCCAAGGATAAGGAGGTCGACGCGAAGGTCGACCTTCTGGCGGCCTCGACGCAAACGCGCGTCGGGCGGGTGATTGGTCGACAGATCCAGAGGCGTGGCGTCTCGCGCGGCGCGAAGAAATGGCCTCGCCGTTCTCTCGACGGACTCGCTCAGCCTAGGCAAGTCCGCGAAGTTGCCGAGGCATGCCGCTCAGCCGGGGTAGCTGTAGCCGTTTCGTCACCCCATTGACCGAACACCAGCGAACGGTCCTTGGGCGATCTGTCCGGTTGCCCCGTGGTCAGCAGTGACGACCTCATTGAGCACCTCGCCTGAACATCCGCTCATGCCGCGACGTGTGCAGGCAAGGGCTCACGTATTTCGAGGTGGAGATGGGCGTCGCCGTGCGAGGATCCGCGGCATGGCGTCATCGCGGGTGAGCAAGGCTGACCGGCTCCGTCGTGCAGCCGAGTCCCAAGCTCTCGTGCGAATCAACGGTCTCCGCGCAACGCTGACCGAGTCGACGGCGTCGTCGTCGCTGTTGGCTCCAAGTGGGCGTTGATCGCGCACACCGGTGATGGAGGCTTCTTCGAGGGCTTGGTCGCCGTCCGCGTCAAGGATGTGGTGAAGGTCGAGAAGGACTCCTCGTTCCAGGAGCGCTTCGCCCGGACTCAGCCCGAGTGGCCGCCGACAACCCCAGCGGACCTCGACCTGGACACGACCGCGGGTCTGCTTAGGGCCATGAGCGCGATCTCGCCACTGCTCGCCATCGAGCAGGAAAGACGGTTCCACTCGCAGATGGTGTGGATAGGTGTCGTCGACGAGCTCACCAAACGGTGGCTGTGGCTGCACGAAGTTCGTCCGAACGCCACATGGCGCAAGCGGCCACGCGGCTACCAGCTTCGCCGAATCACCAAGGTCTACATTTCCGATCGTTACCTCACCGCCCTCGCGGCCATCGCCGGGACCGGACCCACGCACTGACACTGAAGACGTCCGGATCCGCCGCTGTTGACGCGCGACGGCGCGCCACCGCGGCCACGACCCCGAGAGACCGACGGCTTTAAGCTGTCCATGTGGCAACGATGATCGAAGTCGTATCTCTCATCGATGCGGCTCCGCCCAGGGTGTTCGACCTGGAACTCGACATGGACGTTCACGCCGGTTCTTTGCCTGGTAGCCAGGAGACGGCAACGACAAGCACCGGCCGCCGCCAGCTCGCCCTCGGCGACGAGGTCACCTTTCATGCTCGTCATCTGGGCTTGAACTGGCAGATGACCAGTCGAATCAGCGCCTATGAACCTCCGTACCACTTTGTCGACGAACAGGTCCGCGGCCCCTTCCGGGCGTTGCGCCATGAACACCACTTCGAGGATCTGGGGGACGGAGGTACGCGGATGACCGATCGCATGAGCATCCACGCGCCCCTCGGACCATTGGGCGCGATGGTGACCAGGCTACTGCTCGCTCCTTACCTGAGTCGGCTGCTGAGGCAGCGCGCCATCCACATCAAGCGCCTGGCCGAGAACGTCGACCGCAGGCGATGAGCGTCAGGCTGGTGCATTGATCTGCCGCGAAGTGCGCGGCGGTGCGCCAGTCGTGGCGTCCTCGGTCTGACAACCCGTCAGCGCTGCCAAAGGAAAGCGGCTGTCGCGCATGTGTGGCAGCGGAAACCGTAGCCGCATCCGCCGCCCCCGAAGTTCATCGAGGTGCGGTGGTCGTGTCCTTCCTCGAGCTGTACGACGAACGTCATCCGATGCGCACAGATGTCGCAGCTAGGGGTCTCATCGTTCTGCAGCCACGCGGGACGGCCGCCGATCTGGCCGAGCACTTCCCGTGCTGACCGGCCGCTTCGTTCGCACCATTGCTCCGGGGCGTCGAGATAATCCTCGACATCGACCTGCTCAAAATCGACGGCGCAGGTCTCGTCGAGCAGCGTGACGCCATCGCCGGGCGGAGGAAGGGTGCCGGTGACGTCAGCAAGGAAGATGAATGCTCGATTGCCGCCAGCCCGCGGATCCCACTCGTCGCACAGACCAGGATCGTTCTGGCACATGAAGGCCGAGAACAAGCCAACGCCGCCCAGTTCGACGTCAGCCATGCTTACCTGCGCCAGGAACTGCATGGGGCCTTCGCACTCCCGACACCGAGGCCATTCGAAGTCGCTCGGCGCGTACGGCATTCCGCCCGTACGGGTCCCAGGGGCATCAGCAGCCGCAGGACCGGAGTAGGTCATCAGCTTCACCACGCGAGCAGGGTATCCGGCAATACCCACGAACAAGATCGGGTGCACTGATCTGCCGCTGTCCGCGCGCGGCTGCCGGGCGCGTTCTTTCGCTCCTGACATAGCGGGTCGTCGGACTTCCGATCGATCATGTGGGGATGTGTGGTGACGTCCGAGTGGTTGGCTACGCGTCTGGCGATCACCCGAGGTCTGCACTCCAGCGTGTGACGGCGCTCATGCCACGATGATCAGTCGGGGAACAGTTCGTCGAAACGGTTCTCGAGCTTGCTGATCCGTTCCCGCCAGTCGAGCTCAACCTCGATAGTGATCGTTCCGAGCGTGTAGGCCAGCACCGTGCGCCAGGCGTCATCCTCGACCTCAGCGGGCCGGGCGGCCGCCTGTTCGAGGAAGGCGAAATCCGACTTCGCGCGCGCCACGATGTCGTCGCGGCCTGATGTTCCGGTGGTCACGACCAGACCCGCCCTCTCAGATTTCGGATCATGGCAACGTCAATGCGCCCACGGTGAGGGTCCTGCACCGGTATCGGCCCGGGGGCCTGCGCACGGGTTCGACCTCGGTTGGCAGCTCGGTAGGGCCGGTCACTGCCGCCTTTCCGGAGGGGTAGTTCCAGATCTGTTCCGATGACATGGTCGAAGGCAGGTGGCGGCGGTATGGGTCTGCGTCTGGTCCTCGGGCCAGCCAGCGGTGAATGTGAGAGATGAACCGCTTAGCTGGCGCTGACCATGCGGGCTGTGTGGCTAGCGCGGTGAGGCGGACGGCAAGGGTGGTCGGTCGGCTTCGATGGGCGGTGGCGGGATCGGGTCTTGTCGGCGGATCAGCAGGGTGGCGCCGGCCGCTGTCAGCAGGGCGATGGCCAGCAGGAACAGGCGGTCGGGGGTGCTGTCGGCGTTGGCGGTCAGGCCGAAGAGGGTGTGGGCGGTCAGGGCGCCCGCGCAGGCCGCCAGCACGTGCCGGGGCGTCCAGGCGGGCGAGGCGCTCCAGTGCCGCAACGCCCACCACGCGGCCACGGCTATCGCGGCGGCGCCGGACATCGGCAGGAACACCCACGCGCCGTGGGTCCACAGTGGCTGCCGGGCGTCGCCCAACGGGTAGACGAAGGCCAGGAAACCGAACACGGCCACGCCGGTCGTGACGGCCAGGAGCGGTGCGTGCGGCGGTGCCACGGGGCGGCTTTCCCGGCGTACGCGAATGCGCAGCCCGATGACCGTGACGGCCGCAGCCGCCGCGGCCACCAGCAGGATCGCGGTGGTGGGCATGGTGTAGCCGGGGTCCTCGGCGGGCGGGACCGTTACGCGGAGCAGCGCGGCGCCCAGCAGGGCCAGCACTCCGGTGGCGATCAGGCCGCCGCGGCGCAGGTAGGGGGTGGTGCCGTGGCGGGGGAAGAGCAACTCGACCAGGAGGATGGGGATCGTCACGCTGAAGACGGCGTGGTAGGCGAGGTTCAGCTCGGTGTAGGCCGTGTTGAAGCCGAACAGGCGCGGCGCCCACTCGGCCGCGCCGTACAGGTGCGGGCTGGTCAGGCTCTGCAGCGCCAGGCCCTCCTCGACCAGGCCGTAGGCGACGCCCAGCAGGAGCAGGTTGGCCACGCCGCCGCCGGTGCGGCGGACGATCTCGCGGATGAACAGGGCGCCGGCGCCGTAGATCGGGATGTAGATCGGCATCACCCATGCCATCCGCAGCGGGACGGTGCCTAGGCTGACCTCGGCCACGAACGGGGCCAGCACGGCCAGCAGGAGCGCGGCCCGCCGGTTGCGGGGACGCAGGTCGGGGACGGCGGGGAACGCTGACCGGACCAAGGGGCGGTTCACCGCGGCGACCAGGGCGGCCAGCAGCACCAGTTGGACCGCCTGCACGCCGCGCAACCACGGCGGGTAAGCGGCCGAGAACAACAACCAGGCCACGGCGATCAAACCCAGGACCGAGACGATGCGTACGCGACGGTAGGCGCTCGCCGCACCGGCCAGCAGCCGGCGGGCCACCCAGAAGTAGAGGACCGCGACCGCCAGGATCGGGATCGGCCGGGTCCACAGGGTCGCGGCCAGCGCATCGGGGTCGGCGGCCGGGTCGCGGGCCTGCTGGTAGGCGAGCACGTCGTGCCGGAACAGCCAGGTCAGCAGGGCGAAGGTGACGCTTGCGGTGAGGCTCGCGACGAGCAGGATCACGACCAGCCGGATGGCTCGCCGCTGTGGCGGAGTGGTCATGGGTTGACCGTAGGAATTTGTGGCCCGGGGCGCCTCCGGCCGGGGGCGGGTCTTTGGTCTACGACTTCAGGACGAGGGTCGGGGCCGGACCAGACCCAGGTCGTAGGCGAGTACGACCGCCTGCACCCGGTCTCGCACCTCGAGTTTGCGCAGGATCGCCGAGACGTGCGTCTTCACGGTCGCCTCGGTCACCACCAGCCGGGCCGCGATCTCCGCGTTGGAGGCGCCGCGGGCCAGCAGGGTCAGCACCTCCCGTTCCCGGTCGGTGAGCTGGCCGAGACTGCCCGTGGGGGCGGCGGGGGTCACGTCGGTGGCGACGAAACGGTCCAGCAGGCGGCGGGTCGCGGTGGGGGCGAGCAGGGCGTCGCCGCGGGCGACCACCCGGATCGCCTCGACCAGGTCGGCCGGCCGCACATCCTTGAGCAGGAAACCGCTGGCTCCGGCGCGCAGGGCGGCGTAGAGCGGTTCCTCCAGGTCGTACGTGGTCAGGATGATCACCCGCGGCGGGTCGGCCGCCGCGGTCAGCCGGGCGGTGGCGGTGACGCCGTCGGTGCCGGGCATCCGCACGTCCATCAGCACCACGTCGGGCCGGGTCTGCTCGGCCAGCCGGACCGCCTGGTCGCCGTCGCCCGCCTCGCCCACCACCTCGAGGTCGTCGCGCGCCTCCAGGATCATCCGGAACCCGGACCGGACCAGCACCTGGTCGTCCGCGATGAGCACCTTGATCGTCATCCGGCGGCCCGCAGCGGGAGGTGGGCGCTGACCTCAAAGCCGCCGTCCGTACCCGGCTCGGCCAGCAGCGTGCCACCGAGCAGCTCGGCCCGTTCCCGCATGCCGGTCAGTCCGTGCCCGCCGCCGCCCTTGCCGTTGGCGGCGGCGCCGCCGCCGTTGTCGCGAATCCGCACGAAGACCTCCGCCTCGTCGACGCGCAGCAGGACCTCCGCGCGGGAGGCGCCCGCGTGCCGCAACGTGTTGGTCAGCGCCTCCTGGACGATGCGGTAGGCGCCGAGCTGCACCCCGAGCGGCACCGCGCCGTCGCCCTCCCGGCGGACCGTCACCGGCAAGCCCGACTCGCCCATCGTGCCGGCCAGCCGGTCCACATCGGCCAGCGTGGGCTGCGGCCCCGGATCGTCGCCCTCGTCGCGCACCGACCGCAGGAACCAGCGCAGCTCGGCGAGGGCCTCCCGGCCCGCCTGCTCGGTGCGCCGCAACGCCTCGCGGGCCTGCTGCGGGTTCGCGTCGAAGACGTCGTCCGCCGCGGCGGCCTGCACCACCATCACCGACACCGTGTGGGAGAGGACATCGTGCAGTTCCCGGGCGATCCGGGCGCGCTCCTCCAGGACGGCCTGGCGGCGTTCGGCCTGGCGGCGTTCGCCCCGGGCCCGGGCCAGCGCGCCCCAGCTCCAGGCGAGCAGCACCGCGGCCAGCCATAGCCCGGCCAGATCCCAGCGGCCGCGGGCGACCGGCGGCCCGCACACCGCGATCGCGGCCGGCGCCAGCATCCACAGGCTCTCCCGGGCCGGCCGCATCCAGGCGTAGGTGCACAGCACCACGAAGGCGATGCCCGGCCCGAACCCCGGGGACAGCCACTGCAGGCCGGCGCTGACCGCCAGAACCGAGACCGTGCCCAGCCACGGCCGGGCGTCGAGCCACCACAGGGCCGCCGCCTGGATGCCGATCAGCACCACCGCGAGCGAGCGTTCCAGCGGCGTGGAGTCGAAGGCCAGAACCGGCACGGACACACCGACGGACACGATCACGAACACGACCCGCAGCCGCTGCGGGACGCGCGCGCGGTAGCCGTCGCTCATATGGCCGTACGGTACGCCTCCGGGGTTGGGCCCGGGTCGCAGCGGGCATCGTTCAGCTGAGACCGGAAAGGGGGATCGTCATTTTGACCGAGCATCCCCTCGCTCCCGTTCTCGCCGCCATCCGCTCGGTGTTCGGCACCGTCGACCTGCCCGGTGTGGCGCCGGGCCTGCTCGTGCCCGACCTCCACGGGTGGACGCCGGCCGCCCGGCTCGCGGACGACCTGCTTCCGGTGCTGCTGGAGCGGGCGGCACAACGGTGGCGGGCACAGCCACACGCTGCCGCTTCGCTCGCCTGGAAGGCGTACACATATTGGTTGGCTCTTCCGGCTGTTCTGGGTTTTGCGGCGGCGCGCCGGGTGCCGCTGCTCACGGCGGACGACGTGCTGGTGCACTTCGACGACCCGAAATCGCTGGTGACGATCGGTCTGCGGCCGGACATCGAGGTGGCGGTGCTGGCCGGCGATCCGCTGGCCGAGGGCGCACGGCCGGGCGTCGTGGTGGTGGCCGGCGAGGACGAACTGCTCGCGGCGCTGCGCCGATCACTGCTCGACCAGCACCTCTATCCGCTGCTGGCGGCGATGCACGGCGCGGTCCGGATCGGGCGGCGGGTGCTGCTCGGCTCGCTGGCCTCCGGGATCGTCTATCCGTTGCTACGCGTGCAGGGTTCGTCGGTCGGCCCGGTCCTGCGCGCCCTGGAGATCGACGACCTGATCGACCTGATGCCAGGACCGAACGGCAGGCTGAGCGTACGGCGTCGGACCTGTTGCCTGGCCTTCACCCTGCCCCGTCCCAAGATCTGCGCAGACTGCTGCATCCACCCGGTCAGCTGACGCCCGAAACTTCAAGCTACTCGTGGGTATCCAACGGATCTCCTGCTGGTTACGCTGCTCGCACCTTGGGGCTTAGGTGGGGGTCGATGCGGACCGTAGTTGTTCGGCTGGTGCAGGCCGGCCTTGTCGTTGTGCTGGCGTTCGCCGGTTTCCACCTGGTTCGGGACACTCAGGACGCGCAGAAATATCACCAGGCCGCCATGGCGATGAGCCTCGGCGACAACGTCGTGCTCGGCCCGAACGGCATCGGCAAGCTGACGCTGGGGATGAGCGTGGCCGACGCCAACGCCACCGACCAGGTGCGGGTCCCGGCCGACCTGGCGGCCGACAAGACCGAGAAATGCCACGTGTACGCGGCCGGCGGCGCCGACATCCACTTCGCCCGCGACCACGGCCTGGCCGTCATCACGGCGGCCGCCGCGGTGAAGACGCCGGAGGGCATCGGCGCGGGCGCGACCGTCGCGGACGTGGCGAAGGCCTACCCGAAGCTGAAGGACGCCGAGGGCACGCCGGAGCAGCAGGAACAGGCGACCGGCTACCTGGCCGCCCCGGTGCCGGGCAACCCGAAGGCCGACTACGTCTTCATCTTTCATGTCGGCGGTGGCGGTGGCCCGAAGGACGCCAGGGTGCAGGTGGTCCTGCTCGCCCTGAGCGACCAGGACAAGCAGTGCACCGAGGTCGGATAAAACCCCGTCTCAGCCGTATGCGGCTATCTGTCGCTCCGCCTCGGTGCCATTAGATTTGGTTACCGGCCTCTCTAGAATCTAATGATCGTCTGTTGGCGTGTGCTCTGCCGACCGCGAGACAATCTGTTTATGCGGCAACTGGAGTTCTTTAGCAGGTCTGAGGTTGCCGCTATGCGTGACCCGACGAGAGCACGGAATTATTGGCCGGGGAACTGGAGTTTCGTCGCGATCATGAGCGGCGTCGGCGTGGGGGTCTCAAGCGGCGCCACGGGTGGAAGATGTGTCGGTCGAGGGGCTGTCCCTCCACCTGCGGGGAGCTTGGTCTGCATGAGGACGTCGAGAGTGTTCCGCCGCTGATCTGGCCGGAAGGGGCCACGTGCGTGCGGCCAGCCGGTCGAACTGAACCCAAGGCCCCGCCGGTGCCTGAGTGCCTGGTCGAGGCTTGTGTGCCGGCCGATCCCGAAGACCAGGAAACCGGCACCGCCGCCCGGGCCGACGCTGGGCCGGCAGAACTGAGCGAGCAGCGAAGCCACCGGCCGGCCCGAGCTGCCGGGCACCGGCGACCGCCGCCGGCAGGGCCTGGCCCGGTGCCTCGGCATCGGCAGCGCCGTCCGGCATGTCACCGCCGACCGGGCGTGGCCATTCTCGGGTCGCTGCGGGGGAGGAATACGCGCCGTTTCATGAGGATTCAATCGGGAACGGCCGCCGTGACGCAGGTGGAATCAACCAGAAGAATCGCTACGAGAACACGAGGACCACCGACGCGGAGAAAGACAACGCTGAACCCGGTTCTGGCACCGAGACGGCTCGTTTCAGCCGGCTCGGACGTCGAGGTTGGCGAAGGAGACCTCGGCTGTCTCGGTTTTGTCGGTGTTTGTTACGCCTAGCTGGATTCGGCCGGCGGCCAGGTTTGGGTCGGCTACCGCGGCCTGGACTGCTGGGCGGTCGTCTACCGAGATGGTGGCGTGGCCGCCGGTGATCACGATGGACAGGTCGTGGGGGGAGCCTGGGGTCAGGGCCACCGCGGAGGTCCGGCCGATCGAGGTCAGCACCGCGCCGTTCAGTTCTTCCAGTTCCAGTACCTCGGCGCACGCTGTCAGCTGGTAGCCGCGGGTGTCGCGGTGGCGGAACCAGATCATGGCGCAGGCGCCGTTGCCCACCAGGGCCAGGTTTACGGTGATCGACTGGTCGCCGGAGAACTCGTCGGCCGGGCCCTGGCACTGGTAGGTCGAACGCCGGGCTACCTGGGCGTGCAGGCGGGCGTTGCGGAACGTGCAGCGGCCGGCCTCGTTGGAGCTCTCCTGGAAGCGGCCCGGTTGGCGCAGTGGATCCGAGAATGACGGGCCGGCCAGTTTTACCGATGCCGAGGCCGGAGTGGACTGCGGCTGGAGTTCGGTGGTGGCCGCCGTCGACGGCTCGTCGCCGATGTTGCGGGCGTAGGCCAGGGTTGCCCCGGCCACCGACGCCAGCAACAGGGCGACTACCGCGTAGATGAGCCGCCGCGTCGTGCCGGTGCGGGTACGGGCGCGCGCCGCCGTGTTCGGGCGGCGGGTGTGCGTGGTGCTCGGGCGTCGGGCTCGGCCCAGCCGGCGTTCCGCCGAGCGGGATATCGGCGCCACTGCGTACGGCGAGGCCGCCGGGTTCTCGGCGATGATCTGTTCCAGCAGGTCGCGGGCGTCGAAGCGGCCGTTGTCCCGGCGCACGCGCGGGTCCGGTGGCGCCGGCGTATCCACCGAGATCGGGCTCGGCGTGTCCACCGTGAGCAGCTTGGGTGTCTCCACCAGGAGCAGCCGCTGCAGCACCTCGTTCGCGGTGGGCCGGTCGCGAGGGTCCTTCTCCAGGGCGTGCGCGACCAGCTCGGTCAGCGACGCGGGCAGGCCGTGCAGGTCGGGTGGCTTGGTGAGGATCTGGGCGGCGGTCGCCATCGGGGTGTCGCCCTGGAACGGGATGTGCCCGGTGCCGGCGAAGGCGATCACCGCGCCCCAGGCGAAGATGTCGGCCGCGGGGGTGACCAGGCCGAGGCTGGAGTCGAGCCGTTCCGGGGCCATGTAGTCGACGGTGCCCACGAACCGGCCGGGCCGGGTGTGCTGGGTGGTGCCCTCGAGTGCGCGGGCGATGCCGAAGTCGATCACCTTGGGCAGGCCCAGCGAGAGCAGCACGTTGGCCGGCTTGAGGTCGCGGTGGATGACGCCGGCGCCGTGGATGGCGGTGAGGGCGGCCGCGACGCCGACCGCGACGCTGTGCAGGTCGCCCGGTGACATCGGCCCGCGCTCGTGGACCATCTCCTGCAGGCTCGGGCCGTCGACGTACTCCACCACCAGGTAGGGGGTCTCGCTGTCGGGGTCGGCGGCCAGCACCGCGGCGGTGCAGAACGACGGCACCTCGCGGGCGCGGTTGACCTCGCTGCGGAATCGGGCCCGGAATTCTTCGTCCCCGGCGTACTCGGGTTTGATGGCCTTCACCGCCACGTGCCCGCCGTCCTGATCGCGGCCGAGGAAGACGGTGCCCATGCCTCCTTCGCCGAGCCGGGCGAGCAGTTGGTAGTCGCCGAGCCGCCGCGGGTCCCCGGGCCTCAGAGGCCTACTGGCCATGTGGAGCGCTCCCGTTTTCTGGTTCTGCAGATCCGTACCGTCATCGCCCTGCGGATCAGGACGCCCGCGAGCCGCTCGAAGAAGGGATCATACTCATCGATTGTCACCGGGGGAGGTCACCGTAGGTGACATTTTTCCGACCGGCCCGAGAGTGGCCGTGGCGGAGTCATGTCGCACTTGCGCACTTGACAGACGGGGCGCCGGAAAATTGAAGGTTACTCGTCGGTACCCGCAGGTCTTTGTGGACGAATACGCAGAGTGAGCGATTTTCGCGTATGCGGACCGGCGCTATGTGATACACGCCATGCTACGGCCGGGCGGGGAGCCGGACCGTGACCAGAAGACCGCCGGCCGGGCGCGGGACGAGCGCGAGGGCGCCGTCGTGCGCGCGGACGATGCTCTGCACGATGGTCAGTCCGAGGCCGACACCGGCGTGCTCGTCGGTGCGCACCCGGTCGGTGCCGCGCCGGAACGGTTCGGTGAGGGCCGGCACCAGGTCGAGCGGAAGCCGGCGGCCGGTGTTCTCGACCCGCAGGACGCTCGTGTCGCCGTCGGTCTCGGTGTGGACGGTGACGGTACCGCCGTCCGGGAGATTGTGGACGATCGCGTTCTGCACGAGGTTGGTCATCATCCGCAGCAGCAGTTCGGCCGAGCCGCCGGCCGGGGCCGCCCCGCCGGTGACGTCGAGGGTGATCCGGCGCTGCTCGGCGAGCGGCAGCAGAGTCTCGGCGGCCTCCTCGGCGATGAGTGAGAGGTCGACGCGGTGGCGGATGACCCGGTCGCCGCGGCTGAGCAGCAGCAGGGTCTCGGTGAGGTCGATCGCCCGGGTGTTGACGGCGTGCAGGCGTTCGATGAGCTCGTCCCGGTCCAGGGTGGGGTCCTTGCGGGCCACGTCGAGCAGGGTCCGCGAGATCGTCAGGGGAGTGCGCAGCTCGTGCGAGGCGTTGGCGGCGAACCGCTGCTGTTCGGCGATGTGGGCCTCGAGCCGCGCGAGCATGGCGTCGAAGTCGTCGGCCAGTTCGCGGAACTCGTCCGCCCGGCCGGAGAGCCGGATGCGGTGGGCGAGCGATCCGGCCACGGCCGCGCGGGCGGCGCCGGTGATCCGGGACAGCGGGGCGAGCATCCGGCCGGCCAGGATCCATCCCCCGACCAGGCCGAACGCCAGCAGGAACGCCAGCGCCGCGGCGGCCCGCGGGACGAAGACCTCCAGGAGTCGGGAGCGGACCGGGAAGACCCCGGTGAGCTCGTTGCGGCCGGGAACGATGAGCATCGCTTGGTCGGGCACGTACCGCAGGAGGAACACCCACACCACGGCGAGCAGGAGGGTTCCGGCGACCATGAGGAACCCGGCGTAGCTGAGGGTGAGTTTGAGGCGGACGCTCATCCCGGGTGCCCTATCCACGGTCGGCCTCGATCCGGTAGCCGACGCCGGGCACCGTGGTGATGATCCAGGGCTCGCCGAGGCGTTTCCGCAAGGCCGAGACCGTGATGCGTACGGCGTTGGTCAGCGGATCGGCGTTCTCGTCCCAGGCCCGTTCCAGCAGCTCCTCGGCGCTGACGACGCCGCCCTCGGCGGCGACCAGCACCTCCAGCACGGCGAACTGTTTGCGGGTGAGCGCGACGTAGCGTTCGTCGCGGAAGACCTCCCGGCGGAACGGGTCGAGCCGCAGCCCGGCTATCTCCCGCACCGGGGGCCGGGCGTGCCCGCGCCGGCGATCGAGCGCCCGCAGCCGCAGCACGAGTTCCCGCAGCTCGAACGGTTTGGTGAGGTAATCGTCGGCGCCGAGCTCGAAACCGGAGGCCTTGTCGTCGATCCGGTCGGCCGCGGTGAGCATGAGGATCGGGATGCCGCTGCCGGAGGCGACGATGCGCCGGGCGACCTCGTCGCCGGACGGGCCGGGGATGTCCCGGTCCAGGACCGCGAGGTCGTAGGAGTTGACCCCGAGCAGCTCCAGGGCGGTGTCGCCGTCGCCGGCGATGTCGGCGGCGATCGCCTCCAGCCGCAGCCCGTCCCGGACGGCCTCGGCCAGGTAGGGCTCGTCCTCCACGATCAGTACGCGCATACCGGAACTCTATGGTCGGCGGTGCGCCACCAGCGGCGCGACGCCAGCCCGGCCAGGACCGCGCCGGCCGCGTTGACCAGCACGTCATCCACCGACGAGACCCGGTCCAGCTGGAAGACGTACTGCGCGGTCTCGACCAGGATCGAACAGCCGGCCCCGAGCGCCAGGATCCGCGGCACGGAGGCCAGCGCCGCGAACCGCATCGGGGCGAAGAACCCCAGCGCCGCGAAGACCAGCAGGTTTCCGCCGATCCCGATCGGCCCCATGACGATCAGGTCGCGCAGCGGGATCAGGCTCACCCGCCCGGGGACGACGCCGGCCCCCGGGCCGGGCATCAGGGTCAGCCACAGCCACGGCACGGTCCCGTAGACCATGCCCACCTCGGCCAGCGACGTCGGCCAGGCCCGCGGAACGCCGGCGGCGCGCCGGACGAGCATCAAGACCCAGGCCACGAGTACGGCGAGGGGAATGCCGGCCAGCGTCATGAGCACCACGCCGTTCTCGGTGTCGTAGCAGCCGTGCCACCGCCCGGCCAGGCACGCCGGAACGGACATCGCCAGTGGCCGCCGCACGGCGAACCCGGCGGCCGCCACGGCGAGGATCGCCAGACTCAGGAGCACGATCCCGCGCAGTCGCTTCATGCCCCTATCGAAGCCGGAACGCCGTTGCGACGGCGTATGGGATTTTCGATACGCCGGCGATACACCGGATCGGGTCAGCCCCCGGCCCCGTCCTCGGGCGCGGCGCCGGGGTTCTTGCCGAGGATGTACGGGTACGGGCTGCCCTGGTCGAGGTGCCGGACGGCGTCCACGTGACCGCCGCCGGCCACCGTCATGTACGGGTGCGCGAGGTGCGGATCGGTGAGCCACCGCGGCCGGGTGAAGAACCCCGCCCCGGTCATGCCGCACCGCCGGAAGATGTTCTCCTCGACGTAGTCCCAGTACGTCTGCCCGGTCACGGCCTCCACGATCAGCGCCGGGATGGTGACCTCGCCCTCCGCGTGGGTGGTGGTCGGCGTGCCCGGCACGCCCACGAGTTTCACCTGCCGCCCGCGCCGCTGGTAGTACGCGTGCACCTCGTCCCGGCTCCGGAAGACGCGGTGCACCTCCTCCGGCGGAGTCTCAGCCCGGAGGTGCCGGAGAGCAGGTGGTGAATGGTCACCCGCTCGGCGATGTCGGCGGAGAAGCCGGTCAGGTGCCGGCCCACCGGGTCGGACAGTTGCAGCCGGCCCTGCTGAGCCAGCTGCAGGATGGCCACCGCGTGGAACGGCTTGCCCGCCGAGCTGAGGCTGAACGCGGTTCCCTCGTGGTTCCGGATGCCCCGCTCCTCGTCGGCCAGGCCGTAGCTGCGGGACAGCACCGTTCGCCCCCGATGCGACAGCAGCACCACACCCGAGAACTTCCCGGCGGCGGCCAGCCCGGCCACATACCGGTCGTAGTCTCCGCCGGGCCGGGTGGCCGGTGGCGGCGTGTCGTGCCCGGCCCGGGCGAGCGGCGCGCCGGCGACCGCCAGCCCACCCAGGCTGAGCAGCCGCCGGCGCCCGATCCGCAATTCCGTATTCGAGTTCATCCGTCCACTGAAGACGGATGACGGTTGTGGCGGCGTATGCGTTTTCCGATACGCCGGCGATACACCGCTCAGTGGGGGCGGGGGAGATCCCGGGTGTCGGCCTCGGCGACGATCGACTCGGCGACGTGGCGCAGCTGGGTGGGATCCGGGTGGAAGCCGTCGGCGATGTCGTGGTGCAGGCCCGACTTCGTACGCTCCAGCAGGTTTTCGGTGACCGTCTCGACGCTTTCACCGGCGTACGACTGCTTGGTCTTCTCGGTGGCGGCCCGCAGGGCCGACGTGAGTTGTTCCTCGAGTGGCCCGCGCAGCTTGTCCTCGACCGGGTTCAAGGTGTTCGGATCGAGCGTGACCTGCGGCTCTGCCATTCTTCCCCCTCTGGATGTGACGGCGCGACGCGGATACCCATGCGGGAAGCGTCGCTAAACGCCCTTCACTTCGAAGAACGTACCGGCCGCGACGGGGTGACGACCGGTCTCCGGAGAGAGGATGCATTTCTGGTTTGTTTCCTTACCGGGTGGGGCAGGAAGACCACTGGCCGTCGAAGTGATGGAGATCACTCCGGCTGATGGAGGGTCAATGACGACACCTGGAAGGGTCGTTGCGGCCGCTGCCGCACTCATTCTGGCCGCCCCGCTGGCGGCCTGCGGATCCGATGACGAGGGCGTGCCCGTCCTCACCTTCTACAACTCACCCGTCCAGAACCTGCAGACCGTTGTCGACCGCTGCAATCAGCAGGCGGCCGGCAAGTACAAGATCTCGTACCAGACGCTGCCGCGCACGGCGGACGACCAGCGGGTCCAGATGGTCCGCCGGCTCGCCGCCAAGGACGACAGCATGGACATCCTCGGCATGGACGTCACCTGGACCCAGGAGTTCGCCAGCGCGAACTGGATCCGGGAGATCACCGGCGACCTGAAGAGCGAGGTGGAGGGCCAGACCCTGGCCGCCGCGGTGGATTCCGCGAAATACGAGGACAAGCTGTACGCGGCGCCGAACAACACCAACGTCCAGTTGCTCTGGTACCGCAAGGACCTCGTACCCACCCCACCCAAGACCTGGGACGAGATGATCCAGATGTCCCAGCAGCTCAAGTCGCAGGGCAAGCCGTACCAGGTGATGACCATGGGCGCCCAGTACGAGGGCCTCGTGGTGTTCTTCAACAGCCTGGTGGCCAGCGCCGGCGGGCACGTGGTCGACGACGCCGGCGAGAAGGCCGTGATGGACGACGGCACGGTCAAGGCCCTGGAGGTGCTGAAGAACTTCGCGACGGCCGGCGTGACCGACCCGTCGTTCTCCAACGCGGTCGAGGACGACGTGCGGCGCGCGTTCCAGGACGGCGGCGGTGCGTTCGAGCTGAACTGGCCGTACGTATGGGCGTCGATGAGCGAGGACGCGCCGGACATGGCGGCCAAGGTCGGCTGGGCACGGTACCCGGCGATCGACGCGAGCACACCGAGCCGCACCACGATCGGCGGCTCCGAGCAGGCCGTCAGCTCGTACAGCAAGCATCCGGACCTGGCCTTTGACGCGATCAAGTGTCTGCGTGGGCCGGAAAGTCAGCTGTATCTCGCGGTGAACTCGGGGCAGGCGCCGTCGATCGAGTCGGTCTACAACGACCCGTCGATGGACAAGGCGTACCCGATGAAGGACGTCCTGCTGGACGAGCTGAAGACGTCGGCGCCGCGGCCGCGCACCCCGGCGTACCAGAACCTCTCCACCGTGGTGGCCGCCGAGCTGTCGCCGCCCGCGTCGGTGGAGCCGCAGAAGACCGCGGACTCGCTGCGCGAATCCATCCAGGCCGCGATCGACTCGAAGGGGGTCCTCCCGTGAGCGTCCAGGAGAAGGTGCGGATCCCCGCGCAGCGGACTCCGAAGAAGAAGGTCGCGCTCAGCGAGGGCAAGAAGCAGGAGCGCAAGCTGGGCTGGCTGCTCTGCGCACCGGCCGCGATCGTGATGGTCGCGGTGACCGCCTACCCGATCATCTACTCGGTATGGCTGTCGCTCCAACGCTATGACCTGAAATTTCCGGAAGACCGGGAGTTCATCGGTCTCACCAACTATGTGACCGTGTTGTCGAACAACTACTGGTGGACGGCGTTCGGGGTGACCGCGCTGATCACGGTCATCTCGGTGACGGTGGAGCTCATCCTGGGCATGGGCCTCGCCCTGATCATGCACAAAACCCTGGTCGGCCGCGGCCTGGTGCGAACGAGTGCGCTCATTCCGTACGGCATCGTCACGGTCGTCGCCGCCTTCTCCTGGCGGTACGCGTGGACCCCCGGCACCGGTTACCTGGCCAACCTGGTGTCCCCGGACGGCGCTCCGCTCACCGAACGGGCCAGCGCTCTCGCGATCATCATCTTCGCCGAGATCTGGAAGACCACCCCGTTCATGGCCCTGCTGCTGATGGCCGGCCTGGCCCTGGTGCCGGACGACCTGCTCAAGGCCGCTTCGATGGACGGCGCCAGCTGGTGGCAGCGGTTCACCAAAGTGATGCTGCCGGTGATGAAGCCGGCCATCCTGGTCGCCCTGCTGTTCCGCACGCTCGACGCGTTCCGGATCTTCGACAACATCTACGTGCTCTCGGCCGGTGCCAACGAGACGTCGTCGGTGTCGATGATCGCCTATAACAACCTGATGAAGGGCCTGAACCTCGGCATCGGCTCGACCATGTCGGTGCTCATCTTCCTCACCGTGGCGATCATCGCGTTCATCTTCGTGAAGCTGTTCGGCACGGCAGCGCCCGGTAGCGACGACGGAGAGAGGCGCTGATGGCCGCCACCACCACATCCGACAAGGTCAAGTGGGGCCTGCTCGACGCCATCGTCGTCGTCTTCGCCCTGGTCCCGGTGCTCTGGATCGTCTCGTTGTCGTTCAAGACGACGCCGACCCTCACCGACGGAAACTTCATCCCACGCGACTGGACGTGGGACAACTACAAACTGATCTTTCAGACCGACCAATTCGTACGGGCATTGATCAACTCGATCGGCATCGCTCTCATCTCGACGCTGATCGCGGTGTTGCTGGGCACCATGGCCGCGTACGCGATCAGTCGCCTTGATTTTCCCGGCAAGAAGGCCCTCGTCGGGGTTTCCCTGCTGATCGCGATGTTCCCGCAGGTGTCGCTGGTGTCGCCGCTGTTCAACATCGAGCGCAACACCGGCCTGTTCGACACCTGGCCGGGACTGATCCTCCCGTACATCACGTTCGCCCTGCCTCTGGCGATCTACACGCTGTCGGCGTTCTTCAAGCAGATCCCCTGGGATCTGGAGAAGGCCGCCAAGATGGACGGCGCCAGCCAGGGCGAGGCGTTCCGCAAGGTGATCGCGCCGCTCGCGGCGCCCGGGGTCTTCACCACCGCGATCCTGGTCTTCATCTTCTGCTGGAACGACTTCCTGTTCGCCATCTCGCTGACCTCGACCGAGCGGTCCCGCACGGTCCCGGTCGCGCTGTCGTTCTTCACCGGTGCGTCCCAGTTCGAGGACCCCACCGGCGCGATCTCCGCGGCCGCCGTGGTGATCACGATTCCGATCATCCTGTTCGTGCTGTTCTTCCAGAGGCGCATCGTCGCGGGCCTCACGTCCGGCGCCGTGAAGGGTTAGGTATCGATGGCTGACATCGTTCTCGACAAGGTGAGCAAGAAATACCCGGACGGCACCGTGGCCGTGCACGACATCGACCTGGAGATCGCCGACGGGGAGTTCATCATCCTGGTCGGCCCGTCCGGCTGCGGGAAGTCGACCACCCTCAACATGATCGCCGGCCTGGAGGACATCAGCTCCGGCGAGCTGCGGATCGCGGGGGAGCGGGTCAACGATAAGGCACCCAAGGACCGGGACATCGCGATGGTGTTCCAGTCCTACGCCCTGTATCCCAACATGACCGTGCGGGAGAACATGGCCTTCCCGCTGCGGTTGGCCAAATTGGACAAAAAGGTTATCGACGAGAAGGTTGGTGAAGCCGCCCGCGTTCTCGAGCTCACCGACTACCTCGACCGCAAGCCGGCCAACCTCTCCGGCGGCCAGCGCCAGCGGGTCGCGATGGGCCGGGCGATCGTCCGCAGCCCCAAGGCCTTCCTGATGGACGAGCCGCTGTCCAACCTCGACGCCAAACTGCGCGTCCAGATGCGCACCCAGGTCTCCCGCCTGCAGAAACAGCTCGGCACCACCACGGTCTACGTCACCCACGACCAGACCGAGGCGATGACCCTGGGCGACCGGGTGGTGGTCATGCGGGGCGGCTACATCCAGCAGGTCGGCGACCCGCAGACCCTCTACGACCGGCCGGTCAACCTGTTCGTGGCCGGGTTCATCGGCTCACCCGCGATGAACTTCCTGGCCGCCACCGTCGAGGAGGACAAACTGCGGACCGCGCTGGGCGACCTGCCGATCGGCGGCCGCACCCGGGCGGCGCTGTCCGGCGCCGACGCTCCGCGTCAGCTCATCCTCGGCATCCGCCCGGAGCATTTCGAGGACGCCTCGCTGGTGGAGGACCACCAGCGAGCCAAAGGGTACGAGTTCACGGCGCCCGTCGACCTGGTCGAATCGATGGGCTCCGACAAGTATGTCTACTTCACCGTCGAGGGCGAACACGCGTCCTCCGCCGACCTGGAGGACCTGGCCGCCGACGCCGGCGGTGCCGACCTGCCCCCGCAGGACAGCCTGGTCACCCGCCTGTCGGCCGAGTCCCGCGTACGCGACGGCGCCGACGCGAAGGTCTGGATGAACCTCGACAAGATCCACCTGTTCGACCCCAGCGACGGCCGCAACATCACCCTCACCGACGAGAAGGCCGAGGTCTGAGAGACCGGCTCACGCGTCCGGGCGCGGGCCGGCTCACGCCTCCGGGCGCAGGCCGGATCACACCTCCGGGCGCAGGGCGGCTATTCGCGCCGCCAGGAACTCCCGCTCGGCGGCGTTCTCGGTCAGGGCGAGCGCTGCGGCATAGGCCGCGGCGCTCGCCGCCGGGCGGTCCAGGCGGCGGAGCAGGTCGGCCTTGGTGGTCGGCAGATACGGGTACGCCGCCAGCCGCCCGTCCCGCTCCAGGCGTTCCACCAGCACGAGCGCCGCGGCCGGCCCGTCCGACATGGACACCGCCACGGCCCGGTTGAGCGCCACCACCGGCGACGGCCAGATCTCCAGCAGCCGGTCGTAGAGCAGCCGGATCTGCGGCCAGTCGGTCGCGGCGTAGGTGGGTGCCTGCGCATGCAGCGCGGCTATCGCCGCCTGCAGGGTGAAACGGCCGGGGGGCGCGGCGGTGAGACTTGCGGTGATCAGCCGGTCGGCCTCGGCGATGAGCGTACGGTCCCAGCCGTCCCGATCCTGATCCTCGAGCAGCCGGAGCCGCCCGTCCGCGTCGGTCCGTCCCGCGCGCCGGGCATGGTGCACCAGCAGCAGGGCGAGCAGACCGGCCACCTCGGTCTCGGCCGGCAGCAGCAACCGCAGCATCCGGGCCAGGTCGAGCGCCCGGTCACTGAGGTCGTCCCGCGTCAACCGATCACCCGCGCCCGCGGTGTGTGCCGCCGTGTGTCCTGCCGTGTAGAGCAGGTAGATCACCATCAGCACGGCACCCACCCGCCCCGGCAGTTCGGCCCGCTGCGGTACGGCGTACGGAATCCGGGCTATTGAGATCTTCTTCTTGGCCCGGGTTATCCGGGCCGCCATCGTGGACTCGGACACCAGCAGCGCCCGGGCCACCTCCGGGGTGGCCATCCCGCAGATCAGCCGCAGAGTCAGTGCCACCTGCGCATCGATCGACAGCGCCGGGTGGCAGCAGGTGAATACCAGCCGCAGCCGGTCGTCCGCTTCTTCCGGTGCTGTTCCCGCCGGTCCTGCTTGCGCCGGTTCTGCTTCCGCGGGTTCTGCTTCCGCCGGGATGATCAGCAGTGGCAGCTTGGCGGCCAGGGTGCGCTGCCGCTGTCGGGCGGTCAGCGCGTTCCGCCGGGCCGCCGTGGTCAGCCACGCACCCGGCCGCGCCGGAACGCCTCGCGCACGCCACGTGCGCAGTGCCTGCACATAGGCGTCCTGCACGGCTTCCTCGGCCAGGTCCAGATCGCGGGTGACGCGTACGGTCGCGGCGAGCACCTGAGCCCATTCGGCCCGGTGCGCGCCGGCGACCGCCTCGTCCGCGTTCAGTCCTCCTCCACGACCGCGAAGTCGATGAGCGGCCGCACCTCGACGCCACCGTTGATGATCGGGGTCATCCGGGCCAGCGCGAGCGCGTGGTCGAGGTCCCGCGCCTCCAGGACGAAGATCCCGGCCAGCACCTCCTTGGTCTCCAGGAACGGCCCGTCGGTGACCAGGTCCCCGCGGATCACGGTGGCCGTCTCGTTGCCCTGCAACGCCAGCCCCGCGGTGATCCGCCCACCCTGCTCCTTCACCCGCTGCGGCAGCCGCTCGTGCTCCGCGATCACCTCGGGCGGCATGTCGTTCCCGTCCCGCTCGAAGATCAGCACCGCGTATTTGGTCAGCGCCTCGTCAGCCATGTCGTCCATCCTCCGCTGCCGGGCGGCCGCCGGTCGGCCGCACCCACCTACCCGACCAGCGACACCCCACGAAATCGACAACTTCTCTTCACCGGACCAAATCTGACCGCAATGAGTCCTAGCGTCGAGGCATGGAGAACACCGGCTACACCACGGTCGCACCGTGGATCGTCACCCCCGACACCGGTCAGTTGCTGGACTTCATCGCCACCGTGTTCGACGGCGTGGAGCGAGGCCGGGTGCCGCTCGAGGACGGCACGATCGGGCACGCCGAGATCCAGGTGGGCGACACCGTCCTGCTCGCCTTCGACCGCCGCCCAGATTGGCCGGCCATGCCGTCGCTGCTGCGAATCTTCGTGAGCGACGCCGACGCCACCATCGAACGCGCGGTCGCCGCCGGCGCCCGCGTGGTGACCACCCCGGCCACCCACGCCTTCGGCCAGCGAGGCGGCCGCGTGCGCGACCCGTTCGGCAACATCTGGTGGATCAGCGCGATCGTCGAGGACGTGCCACCCGAGGAGGGAATGCGCCGGCTGGCCGAGCCCCACTACGCCGAGGCGATGCGCGACGCCCAGGAGACCCTGGACCGAGAACTGACCGATCACCCCCTCACCGGCTGATCAGCTGCTCACGGTACCTATCACTTCGCCGGCCGGTAGGAGGTCGGGCGCGCCCCTGCCTGCCATTTGGTGGATGAGAGCCCCGGTGACGCAGGCGGCGGAGAAGCCCTGCGGATGTTGGGCCGGCGAGGCCCGGCGCGGCTTCGAGTTCGCCGCGGTTGCGACGCCCGAGGCGCGACCCGAACTCCGTTCGAGGTCGGTGGCCCATGAATTCTCGTGGTGGTTCTACTGGTCGAATCCACGTGCGTCACGGTCGGCGATCCGAGGTGATTCCTGGTGAAACGGTGCGTATATCGAACATGCGGCGAACCGACGCCGGCCGCGCCCAGTCGGCGGGTTACCGGACCGCGCCGGTAGTGCGGGGACATTGGGCCGGGTGTGGTCGGTGACGGTTGCCGGACGCGGGCAACTGCGGGTGGGCGCCCGAGCTGGATCGGTGGATGGCTTCGTCGTTCGCCCGATTCCGCCTGCCCGATGTCGGCTTGGACGGCGGTGTCGGCCGCGACGGCGGTGTCGGCGGCGTGATCTGCGGGGCCGGCCTGCGCGCAGATCTCGACCAGGACCTCGGGCGCTGGTGGGGCTGCGGGTTCGGGCCGCACGCTCGTGGCTCCCTCCGGCCAGATCAGCGGCGGAACGCTGTCGGTGGCGTCATGCAGGCCCAGTTCCCCGCAGGCGCGGGAACAGCCGTGCGACCGGCACCCCTTCCACCCGTACCGCCGTTTGAGCCCCCAACGCCGGCGCCGCTCATGGTCACGACGAAATTCTGCTTTCGACGGCGAATAATTACGCGCTTTCGTCGGGTCACGCATAGCGGCAACCTCAGACCTGCTAAAGAACTCCAGCTGCCGCATGAACACATTCTCTCGCGG
>NZ_BOQN01000081.1 GCF_018332695.1 Paractinoplanes toevensis
TCAGATGCGCGCTCATCGGCAGATCCGTATACCTGCCCGGAGGCAAGCGGTCGCGACCGCTTCTACGGAGAGTGATTGACGCCGCGTCTGGTGTCGGCATTAGGACCCGAGTGAGGCGCGGAAGGCGGCGGTCTCACGGAGTCCACGCGGAGCACGCGAGGCCCGTTTGGGAAGGTGTAGACGACCGGGCGTTCCGGCGCCTTGCCGATGATGGGCGATACTTCCCCGATCCGGTCGTCCGCTCGATGGGATCGTCGTCGGCCTCGTGGACGCCGCGCCGGTGGTGATTTTCAGCGTCGCCCAACAACCGGTGTAGGCAGCGGTATCAACAGCGTGACGATCATCAGAGTTCGCGCTTGTCGTGATCAGGAGTCTCCAGCGGGACGGACTCGGCGGTGGCCGGCGGTTCGGTCAAGGACGGGCAAAGCCGATTCGGGTCTGCGAAGGGTGTGGGGTCCGGTGGGGTCGACCAGTCGAAGACCTCAAGCAGGTAGCTCTGGTCGGCGTCGCCGTCGAACAGCACGTAGGCGCAGTCGTGCTCGCGGGCCAGCTTCATGATCGGCAGCAGTTCGGGTGGCCAGTCGTGGGCGCGGGCGAGGCCGGTTGCGTCCTGTGGGGCGTACATGAGCCAGCCGTAGGTGGTCTGGTACGCGATGACGCCGGGGTAGCTGTCGAGTTCGTCGCAGGTCTGCGGTTGCAGGTGCGCGGTGGACAGGTCCAGGAAGGTTCGGATCGTCGGGTCCGCGGGCCGATAGTGCCGCGGCGCGGTGCGCGTCAGCCGCGGCCAGCGCCGGGCCCATGCTTGTGCTGCGTGCCGAAGCCGCCGGCGTGGCCGGTTCACGAGCGCCTCCGGCGGCCAAGGCAGCTCGCACATCTCATCAGCGTCAGGTCGACCGCGGGCAGGTCCCAGCATCCCTCGCACAGCGGTGCGGTGTCCCACCCCTGGCCGTAGGTCATCTCGCCGGCGTTGTTGACCTCGACCGAAAGGGGCAGCGTCTGCTGGTCGCGGTCGTCGCGGATGTCCTCGACGTGCACGAACAGATCGCGGCTGCGGCCGCGGACGCTGACGTCGACCCCGTGCACGGTGACGACGACCTGTTCCCGTGTGTCATCGCCGTCGAGCGGGAATGCCCGCAGGTCGAGCAGGGTGATCAGTGCGGCGGCGTCGAGCAACGCCTCGCGGGTGGCCTGGGGGTCGAGCGTGCCGGCCCGGGCTCGCTCGGCGGCGTCGCGGACGGCGGCGAGGGCCTCGGTGATGCTTCTGTTGGTCGTGGTCATCGTTTCTCCGAAGGGTTGGTCATGGGACTGGGTTGCGTGGTGAGGTGATCCGGTGATGGCGTCGGTCGTGGCGGGCGGGACAGCGGGGTTTTGCGCAGGAGCGAGGTGCGCCAGCGCAGGGCGAAGCGGCGGCAGTTGCCGCAGTGGCCGCGGTGGGTGCAGCCGGGCAGCGGTGGCTGGTGGCGGGCCGTTCGTGACCAGGCGAGGGAGTCGCTGGAGGTGATGCGGTCGGCGAACCGGGCGAGCCCGAGCGTTTTGACGCCGTAGGTGTGCAGCCGGAGCAGACCGTGCCGGTGCAGCAGGTCGACGATGGTCTCGGCCTCGGCGGTGCCCTGCCGGCGGCAGAGGGAGCCGACCGCAACCAGGGGCAGCGTGCGCAGATCGACGTCGTAGCGGGCGTAGAGGTCGACGCAGTCGAGGTAGTCGCCTGGTCGCCAGCCCTGCACGGCGGGCACGATCGGAAGTCCCGGGTCGATCGTCGTGAGCTCGAGATAGTTGATGACGGTCAGGTGCTGGTGGCTGCGGATGTCGAGGCCGGTGCGGGCGAGCATCGGTGGTTCGCACATCCAGTCCTGCGCGGACGCCCAGTCCAGACCGCCGATCTCGTCGGCGTAGCGGCGGATCCGGGCGGCGTACTGGCGTGGGGTCGGCCCGTCGGCCCAGCTACCGGAGCGGGTCAGCTGGCTGAAACCGCCGGAGTCCAGCGCCCACCGGCAGACCGCCCGGGGCAGCCGCCGGCGCTGGCGCAGGGTGGTGTCGGAGACGAACAGCGGCACCGGGCAGTCACCCAGCCATGCGGGGCGGTGGGTGCCCAGGTAGAAGACCTCCACCTGCTCACCCCGTGAGCCCGCAGCCCGATCCGGCGGTCAGAGCCGGGGGAAGGCCGGCGGGCAGCGGCTGGAACGCACCGTTCACCGGTCGGCTCTCTGCGCGCGGAGGGTGCAGTAAACGTCAGCGAGGCCGGCGACGGCGCCGACGACCGTGGCGAGCAGGAACTCGACCGGTTCGATGTCAGAGGGCGCAACCAGTGGCACCGACATCGGTGCGGAGCAGAGCGTGAACGTGTCGGCGAAGGTGACCAGCAACAGCAAGCCGCCGTCACGGTCCGCGCCGGCGCTGGTCGCCACGAGACGCACCTCGGTCACCGGTTCGTGCAGTCGCAGGACACGATGGGTCACGCAGGCGGCGACCAGGTCGGCTGCGGCGCTGCCGAGCGTCGAGGACTGCGGATCGAAGCGTTCCGCGAGT
Organism: Paractinoplanes toevensis; assembly: GCF_018332695.1. Lineage (GTDB taxonomy): Bacteria > Actinomycetota > Actinomycetes > Mycobacteriales > Micromonosporaceae > Actinoplanes > Actinoplanes toevensis. Next base: position 2,527 of record NZ_BOQN01000081.1, read on the forward strand.
TCCGTCAGCCCCCGAGCGGGCCCCGCGCCTGATTCGGGGACGGTGGTGAGCCGATGCAGCAGGTTCGTGTCGATCTCGATGACCGGTGCTGCGCTCGGCCGGTCGCGTAGCCGCGGACCGTGCCGGTCCTCAGCGGCCGGGTAGGTCATACCAGGCCGGAAGATCACCGCCGGCAACCCGTGGTGCCGCGCGTAGTGCAGGGCGATGTCCGCCGCCCGCAACGGCCGGTCGGACAGTCCGGCTGGCGGCAATGATGCGCCGAAGACCGCGCTGAGCTCCACCTGACCGGCCCCCTCGGGAAGGGGCGTAGGCACGGCAAGTGCCCGCTCGACATCGGCGATCACAACGGCTAGATCAACAGCGGTGGCGGTCGGTAGGAGCAGGGCGAATTCGTCGCCGCCGAGCCGGGCGGCCACCCCGGCGTGCCGCGCGGCGATCCGGTCGAGCCGGGCGGCGACCTGCCGCAGGAGTTCGTCGCCGGCGTGGTAGCCGTAGCGGTCGTTGACCTCTTTGAACCGGCGCAGATCCAGCAACAGCACCGCCAGCGGTGCCACGCGGCGGGCGAAGGCGGCGCTCAGCCCACGCCGATTCGCCAGCCCGGTGAGCTCGTCGGTGCGCGTCGCCCGGGTCAGCGCGGCAATGCGGCGGCGCAGCCGCACCAACGTGACCAGGGCGGCGCCGATCTGCAGGACCTCCAATGCTGCCCACGCAGCGGTAGACGAAGACACGATGGATACCTCCAAAGCACACGGAAAAGGGGCTCACCTGGCGGTGATCCCCTTCGGGATGGGGCGGATGATCACGGGGTGCTGTGGGCGCAGCGTGATCCGGGCAGATCACGGCCGGGGTCGAGCGATCCGGCGGGTAGACGATCCTGGGGCCGCGCCTGGTGGTGTTGTGGTGCTCGGGTACGGACGACCGGCGTAGGCGATCACGGTCTTACGCCGCTGCCGTGGCCCGCCGACCTTGATCAGGTATCGGTGATTGCCGGGGTGGCGGAGCCGGATGGCGCCGATCTCGGCCAGGGCATGCGGCAGCCATGCCGCCGGGTGTTGGCCAGGAGGTGGCGGCGGCGCGCCGAGCGCGAGGAGGCGGGCCGTCACGCCGCGTGCCCCGCGCTCACCGGCGGTCAGCTTCGCGGCAGCGCGGGCAGTGAGCACCGTGGCGTCGGGCAGCATGATCAGCGTGCGGGGCGTGGCGAGTCCGGTATAGAGCGCGGAACAGGCCTGATACAGCACCCCGATATGCCCTGGCTTGACCAGAACCCACCCGTGGGGAGTTTCCCGCCACCGGGGTACCGGGTCGGCGAAGGCGACAACGCCGCGTACCCCGAACTCGGCGGCGCGTCGCAAAGCCTGGGTGATGAACCAGCTCTCCCCGTTGGGCGCGACCGTATCGAGCAAGGTCACCCGCGACAGCTCCAGGCTTTGCCGGTACGGCTCCAGCAGCGGAAACGGCCCGGTCAGCACGGCGGAGTGCATCGGGATACCGAGCACGATCAGCCCGCAAAGTCCACCGGTGTCGCGGTCGATCATGCCGTACCTCAGCCGTGTCGCCGGCCACGATCGGGCGTAGTGGTGGGTCAGGCAGAACGCTTTCGCGTCCGCCTCAGGTAGAGCCACCACCGCGTATCGGTTCCGGTCGAACCCACCGTCGCGGCGACGGATCCACCGCTGCCGGCCGGCCTGGGAACGCTGGCAGACCGACGCCGCGTGGGGAAGGACGCGAGCGACGGCGGTCACGGCGTGGGCTCGGCCGGTGCCGGCCGTATCCCGGGGGCGGCCTCGGTGTCGAGGCCGCTGAACGCGGCAACCGCCGCAGGGTTACCTCGCTGCGCGGCACCGTGCAGGGCGTCCAGAACCGCAGAGGGGCCGGTGACCAGTTGCGCGGCGCCGTCGGCAATCAGCTGATGGCAGCCCGACCACAAACCACTGCGGACCGGGCCGGGAGCCGCGCAGACCAGCCGTCCCGACTCGGTCGCGGCGCGCGCCGTCAAGAGGCCCTGCGGCGTCGACGATGCCTCGATGACAACGGTGGCCGCGCTGAGCATTCCCAGCAGCACACTGCGGTAGTCCCACCGCCGTGAGATGCGGTCACAGCCGGGCGGGAACGGGCTGATCAGCGCCGACATGCTGGCCGCGCGGTCGGCCAGGTTCCGCAGGGTGAGGCCGGCAGGCTGGTCCAGGCCGCCGGGGTGTACCAGCACCGGCGGTGTCGTGGAGTCGAAGGCGGCCGCGGCCACGGCGGCGTCGACGCCGGCCGACAGCCCGGTCACGACGGTCAGCCCCGCGTTGCCGAGGCCGAGCCCGACCTCGGCGGCGAGCATGCGTCCGTCGTCACTGGCCGCGCGGCTGCCGGTAACGGTCACGGACCGGATGAGGGCGGCATGCAGGTTGGGGTTGCCGCGTACCCACAGACAGGGCACCTGGCCAAGGTCCGCGTGACCCGGCCACCCCGTGTCGCCGCGGATCAGCAAGGCGATGCCTGCCTCGTCGGCCCGCTCCCGCAGCGAGCGCCCCAGCGTCAGCAGCGCCGCCGCGCGCTGTCCCGCACCGATCACCTTCAGGACTCGCGTCCGGTAGGCGCGCGGCGCCTCTCCCGGCCGGTAGTGGTGCAGTTTTTCCAGGTCTGCAAGATGTTCCGGTGGGTGTTTGCCCAGGTAGTAGGACAGGGCCGCCAGGACGTTACGAACAGGGTCATCGTCGACGGTCATCGTGGACCTCCGAGTCTCGGACGAGTCCCGGCGGCGCGTCGGTTCGGGGCGCCGCCGGGGTGGACGGCACGATCCGGCCCACCCGGGGCCGAGCCCGGGGCAAGCCCCGGGCTCGCGGCGCCCGATGAACGCGCAACTGCGGCCTTCGCGGCCCTGCCCTGACGCAATGCCGGGTGGCTTGCCCCTGGCCGGCCCGGATGGGACCGTGTCCGGTCCTCTCCCGGGCGGTGCCCAGCCGAGCCCCCCAGCCTGGGTGTGACACCCCGGCTAGCGGCGGGCCCGTCCGGCACCTATTCGGATGTCTGGCCGGCCGGTTGGTGTAGCTGGCCAGCCCGACCGTCGGTCACCTCAGTGTTCGCCAGCACGGGGCGCCCTCGACAGACCGACAGGTGACCGGCGCGTCGCGGCCACGGCGGCTGCATCTCCTACGTGGTAGGAGTTTTCCCGGGCGCCGCATCGATGACCTGGGCCCGCTGGTCCGACACCGGCCCTGGCTCACGCGGCAGGTCGGCAGCTGAAGCCTCGTCGCGGCTGAGGGTTTCGAGGACCTGCGCCGGACCGGTCACCAGCGTCGTCTCGGTGTGCGAGCGCAGCAGCTCGTGGCAGCCCACCGACATGGCCGAGGTGACAGGCCCGGGGACCACCATCGCGGGCCGGTGAAGCGCCAAAACCCGGTCCATCATCTGGAGGCTGCCGCTGCGCGGCGCCGCTTCGACGAGGACGGCGCCCGCAGCCACGGCCGCGACGATGCGATTGCGGATCAAGAAGCGGTGTTTCAGGGGCTCGGATCGAAGGGGCCACTCGCTGATCAGAACTCCGGAACCGGAGTCGACGATCTGCTCGAACAAGGCGGCGTTGCCGGCTGGGTAGGGCCGATCGACGCCGCACGCCAGCACCACCGCGGTACGGCCGCCCACGGCCAGTGCTGCCCGGTGAGCTGCCGCGTCAACACCAAACGCTCCGCCAGCGACGATCGTCCAGTCGTTTTCGGCCAGTGCTGCCGCTATGTCGGAGGCGACCTGCCGGCCGTACTGCGTCGCGGCACGCGCGCCGACCACCGCGACCGACCGCCGTGTCAGTTCTCCCAACTGGGGCTGCCCGCGCACCCACAAACACAACGGCGGCACCTGCACGTAAGCGGCGAGAGGATCGCTGCCGACAGCGGCCAGATCATCGACCTGTGCGGGCCACTCGTCATCGCCGGGTACGACCAGACGGGCGCCAAGCCGTTCGGCGTGCAGCAGCATCGCCTCAGCGTGCCGTCGCGGGTCGCCACCGGCGACAATCTTGGCGGTCACCGAGCCGTGCAACGACCGGTCCGCGATGTCGTCGCGCAGCAACCGTTGCAGTGTCAGCGTCGCCCCATCGGCCTGCACCATGGCCCAGATCAGTGGGTTGCCGGGCTCAGCAATCCAGGTGAGGGCAACCCGGGCGGCACGGTCTTGTTGCTGGTTGCTCGGACGCTCAGGCATGGGTCTCTCCCATGCGCAGCCGCGGTTCGTTGCCTGCACAGCCGGATAGACGCGCACGCACGTCGTGACGTGTTCTCTTCTCCATGGTCATCGTGGGCCCCTGAGTCTCGAACGAGTCCCGGCGGCCGCGCTGGTCGGGCGCCGCCGGGTAGGACGGCACGAACCGGCCCACCCGAGGCCGAGCCGGGACAAGCCCCGGCCGGCGGCGCTGACGAGGTCAACCATGGGAGCCCCGGTGGCCGTTTGCCGGGTGGTCGGGCCGGTTGGCTTGTCCCGGCCGGCCCCTGGTGGGATCGTGTCCGGCCCCATCCCGGCGGGCGCGCTGGCGCTGCCTTGGCCGGCGAAGTGGGCTGGGCTCGCGGATCGTCGCTATGACGTGGTAGGTCTGCGCGCTGGGTTTGGCCGCCGAATGGTTGCGGCGATGCTGCGCTGCTCCGTGGCGAGTCCTAGCTGGTACGTCTGTCGACGGCAACCGCCAAGCCCCGCACCTCGCTCGTGGTACTGCAGCGGGCAACCGGGCTGAACTCGTCGTCGACCCGAGGCTTGTTACGCAAGGACTTGCGCCGTGTCGTGCGGTCTGAGTGATCCGGCACGTCGTGGGCAGCAATGGCAAGCGCTGATCGCCAGCCGGCCGGTGTCATGCGGAGCAGGCACGACGTATGCGTTATTGGCACGTCGATCACTGCGGCCGGGGCGCACGCGTTCTGCTTGAGCAGAGCACGACCGTGTGCTTGCCGGTGATCTCTTGTCGGCTCAACCCCGTTGATGCGAGGTGATCCCCATGATGCTTCCGACTTCACAGACACCGATCCACCGTCCGAGGCGACGGAGGAGGTTCCTGCGTGATGCGCCCAGAACCACCGTGCCTCCCGTCGACCAGTGCAGGCGCTCGCCACGCAGCTCGCAGGCGGCGCGGCCAGGAGGAGGCCCGTCGTGCGGGTCCTGATGCTGAGCACGAACTACCACCCGGTTGTCGGCGGCGCGGAAAGCTACTGCCGTGACCTCGCGACCGGGCTGGTGCGGCGGGGACACGACGTGACGGTCTTCACCGACGGCCGTGCCTGCTCCCAGCCGCCGGACTCGACGGAGTACGGCGTGCGGGTGCTGCGGGAGCGGTCGTATCTGCCGCGCCTATCGGATCCGGACGTCTCGGCCTGGGAGCAGATGGCGTTCGGCCTGCTGCCGGCAGTGTCGAGCATGTTCGACGTGACGAGGGTTGACGTGCTGCACGCCAACAGCCAGGACACCGCGCTGTTGGGGACGGTGCTGAAACTCCAGTACGGCATTCCCTTGGTGGTCACGTCGCATGAGGTGCATCGTGAGCGTGGACCCGCCGGTGCGGGCAGATGCCGGCTGGTGTTCGGATCGTTGCCCGTTGATGCGCATATCACGGTCAGCGGCTATTACGAACGGGTGGCCCGCAGTTTCGGCGCAGTGAATCTGCACCGCATCGATCTCGGTGTCGACCTCGGACGCTTCGCGCCAGACGATGGCCGGGCGGCGCGGTCGCTGTTGGGCATCGCCGACGACGAGGCGGTAGTCACGTGTGTGGCTCGGTTCAAGCCGCGTAAGGGCCTGCTGGAGTTGATCGACGCTGCCGGCGACGTGGCACAGCGGGTGCCGCGGCTACGCCTGCTGCTGGTCGGCACAACCAGTTCCGGCTCCGAGGAGTACGCCCAGTTGATGCGGCAGCGGATCGAGGAGCGGGGACTCACCGGCCGGGTCCAAGTGATCGAGACGTACGGACACGAGCAGATCGCTACGGTGATGCACGCGAGTGACGTCTACGTGCAGCCCAGTCATGTGGAGGGGTTGGGGTTGGCGGTGCTGGAGGCGATGGCCTGCGGCGTGCCGGTGGTGGCCAGCGACACCGACGGTCTGCGGGAGGTCGTGGTCCCGCAGGATTCCGGCCTGCTGGTGCCGGTGGGTGATTGCTCTGCGCTCGCCGGGGGCATCGTGCGGCTGCTGTCCGAGCAGCCGCTGCGTCAACGGCTGATCAGCGGCGGGCTCGCCCGAGCCCGCGGACGCGGCATGGACGCGATGGTCGCCCGGACGGAGAGTCTCTACCGGTCGTTGCAGGTGGCGGCACCGTCAGCGCCTAAGGTCGGGTCGGTGGGTTCCGGCTTGGTAGCGGCAGGAGAGGGGCGGGCATGACCGAGGCGATGGATCGTGGCCGCTTCTCCAAACCGGTCCGTAACGGCGACGTGGTCGAGCGGGTACTTGGCCCGGGCCGGAGCAACGTGCATGCCCTTCTCGAGCACCTGCACGAGCGCGGCTTCGACCTTGCGCCGAGGTTCCTCGGTGTGACCAGCGACGGATCCCGGGAACGCCTCAGTTTCCTTTCGGGTGACACCGGCTATCCACCGCTGGCCGCCGCGCTGCGCTCCGATGCGGCACTGGTCGACGTCGCGCGGGCGGCCCGAAAGCTGCACGACGCCAGCGAGGGTTTCGTCGCCCCTGAGCCCGGCCGCTGGAGCGGGCATGACTACGCCGGGCCGGTGCGACCTGACTGCGTCGGACACCTCGACCTGGCCCCGTGGAACATCACCTTCGACGGCGAGCAGGTGACCGGGATCATCGACTGGGACTTCGCCGCCCCGACCAGCCGCATGTGGGACCTGGCGTATGCGGCGCATCAGTTCGTGCCGTTGCACCCCAGCGAAGCCCTCGCAGCGTGGGGCTGGGACACCGAACCCGACCGGGTCGCCCGGCTGCGCATGTTCGCGCAGGCGTACGGGGAGCCAGCCACGCCGGCCGAACTCGTCGACCTGGCCGCGATGCGGCTGCTGAGCATCGGCGCCCACATCGAGGACCGTATCCGCGCCGGTGACCCCGCGTTCGCCGTGCATCGCGACGAGGACCACGGCAGCGGCTACCGCACCGCGGCCGCCTGGATCCTCACCCACCGCGCCGAGCTGCTCGGCTAACACCAGCAAGCAACCACTTTCACGTCTCGCCCTGTCGTAGGCGGGCCGGTAGATCCCTGCGCCCTGCCGCGGATCTCAAGCCGAGGCACGACATGCCCCGCACGCCCTTCTTCGTTCGAAAGTGAGGCTCCACCATGCGCCAAGCCACTTTCCGGCAGCCGGACCAGCATGACTGGGGACTGCCGCCCTTCACTAATGCCGACATCTGGCGCGACCTGCGCGACAGCGCCGTCCAGCTGGCCCACCACCTGTTCGTCCACCGCCGCGAAGCCCGCCGCCTACGCCGGCACCTCGCCGCCCGTCCGGGCCCGGTGCTGCTGTCGATCGGCTCGGGCCGCACCGTTCCTGCGGGCTGGGTCGGTATCGACCTCAAGAAGGGCGACCGGGTCTTCCGCTGCGACCTGCGCAAACCCCTTCCACTGGCCGACGCCAGCGTGGACGCCATCCTCGCCGAGCACGTCCTGGAGCACTTCTGCCCGGACGACCTGCCGAGCATGCTCGCCGAAATGCGGCGAGTGCTACGGCCGGGAGCGCCGCTGCGGATCGTGTGCCCGGACGCCGGTATAGTCGCCGAGCTGCTGCGCGGGCAGCAGTCGCCGCGAGTACGCGATCAGGTCGCCTTCGACACGCGCGTGCACGGCTGGGACCCTATGGAGCCCCTGCTGCCTTGGCGGATCGCGAACCGGCTGACCTACCAGTTCGGCCAGCACCAGGTCCTGCTCACCGCCGCCAGCACCACGGCGCTACTGGAGGCAGCCGGGTTTACCGGCGCCCGCAGCATGGCCATGACCGAGACGGCGTACTTCGACCAGGTCCCGGGCACCCACCTCGCCCGGTTCCCGGACAGCGCTCACGAGGCGTTCACCGTCGAAGCGACCTGCCCCACGACCGCGGCACCCGCCGCCGATGGCCGCGAACCGGCCACCGCCGCGAGCCAGCCATGATGATCATGTTCGTGGTCGATGACATCGACGCGGTCGGTGGTGTCCAAACGGTGACACATACGCTCGCCCAGCACCTCGCCCGCCGCGGTCATCCCGTGCACGTCGTCGGGCTCTACACCAACCCCGCCCCGGCCCCGGCGCCCGAGCAGCCCCTCTACCGGCGGACCGTCCTGGACGCTCCCGCGCCCGGCTCACCACCTGACCCCGCCAGAAACGCCGTCGCCAAACGACGGATGCGGCGACTGCTGGCGGCGACCGGCGCCGGTGTTCTGGTCATGGCGTCGGTGCACGTCAGCCTGTGGCTGGACGACCTCGACACCAGCCGGTGGGGACGCGTCGGGCACTACCACGGCTCCTACGAATACGCCCGCGGCCACTACCACCTGGGCATCATCTGCGCCCTGTGGGCCGGCTTCGACGCCTGCGTCTTCCTCAGCCCTGACGACGCCGCCGGTTTCGCCGCACACACCGCCCTGCCCGCCACCTGGATCCCGAACCCGCTGCCGGACCACGCCACAGCAGCGGCAACCCGCCCGGCGACCCCACCGCGCGTCCTCGCCGTCGGGCGACTCACGGCGATCAAACGATTCGACCTGGCCATCGACGCCTTCGCCCGGGCGGCGACCGCCGACTGGCAACTGCACCTGATCGGGCACGGCGACCAGGACCGGGCGCTCCGCCGGCACGCCGACCAGCACGGTCTCCTCGCACCTCGCCGAGGCCCAGAAGTAGTGCTCCGCGGCGGCCGGCCCACCGCGGCCATGCCGGCCGAATACGCCGCCGCACACCTGCTGATCGTCACCAGCGACCACGAAGGTTTCGGCATGGTCATCGCCGAAGCCGCCAGCGCGGGCATCCCCACCGTCGCGTTCGACGTCTCCGGCGGTGTCCGCTCGCTCGTCCGCCACGACCGCACCGGCCTGCTAGTCCCGCCGGGCGACACCACCGGCCTCACCCGAGCCATCCGGGCCTTGATGCTCGACGGTGATCGCTGCCGTGCGCTCGGCCACGCCGCCCGCGCGGCCGTTCATGTCCTGAACCCTCATGCCGTCACCGACCGGTGGGAGCAGTTACTCACCCACGTCGCCGAGCGTGTCGCGCACGAGGTCGCATCATGACGGCCGTCGTGCGTCTGGTGGTCAGCACCGACGAGCGGTACGCCATGCCGACCGCCGCGTGCATCCGGTCGGTCATCGACAGCCGCGATCGCACCGACCCGCTGCACATAACGGTGCTGGCCAACGCGGTCAGCGAGCGCACCCGGACGCGGCTGCTGCGATCCTGGCGCGCTGCCCGCTGCGCCATCACCATCACGCCAGTCGATCTCGGACGCTTCGCCAGTCTGCCCACCACCTCAGCGGTCGGCGCCACGGTCACCGCCGCTGTCTACGCGCCGCTGCTCATCGGTGAGCTTCTGCCCGCCGACTGGCAACGGGTGATCTACCTCGACTCGGACACCATCACTCGCCGCCCGCTGAACAGTCTGTGGAACACCGATCTTCGCGGCAGCAGCCTCGGTGCGGTCCGCGACGACTACGTCCCCACGGTCTCCAGCCCGTACGGGGTGCCCGGCTGGCGTGAGCTCGGCCTTGCCGCAGACCTGCCGTACTTCAACTCCGGTGTGCTGCTCATCGACCTCGACGCCTGGCGCCGCCAGCGTATCGGTGAGAAGGCCGTGCAATACCTGACCCAGCATGCCGGCGACATCCGCCTGTTCGATCAGGACGCCCTCAACGCGGTGTGCGCCGGCCGCTGGCATGAACTGGACACGCCCTGGAACGTCACCGGCTACTGGCGTAAACCCGAGCGTCGCACCGGCCGCTATCGCACCATCCTCGAGGATGCCCGGATCCGTCACTTCGCCGGCTACGGCAAGCCCTGGGACCCCGACCCACTGCCGGGTGTGACCGACGCCGGCCTGTTCTTCCACAGCCTGGCCCGCACTGCCTGGGCGTCCACCGACAGCCCGGAAGACGGTGACCGCCGATGAGGTGGGCCGCGGTGCTGGTCGACGCCGGACGCGTGCTCGTGCATCCCGACGACCAGCTCTTCCGCCAGGAGGCTCTGGCCGTCGGCTGCACCCTGGCCGCGGGAGCCGCCACTATCGCGCTCGGCCGCACCGTTTGGGAAGGTGCCGCGGCCAGCGACCCGATCGCTTTCTGGAACAGCACTGCCAAGATCGACGCCTGGTCGCGGCATGCCGGCCTGGCCACCCGCAGCGGACGTGCGGTCTGGGAGCGCGTGCACCGGCGCGATCGCGAAGACACGCCGCTGTGGTCGAAGCCTGACCCCGGCGCCGCAGTGGCTCTGCAACGCCTGCGGCAGGCCGGCTACCTCATCGCGGTCGTCAGCAACAACGACGGCCGACTGCACCATCAGCTCACCGCCAGCGGCCTGATCCACCACGTCAACGCGGTCGTGGACTCCGCCCAGGTCGGCCTCGCCAAGCCGTCACCCGAGATCTTCGACCACGCGGCAACACAACTCGGGGTGAGATTGGACCAATGCGTCATGATCGGCGACGACCCATACTTCGACATCCACGCCAGTCTGCACGCAGGCGCCGCCGCAGCCCTGCTGATCGACCCCGGCGACGACCGGCCCTGCACCTGGCCGACGATCGCCTACCCCGATCTGGGCGGCGCCGCCGACGCTGTACTCGATCGAGGGGCCGGACCCGCGGCATAGCCGTTTCGACGTCTGGTTGACGCCTGACCACCCCCGAACGCATCGACCCCTGCGCACGGTAGCCGTAGCCTGAACGCAGGAACCGACGCCGAAGAAAAGCGGCTGCCATGCACGGAACCGACTCGTTGTGGAACTCCAGACCAGCTCAAGAACTGGTCGCGGCCAAGGACATCGGTGGCCTCCTGCGATTCGCTCGCCGCGCCAAGCACCTGCGGCAGGCCGACGTCGGAGCCACCGTCGGCTATGACCCGTCAGCCATTTCACGCCTGGAGACCGGCCGTCGTCGCGCCAGCGATATGGACCTGCTGCGCCGCATCGCCGCTGCCCTGGAGATTCCCCCGCACGTGCTCGGCGCGCTACTGGACATCGCCCCCGCAGCTCCGGCTAAGGTGGCCGGAGCCACCGGCGACCAAGGGGACGATCCGATGCGCCGACGCACTGTGCTGGCCACCGTACCGGCCGGTCTGCTCGCCCGGCTCGACCACGCCCTCGCCGTGCCCGCCCCGCCCACGAGCACCGCTCAACAGCTCGGCGCCGCGGCGCGATACCAGCAGGCCCGCAAACTGTTCGACGCCGGCCGGCTCGCTCAGCTCATCGACGCGATGCCCGACCTGCTCGCCATCGCGCACGCCGACACCAATTCCCACGAGCCGGCCGCATACGCCCAGCTCACCGCCTGCTACACCCTGGCCAGCGAAACCCTGAACAAGGCCGGGGCACACGAAGCGAGCCGGCTGACCGCCGACCGAGCCGTCATCTTCGCCGACCTCGCCGAGTCGCCGCTGTCAAAGACCGTAGCCGCCCGCGCCCTGGGCATCGTGCTGCGCCACCAAGGCGACCACGCCCTCGCCGACGAAGTCGCGCTCACTGCGGCAACCACGCTCGAAGCGACCGGACTGCCGACACCCGAACACGCGGCCACCTACGCCCTGGCCCTGTGCACCTGCGCCTACAACGCCGCGCAGGCCGGGCGCCGCGACGCCGCGACCTCATTGATCAACGAAGCGCACCGCGCGGCAGCCGGCCTGACCGTGTCGACACGATCCGGGCACCCGGTTGCCCTAACCGCTGCCCAGGTCACCCTGTACCAGCTCGGTATCCACTGGGCACTCGGCGACGCCGGCGCTGGTCTTTACGCCGCCCGTGATCTGCGCCCGCAGCACTTTCCCAAACGCCGTGCCCGACTGCACACCGACCGGGCACGGGCCTGGTCGCAATGGGGTAAGCCCGCCGAAACGGCCCGGGCCCTGCTCAGCGCGCACGCGGAGGCCCCAGCCGAAGTACGCAACCGGCCGTCGATTCGCGGACTCGCGACGGACCTGATCCGCGGCAACCACGCCACCCCTGAGGTGCGCCTGCTCGCGGCCACGCTCGCGCGTTAAGGTGCCCGACGGCGGATGTTGGCGTCCGGGGCCGGAGCGGGCGCGCAGGATCGAAGCTGAGCCGTACTCCGCGCCGCGTGATGGGGTGGCGGAAGCCGGCTGGAAGCGATTGAAACGGCATAGCAGCGTGCCCGGCGAGTTCTCCCACAGGTTTCGGTAGTAACTTCCACCGAATTGTTCGCGTCGACGACGCACGGGTCGACCGCGCTAGCGAGACCCTCCTTAACAGGACTTTGAAGAGCGCCAGAGCCCATTGTGGTGACGCGCCGCCAATCTCCTCTGTGCGCTCAGCGTCTCTGAGGTTGCCGAATCACTCGGCCGCGCACGTCGCCCTGTAGCACTTCACGACAATTGACGGATAGGCGTTGCATCACAACCGGGCCGATCTTTGGGAATTCAGATCCGTTACGGCTATTCTTGTTAACAAGTATCGAGTCAGCTTGTTCTGACACGGAATTACTGGGAATGGGAGTGGCGTGGCTAAGCAAGTTATCACCAAACTGGTGGACGATCTGGATGGCGGCGAAGCCGATCGGACAGTGGAGTTCGGTCTGGATGGCGTGAACTACATCATCGATCTGTCCGAGAAGAACGCCGGCAAGCTGCGCAAGGCGCTGGATCCGTATCTCAGCGCAGGTACGCGGATCGGGCGTTCGGGTGTCGGCGGGGTCTTGCCTCGTGGCGCGCGCGGGAGTGGCTCTGCGAGCAACCGTGAGAAGAATCTGGCGATCCGCGAATGGGCTGTCAAGAACGGCCATGACGTGTCGGAGCGCGGCCGGATCCCGAGCAGTGTTGTGGATGCGTACAACGCGGCGCATTGAGCGGAGTACGGGGATGACATCCGTGGCGGCCCGACGACGGTGGCGGGCCTGCTGCGGACCCCCCGGAGGAAGCACGCGGCTGTGGTTTCGTTCGTAATAGCTGGGGCTCTGGCGCAAATTCCGTGATGGCGGCCGAATAGGCGTGTGCCTACCCCTCGCGGCAGGCGGCTGGCCTGCGCGAGCTTCGCGGCCACCGGCGCTCGATCAGGCCCGCAAAGATCATTCATGGAGTTAGCGCCAGAGCCAAAATCTAAGCCCCGATGTACGGCTGTTCCGGCACCGGGCATTGCGCCTTCTTCATGATCAACTTGCTTGAGGTTCGGTCCCACCTTGCAGACGTCGGCGGGTGGGCGCGAGCATTCGATCAGCCTGCCGGGTCCGTCTGTGATGTCCTGGGCGAGTAGGAGTGCGTCGAGCTCGAGGCAACCGGCCGGACCGGTCTTGGTGAAGTAGTCTTCGCGGATTGCACCGACATGCTGGCGCGCGAGTCCCGGCGTGGCTTAGTTTCGTGAGTACCGAACTCGCGTCGAAGCCATGCCGGTCGTCGAGGTGACCGGCCCAAGGTCGCCGTGTGATTCGCCGGGGGTCGAGTCGATCTTCCTCGGCTGGCAGCATGTGCCGAATGAGTAGCGACCTGATCACTTGGCTCCGCGCACGCCACGAAGCCGACCCCCTGCGGCTTACCACGCTCGCCTCTGAGCGCGCCGGTATGGGCCGGCCCGATGACCGAGTCATCAAGCGCATCGCCATGGACCAGGTTTCTACCTTCGCCGCGCAGAAGCAGGTCATTTGTGGCTGATGTGCGAACATGCCGGCCCTCCCCCGGAGCCGTCGGCGCGTGCATCCCACCGACGATGGTGCTGGTGGTCGGGTCTCTTCGGTCGATGGTGTGGGGCGTGTGGTGCTGCGTGGTCGGTGATGTCATGGCTGACCAGCACCGCGGAACCTGGCTGCATCGTCGATCTTGTCCCAGACGCCGGCCTTGCGCCATTGGTCGTACCAGCGCCTCACGGCGGTGGACGTAACATCGCGCAGGTCGATGTCGTTCCAGTCGCAGCGGGTGCGGACTTTCCACAGGACGGCGTCGATGACAGCGCGTTGGTCGGCGGCGTCCCAGGCGGGGTCCTCGGAGACGGGCAGCAGCGCGCGGATGTCGTGCCATGACGGGTCGGTGAGGCTGAGGTTGCGGCGGGTTCGGTAGCTGGTCAGCGCCGCGTGTAGGTCGTGCCAGAGCGGGTCGATCTCGGCGAGTTTCCTCGCCCGGTCAGAGCTGAGGGTGCCGTCGTCGAAGAGCTGGGCCTGGCGCCGGAACCAGAAGCGCAGGGAGCCGTGGGGCACGTTGATGTGACCGTGAGTCTTCTGGAAGGCGGCGAGTTCCTGCAGCTGGGTCTCCCACTGGGATTGCCGGTCTTCTTCCTGGCTGTTCCACCGGAACCCGATCTCGTCCAGCATTTCGATCTTGGCGTCGTCGAGGCGGCCGGCACGGCGCAGAGCCATCTGCCCTCGGATCCACGTGGTCGCCAGCGAGCCGGTGGGCGTGCGCAGGTCGGTGGGGACGCGGAGGTGGCCGTACTGGCCGTGGAATTGTTTGAGCTGTTCGTAGGTTCGTTGCCAATCGACGTCGCGGCGGTTTTCGGTGCTGATCCCGATCGCGGCGAGCAACGCGATCCGTTCGGTGCTTTGTTTGTCGGCTTTCAGCTGCTGCACCTGGGTTTTGAGCCAGGTCCAGGGCCGTCACCGCACGGGTGGGCGGACCTGCCCGGTCTGTTCGTAGAGGGCCTTGAGGATGTTGTAGTTGGTCATCCACGCCTCGTCACGGCGTTGATGGCTTAGTCCGAGTTTGTGCAACGCCTGGGAGCGCTCGTCGCCGTCCGGCGCGTTTTGCAGGTATTGCTTCTGCCGGTGCCACCAATAGCCGAGTGCCAGGCCGGTGTCGGTGACGTGGTCGATGGGGATGCGCAGGTGGCCGTGTTCGCGTTGGAATGCCTGGGCGGCGCCGTAGCATTCGTCCCAGGTGCTGGTGGTTGCCCGGACGGCCTGCACGGTGATCGCGGCGGCGAAGTCTGCGTCGACATTGACCCCGGTCACCGTCAACCAGGTCGGTAACTCGGCCTCGCGGCCAACGGCAGGGGTCTTGTTGTCGGCCAGGGCGCGGCGGCGTTCGCGGAGTTCGGTGTCGAGTCGCTCGTCGTGATCGCGTAGCGCGGATAGGACTTGCCAGACGGGTTCCCAGCTGCTGCCGGACAGGGCGTCTTGCGGGGTTTGCCCTTCGGCGAGCATCAACGGGACCACGATCGTGGCGACCTTGCCAGCTTTGCCGCCGGTGCGCAGGGCTCGGCCGACTGCCTGGACCGCGTCGATCTCGCCGCGTGGGTGGGTGAAGACGACCGCGTCGACGGCTGGTACGTCGATGCCTTCGGTGAGGACTTTGGCGTTGCTGACCAGGAC
Source organism: Paractinoplanes toevensis (assembly GCF_018332695.1). Lineage (GTDB taxonomy): Bacteria > Actinomycetota > Actinomycetes > Mycobacteriales > Micromonosporaceae > Actinoplanes > Actinoplanes toevensis. The sequence goes on from NZ_BOQN01000081.1 coordinate 17,922, forward strand.
CAGGTGGTCGCCGGGTTCGGCGAGCCGGCCGATCACCTGTTGCCGGGTGGCGGCGGGTTGGCTGCCGGAGACGTGCCCGGCCCATACCTCGGGTGCACGATCGGGCATCAGCCGGGCGGTGGCCGGGAGTGTCGCCGCCCAGGCTTGGGCGTCGGCGACCCGTGGGTGGTAGCTGATCGCCCGGCGGGCCCCGAATTGGGCCATGGTCTTGAGCACGGCGATCTGGGTCGCCACGACGGCGGCGGGCATCGGCCGGCCGCCGACCTGGACGGCCGCGTTGCGGTCGTGGGTGAGGCGGTGGACCTCGTCGCTGGTGACGACGGGGACCACGATCCGGTAGTCGGCCAGCAACCCCAGTTCGATCGCCTGGGCGAACGTCAACCGGTAGGACACTTTGCCGAAAACGGTGGGATCGTCCATGGAGACGTGGTCGTCTGACTTGCGTTTGGAGATCTTCGGCGTCGCGGTCATGTAGATCCGGCGGGCGGCCGGGATGTGCTTGTCGTCGTGCACGATTTGCCACGGGCCGCCGGCATGGCCGGCAGAGCGGTGGGCCTCGTCAACGACCGCCACGTCCCAGCCGGCCAGACCGAGGCGGTGGGCCTCGCCGACAACAGGCAAGGACATGTAGGTGGAGAACACCGCGGCGTTTTTGCGAGAGCCGGCCACGTCGGCGAGCAGCTGTGCGCTGGTCGACACGACGACCTGGTCCGCGACGTCGTGCAGCTCGTGCTGCTGGGTGACCGTCGCGTCGCAGCACATCGCGATCACGGTGAGGGCCGGGCCCGCTGCCGCGGCCAGGTAGACGGGCAGGGTTTGCCGGAGTAACTCGATCGTGGGCAGCACCACGAGGATGCGCCCGGAGCCCGGCAGCCGGCCGACGGTGGCAGCGCCGATACGCGTTTTGCCGGTGCCGCACGCGGCGACCATGGTCGTGCGGCCGCCACTACGGACCGCGGCCGCGAGCGCGTCGACCGCGTCGACCTGATGCGGCCACAGCGACGCCCCTTTAGCAGGACTCATGACGTGCTCCGTCCGTCCGCGAGGACGGACAGATCATCGGAGAAGGCATTCGGATCGGTCGCGAGCAGTGATGGAGCAGAACGCACGGGCAACTCCGCACAGGAAAGTGTGGTCGATGGGTTCGAGGTGCTCGGTTGACGGGGCGGCGGTACTCGACGATCCGGCCCCGGCCACCGGCCGTGAGTGAGCAAGCGGCCCGTAATGGTGAGTCGCACGTCTACCGTCGCGTCGCCGATGCCGGGAACGTGCCGTGCCGGTCGCTGTTGGCGTCGTCCTGGCCGTGCAACTGCACGGATCCCGGGTTTGCCCCGTCTGGTGCCGGTGCCTGCGGCGGGCCAAGGTGGCGGTGATCGTTCCGATCATCGCTACGACGATCGTGATCATGTCCAGCGCGATGCCGGTCGGGTCCGGGCCTGGGCCGGTCACGGTGGTGGTGGCAGTTGCGGCCACGGCGAAGGCGAGCCGACGCCACGCGGTTCGTACGGCCCGCCGCATCGTCCGGGTCGGGGTGGTGGCCGCGGACTATTCGGGCCAGCGCCGCTGCGGCGGCGAGATAGCCTGGCAGGCCCAGCAGTGAGCTACCGGCGAGGACCGCAAACGGCGCGGCGTCGGCGGCGCTCCCCCACCCGCGCAGGTATTCGTCGACGACTGCCGCACCGCGCGTGATCAGCGCGATGCCGCGGGCGAGCAGCATGACGCTGGCGCCGGCCATGGCGGACGCTTTCCACCGGTCCCGGCCGTTGACACCGCTCACCGAACCGCCTGCGGGGCCATATTGGGCGTCGGCAGGGCTGCTGGGTCGGGCTGGACCCGTCGTGCGGACGGGTTCGGCAGCATCTGGCGGGGCCGGTGAGAAGAGGCAGTCAGCCGACCGGTTGGCCGGCAGGTCCGCTGAGTCAGCCGCCTGGCGGAACAGAGCAGAAGGTGGCCGGGGCGGTGCAACCGCATGGCCGGTGAGGTGTTGCCGCATCCGACGGCGATCACTTTGGCGGCCCTTTGGCCGCAGCCGTGATCGGCACGTCTCCGGCGCTTGGGTTGGGTGGTCATGCGACGGTAGGCAGGTCGATGTCGGCAGTGACGAGGCGGTGGTCGGACGGCCAGCGGTCACCCTCGGGCAGGTGGACCTTGTAGCTGGCCGGGATCACGTACGGGCGCATAGCCTCGTTGGCGAGCAGGTAGTCGATAAGCAGGCCGCCGCCTTCGCCGGGCTTCGGGTTGACGGTCGGCAGCAGCTGCTGTTCGGGATGTTCGCGCCAGGCGAGTTCGGCTACAGCGTGGTAGCCGCTGCCGCCGACCCGGCGCTGCCGGGCGGGGTCCCAGCGGCCGATGAGGTGGTCGACGGCGTCGGTGTCGGGCACCCACCGGCCCTCGGGGGTGCCGTCGTCGGTCCATCGGCCTTTGTGGGTTTTTGCGTGCCAGTCCGCGGCGTGCCAGTCGCGTTGCGGGAGGTGGTCTCCACTGGCGCTTGAGTTCAGGTCGCCGCCGCCGATGACTGGCAGTGGGTCGGTGCCGTACCGGTCGAGCAGCCCGGCCTCCTGGCGGCGAATCTGCCCGGATCGTGGGTCGAAGTGCGCCACCCAGGCCAGGAACTCGAAGCGAACATCCGGCATGACGCTGCTAGCGGTGACCGCGAACCGGGCAACGTTGCGCTGGTCGTCGAAGACGTCCGGGTCGGACGGACAAGGCCAGCCACGCACGGTCAGCAGATCGGCGCGATAGAAAATCGCGGGTGGGATCGGCCCGCGGTCCAGGGTGCCGGGCAACCCGATGTACGGCACTCGCAGGACGTCGCTGAGCGCCTCAGCAGCCGCGAACAAACCCCTCTGCCCCTGGCCGCGATAGCCCTTGGCCTCGCAATACAGCACCACGGCGGGCGCGCGGTCGAGCAGGGCGAAGGCCTCCTGCAGGCCCTTCATGTCGAACCCGTGGCCGCTCCGGTTTCCGCCGGACTGGTAGTTGAACGTCGCCACCTTCAAGATCATTTGCGAGTTCCTTCGTGAAGGACCACCCAGCGGACTGGTCGGCTGGTGCGGTCGACTCCCCGTCGGATGGCAGAACGCAAAGGTGCCGGTCCTGACGCAGATCGCCTCGGACGGGCACAGGTGATCACGGTGCACCGGCCAAGTCGGCCAGCGCCTGGAGTGGCGGCGAGGTTTGCGCGGAGTACGCGATGGCGATGGCGGCCCGCAGCCGCACCGAAGGTCTTGGTGACCATCTGGTCCGGGAGAAGGGGTCGCGTGGCGTCCGGGGTCGTCATCGCTGCTGCACGGTGTCGGTGTGGCCGCGCGCGACGAACAGGGTGTAGGAGACGACGGCGGGCTTACTGATGCCTAGGGCGCCGGGATCGCGGAGCGCGGCTTGCTCGTGGGCGAGCAGATGACCGCTGGCTGGGTCGATGATCAGCAGTTCCCGCTCGACGCTGTTGTCGCTGGTGGCGGAGACCGCGACGCCGGTACGGCCGGCGCGGTCGACGACCGTGCCTTGGTAGGTGAGGCCGTTGGTGTCGGCCAAGGCGCGTAGGAGGGCGGCGCGGGAGGGCGGGGTGGGTGTCTGCCATTGGTTGAGGTCGGCGAGAGCGGTCAGCGCTGCCCGAGGGCCGCCGGCCGCAGTGTTCCTGGCCAGGCAGGTGGTCGCCTGGGTCGGGTCGGTGGCTGCTGGGTCGGGGGTGGCCGGGCTGGTGCCGGGCGGAAACGAGTCGTCGCTGGGCGGGTTGTCGGTGGCCGGGGTGCGGGTGGTGACCGCGATCGACCGGCCGGAGCCGTTGTCGGCCAGCCAATGCTCGTACTGCGTTACCGCTGGGGTCAGCTCGGTGCGGCCGCCACTCGCGTGGCTGTCGAGCGCCCATTGCCGCAGCTGTACGTACGCGTACCGGCCGGGGCCGTCGCAGAGCCCGGTGGTGATGCCCGCGGCGATGTCCCGAAGTTGGTCCCGAGCTGGCTGTGTAGGGGCGGCCAGCGCGGTGGGTGCCGCAGCGGGCCAGTCGGCGAGGTCTCGTAGGTGGTGCAGGGTGAGCGGATTCGGCGGTGCGCAGGCGCCGGGACCGGCTGGCACGGCGCCGGTTGGCGGGCCGAACACGGTGTCCTCAGCGGCGGCAGGCCGCGCGGTCAGGCTGAGCCGGGCTACAACCGCGGCCCCGAGCAGTACGAGCGCGACGGTGATCGCCAGGTAGAGCGCGGGGCGCCAGCGGCGCGGCCGCTGCTGCGGCTGCGGGGTTTCGGTCATCGTGTTCTCCGGGTCGTTACGGCGGGGCGGGGTTCGGTTGGGGCTGGCCGGCGGCCCGTGAGCACTCGTTCGGCCGGTTCGTCGCAGGTCGGCGCCGGGGCCGCCGGTCGCTGCGGGCTTGGCCGTTGTTGCAGGCGATCGTGGTAGTCGGCGACGGACAGGCCGTGGGCGTCGCGCACATGCCCGGCCAGCTGGGGTTGGGTGGTTTCGCAGAGCTGGCAGCGGCGGGCGTCGCGGGCGGTGGAGTGGACACCGAACGTGCGGCGCCAGTGTTTTACCTGGTCACCGGTCTGCCCGAGCAAAGCACCAACCTGTTTGATCGTCAGGTGCGTGGTGCGGCGGACCAGGTCTTCCAGGCCGGCGTAGCCGCGGGTTCGAGCGCGGGCGTCGAGGGCGGCACGGACAGCGTTGCCGCGGGCGCGGTTGCGGTCGGCGGTGGCTTCACTGAGCGCGGCCTCATACTGCGAGCGCGGGCGTTTACCGCCGACCATCGGGGTGTCCGGGGCGAGGCCGTGCCGCGTTCGGTAGGTGCGGCTGTCCATGCCGTGTGTCCGGGCAACGTGCTGGCGGAGGCTGGCACGTCGCCGCCCGCACTCGCGGCACACCAGCAACCCGTCGTCTGGCTCGCCACCCGCGGCTGCCCGTACCACCGCCAGCACCGCAGCGCCGGGCGGCACCGCTCCGCCGCCCGGCACTGCGACGTCGTACCGAGTCGTCGCGCCGGTGACCTGGCCGGTTGCGACGGTGTGCTCGCGGTGCGGCCAACCTCCGGCGTCGAGAGCCGGCCGAGCCGTCGTGGTGGCGACGCTCAGGTCGGACTGCCGACCGGTTGCCGGTGGCCGGATAGTGCCTGGCATCGCGGGGCGTCTCGTCGTCTCCCGCAGGCCGGTGGCCAGCGACGCGCGCCTCGCGGTGGACAGGATGTGGCCAGGCACCAGAGCCTCAATCATGAAAAGTCACCTCATATCCGGCTCGTTATGGACGCGCGGCGGCTATGGGTCAGGGCCGCTAGGCCCCGGTGTCGCGAATTGGTGTGCCGCGTCGCTGGTTACGGAGAGCTGGTCAGCTGGTTTTGCGGGCGAGACCGCCGTGCACGTTGACCTGTTCCTTCTTGGTCTGTTCGTCGGGTCGCCATTGGTTGACCTCGACGACCGGTTCGAGCAGGGTCAGACCGCCGACGGTCAGTAGCTCGTTGACCTCGGCGACGGTGCGGGCCGCGAACGGGCCGTGCGCGGCGCTGCCCGCCGCGTTGTCGATCGAGGCCTCGATCAGCGGATCGTCGATGCCGTCGCGGGTGAAGTGCGAGATCGCGACAACGCTGCCGGCAGGCAGTCCGGCAGCCAGTCGGGCGACGATCTGCTGCGCTTCGGCCAGGTCCTCGATGAAGTGCAGGACGGCGACGAGCAGCACGGCGACGGGCCGGGTGAAGTCGAGTGTTTCGCGGGCGGCGGCGAGGATGCGGTCGGTGTCGCGCATGTCCGCGTCGACGTAGGCGGTGGCGCCTTGCGCAGTGCTGGTCATCAGCGCGCGGGCGTGGGTCATAACGAGCGGATCGTTGTCGACGTACACGACTCGCGCCGCCGGGTTGAGCCGCTGGGCGACCTCATGGACGTTGGGTTCCATCGGTATACCGACACCGATGTCCACGATCTGGGTGATCCCCAGATCGGCGACCACATGCCGCACGCCGCGATGCATCCACTCCCGGTTGCCTCGGACATCCGGGATGATCTGCGGATAGATTTTCGTGATCGCGTCGCCGGATTCCCGGTCGACCGCGAAGTTGTCCTTGCCGCCGAGCCAGTAGTTGTACCGGCGGGCCGAGTGGACCACGCTGGTGTCGAGTTCGTTCATGGCGTGGCCTGTCCTGCCCCAGGGGCGGTCATCGTGGTGTGGTCGGGTAGCGGAGGGCGGCAGGTATGTCTGCCTGGCCGGGCGGTGACCCGCGAGCGCAGGTATCCGTACGCGGGGTGGTCGAGATCGGGGTGCAGCAGGCCACCGGGTGACGGCTGCAGCGCCCTGGTCAGCAAGGGGACGGCTTCGGAGGGCGTGCGGCAGCGGCTGCTCATCGCGGACGCGCCGGCGAGGAGCATCCCGGCGAACGTCGCCGCGGCCTGGTGGTGGGCGCTGGTGATCGTGTCGTCGAGCAGGTCGAGGGCGTGGGTGCAGCCGCCCGTCTGGTAGGCGTGTACGGCGGTGATCGCCTCGGCCAGCAGAACCCGCCGGTGGTCGCCACAGGCCGGGGCGAGGCTGGCGAACAGCACCACATCGTCCTCGGCGCCCGGATCGGTGGTGGTGCAGGCGATGTCGGCGGCGATCTGCGCGGCCAGCAGCAGCCTGTCGGCGTCGACGGGTCGTTCCTGGCGGGCCGCGTCGACGGCGGCGCGGGCGTGCGCGTGTGCGGTGGTGCGTTGGCCGAGGCGCAGATGCAGTTCTGCGCGCAGCGCGTTGCGCAGTACCGGGTCGACGACGCTGTTGGAGTGGATGACCCGCACGGCGAGCCGCGGCAGCTCGAGCAGCGAGCCGCGTAGCCGTTCCGGGATGCTTGTGCCGCCGTGGGGAAGGGGTAGTTGCCAGACGTCGCTGGGCGGCGTCGGAGATTGCCCGGTCAACCTGATCATCGGCGGTCCTCCGTCGTAGCCGATCCTGCGCTGCCGTGTTCGGGCCGATCCCGCGACGAGCGGGCAGGGGCGCTGCCGGCGGGGTCGAGCAGGCCGGCCCAGACCTGTTCCCGGTTGGCCTGATCAGCCAGGGGTGGGGGTGGTTGGTGCAGGCAGCGGGCGGGGTGGGTGGTTTCGGTCAGCGCCAGCCAGCGGGCTGCGGTCCGGCGTGCGTCGTCGTCCAGCCCGGCCAGCACGTCCGGGTAGGTGCACAGCAGCCGAACTGCTCGGCTGGTCTGTCCGCAGCCGGCGGCGATCACCGCCGAGGTCAGCACGACGATCTGATCCGCCCGGATGGTGCTGGCGCGGGACTCGGCTGCCCATGCAGCAAATATGTTCCGGGACTGTTGGTCGGCGAGGTCGCAGGATCCGTCGGTGTGTAAGGCCGCGGCGAGACTGCATTGGTGGATCAGGAGGTCGGCCGGGTCGCCGAGCTCGCGGGCGACGTCCACGCGTTGTTCGCAGACGCGGACCACGTCGGTGCTCAGCCCTTGCTCGGCCAGGACCCGCCGGTAGACGGTGGCGACCGTCCGCCACAGCGGATGCAGCCGTCCGGTGAGGGTTTCCGCGCTGCGGTACGCCCAGCGTCCCCAGAGCAGCCGTTCCTCCGGATCACCCGTCCCTCCGCGCAGCCACGTCAGGGCTGCGGCGATCAGGTCGTAGTCCGGGGCTGCGGTGATCGGATCGTGGCCGGCCAGAGTCGCGGCGATGTCGCCCAACGATGACGCGTGGGGGTCAGCGGCGGGTCCGGTCGGTCCGGTCCGCTGCGGCCCGGTCACCGCACGCCTCCGTGGCCTCGGACCGGCGCTGCGCGCCGATGGTGGCGGCGCCCGGGCGTGGGTGGCCGGGTGGTCATCGCCCCCCTCAGAACAATGACGCACCCGGCCAGCGGGACAGCCCCATGCCGAAGCCGTCCCACATCACGGCGGGCGGACCGCCGAGCGTGCCGCCGCTCGCCATCGCGCCGGTGGGGGGAGCCGGTCGGGGCGGGCAGCGGGTGTGCTGCCTGCCCCGACCGGGCCGGCCGCGCTATATCGGGGGGAACCAGCGGCCGGACAGGGCAAAGACTGGTGAGACCGGCGGTCGCCGGTGGCGTGCCCGCGGTCATGAGGCGGCCCTCGGTGTGCGGCGCTGGCGGGGGATACGGCGGCCGTGGGCAGCGGCGAGGTCGGTGGTGAACTCGTCGATCTGGGCTTGTTCGATGCCGGGCATGGTGATGATCCGGCCGGTGGTGTGGTCGCCGCCGAGGACCCAGGGCCGGGGCAGCGGCTGGGTGGGTTGGGCGAGCCGGATGGTGAACCCGGGATGTTTCCACTGGTGGGGCCAGCTCATCCGGGCGAGCCGGTCGTGGGTGTAGGCGGCCAGCTCGCGGGCGGCGGTCGCGCGGGCCTGGTGCTGTTGGAGGCTGAAGCTGGTGAGCGCCCAGTGCAGCAGCAGCGGGGTGTGCCCGGACCGGGAGCCGGTGATGGTGGTGTCGCTGGCGCCGATGTAGGACACCGGGTCGGCGGGGTGTGATGCCGGGCGTTGGGGGTAGATGAGCACGGCGCAGGGCATCAGCGTCGACAAGAATTTGTGGCCGCTGACGACGATGCTGGTGGCGCCGGCACGGAACCCGATATCGGGCCGGTCATGCTCGGGCAGCAACAGCAGGGGAAGGAAGGCCAGCGCGGCGTCGACGTGCAGCCGTAGCCGGGTGATCCCGAGGTCTTGGCAGAGGGTGGCGATCCCGGCGATGTCGTCGACGGCTTCGTGTTCTGTGGTGCCGGCCGTGGCGACGATGCAGATCGGCCGGTCTTGGAACTCGGTCAGCCGCTGGCGTAGGTCGTCGAGCATCATCCGGCCCTGGATGTCGGCGCGGACCAGCACCAGCGGCGCCCGGACCATGTTGGCGGCTTTGGCCACCGAGTAGTGCGCTGCGGTCGAGGCGAAGATCACCGCGTCTGGGTAGGCGCGGACCGCGTCGTCCACGGCGTGCAGGGTGCCTTCGGACGAGCCGGTGGTGACGTAGCCCCACACCTGCCCGCGATCGCCGCCGGCCAGGGCGCCGAGCTGCCTGATGATCGCGATTTCATACGACTTGGTGTTGTTACGGCCGTGCCCGGCCTCGAACGGGTCCCCGACGTTGACGAGTTGCTGGTGGGTCAGGATCGCGGCGAGGTCGGGATAGACCAGGTCGGTGGCGCCGGGGAAGGCTAGGTGCAGCCGCTGATCGGCGGCCAGTGCCGAGCCGAGCAGCGCCGCGTGCACATGCCGCGGCATTGCGGCCGCGGCGGCCGGATCGAACAGGCCGTCGAACCCGGACAGGGGCGTCGCCGTCAGTATCATCGCTGCCCCCTGCGCCCGGTGGGGCGTCCCGGCCGATCCGCGGACCCGGCCCGCTGGTTCTGCGGGGTGGCCGACTGCGCACGCCGGTTGGCGGCGGTGATGTCGGCGGCGCGCAGTGCCTGGTCGAGGCGCCACATCGCCTGCAGCACGCGCGCGTGCGGAGAGCGCTGATACAGGTCCTCGAGCCCGACCGGTGAGTACGGGTAGGGCGTCAGGATCTGTGGTCCGCTGAACGCCCCGTACGAGTGGATCGTCACGGTGTCGTGGTCACGCGACGCCAGCCGCTGCGCGGAGAACACACGGTGATCCGCGTTGTTGATGTCCGCGCTCGGGTTCGCCACGAAGCAGAAGTCACCGGGAATACCGATCTTGTCGCTGTCGGCGGGGTGTCCGGTGCGCGCGCTGTGGCAGAAGTCGGCGAAGCTGGCGGCCGCGGTGTCCAGGGTGGAGAAGCCGAGGCCGAAGTAGGCCGCATCGGCGGGCATCTCGTCGCGGCGGATGGCCAGCTCGGTGCGCGGGTCCCAGATCTTGTCCTCGTCGGCGCCTGCCGGGTTGTGACCGGCGGCGTCGGATGGCGGTGGGCTGAGGACGTCGCGGATCGTGTTGGTGAACGTGGTGATCAGCGGGATCGGATGCTCGGATTCCGGTGCGGCGTGCCAGAGCCGGGTGGCCGCCGTGACCACCGGAACCACTCGCTCTGTCGTTCCCGGTTGGGTGTGTACGTACAGGAAGGCGAGGGCGTACGGGGCGAGTGGCATCCGATACCGGTTCTCCCACGCGGCGTACGCATGTTTGAGGCTGAACGCGTGCAGCCGGAAGAACGCGTTCCAGTGCAGGCTGCGGTGGTACTCGTCCTGCGCGGCGTCAGCCCTGGCCTTCCACCAGTCGGAGGTCGCGTCGTTGTCACCGCCGCTGGGGAAGTACCCCTCAGCTGTGGCTGCCGGCGACGTTGCGCGACGCGAGCCGTAACCGGTGCCGGGTTGTGGTCTCATACGTCGATCGCCCCCAGCCGTGCATCGTGGGGCGTCGTCACCGGATTCGGCACGCCGTAGCTGATGCCGGCATAGACATCGGCCCGGGCGTGGCGCAGCCATGCGCCTGCGGCGACCGCGATCAGCGCGGCCAGCACGAGCAGACCGGGGATCAGCCACGGCAACCGCGAGCCCTCGTCGGTGCCCAGCAGCTTGCCGAGGTTGCCGAGCATGAACAGCAGCACCAGCAGGCCGGCGATGCCGCCCGCGAACGGCGCGATCTGCCGGATCCGGGCCGGCTCGGCCCCGCCCCGCCCGGCCTCGAAGAAACTCCGCGCGGACCAGCACGCCGCGGTCAGCAGCAGCACCATGCACACCGCGCCGATGCTGGACAGCCAGGTGAACATCGTCATCGGCGCGGCTCCGCCGATCAGGAACCCGGCGACCACCACCACCGCGAGGGCAGCCTGCACCATCGACCCGCCCAGCGGGGCGCCACCCTCGATGCCACGGCTGACCAGCCGCCAGCTCGCCGGCAGGACGTTCTCACGGGCCATCGCGCACACGTACCGGGCGACCGCGTTGTGGAACGCGGTCATCGCCGCGAGGATGCTGGTGAGCAGCAAGCCCGTTGCCAGGGCCGCGATCTCCGGCCCGAACATGCCATCCAGCAGCGCCAGCGGCTGACCCGCGTCCTTGGTGGCCAGATCGAGATGGTCCAGGCCGATCCACGAGATGTACGCCCAGGCCACCAGCGCGTACCCGACACCGCACGCCCACACCGCCGCACCCGATGCCCGGGACATCGGCCGGTCCCGGGACATCGGCCGGTCGCCGACCGCCTCTTCCCCGTAGGACAGGACGGAGTCGATGCCGGAGAAACACGCGAAGGCGAATACCAGTGCCCCGGCGACCGCGCCCGGCACCAGCAGCCGCGACGGCGACCACACCGCCATGCTGATCACCCCGCCGGCCGGACGTGCGAAACCCGCGATGGTGAATAGGCCGAGCACGGTGATCTCCAACGCCAGCAGCACGCTGAGTACCTTCGCCACCCGCTCGCCGGAATAGTGGCCGAGCGCGAGGACCAGCAGCCACGCCACCGCCGCCCACCACCACCAGAACCCGCCGAGCAGCCCGACCGCGACGTTGCCGATCAACCCGTACAGGCTGATCTGCAACGCGTTGTAGCCGACCAGGACCCAGCCCGCCCCGACCAACCCTGCCGTCGGCCCCAGGCCGCGGGTGAGTTGGGCATAGAACGGGGCGGCGTGCTTCACGTGCCGGCCGACCGCCGTGTACGGCGTGATCATCAGACGCAGCAGGAACATCACCAGCAGGAACGCCAACGGCGTTCCGCCCACCCCGAGGACTCCGAGCATCACCGTGATGCCGCCGGTAAGGACCGCGAACGGCGAACTGGCCGCCACCGCGTTCGTGAAGAGTGCCCCGGTTCGCATCGTGTACCGCGGCAACGTCACATCGCTCACGCCGACACCACCACATCGACGACCGGGCAGTCCGGTGCCTTACAGTCCGGCCGATGCCTGGCGTGCAGCCAGAAGTCGCTCAGGCTGAGCTGCACCATCGACTGGTCCGGCCGGTACGGGAATCGCCGCCACTTCTTGACTTGGCGAGACAACAGCCCGGCCGCGGCCGGCAGATCGACTGCAGGACCAATGAACTCGTGTACGCCGTCCGGCCAATCCCACCGCACCGCCCACACCGCAACCATCGACGCAGCCGCAGGCGCAAGACGGGCCGCCGGCGCTGTTGGCACGCCGCGATCACGCAGGCCGGCCAGCAGACCGAGGAAGTGGCGCATCGCAGTAACTCCCCTCGAAGGATGTGGTTCTGACGGGCAGGTCGAACGCGGGGTCCGGCAGGCGAAACGCCAGGAAACGGGGGTCGGTGTGTCCGCGGCCGTTATGCGCGCGTCTGCCGATCCGTGCCTTGCACTCGCGGACGTGCAAGCGACACGTGCGTCCAATGTGGACATATGACTGACTGCGCAGGTCATCGTGGATTCCTCGGAGTGTCGGAAGTCAGATGAAGGAGGTGCCTAGCGGGCCTAGCCTGAGGTGTGCCGGTGGGGCCGCCGGTGCCGAGCCGGATCCAGGGGCGTGGCCCGGCGGCCGGGTGCAGGACGGCAGCCCCACCGGAGCCATTCCCGCTACGGCGGATCCACGACGCGGGCACCCGGGGGCAGCACCAGAGCATCGAGTACCCCGTGCGTGCCGCCACAGTGCAGGCACATCGGGCGCACCGCGTCCGGGAAGGTCTGGTCGGACTCCGCGTACTCGTGCGGCAGATACTGCACTTGCTCGACGACACCCACCGAGTGCTGGTGGGGCTGGAAGCCGTCGTGCCGCCGCCCGTTCGGATGCTCAAGGGCGATGTCAAGCGTGGCCGCCAGCGGGAACTGCCGATCCCGTACATGCGTGCAGCGCGGGTGATGCACGATCGGCGCCGGCGGATATTCGCGTTTCTCGGACATCACGCCACCGTCCTGGCAGGGCTGTCGCAGAAGGCGCCGAGGATGCAGAGCACGGCCTGCTCCTGACCGAATGTGCCGAGATGGTCGGCCTTTTTACCCACTCGCCGCACGTAGGCACCCCACTGTCCATCACAGCGGATATGGATGTAGCCGACGTAGACGCCCTGGTGGTGCACGCTGTAGCCGCCCGACGTTGACGCGACCAAACTGGCCTCGACGTATGTCAAAGCGGTAATCGCCTCTGTCAGCAAGTTCGTCACCTCCGCCCGGGGCACGCTCCGCTAGCGCAATAGTGTCGAGAGGGAACCTTTTACGCCCTGCAACATTGCGACCCCGTCGGGCAAACCAACGATGATCGCGTTGCGACTCGACGGTGCCAGGAATATCTACGTCGGTGAACTCGATAAACTGGTTCACTTCGCTGAATAGGGCAAGTGACTTCTCGGCACTAGTCCGTCTAGCGAGGGCAACAGATGTCTCCTCGCGGTCGCAAACCAAGGGTCGGCACTGCGTCTAGCGATACGGACACGGAGGGCGTCATCGTTGGACGAATGACTATCCATTCCGCAGCGGACACAACCAGGTCGTTGCGCTGTGCAAGTTCGGCACTTTAATCGGGCGCCTTCGACGGTTGTTTCGCTTCCACCCGCGGGCCGAGTTCATCGACGTTGACGTACCGGCGTCCGTCCCGACGGCCGACCACAGTCGCCGTGGAGAACAGGATTGGGGGGCGGCGCTGGCGCCGAACCCCCGCGTCTCTGCCCGTGTCGGCGTTACCCGCCCTCCGGGGTCGGGGCGGACGAGGAGTGCGCGAAACTCAAGGCCTAGGACAACGACGCCTCGCCGAATGAAAGGCGCCGAACTCGCCACTTGAGACAGACCATCGCGCACCAAGGCCGGACTCGAATGGCCACCAATAACCCGCCGACTGGCTTCCGATCAAGGTGCCGGTATCATCCCGTGTTCAGTGCCTGGTGGAAAGACGGAAGACAGGAGAGGTTTTGGGACGTAACGTGAAGTGCGTGCACATCGCTCTCTGCCTTCGGTCGGCTGCGGCTACCTATATCTACGCCAGACGGCATGTTGATCACCCGCTAGATAAGTGCGGAGCCTGTGGCTGAGCGTGTCGGCCACCTCGGGTCGGCCGAACAATCTATCCAGGACGCTTGTTACCAGTTGCAGCTCGCGAACATCGCGAAGCAGAGGCCATAAAGCCGAACTGCTCAAGTCGAAACCATAGGCGGCCGCAAAGTTTTCATATGGCTTGACCGGATCACCGAATCTGACCACGCTGTGTGCCAACGGCACCAGGTCCCATTCCCTGGGCCCGAGCGCAAGCGAGTCGAAGTCGCACAACCTTCCGGCGAGGAGATTCCCCACATGCGCGTCGCCGTGGATTACGCCCGGCCGGAGTTCCCAGATCGTTTCATTGACCCGGCCCTCAAGATCGTCGCAGCGACTTCTCAGAGTTTCAAGCAGTTCGTCAAGCGGCACTCCGACCCGCGTCCTCGACCAATTCTTTGTGAATACCATGCCTTCGCCGGAAAGCTTGCATACGGACTCCAAGCGTCGCCGCGCAGTTTCGATCGGAGTCCATGCCGGCAGAAATCCCGGCTTCTCCGCGATGGAGTGGAGCCGAAACAGCGGCGCTGCCAACTCGACTGGCTCGGGCCTGACCGTCGAGTGCGGCAGGTAATGCCACACCGTCGCGACCCAGTCGTTCACGGCAACAGGCTGAGCGATGTCATCGACTAATTCCACGGCTGGCACATCATGCCGGCTCAGCAGACCCATGCCGGCGACGACCTTCTCGGCCCGCTGCTGGGCCACCTCGCCGCGGGCGAGCCGAATCACCCGAGAGTCGAGGTGATAGACGGCATTGATGGTGAATCGCATCAGGCGCGCGTCTCCAGCGGTAAGTCCCGCACGCTGGCGAACTGCCGCGAGACCGCGAGCCAGTTCAGCGGCGGCCTCGGCCGTCAGGGTGGTCGACACACATTGATGCTAGGTCACGCATTGGCCAAGATCCTGATCTCGTGGACCAGTTCACCTAACTCGTCATCTTTTCCTTGCCCGTCCGCTACGTCGGCCACGTCGGCCACGTCGTTCAAACGATCCACTAGCCGTCGCGAATGAACCTTCGCGTTAGCAGCCTCAAGCGCCGCGGCCACGTGTGGGACGGCCGCCCTGCGTTGGCGGAGAAGTGCAAATCCCATTGCAGCGGTGACGTGGTCGAACGCGCTGCTTCTGCAGAGGGGACCTCTCCGCGAGAGTGCAGCGATCGCACGCTCGGTAGCCAGCTCAGCATGCTCCTGGCGGTACTCCTCATGCTGTGCGAGAGCTGCGTAAACGACCCCAGACATACCGTCGAGGTCGGCACCGAGGAAGAAGCGGGTCCACTCAGGAGCTGCCGCGACATCGGCGCGGCTCAGTTCGTCGGCAGCTCGTGACAGCGAGTCCCTGACCGCCGTGGCGTTACCGATCTTCGCGTAGGCCCAGCCGATGTTGGCGTGCAAGATCGCCACGGAGGTTAGGCAGCCTGAGTTGGCGGCTACGATCTGGCCAAGCTGAAAGAGATGAAGCGCCTCGACTGGGTTGTCGCGATGAATGCTCACGCGCCCGAGCCGGTAGTAGGAGTCGGCCATTAGCGTGTGGTCACCGGCCGTGGTTGCGAGAGCAAGCCCTTGAGCCAGATGCCGTCGTGCCGAGTTTTGCTCCCCAAGGTCGTGGCTCATCCAGCCGACCAGGTTGTGTAGGTCGGCCAGCGCGCGCCGAAGTTCGGCCAACAGGGCGTCGCTCGGGCAGCGGCTTCGGAGGAGGCATTGAGCCCAGCCGAGGTACCCAAGTGTCGAGTCGCGGCATGACCCACCGCCGTATTGTGAGTCCATCCTTCGATGTCGATCCGTGATGTCGCGAACGGTGGCCACAATTGCAGGAGTGACGACATTAGGTATCTGGCCGGGCCATTCTTCGACGATTGGAAGCCACTCGTCGATCACGGGCGCTCCCCCGACGGCGAATCCGGCCAACGTGGCAACGAACCGCTGACTGCTGGCCGAATCTTCCAGCGACGGTAACGGCGATGCCGGAACCGGGTTCAGCGCCTTCTCGTCGTCGTAGGCGAGACCCATGAGACCGCGCGGTATTCCGAGTCCTTCTGCGATTCTGACGAGAACGTCGTATGCCATGACCTGCCGTCCTCGCGTGATCGAGAATATCTCAGAATCGGCGAGGCCGGCCAACTCGGCGATGCGATGCTGCGTCATGTGGTGACGCTTGTTCAGCAATCTGAATATGTTGCCGACATCCCGACATGCGACGGCCTCAGCCATCGGACTTTCATGCCACCAACCGGGACTTGGCTCTGGCGGCCTATGCGGGTCCACGTTCAAAGCATCTCGCCCATCGATCGATTCGAGTCAAGCGGTTTGTCGGATAGTCACGAAGATCGGTACAAACGCCATTCGAGGTGAGTTGCCTAGTCTTAGACTTCGCGAATGATGCAATAGCTCGTCTTGATGCCGCGTCCTTATTAGCAGAGGGCGCGGCTGGGCCGAGGAGCATCGGCGATGGCGTCTCGGTGAGGAGCCCATCGGTGGCGAAGTTGTCTTTGTCACCCAGCGAGTAGCCATACATGTGGGCGAAGTGCACGGTGTCGCTGCGCAACTTCGATTCCTCCGCCATCACCTGGGCAGACACCGTGGCACCCCCTCCAGAACCCCGCAAACACGTCGTCCCGGCTAGGCAGCGCGACCCAAGTGATCTGTCTTCCGTGTACCAGACCGGCACCTTGATCACCCCTACGCCTACGATGTCCGAATTAACGGCACACGAGAAGGCCCATATGAGGACAGTAGGAGGACTTTTCTGTCAGGGAGGCGTCGCAAATCGTCCAGGAGTCCTAGTTAGGTCCTGCATGTTCTACGCTCGCGGAACGATCACCACGCTTGGAGGTGTGCCGTGGCCCCTCGACCGCCCGGAAATCAACGCCTGAAGGCCGCCCGTCAACACGCGGGTTACGCATCGCAAGCAGCTCTTGCCGACGCGATGACACGCGCCGCGCCTCGCATCGGACTAGGGCAGATCGAGGTCAGCGTCCGCCAGATCCGCCGCTGGGAGTCGCCCACTCCGCCCTGGCCGCGGTCCGGCCACCAGCGCCTGCTCACCGAGGTACTTAAAATGCCGATCGAGGAGCTGGGATTCACTCCGCCTTGGGAAGGGGCCCAAGGCGCGCCGGCTACGGACGGTTCACGGCCAATCCATGCCATGCCGTCGACGGGAATGCTTCTGCCGCAGGCCACGGCCTCCGTGCAACCGCCCACGATCGGCGCGGACTTCACCACCATCACGGTCGCCCACCGACGCCTCTACTGGAGCGTGAAGCCAGCTCAACTACACCCCACCGTTGTCGAGCACACCCGGCTTGGCCTCCACCTACTCACCGAGACGAACGGCGTTGCTCGCCGACTGCTCGCCTCTGCGCTCGCCGAGTCACTCCTGCTCGCGGGCCGCATCGAATTCTTCGACCTCCGCAAACCTGAGGAGGCCGACGCCTCCTTCGCCCGCGCACTCCAGGCCGCAGGCGAAGCCGACGACGCGCTGCTCGGGGCTGCGATCCTCTCCCACGCCGCATTCATCCCGGGCTGGGCCCAGCGTCGGACCGAAGCAGCCGAGCGCCTCCGAGCCGCTCGCACCTACGCGCGCCGGGGCAACGCCTCCGCTGACTTCCTCGCCTGGATCGAAGCCGTCGAAGCCGAATGCGACACCATTTGCGGACGCCCCAGCGACGCACTACGCGCCATCTCACACGCCGAAGAGATCCTCGCCGCCAGTTCCGATCACCACGTACCGGAGTGGTTTACCTGGTTCTCCCCAGCCCGGCTTGCCGCCTTCAAGGGCAACACGCAGTTACGCGCCGGTCGATACGCCCAAGCCCGCGACACGCTCATCTCCGCGCTGGCCGGCATGCTCGACGGCGAGGGCAAGCAGCGCACCGTCATCATGGCGGATCTCGCAGCAGTGGAGGTCGCACAGGACAAGCCTGAGGATGCCTGCCTCCGTCTCCACGAGGCCCTCGATCAACTCGCCACCACCTGGTACGCCACCGGCATGGAACGCATTCGCGAGGTCCGGCACACACTGCAGCCCTGGGCGGACACGGACTCCGTCCGCGAGGTCGACGACCGGCTCTACAGTTGGCGCACCACGCTCAGCGCTCTGCAGCGTTGAGCGCTGCTATCCGATCAGGCAGGTCCGCCAGGGAGTCGATCCGAAGAGTCGGCACCCGCTCGGCATCCGCATCATCACGCTGAATGGTCGCCCACGGCCCGCGCCGGATCAGCGCCGTCTTGAAGCCCGCGAGAGCCGCTGGACGGATGTCGTTGTCCAGCCGATCACCGACATAGACCGTCTCCTCCGGCATCGTGGGCATCTCCTTGGCTAACGCCTCGAAGAATCCCAGGTCCGGTTTCGACACGCCCCAGTCGTCCGAGGTTGCGATCAGATCAGCCGGCAGGTCGAGCGATCGCAGAAGGCCGCCGGCGCGAGCGGTCTGGTTGCCCGCGATGCCGACCCAGAAACCGGCAGCACGCAGCGCACTTAAGGCCGACCGGACGTCGGGGTAAAGATCGTCCTCGCCGAACCACTCCGGCTTTCCCGCTGCGGCGCGCTTATCCCTCTCCTCCGTTAGGTCGAAGCCGGGCTGGAATGCCTGGAAGGTCTCGCGATAGTCGCGGCCTTGGGCGATGACAGCGCCGAACATCGCGGAAAAGGTGTGGCGTGGTACGCCGAGCCAGTCGGCCCAGGTCCCGTACTCTCGGGTCTCGTTGACCAGACACTCACCCACGTCGAACGCCAGGCCACGGATCATGGGCTGAGTCTAACCGGGCAGGCTCCGATGGCTCGGCGGCCGGCGACCGGCGACCGGGCTTGATTGCTGGTTAATCGGTCAAGGCATGCTCAGCGCCCCCGGCATGCCCGATGATCCTCTGCATTCGCCGAAGCGGGCAAGGGGCCACTGTCCGAGGACTGGTCCACCTGGCGTGTGCCCGATGGCTGGATAAACGATCGCAGGTCATAGAGCGGCCGGGTCCCAGAGCAGGGGCTCACGGTGATGGCTGAAGCCGGTACGCAGGTAGAAGTCGACCGCGCGGCGGCCGGAGTGGACGGTCACGTGCGACAGGTCCCGGGTGCGGGCCTCGGACAGGATCGCGGCCATCAGTGCGGCGCCGATGCTCTGAGCACGATTTTCCTCGTGGACCATGACCGACTGGACATCGCCGTAGCGCCGGTCCAGCGAGCCGTTGCGGGGCACCCGCTCCGCGACGAGCAGCCATGCGGCACCGGCCACATGCCCGTCAACTTCCGCGACGAACGCGGGTGTGTCTCCTGGTGGGCGTCGACCCACTCGGCATACGCCGTGAGGTTGTCCGGATTCGAACTCTTGCAACTCCGCGACCACCGCAATATCCGCCGCGCCGGCCTTTCGCAAGATCACCCTGCGGAGTCTAGGCGAATACGAATCCCGCCACCGATCGCCGACCAGGCTCCCGGGCTCCGCAAGCTCTTGTCGATGACACCGTCACGGCGCGACCCCAGGATCGTGACCATCCGGCAGGAGCGCCGCCGGTCACGTGGTCGGCTGCTGGCCACATGTGACACACGTCGACGAACCGCGACAGCAGCAGGCCGACTCCGGACGAGAGGATGGCCGGCAGGGTCGGAGGCGCGCCCGTGGTCCGAGCATGTACACAGAGTTGCGCGATGACGGGCAGCGCATGATCGTTTTGCCTTGTCGGGCAGTTGTTCTAAGCGGGCGTGGGCCGCCTGGCGGCAGGATGAGTTTGCTAATTGCCCACGGTCGACGTGTCCTCATCAGCCAACGAGCCGGCCATGCCCTGGCTGACAACGACGGTACCGGGCGGCTAACTCACGCAACGCCAATAACGCTCTAGGCTTACGCCATGAGAGAGCCGCGCGCAGGCATGGTGTACGCCACGCCGGATAGTCTCCCCGCCTCATATGTGATGACCGAGTTGATCGCGGGGGCGAAGGCCGGACGGGTTGTCTATCTGGCGGAGCAGGGTGACCTGGTCGCCGCTGTTGTGCCGCTGGAGGTCGCCGAGGCCGGCCTCGCCGCGCTGGGCCGGGTTGACCAGCGATGACATTCGAACGGGCCGGCACCGAGTCGCCAGCGAGTCAGCCTGCTGCCGCTGGCCGGCGGGAGCAGCCCATCGCGGCCATCCCGGACGCGGTGCGCGCCGACGTCGAAGTGCTCTGGAGCTACCACGACATGAAGCACGAGCTGCATGCGTGCGACGTCGGGGTGGGATTGGGTAGCCACGATCTTGGGGTTGCCGTCATCGCGGTGCGGTTGTTCCGTGAGGGCGTGTTTCCCCGAGTTGTCTTCACCGGGGCCAATGCCCCGACAACGGTCGCGCGTTTCCCGAGGGGCGAGGCGGTGCACTACGCCGAGTACGCGCGGGAGAACGGCGTGCCCTCGACCGCGATTCTGGTAGAGCCGACCGCGAGGAACACCGCGGAGAACATCACGTTCACGCGGGAGTTGTTGGCGAAGAATGACGTCCGGGTGCAGTCCCTGGTGTTGATGTCGCGTCCTTATCAGCAGCGCCGCGCTTTTGCGACGTGTAAGAAGGTGTGGCCGGAGGTAGAGGTGCTGTGCGCCTCCCTGCCTCTCGGCTTGGACGAGTACGTCGTGAGCATCGGTGACGCGCGTCGCGTGATCGACATGCTGGTGGGTGACACTCAGCGGATCACGGTGTACGCCAAGCTGGGGTTCGCCATAGCGCAGGAGGTTCCGTCTGCGGTGCAGGCGGCGTTCGGTCGTCTGGTGCGGGCGGGATACACCAGTCGTCTGGTCCCCGACGATCCCGCGTGAACGGGTCACCAGCGCGGGAGCCGTTTCCCGATGCCCATTCGTTCACTTAGCGCGACGGCGAGTGACGGGGGTCGTGGCCGGGTGAGCATCTCGCGTACCAGGGTGCGTGACAAGCGGTGGTAGCGCACTTGATCGGGGCCGATGCGCTCTGCCGTGAGTAGGGCCTCAAGCGCGTCGTCTGTGCGGTTCCACCGGGCGTAGGCCCGTGCCGTCTCGATCCGGTGCCGCACCCGTCTTTCGACCGGTAGCGCCGAGGTGTCCAGGTGTGGCCCGAGTTCGATCGCGCGTTGGACATCGCCGAACTCGTTGGCGATGACCACATGATGGATCTTCACATTCGTGGGGCCGAATGCGGTCCATACGAAGTTGCCATCGGCGCCGAGCCGTATCGCGCAGGACTCCGCCTCGCCCATGTGTGAACCTGCGGACGCCCGATCGTCCTGCTGGGCGGCCGCGAGACCGCACATCAGGTGAAGACTCCCGTACACCGACAGCAACTGCGGTGTGGGGCGGGCAAGGTGCGGCTGAAGAAACTCGGCGGTCACGGATGCCAGGCCGAGTGCCTGGCCGTACTCGCCGATGGACCCCAGAGCATGGGCTGCGGCTCGGCTCAGTGATCCGATGACGATGTGATCGTTGCTCGCATTCGCGGCCGCCAGGCCCCGGCTCGCG
The DNA here is from genome assembly GCF_018332695.1 of Paractinoplanes toevensis. Classification (GTDB taxonomy): domain Bacteria; phylum Actinomycetota; class Actinomycetes; order Mycobacteriales; family Micromonosporaceae; genus Actinoplanes; species Actinoplanes toevensis. The sequence goes on from NZ_BOQN01000081.1 coordinate 39,189, forward strand.
GCGATCCATGCAAGGTCGAATTCACCGATCTTGGTCAAGAACAGGGCTACCACCTGATGCGCGAAAGCCATCAGCGCCTGCGCACGCTGAGCATCGTCGCCGTCGTAGAGCCGCACGGCGGATTGGCAATCGTGGATCAGCAGCGGCAGCCGCCGGGCAAGAGCCCCGTACCGTGACCTCTGGTAGTCGGCCCAGGCGCCATCCACGTCGCGCCCGATGGCGGACAGCAACGGAGGTTCGTCATCGGAAAGAGATCGGATGGCGGGAGTGAGATGGCGGAAGTCGTGCAAGGCGGCCCGCAACGCCGGAATTGTTTCATTCCCCGATTCGGCGGACCACGAGAAAAGACTGGGTTCGCCTATCAGGTCCCCCAACGACACGTCCAACACCTTGGCGAGCGCGCGGATCACCGAGAGACGATCCAGTTCGGCACGGTTGGTTTCGATCTTGCGTAGCCACTCGGCGGTTTTGCCGACCAGGCCGGCAAGAACCTCTTGTGACAGGCCGCGGCGGCGGCGATAGAACGCAACACGCTGCCCATTGGTCATGTCATCGGTCATGCCTCGCATCTGGCCATCCTGACCACCCACACCGGATCGACCGGTAAACAATTTCCCGGTTGCCGCTCCGCACCCACCCTACCGTCAGAGCTCAGCGCGAATCAGCGCCTCCGCCGCCCGGCAACCGGGCCGCGGACGCTCACGGTCCGGACATGGACCAGAAGCCACGTCCGCGCGGTCTGTCGGCTGATGAACCGGGAGGTGAATGGCTTGTCCAACGTGGCGTTGGCCGCCGCGTTGGTGACCGGGTTCCTCACCGACCTTCTCAGCTTCAAGGTCAAACAACGCTGGTGTCCAACCTGCGGGGAAACAACATTCACCTACGAAGAACCTCGGCGCCAGGCTGAGGGCAGCACGTGCTGATTACCGCCAGCCCGATCACGACGCTGTGCGTATCGGTCAGATGATCCTGGATCGCAGCGGGTTCACGGAGCCACCCGCAGTTCGGACCTGACCTCTCCCACAATCTGGAGGATGGAAATGTCCCTCACGATGTTGTTCGACAAGGCCATGGTCCGCGAGTTGCTGACCGTCTGGCCGGCCAAGCCGGCGCTTCACTCACCGCCCGTCGACAGCCGCATTGAGAGCATTGTCAATGCAGAACTAATCAACGGCTATCTCGCCGGCGGCACTGCGCCAGCAGAGCAACTCATCGTGATCAAGGACGGGACGGCGCTGCACTCCCGGGCTTACACAACGGACGGCTACCTCGACCCCGGCAAGATCGCGAAATGGCGCGGCCGGGGCTACACCGTCCAGCTACGCAACCTGCACCGCTGGTGTCCAGTTGTGAATGCGATGTGCTCGGCGATACAGAACGAGACCGGATATGGCACCTACGCCACCGGCTTCGTCACCCCGGCCGGGGCGCAAGGTCTCTATCACCACTGGGATCAGAACATGGGTCTGGTCTACCAGCTAGCCGGTAGGAAGACCTGGCAAATCTGGGAGCCTGGGGTCGAAGAACCTCACAATGGGCAGTTCGCTTCCAACACCTCGCCAGGCAGCGACGTCCTCAACCGCATGAAATCGATGCGACCCGACTTCGAGCTAGACCTCGAGCCCGGCCAGATCTTGATACTGCCGCGCGGCTGGATGCACAACCCGCACGCTCGTGGCCAGACGGAGGAAAGCATCCACGTGACCTTCGTGGCCCGCGAGCGCACCGGCTACTGGATCGCCGGAAAGCTGGCGCAGGCCGCGCTCACCTCGACCCCCCTACGGCGGGTCATCCCGCCCGCGAGCGTTGTCGACCCCGCTGCCTTCGCCGGACAGGTCGCCGCAGCGCGAGACCTGCTGACGCAGTGGCTGGCCGGCGCCGACGTCACCGCGCTGGCCGCCGAACTGCTCCACGAAGCACGCACCGAGCCGAACGTCGACTACATCTCCCACGCACCACGACACAACCCCAACGTCCATCACCGATAAACCATCCATTCGGGATTTCCCCGGCGCAACAGAACGCCGGCGATCCATACACCCAGGAGGAGCCATGACCCTCACGAACCCGTCGCTGGTCCAGGCAGACAAAGACCCCCAGACCCTCATCGACGCGGAGACCTTCGACAAACTGGCCGAGTTCTTCGCTGTACGGCAGGAGGTCACCAAGACCTACGCGCGGCGGGCCGTCGGGCAACTGCTGCTCATGCTGAAGGCCCACGCCGATTCGCAAAACGACCCCGACTTCGGCCGTCTACTGCCGGACGGCCGGTCCTACCGCGTCGTCCCGACCGAGCCCGTCGATGCCGCCTGGCACGCGGCGCTGCAACACACCGAGCCGTATCAAGCCGCCTGCCAGCAGGTCGCGGGAAGCTTCGTGCACCACGTACCGATCCTGACGGAGGGCATGGCGGACGGCTCTTCCATGGAGTACACCCGCCAGGCTCTGAAGGCGACCGGCTACTACATCGACCCCGAGTTCTGGGATGGCGAGGCGAAGTCCTGCTGCCCGCCGAACCCGGGAATCTGAAAGGCCAACTGATCGATGCGCATTGACTGGACCGCGTTGCCCGAGGCCGTCACCAAAGAGGTAGCCGACCGGGTCGGCGGATCTCACATCATCCCGGCCACGGCCGGTGACCACGCGGAGATAGCCGCAACCGTCACCGGGACGACCGGGAAGGTGTTCGTCAAGGCGGCGCGCACCGACTTCGGTGTCCGGTCACTGCGTTTCGAGCTGCGAGTGAGTGAGGCCGTCAGCCGGTCTCACTCACCAGCAGTCGAGTGGTACTTCGAGGCGGCCGGATGGTTGGTGGTGGGCTTCGAACACTGCGAAGGCCCGCGCGCTGACCTGTCCCCAGGAAGCCCCGACTTGGATCTTCTCGGTGAAGCACTGACAGTGCTCAGCAACACGCCAGCACCCGATGTGCCGCTGCTCAGTCCGAAGGGACGGCTCGGGTTCGAGCACCCCGCGATGGACGGCGACACCCTCGTTCATACCGACCTCGGCCCGGCTAACCTGATCGTGACTCCTCGCGGCCTGAGGATCGTCGACTGGGCCATGGCAGCCAAGGCCGCACCGTGGGTTGAGCCGGCCATGCTCGCCCCGTGGCTGATCGGCGCCGGACACGCCCCCGAGCAGGCCGAGCGATGGCTGGCACTACAGCCCGCGTGGCGGGAAGCCGATCCGGGGGTTTTGAACTACTTCGCGATGAGGAACGCGCAGAAGTGGGCATCGAAGTCGGCGGGATCGACCGCGGCTTGGATGCATGACCTAGCCGCCTGGACATCCCAGTTGGCGAGCTACCGAAACTCGAGATGAGAGGCCGGCTCGCCAAACCAAGTCCTATAGCTGGCATCCGCTGTAAAGACAGAGGCGTATCTGATCAGGACAAGCATGCCGCCGCGTGTGCCTCGTCCCCTGCGGTTCGTGCCCGGGAGCACGCACATGATGGCCTGACCAGAGTTTCGGACGGCTTCGTTTCCTAAGCCCTGATCGAAGGTCTACATGCGTTCGTTGCTGTGCCGTGGTCAGAGTCCGCGCTTCTACGAAGACACAGCTCATTGTCGGTCGCACGTCAAAGCTTGTCGCACCCTCTGGCGCCCGGCCCACGACGTCTCGATCCTGCGCCTGCTCATCGCCGACGGCCGCACCGTCCGCTGTGTCGTGCCCGAGAAGGGGACCGCCACCAAGGTTCACCCGTTCGTGGACCGGGTCATGCTCACCCACCGACACGTCCGGCCACCACCGACACACTGCCCACCCTCGGCAAGATCACCGATGCCTTGCCGGCCGCGGTCGGGCTGCACGACGGCGCCAGGCACGTCGAACTCCGCCTCGACGACGGCATCTGGTACTCCTCGACATCGGGATCCGCCCCGCCTCCGGGCTGGTCGCGCACTCCGTGCAGGCCCGCACCGGCGTCGACCCCGGCTGCTGCACCTACGCGCCTGTCTCGGCGATCCGGTCTCTACCGCCACCAGCACGGCAGCGCACGGGACCATGCTGGCCACCGCTATCGCCTGCTGCTACACCGTTCCCGAACGCCGACCGCAGGTCACGCTCGACCAGCACGCCGAACTCGCAGCCACCCTCACCACCCAGCCCAATGTGATCGGCTGGCACCTGAGCACCTCCGCCGTCACCGACGACGTCTACCTGCCCGACGCCGGGCTCTCGATAGGCGTCGGCGCGGCCGACGCGGGGTCGTGCCCTGGACCGCATCCGTTCGTTGACCGGCCCGTTCGACCTCACGACCACCTAAACAACCACAACACCGGCACGTCCCGAAGATTCTGCGAAAGGACCGATCACGATGCCTCTGATCCTGCACCACCTGGCCGTCACCGCAGCCGACCTTGAGACTGGCCGAGTCTGGTACGACGCCTTCCTCGGCGCCCTGGGCTATAAGCCCGGCACCGTCGACCCGGCGATCTGTACCTGGGGCGGGGTCGAGCCGGAGATCTTGCTCTACCCCGTCGAGGGCGACGACCGCGCTCTGCATACGCACGGCCGGCCCGGGAGTCAGCATTTCGCGTTCGCTGTCGACGGCCGCGATCTTGTCGACGCGGTTCACGACGCGGTCGTGAAGGTCGGTACTGGCCTCGTGGTGCATCCGCCGCAGGAGTACGACTACATGCCGGGCTACTACGCGGTCTTCGTGGAAGACCCGTCCGGCGTCCGCTGGGAGATCCTGACCATGGATAAAGCGTCGGCGTAGACGCTGAGGCGGCCCGATCGGGCGAGGACGGACATCGGTTCCGGCAGGCGTACGCCACAGCATGTGACACTGCGCCGGTATCGACGACGACCTCTCCCGGACGAGGTCGCATGGTCGGGATACGGGTGAGTCCTCCGGCTGGGCGACCTGAGGCCCCCGCCCCGGCGACCGGCCCTGCGCGTCGCATCGCGCCGGGTCTTCGGCGGCCGGTACCGATATGGCATGACCGGCCGCGACACCCGTCCATGCCCGTCACCAGCTGCCACTGCCCTGCGCGGACTCCAGGAGGCGAACACCGGTGAGCGCCACGACCGGAAAGACCACCATCGAGGATCCGATTCCGCCGCAACGCGGTGGCACCGGTGTGCTCGACTCCGTCCTTCCTGAACTGCGGGCCGCGGATTGGGAGGTGGGGATCCGCAGGCGGGCGGAGACCGGTGTGTTCGGGGTGTTCGCCGAGCTGCCCGGCTTGGTCCGCGAAGCATTGGCGATCAGCTGGCGCGCCGATCGCGTACGCACGCTGGTCGTGGCCGTGGCGACGCTGGTGGCCGGGTCGATGGCGACGTTCGGGCTGCTGTCGACGCAGCGGTTCCTCGTGCAGTTGTTCGCTGGTGGTCCGACCCCCGACCGGGTGAAGGCTGCGCTGCCCGCGCTGATCCTGCTGGCCATTGTCACCGCGGTTCGGGGTGGCCTGGGGATCGTGGTGGGGTATGCCCAGAACGGGTTGACCCCGCGGGTGACCCAGACGGCCGAACGCCGCCTGTTCGAGGTCACCACCGCGGTGGAACTGGCCGCCTTCGACCAGGACGCGTTCGCCGACGACATGGAGCGCGCCACCCGCGGCCCGGACAGCGCGGCGACCCTGGTGCAGGAGACGTCGAACATGTTCGCCGGGCTCGTGAACCTGACCGCGGTCGCTATCGCTGTTGCCCTGATCAACCCGCTGCTGCTGCTCGCTCTGCTGGTCGCGACGGTGCCGAATGCGTATGCGGCGTTACGGGCCGGGCACCTTCGCTACGCCACGTTCGTAGCCGGGTCGGTCCGCCGGCGCCGGTTGTGGGTCCTGCAAAGGCAGATGGCCGAACGAAACTCGGCACCGGAACTACGCGGCTACGGCCTGCGGCACTTCGTGCTGGGCCAGTTCGACCGGGTGATGCAGGCCCAGACTGACGTGGATCTGGATCTGGCCCGGCGTACGACCACGATGACCAGCATCGGCGCGACGATCAGCGGCCTCGGCCTCGGCGGGGTGTGGGTGCTGCTCGGCTGGCTGCTACTGGCCGGCCACGTCCCCCTCGCGGCGTCGGTGACCTGCGTGGTTGCCATCCAGGCCGCGCAGCGTGCCCTGGCGTCGGTGACGTTCCAGCTCGACCGGGTGTTCACCAATGGCCAGTTCCTCAAGCAGTATGTCGACTTCCTCGCCCGAGCTGCCGCCTACCTTCGTACGCCGGCCGCGGCGGCCGAGAAACCAGGGCCGTTGCGGGAGCTGACGGTCCGCGGGGTCAGCCTGCGATACCCTGACCGCGATATTGCGGCGGTCGACGACGTCAGCCTCACCATCGCTGCCGGGCAGACGGTCGCGTTCGTCGGCGAGAACGGCTCCGGCAAGTCGACCCTGGCCGCCATGATCGCCGGTCTGCGCACCCCGACCGGCGGGGTGATCGAGTGGAACGGCCGCCCGTACGGCGACTGGGACACCGGCGGCCTGCGGGCGCGGACCGCGGTCGTCATGCAGGACCACCACCGGTGGCCGTACACGGCGGCGACGAACATCGCCATGGGTGACCTGGACGCGGAACCGGTGCAGGAGCGGATCGAGGCCGCGGCCCGGCAGGCCGCCGCCCACGACCCGATCACCGCCCTGCCCCACGGCTACGAAACCCTCCTCGATCGCACGTTCAAGGACGGGCAGGAACTGTCCGGCGGGCAATGGCAGCGCATCACCGCCGGACGTGGCTTCTACCGTGACGCCGAGCTGCTGCTCATGGACGAGCCGTCGTCGGCGCTCGACCCGCGCGCCGAGCACGCTCTGTTCCAGTCGATCCGCTCCCGCCAAGGCGACAAGACCACCGTCCTGATCACCCACCGGCTGGCCAACGTCATCGACGCCGACCGGATCTACGTCCTGCACGACGGGCGACTCGATGAGCAGGGAACGCACAACGAGCTGATGGCAGCCGGCGGCCGCTACGCGACCCTGTTCGCGTTGCAAGCTTCCGGCTACCAGACCCGTGCGGACCGTTCGACCGTCAGCGAGGAGCTGGGGTGACCAGCGACTCCGAGCCGACGAAAGCAACAGCCCGACCGCCGGCCAGCGCCGAGGTACTCGGGCGCGTTGTCACCGCGCGCGGCAGGTGGTTGGACGAGGCCGTCGAGGTGCTGTCGGACAACCCGCTGGCCGCGGGGGTGTGGTTGGTCGGCTCCCTGGGCCGGGCAGACGGCGACGGTTTCAGCGACGTGGATCTGATCGTCGCCATCGAAGGCCCCGTCCCGGCCGCCCTGCGCACCCACCCGTTCGGGGGGCTCGGACTGCCGGGCACGGTGCTGTTCGTCCGGCCGAAGCCGAGGAACGCGCCGGACGGCGGCGCGTTCCTCTCGGTGTGTCTGGAGATGGCCGGTCTTCCGGTTCTGGTCGACATGTATCTGTGGCCGTCGATCACGGTCGCGGTGCCCACGGGGAGCCGCGTGCTGATGGAACGCGGCCGCATGCCGCGCTCGAAGCTGGGCCTGTTGGACCTGCTCGCCCTATGTCCGCCGACAGACACCAGCGGCTCGGACCCGGACGACCCGGCCACCCTGCTCCTGCTGGTCCAGCTGGCCGCCAAATATCACGCGCGCGGCGACCGGTCGCGCCGGGCCGCGATTTGCAACCAGCTGAACATCCCCGACATCACCATCGTCGAACAGTTGCGTCACCTGCTCGACGACCGTCTGCCCACGCTGTGGCCGGCGTCGACGGCAGCCCGCACGGCGGTGGACCGGCTGTTCGAACTCGTATCCACCCTCGGAGAAGGTAGGTGAGCGTGTCCCTGGCGCCGACGCTCGTGATCATCCGGGGGAACAGTGGCAGTGGAAAGTCAACCGTCGCCGCTGAGGTCCGGCGCCGCTACGGCCGCGGGTGTGCCCTGATCGAGCAGGACTACCTGCGCCGGGTCGTGCTGCGCGAGCACGGCAGCGACCACGCACCACGGGTTGCGCCCGGCTTCATTACGACCGTGGTCCGCGCGGCCCTGGACTCCGGCTATCACGTGGTGCTGGAAGGAATTCTGCACACGCGGCAGTACGGGCCGGCCCTGCGTGAGCTGATAGCCGACCACCGTGGGCCAACGTTCGCGTTCTGGCTCGAGGTGTCGTTCGACGAGACGCTGCACCGGCACGCCGGCCGCCCGGACCTCGCCCACGTCACCGCCGAGACGATGCGCGGCTGGTACACCCCGATGGATCTACTCGGACTGCCCGGCGAGCAGATCATCACCGAGGAATCCACGGTTGAGGACAGCGTGGCGCGGATCCTGCACGACAGCGACCTCACCGAAACAGCCGCGCTGACCCCCTGCCCCCTGCTCTGCCGGCGCTGCGCCCAGAAAAACCACGCCGGCCAACCCCGGGAACGCCACACACCGAACGGAGGCCAACTTCCGTGAACGACCACCACACCGGGGACCCGGAGGCCGGCGCCGCAAATCGCCGACGGCCACGACACCGCGATCTGGGAGGCGATCGAGCTGGCCCGGGACTGGCTGGACGAGCACAACGGCACCGGCGACGCCGAGCTGGGCCTGCGGATCCTGAAGATCGTGGAGGAGGCGGGCGAAGCCGCGGCCGCGTGGATCGGCACGATAGGGCAGAACCCCCGCAAAGGATTCACCCACGGTCGGCAGGACGTGGCCGACGAGCTCGGCGATGTCGCCTTCACCGCGCTGGTCGCGGCGGCCAGCCTCGGCTACGACCCGCTGACGGTTCTGGGCCGGGTGGCGGACAAGGTCCGCCCACGCCTGAACAGTCCATCACCGACGACCGTCACGGCGACCCGGCCGCCCACCGCCACCGCATTGCAGAGCGGCGGCACGGCTCGCGACCGGGGAGAGCCCGTTGACTGATGTCACCGTGATCCCTGCCCCGCCACGAGGGCGGGACCGCCTACCTGGAAGACGGGCGCCGCTGAACCCGGTTGCCGTCGCCGCACACGAGGAGGAACTTCGTGGAGAACGTTCTGGCCGATCTGATCCGGTCCAGTCCGTGGCTGATGAACGTGTTCGGTGCGGTCCGCGACGAGGGCCTGGCCGACGCGTGGATCGGTGCCGGGGTCTTGCGGGACCTGGTGTGGGGTGAACGCTACGGCTCTGGTTTCCGGCCCGAGAACGTGCGGGACGTCGACGTGGCGTTCTTCGACCCCGCTGATCTGAGCCGCGACAACGACCTGCGCGCGACCGGCCGGCTCGCCGGACGGTTGTCGGGTGTGCTGTGGGAGGCGAAGAACCAGGCGGCCGTGCACACCTGGTACCCGGGCAGGTTCGGCGGCGGCCCGGTCGAGGCGTTGACCTCGATCCGCGACGCGGTCGCGACGTGGCCCGAGACCGCGACCGCCGTCGCCGCCCGCCTGACCGGCGACGACACGATCGAGGTGTGCGCGCCGTTAGGTCTCGAGGACCTGCTCGACGGGGTTTGGCGACGTAACGCCCGCCGGGTCAGCGTCGAGCAGTCCTTGGCCCGGCTGGCCCGGCACGATCCGGGTACGCGGTGGCCGGGAGTGAAGGTCGTGCCTCCCGGACAACCTGGCCCCGCGGCATGAGCACGGGCGGTGGGATGTTGCGGCTGCTGGTCACCGGTGGCGGGACGGGCGGGCACACCTATCCGGCGTTGACCACGATCCGGGCGGTGCAGGCCCGCGCCGCCTCCGGCCGGCACGTGCAGGTGCTATGGGTCGGCGTCGGCGACGGCCTGGAAGCCCGGGTGGCTGCCGCCGAGCAGATACCGTTCGCGCAGGTCAGCACCGGCCGGTTCCGGCGGTCGCCGAACCGCCGCGAACGGTGGGCGAACCTGACCGATCTGCCACGCGTCCCGGTGGGGATCGGCCAGGCGACCCGGATCGTGGCCGGGTTCCGCCCGGACGTGGTCTTCGCGACCGGCGGATACGTGGCGCTGCCGGTCGGTGTCGCCGCCTGGCTGCTACGCCGCCGCCTCGTCGTGCACGAGCAGACCCTCGCCGTCGGCGCGGCGAACCGGGTCCTGGCCCGGCTGGCCGACCGGGTCCTGCTCAGCCACCGGTCCTCGATGCGGCATCTACCGGTCCGGGCACAGCGGCGGGCGGTGGTGACCGGCAACCCGATCCGCCCGCAACTCCTGTCCGGCAACCCCGAACGGGCCCGGATGACGCTGAACCTCGACGGCGGGGTGCCGGTGGTGCTGGTCAGCGGCGGCGCGCAGGGCGCCCAGCAGATCAACCAGCTGGTCGCTGAGGTCCTGCCGCAGTTGCTGCCGGTCTGTCAGCTGGTCCACCAGACCGGCCCCGCCAACATCGAACAGGCCCGGCAGGTGGCGGCCGGGCTGCCCGCGTCGCTGGCGGCCCGGTACCGGCCGGTCGCCTACTTGCACGACGAGTTACCGGATCTGCTGGCCGCCGCCGACCTCGTGGTCGCCCGAGCCGGGGCGGGTACGGTCGCCGAGCTGACCGCGCTGGGCAAACCGATGGTGCTGATTCCCCTGGTGCCGACCGGCGGGGACGAGCAACGCCGTACCGCCCGGCATCTGGCCGAGCACAACGCCGCGGTCATGCTCGACAGCCCGAACCCGCATCGGCTGTGCGAGGTGGTGCTCGACCTGCTGGCCGATACCGGCAGGCGAGCGGCGATGGCCGTCAACGCACGGCTGCTCGGTCACCCGGACGCCGCCGACCGTGTCGCCGACCACCTCCTCGACCCACCGGCCGGCACCCGACCCGGCGACGGCGAGCGAGCGGGCCGGCGATGACCCGGACCCCGGGCGGCCGCACACCGACTACCGCAGAGATTCCGGCGCAGGCACGCGCGGGCGCCGGGTTGTTCACCGGGCGGCTCGGGGGATCGGACGTGGGGCGGGCGTGGGCCGCGTACGCGGTCAGCCAGGCCGGCAGCGGAATCGGGACCGGTGCCCTGCCGCTCGTCGCGATCCTGCTGCTCGACGCTACGGACTGGCAGATTTCGCTACTCGCCGCCGTGGCCGGCATCGCCGGGGCCGCAACGATTGTGCCGCTCGGGCCGTGGGTGGAGTTTCACCGCAAACGCCCGACGATGATCGGCGCGGACCTGCTGCGCTGCATCACCTTGGCGAGCGTCCCGGTCGCAGCCCTGCTACATGTCCTGAGCTTCGCTCAGCTCTGTGTCGTCGGGGCCGTGCAGACGATCGGGGCGATCCTGTCCACTGCGGCGAGCACCCCGTTCGTGAAAGGGCTCGTGCCCCCAGAGCGGCTCGTGGTGATCAACAGCCGCTGGGAGACCACGTTCTGGACGGCGAACACGGTCGGCCCACCTACCGGTGGGCTGCTGGCGGGCTGGCTGGGCGCCCTGACCGCGATCACCGTCGACGCGGCCAGCTTCCTGCTCTCCGCGCTCGGTCTGGCCCGGATCCGGCATCACGAACCCGCCCCGCCCACGCCGTCAGCCGACCGTCACCCGATAGCGGAGATGACCGCTGGGTGGCGGCACATCGCCGCCCGTCCCGTTCTGCGGGCTTTGTTCCTGCACGCCATGATCTTCGGTGGCCTGATCATGGCGTCCAGCCCGCTACTCGCGATCTGGATGCTGCGCGACCTCGCCTTCACTCCCGAGCAGTACGGCCTCGCCCTCGGCCTACCGTGCGCCGCCGGTGTCCTCGGCTCCCTGCTCGCACCGAGGATCATGCGGCGGGTCGGGATGATGCGCACGCTGCTGATCGCCGGGGCCGCCCGCTGCGTGTGGATGGGCCTGGTACCCCTCGCCGGACCCTCCACCGGTGGCCTCGCCCTGATCGTCGCCGCGGACTCGGCGTTGCTGCTGTGCGCGGGGATCTTCAACCCTGCCTTCGCCACCTACCGCATGCAGGCCGTCGGCGACGGCTACCTGAGCCGGGTCACCGCCGCCTGGGCAGTCAGCAGCAAAACCATCCAACCGATAGTGATCGCCGCCGCCGGGCTGACGGCCGCGTTCCTCAGCGCCCGCACCACGTTGCTGCTGCTCGCCGGCCTGCTACTGGCCAGCGTCATCCTGCTGCCTTGGATGACATGGCACCCGGTGGCAGAACCTCGGCCGGACACCGTGCCGCAGCTGCCGACCGTGAGTGCCGTGACCAATGAACGGTGCTGCGCGATCGATGTCCACGGTGGTTCGGGATCGTCGGCTGCTTGGCTGGCATGGCCGTCGGTGTCCTTACCAGCCGGTCGGCATCCGCTGAGCGGACCAGGAAATCAGGTGGAGGAGAACGGGTGCAACGGATCGCCATTGTCGGGGCGGGGGGAGCCGGGAAGACCGTCCTGGCCAACTGGTTCGGGTCGCTGCTCGACATCCCGGTGACCCACCTCGACGTGCTGCGCTACACCCCGGAATGGCGCCTCGTTTCCGAAGAAGACTTCGCGGCCCGCCAGCGCGACGTCGTGGCCCGAGACCGGTGGGTCATCGACGGGAACAGCCTCGCGTCTCTCCCGCTCAGGGCTGCGGCGGCGGACACGATCATCGTGCTCGACCCGCACCCGCTGGTGGGCCTGACCGGCATCCTGCACCGCAGCTTGCGCTACCGCGGCGGTCAGCACGCCGACGGCGTCTACGACTGCATATCTGCAGAGGTCGTCAGATACGTCCTGTTGTATCGGCGGGCGGCACCTGTCCCGGGTACTGGCCGGTGTGCGGGAGCACGGCGGCCACGCCGAACTTCTCCACCTGACCAGCCGCCGCGCCGCCGGCCAGCTGGTCCGCCAGATCCGCACCAACCAAGGCCAAGACCTGCCGTGACAAGCCTCGACCGGTACCTTCGCGACCCCGCGTTCGCGAACATCGGCTTCGTGATCCTCGACTTCGAGGGCACCACGCCCGCAGGCTTTCCACCGGAACCGATCGAGGTCGGCGCCGTCATCCTGCGGACACGCCCGGAGGGTCTGGACTGTGTCGCCCGATACGAGGCGCTGATCCATCCACCGGCACACGCGCCGTTGACACCGGCCGACACCCGGCAGACCGGCATTGCCGCAGCAATGCTCACCGGCCGACCGCTTGCGGCTGCGGTACTCGCCGGTCTCGACGTCCTCCTGACGCGGCCGCCGTATCTGACGGTCGCGCATCATGCTCCGACCGAAGCCGGCATCCTGCGCCGCTACGCCCACGCCTGCCCTACCCTGGCCGCAACGCCGATGCTGGACACCCTGCGCCTGGCCCGCGCCTGCTACCCCGAACTCGGCTCACACCGCCTCGACGACCTCCTGCACCACCTGAACATTCCGGTCCCGGCCGAACGGCACCGTGCCCTCGCCGACGCTGCGGTCACCGCCAAGGTCTTGCGCCGGCTCCTGGAGGACGGCAGCACCCGCTACCGCTGGTCGCACCTGGCCCAACTACGCCACCTCGCCGGACTACCCCCACCGGCGACCGGCTCCGGGCAGGAAACCCTGTTCTGACCACACCCACCCATCCCGCCCCACCCTGCCGCCGCCAATCCTGCGAAAGAGAGCCTCGTTGGACACCATCGACGCCGCGTTCAGCGCCGTACCGGAACGCTTCTACACCCACCACGACCAGCGCGGAGAGACCCTGCATCGCTCCGACGCGGCCTCGATCCGCCGCGAGCTGACCGCTTTGCGCGTCTTCGAAGGCGCCCGGGTGCTGGAGATCGGGACGGGCTCTGGCTACTCCGGTGCGCTACTCGCCACCCTCGCCGGCGCCGACGGGCAGGTGGCCAGTCTCGATATCAGCGAGCACCTGGCCGGGTGGGCGAATCTGCTACATCATCAACGAGGGGTGACCGGCGTGACCTGCCACGTCGCCGACGGTGCTACCGGCCACCCAGCGTCGGCCCCGTTCGATCGGATCATCGCGTGGTGTGCCTTCCCGCGGCTCCCGCAGACGTGGACAGACCAGCTCGCCCCCGGCTGCCGGCTGGTGGCCTGCCTGCCGATCGCGGCGCAGCCGTCGACCACTCTGGTCGCCACGATCACCCACGCGGGCGGACGGCCGCAGGTCGAGGCGGTCGTCTTCGGCGGGTACGCGCAGAGCACACCCACCGCGGTCGAGGACGCCTTGAGCGTGCCGGGCCGGTGGGTCGACTGGAGCACCCGCGGCCCGGCACCATCGTGGGTCTCGATCGGCTGGCGAAACACCGACGACCCGCTGCGCAGCGGCGCCCGCACCACCCTGGACCGGCTGCTCAACCACCAGCACACCGAACCCTACGAGCGCGGCCCGCTGGACTGGCAGTCCTGGAACATCTACACGGCGATCACCGGCGGCCCACACCGCACCGTCGCCTCACTACGCGCCCAGGCCCGCGGTATCGGCCACAGCACTGCTAGTTCCGCTGCCGTGATCCTCACCGACGGCACAATCATCGCCGACCGCAGCGACTCGGCATCGCTCACCACAGTCAGGGCCTGGCTGCGCGGATGGGAGAACGCCGGACGCCCGGACGCATCCCGGTACACGGCGGTGCTACCCCGCACCAGAGCGCGGATCTGCCCGGCTGGGACTTGCAAGCCCATCTACCCGAGCACACGCAGGCGGCACGGTGACGCCGGACGAATTGGTTCGGGCCACGATCACCGCCGCCGAGGACGGCATGGCGGCCGGCGAGATGCCGATCGGCGCGGTCGTCGAGTACGGCGGCGAGATCATCGCCACCGCGTATACCCAGGACCGCCGGCGGCAGCAGCGGCTCGTGCACGCCGATCTGCTCGCCATGACCGACGCCGACGGGCAGCTCGGCTGGCGGCCCCGGACCCACCCGGTCCGGCTCGCGGTCAACCTCGAGCCGTGCCTGATGTGCATGGGCGCCGCAATGGCCTTGAGAGTCGACGAAGTCTATTTCGGGCTCGAGTCCCCGGCCGACGGCGCCGCCGACCTAGGGAGTGTTTGGAATGTT